>CBDUYN010000266.1:0-10361 GCA_965371445.1 uncultured bacterium | reverse complement strand
CTTCGAGTCGGGTGACACGACGGCCTGGTCGAACACGGTACCTTAGCCCCCCTCACAGGTGCCGGCGATTCTGGGACTGAATCCCTTCTGCTTCAGCCAGTCGGCGATCGTGGCGTGGAGGCCGGGCACGTGGACATCGAGGGCGCCGGTCTCCGTTGTCCCGCCGCGGCGAGCGACGAGCAGGCCGTGGGAAGCGGTGCAGAACGCCGGCTTCACACCTGGGGAAATCCGGGTCACGGCCGCCGGATCCTTGGCCAAGGACGAGGATTTCTGGGTTCTGGAGATGTCCGGCCCGCCGGGAAAGCTGCTGCTGGCACCGGGCGCTGAGATCGAGGAGCTCGAGCGGCCGAAGTGCTGGGAAAGCGCATTCGCGTGACGGGGCTGTTGCATCCCTCCCATGTTTCCCGCCCGCCTGGCCTGAGCGTGGAAGAGTGGACACTCGCAGGCCCAAGGACCCACCCCGCGGGGTGTGGCGTCGCTGTCCGGCCGGGCCTATCGTGAGGACTGCGCCTCCCGCGGGGAGGCACAGAAACCGCCAAACCAACGCGGCCGGGTCGCTTCTTCGGCCGTTATAAGAAGATATCCGATGAACACGCGAATCTTCAACAAGACGGCGCTCACGGCGCTCTTCACGATAGCTCTCACCACCTCGGTCGTCGTTGCCCAGGGCGGACCCGGCCACCGGGGCGGTCCCTTCTTCGACCCCGGCACGGTGGTGACGGTCTCCGGCGTCCTGGAGTCGACGGAGGGGGAATGGTTGCCGCGGGGACACGGCAACCACACCGGCGGCGGTGCTCACGCCACGCTCCGGGCCGACGACGGCACTTCGTACGAGCTCATGCTGGCGCCCGAGTGGTTCCTCGAAGACAATGGCTTCTTTCTCGACGACGGCGATCGCGTCGCCGTCACCGGCTCCCTCGTCGAGCCCTACGGTGAGCCTTCCTGGAAAAGTCATGGTCACGGTGGAGGTCACGGTGGCGGCGGCCACGGTGGCGGGGGTCCCAACGGGGATCCGGAGGCCGACTTCCTGATCGTCACGGTCCTGGAAACCGACGGTGCGGAGCTCATGCTGCGCGACGGCGACGGCTATCCGGTATGGCGCGGCGGCCCGGGCTGGCACGGCGAGTCCTGGTTCGACCCCGCGACGGTCACGACCTTGACCGGCAGCCTGGGGCAGACGCTCGGGATGTGGAGCGCCTGGGGTCACGGCAACCACACCGGCAACGGCATGCACTACCGGTTCTCGAGCGATGACGGCGAGAGCTTCTACGCCATGCTCGGCCCCTGGTGGTACCTCGAGGAGAACGGCATCGAGCTCGAAACCGGTCTCGCTCTTGAGGTGACAGGCTCGATCGTCGAGCCCTATTGGGCAGGTTACGACGACCTTCGCTACCTCATCGCGTCGGAGGTCGTCGTGGGCGACGTGCGCGTCGCGCTCCGCGACGAAGACGGGTATCCTCTCTGGCACGGGACGGGTTGGCATTACTACGCCCCGCAATGGACGGCGGCGGACCTGACCGTCGTCGGGGAAGTCCGGCGCACGCGCACGCGGACCCATGGCGCGGACCTCGATCCCGGCTACGAGGTCCTGGTGCGCTCCGGAAATCGACTCTACGTCGCCTACCTGGCTCCGCAGTGGCACGTCGAGGCGCGGCGTCTGGCCGTCGCCGTGGGCGACACCGTAGAGGTGCGAGGGGCCTATACGCGCGAGAACGGACGCCATGAGCTCGTGGTGCGCTCCATCGTCGCCGCGGGACGTACCGTTCGTCTGCGCAACGCTCGTGGCGTCCCGCTCTGGGTCCGCGGCGCGCGGTAGCCCGTGAGCTGAAACCATCTGCCCCGGAGGGCCGTATTCAGGATTTGAGCACCGGGCGCGGTCAGGAACGTCAGGAACGGATTGACCGTGGGCACCCCTTGAGCTAGGATACGCAACCTATGAGACGCCGTGCGCTGATCGGAGCGCTTTCCGCAACTCTTCTCCTGCTGCCGCTGATCTCGGCGTGGTGCCCGTGGTGCCTCGCCGGTAGCTGCTCGACGGAGATGATGGCCGCGGGCGCGAGCCCGGCCGCCGCCGACGGCCCTTGCCACCCGGTGGACGCCGATCCCGGGCTCGCCATCGCGGCGGCGGACACCGACTGCTGCGCCACCGCGGTAGGATCGGCTCCTCCGGCCCTCAACGCTCCGATCGCGGTCGTCCACGTCGGCTTTCATCTCGAAGCGCCGCTTGGAGCCGCTGCTCCTGTCGCGCCGCAGCTCTCGTATGAGCGCGGCGAGGACCACGCTCCCCGGCCTCAAGAACTTTCGACTCCCCTCTATACCCTCCACAGCTCTCTGCTGCTTTGAGACTTCCTCTGGCGTAGCTCGTCCCGGCGCGTCCTCTGACGCGTCCCGGAAAACTTCGACCTGGAGGAGCTCAAATGCGAAACCAGAGCTTTGTTCTCTGGCTGCTGGCCGCCCAGCTTGCCGGAGGGTCCGCTTCGCTCAGCGGACAATCGATCGATCCCGTCTCGGCCGGCGGCGGAGCCTCTCCGCCGCCCCCTTCCCCACTCTCCGCTACCTTGCTGGAGACTCCTTCAGAGCCACCGGCCTTGAAGGATCTCGTCGTCGAGGTGTTGGAACGTAATCCCGACGTCGCGCGGGCGCGGCACCGGGCCGCGGCAGCCGCGGCGCGGGCGCCACAAGTGCGGGCGCTCCCCGACCCGATCGCGGCCTTAAACGTCTTCGTCCTGCCTCCCGAGACCCGCGTCGGGCCGCAGGAGCTCAGCGTCTCGATTCGTCAGAAGCTGCCGTGGCTCGGCAAGCTCGCGCTCCGCGAGCAGGCGGCTCTCTACGCCGCCGCAGCCGCCGAGACCGAGATTGAAACCCTCCGTCTCGACGTTCTCACCGAGGCCCGGCGTCTGTTCTACGAGCTCGCCTTCCTCGCGGAGCACGGGGAGATCCTGCGCGCCGAGCGCCACACCCTGGAGCGCTTCGAAGAAGCGGCGCGGGCGCGATACTCGGCAGGGATCGGGCTGCAGCAGGGGATCGTCCGGATCCAGGCGCAGATCACCCGCATCGACACGCGTCTCCTCGTGATCTCCGAACGCCGCTTCGACCTGCTCGCCGCGGTGAACGCCCTGCGCGACCGGCCGGCGGAGACGTCGATCGCCGGGTTGGCTCTGCCCGAGCCGGCGGCACCGGCGCTCGAAGCCGGCGCGCTGCGCCGCGAGGCGCTCGCCGGCCGTCCGGAGATCGCGGCGGCCGACGCGGAGATCGCTCGCCGGCAGACGTTGATCGAGCTCGCGGAAAAGAACTTCCGCCCCGACTTCAACGTCGGCCTGAGCTACACGCTCGTAGGCCGCCGGGAGGATCCGGCCGGCCGGCTCTCGCCGCCGCCCGACAACGGCGACGACGTCCTGGCCCTCTCCGGCGCCGTCAACCTGCCGATCCGCCGCCGCAAGCTCCAGGCGGGCCTCGAAGAGGCCCTCGCCCGCCACCGGGCAGCGACAGAGCAGAAGCGACGCATCCTCGCCGGGATCGAACGCTCAATCGGAGATCTCGCCGCCCGCCTGCCGCTGCTCTTCGAGCACTGGGGGCTGCTCGAGAACGTCTTGCGGGTGCAGACCCGCGAGGCACTCGCCTCCGCTGAGACCGCCTACATCACAGGAAAGCTGAACGCCGTCGACCTGCTGGACGCCGAGGTCATCCTCTTCGACGTGCGTACCGCCACGGCCCGCACCCGGGCCGACTACGCCGTGGCCCGCGCCCGGCTTGAGAGGGCGATCGCCAGCTCTCTCGACCTCTCCAAGGAGGATTCTCACCATGACCGATAAGACTCAGACGACAACGACTCGCTCGCGCACCGTCCTGGTGGCCGTTGCGGGAGCTCTCGCGGGGTTCGCCCTCGCAGTGTTGGTGCTTCAAGACCCGTTCGGCCTGTTCGGAGGACACGCCGAGCCCGACGCGGCGGAAGTCGCCGGAGAGAGCCCGTCCGGGCTCTGGACCTGCGGCATGCACCCGCAGGTCATCTTGTCCGAGCCCGGAACCTGTCCTATCTGCCAGATGAACCTGGTGCCTCTGCGTACCGACGACGCCGAGGTCCCGCGCGAGATTCTCTTCTACCGCAATCCGATGGATCCCACCATCACCTCGCCCGTGCCGGCGAAGGACTCGATGGGCATGGACTACGTGCCAATCTACGCCGACGAGGTGGAAGAGGCGACGTCACAGGGAGCCACCGTACGCATCGATCCGGTGGTGGTCCAGAACATGAACGTCCGGACGGCGCGAGTCGAACGACGTGACCTGTCCCGGCTGATCCGCACCGTGGGCTACCTCGATTACGACCAGGAGCGCATGGTGACGGTGACGACGAAGTACTCGGGTTGGGTCGAGAAGGTCCACGTCAACTACGTGGGCGAGCCGGTCGAGAAAGATCAGCCGCTCTTCGAGATCTATTCGCCGGAGCTCGTGCAGACGGAGCAGGAGCTCCTCTCAGCGCTCGACTTCGCCCGGGACCTGGACCAGGCGCCGGAGGACTCGCGGCGCCGGGCGCTGGCGCTGGTCGAAGCGGCCCGCCAGCGCCTCGGCTACTGGGACATCTCCGAGGAGCAGATCCGCCGCCTCGAAGAGACAGGAAAGGTCTTCCGCACCCTGACCGTGGTCGCCCCCTCGGGCGGGCTGGTGATGAAACGCATGGCCGGGCTCGGGGGCATGGCGGTGCGGCCCGGCATGGAGATCTTTCACATCGCGGACATCAAGAGCCTGTGGCTGTCGGCGGAGATCTTCGAGGACCAGGTGGCCTGGGTAAGGGAAGGAACACCGGCCGAGGTGAGCCTGACCTATTTCCCGGGCAAAGCGTTCCGCGGCACGGTGCGATACCTCGATCCGGAGTTTTCCGAGAAGACCCGCACCCTGCGGGTGAAGATCGAGGTCCCGAACCCTACGGGTGAGCTGCGCAAAGGCATGTTCGCCACCGTGGTCTTCGCTCCTCTCGCCGTCGCCGACGCCGTCGTCGTGCCGGCCCAGGCCGTCCTGCGTACGGGCCGGCGCAACGTAGTGGTCCTCGCCCTGGGCGACGGCCGCTTCGCCCCTCGCGAGGTGGCGGTCGGCCACGAGGCCGAAGGCTATACCCAGATCCTTGAAGGCCTTTCCGGCGGCGAGGAGGTCGTGACCTCCGCCCAGTTCCTCCTCGACTCGGAGTCGAAGCTGCGTGAGGTCATCCAGAAGATGATCGCCCGCAAGAGAGCGGGCTCCGAGCAACCGCCGCCGGCTTCCGGGGCCGACCCCCAGGCAGGGCATTCCCACTAGGAGGACGATCCATGCTCAACCGACTCATTGAATGGTCTCTCAAGAACCAGTTGATCGTGGTCGTCGGCCTCGGAATGGCCGTCCTCGGCGGAGTCTGGGCGATCCGGGAAACCCCTATCGACGCCATTCCTGATCTTTCCGACGTCCAGGTCATCATCTACACGGAGTTCCCGGGGCAGGCTCCCCAGGTGATCGAGGATCAGGTCACCTATCCCATCACCACCAAGATGCTTTCGGTGCCTTTCGCCAAGGTCGTGCGCGGCTACTCGTTTTTCGGCTTCTCCTTCGTCTACGTGATCTTTGAAGACGGCACCGATCTCTACTGGGCACGGTCGCGGGTCCTGGAGTACCTCTCGGGTCTCACCCAGCAACTGCCTCCGGGGGTGGCACCCCAGCTCGGGCCCGACGCCACCGGCGTGGGCTGGGCCTTCATGTACGTGCTCAACTCGCCGCAGCATTCGCTCGCCGAGCTGCGAAGCATCCAGGACTGGTACCTGAAGTACGGCTTGATCTCCGTCGACGGTGTGTCGGAGGTCGCCTCGATCGGCGGCTTCGTCCGCCAGTACCAGGTGGAGGTCGATCCCGTGCGGCTGCGCGCCTACGACATCTCGATCCAGAAGGTCAAACACGCGATCCAGCGGTCCAACATCGATGTCGGCGGACGCCTGGTCGAGATGGCCGAGCGCGAGTTCATGGTGCGCGGCCTGGGCTACGTGCGAGACGTTCGCGACCTCGAGTCGGTCGTGCTCGCGGTCGGTCCCGGCGGTACGCCCGTGCTGCTCAAAGACGTCGCCCGCATCTCGATCGGCCCGGAGATCCGCCGCGGCCTGGCCGACTGGAACGGCGAGGGCGAGACCGTCGCCGGTATCGTCGTGGTGCGCTTCGGGGCCGACACCCGCACCACGATCCAACGGGTCAAGAAACGCCTCGCGGAGCTCGAGGCCGGGCTGCCGGAGGGCGTCGAGATCTCCGTGGCCTACGACCGTAGCGGTCTGATCGAACGCTCCATCGACACGTTGACCCACACCCTGCTGGAGGAGTTCCTCGTCGTCTCGCTGGTTTGCGTGGTCTTCCTCTTCCACATGCGTTCCGCCTTCGTCGCCATCGTCTCGATCCCGGCGTCGATCCTCCTCGCCTTCATCGTCATGAAGATGCAGGGGCTGGGGTCGAACATCATGTCGCTCGGCGGCATCGCGATCTCGATCGGCGTGCTGGTCGACGCGGCGATCATCATGGTGGAGAACGCTCACAAACACTACGAAGAGTGGAAGGGCAAACGCTCTCACTTCGAGATCATCCTGCGCTCGGCGCAGGAAGTGGGACCGACGCTTTTCTTCACGCTTCTCGTGATCACGGTGTCGTTCTTGCCGGTCTTCACCCTCGAGGCCCAGGAAGGGCGGCTCTTCAAGCCGCTGGCCTTTACCAAGACCTACTCCATGGCCATGGCCTCGATTCTCTCGGTGACCGCGGTGCCGGTGCTCATGTACTGGTTCGTCCGCGGGAAAATCCACAGCGAGGCAAGAAATCCGGTGTCACGGCTGCTGCGCTTCCTCTACACCCCGGCCTTGAACTTGGCGCTGCGCTGGCGCTGGCCAGTCATCGTCGCCATGTTGCTCGTCCTCGCCGTGACTTTCGTCCCCCTCGGCCGCATCGGCTCGGAGTTCATGCCGCCGCTCTGGGAAGGGGATATCCTCTACATGCCGACGACCTTCCCGGGGATCTCGATCACCAAGGCCAAGGAGATCTTGCAACAGACCGACAAGATCATCCGAAGCTTCCCCGAGGTGGAGTCGGTCTTCGGCAAGGTGGGCCGGGCGGAAACCGCCACCGACCCGGCGCCGCTGTCGATGGTGGAGACGACGATCGTCCTCAAGGATCCCAGCGAATGGCGTCCGGGGCTGAGCAAAGAGGACCTCATCGCGGAGCTCGACCGGGCCATCCAGTTTCCCGGGCTCACCAACGCCTGGACGATGCCGATCAAGACCCGCATCGACATGCTGTCGACCGGCATCAAGACGCCGGTGGGCATCAAGGTCGCCGGAGCTGACCTGAAGCAGCTCGAGGCGATCGCCGAACAGGTGGAGGCGGTGGTCAAGCCCCTGCCCGGCACGCTCTCGGCCTACGCCGAGCGGGTGATGGGCGGCAGCTACCTCGACTTCGAGATCGACCGCCAGGCCGCGGCCCGCTTCGGGCTCACGGTAGGCGACATCCAGGACGTCATCCAGTCGGCGGTCGGCGGCATGAACGTCTCGTGGACCGTCGAGGGTCTCGAGCGCTACCCGATCAACGTGCGCTATCCGCGCGAGCTGCGAGACAGCCCGCAGGCGCTCTTGGAGATCCTGGTGGCGGCGCCGACCGGCGCCCAGGTGCCGCTCGGGCAGTTGGCCCGCCTGGAGCTCCGTGAAGGCCCGCCGGGCATCAAGACGGAAGGCGCTCGGCCTAACGCCTGGATCTACGTCGACCTGCGCGGCATCGACGTCGGCACCTGGGTGAAGCGCGCCCAGCGCGAGGTGGCCGAAAAAGTCGAGCTACCGGCCGGCTACACGATCTTCTGGTCCGGGCAGTACGAGTACATGGAGCGCGCCCGGGCGCGACTCATGATCATCGTGCCGCTGACGCTCTTCTTGATCTTCCTGATCCTCTACTTCCACTTGAAGTCGATCGTCAAGACCGCCATCGTGCTCTCGGCGATCCCGTTCTCGCTGGTGGGCTCGATCTGGCTCCTGTACTACCTGGGCTACAACTGGTCGGTGGCGGTGGCGGTGGGGATCATCGCCCTGGCGGGCCTGGCGGCCGAGACGGGCATCGTCATGCTCCTCTATCTCGACATCGCCTACGAGAATTGGAAGGCGCGCGGACGCATGCTCAGCTTCTCCCACTTGCGCGAAGCCATCGACCACGGCGCGGTACAGCGGATCCGCCCCAAGATGATGACGGTCGCCGCCATCTGCTTCTCGCTGGTACCCATCCTCTGGTCGACGGGCACCGGGTCCGACGTCATGCGGCGCATCGCCGCGCCGATGGTGGGCGGCGTCGTCACTTCGTTTGTGGCAGAGCTGCTCGTCTTTCCAGCCATCTACTTCCTCTGGCGGGGAATCGGCCTTCAAAGGACCCCGCTTTTCGATCCTCAAGACGATGCGCCGGAGACGGCGTGAACGCATTTTCGTGACCCAACCGAAACCTCAACGAAAGGAGCAACCCTGATGAAGAAGCTACTCACACTCTGGGCTCTCGCCCTCCTGACCCTGGCCGGCATCGCCGGCGCCGACTCGGCCGCCACCTTCGGCGAGCTGATGAAACCCTACGAGGACATCCGCCAGGCCCTTCTCCACGACACCATCGACGGCGTCGCTGAACATGCCGCGGCGATCAGCAAGAAGGCCGACGAGATGGCTGACGACGAGGTCATGCCGAAGATCTCGGGCTTCGCCCGGCAGCTCAGCGAAGCGTCCGACCTGGAATCCGCGCGGGAAGCGTTCTACGAGCTCTCGAAAGTGATGGTGCAGTACCGCTCGAAGCTTGGAGGAGAGGACCTGCCTGTCGTGGCCTACTGCTCCATGCTCAAGAAATCGTGGCTCCAGCCCGAGGGTGAGATCGGCAACCCCTACTACGGGCAGTCCATGGCTGGCTGCGGCGAGATCGTCGGGAAGTAACGCCGGGACAGCTGGTACAACCCGGCGCTCCGGATCCACGAAGGTTCCCCCCCTCTTAGGGTGGCCCAGCAGGCCTGACGCCCCTCCGAGCGTGAGGTTGCCGGCCCCCTCGCCGTACGGTAGACTGGATCCATGGACAACCCCACGCCCAAGATGGATGCCAGCGCCGCCACCGCCGTCGGCGGCGCGCTCCGGCGGCGCCCGGCGGCGCCGGTTCCGTCGCGGCGCGCCAAGGATCCCTTCCGCCTCGGCCAGCGGATTCGTCGGGGGTCCACCACGGGGCAGGAGGGCGACGAGTGGATCCCCCTCACCGCCGAAGATCTCGTCTACCCTGAGGAGGGCGACCTCGTGTCCGACGGCTATCCCCACTCCGTGTTCCTCGCCCCGACGGGAGACGCGCTGCGCCGCCACCTGGAGAAACGTCCGGCCACTCTCGTGACCAGCAACGTGACGCTGGTGCTGGGGGACGGCCGCAACTCCGCCCCCGACGTGGCGGTGATCGAAGGCGACGTCGACACCTCCGAGATCGAGAGGGGCATCCACCTCCGAGCCGTAGGCGGACGGCTGGTCTTCGTGCTGGAGGCGGTCTCGACGTCGGAAAAAGAGATCGAGGACAAAGACCTCAAGAAGAACGTGAAGCGCTACGCCCAGGAAGAGGTGAAGGAGTATTTCACAGTCTATCCGGTCCGGGAGCGTCGGGTGAAGAACCTGGTGGGCCGTCGGCTCCGGAAGGGTCGGCTCAAGAAGGGCTACGCCAAGATCCCTCCCGACGCGCAAGGCCGGGTGTACTCGAAGCAGCTGGATCTGTTCTTCCAGATCGACGCCTCGACGCAAGAGTTGGTCGCGTTTGACGCCAAGAGCGGTGAGCGTCTTCTGATCTCGGACGAGGAGGAGGCGGGGCGCAAGGCCGCGGAGCGCCGCGCCGCCGAGGAGGCGGCGCAACGCGAGGCCGCGGAGCGGGAGCGCGAGGCCGCGGAGCGCCGCGCTGGCGAGGAGGCGGCCGCAAGGCAGAAGGCCGAGGCCGAGCTGGAGAAGAAGACGAAGGCTCACCTGGAAGCCCTGGCCGAGCTTGAACGCCTCAAGCCCCGATTCCCCCACGAAGACGACAGCTGACCCGGCCCCCTCTGGGTCCTAGGGTCCCAGCGGGAGTGCCTTCGCCCGAGCATAGAGCCCATCTCTTCCGCGAGCTCAAGATCTCTTCGACGTGATCTCACACGGAACCGCCTTGCCGTGGCATCTTGCCGAAGAGCCGAGCTTGGAGAGCCGCCGGGGTCGACGACGAGCTGGCATGGATCTTGCGATCTCGACGTGGCGGGGGGGTTTTAAACAAACCGGAGTGGGTTAAAACCCCCCCCCAAAACTAAAACCAACCGAAAAGTTATGGGGACACCGCACCGGGGAAGGGGCACGGGGGGGGCA
>CBDUYN010000265.1:0-10509 GCA_965371445.1 uncultured bacterium | reverse complement strand
AGCGGCGGCGGTGGCGGTGGCGGCGGAGAGTGGTCGTTCGACCTCCGTTGCCAGGCGATCACAAGAGACAGCACCCAATGTCGACGCAAAGCCGAGCCGGCTGAGGAGGTGTGAGGCGATGTTGAGAACGGCGTCCAGGTCGCCCGGGCTGCGTGAGGCGCTGGAGCCGGTGGAAGCGGCCTGACGGCTACTCGGACTCGCCGGCAGAGATCTCCAGAGTGCCGGTGGGTGGTCCTTCCCCGCCCAGACCTCCTGCACCACCGACCAGTCCGCCACCTGCCGCGGTGCGCGCGCCCTCCTTGGGGTGACGCGACGTGCTTTCGAGGGTCGAGGTCCTCTCCTCCGGATCATACGCCACGCCCGTCTCCAGATTCTCGGGTAGAATCGCCCCCCGTGAATTTCAGGAGCATTGAATGAAACTCTTCGAGCGACTTTTGTCCAGGGCCAAGACCTTCGAGCACACCTTCATGGTCTCGGCGGCGATCGTCGTCGGGTTCGGCGGCGGGATCGCCGCCGTCCTCTTCCGGGAGCTCATCGGCCTCGTACAGCGCCTGGGTTGGGGCGAGGGACCCGTGAGCCTGGAGCTTCTGCGCTCCCTTCCGAGCTGGTGGATCGTTCTGGTGCCGACGCTGGGTGGGCTCGTCGTCGGGCCGTTCGTCTACTTCCTGGCCCGGGAGGCCAAAGGGCACGGCGTGCCCGAGGTGATGGAGGCGGTGACGCTACGTGCCGGCGTCATACGGCCCCGCGTCGTCCTGGTCAAAAGCCTTGCCTCCGCCCTCTCGATTGGCTCCGGCGGCTCGGTGGGACGCGAGGGACCGATCGTCCAGGTCGGCTCGGCCCTGGGCTCGACGGTAGGCCAGTGGCTCAAGCTCTCGGGCGCGCGCTTGCGGACGCTCGTCGGCTGCGGCGCCGCCGCCGGAATCGCGGCGACGTTCAACGCCCCGATCGCCGGTGCCATCTTCGCCGTCGAGGTGATCCTCGGCGACTTTGCGATCCGCCACTTCAGCCCCATCGTCATCTCCTCGGTGATCGCCACGGTCGTCTCGCGACGCTTCCTGGGCGACATCCCCGCCTTCATCGTCCCCGAGTACCAGATGGTGAGCTCCTGGGAGCTGCCGATCTACATGCTGCTCGGCCTGGTGGCGGGGCTCATAGCCCTCGGTTTCGTCAAGGTCCTCTACGGTTTGGAGGACCTCTTCGACGCGATCCCGATGACGCCGTGGCTGCTCGCGCCGATCGGCGGAGCGATCGTCGGCACCGTCGGCATCTTCTATCCGCAGGTCTTCGGCGTCGGCTACGAGGCGATCGAGCAGGCGCTGCGCGGCGAGATGGCCCTGAAGCTCCTCGCGACGCTTCTCGTCTTCAAGATCTTCGCGACTGGCATCACGATCGGCTCGGGAGGGTCGGGCGGGATCTTCGCGCCCTCGCTTTTCATCGGCGCCATGGCCGGCGGCGCGCTGGGGACGATCGCCCACGAGCTCCTGCCCGGCGCCACGGCCTCGGCCGGCGCCTACGCGCTCGTCGGCATGGGAGCGGTCGTCGCGGGCGCGACCCACGCCCCGATCACCGCGATCCTGATCATCTTCGAGCTCACCTCCGACTACAAGCTGATCGTCCCGCTGATGGCCGCCTGCATCGTCTCGACGTTGGTCACGACCCAGCTCAAGCGCGGGTCGATCTACACGATCAAGCTCCTACGCCGCGGCGTCGACGTCTATCGGGGCCGGGACCTGAACGTCTTGAAGTCGCTTCACGTGCGGGACGTCATGAGCCGTGGCTACGTCCAGGTTCCGGCTGCCAAGCCGTTCGGCGAATTGGTGGGCGAGATCGCGATCCATCCTCATCCGTGCTTCTACGTCGTCGACCCGGAGGACAGGTTGAAAGGGGTGATCGTCCTCTCGGAGCTGCGCAAGGCCGTCCTCGACCCGGACCTCTTCTCGGACCTCCTGGTCGCCAAGGACCTCGCCGAGGAAGACGTCAAGGCCCTCCGCCCGGAGCAGGACCTCGACACGGTGCTGCGAATCTTCGGCGGCAAGAGCCGCGAGGAGCTGCCGGTGATCGACGACGACGGCAAGCTCGTCGGTATCGTGACTCGGCGCCATCTCCTCGACTCCTATACGAACGAGCTCATGAAGCGCGAGATGGTGGCGAGCCTCGGAGGGAGCCTGACGGCGACGAGCCACGAGGAGGTCCACCTCGGCGAGGACTACCGGATGGTCGAGATCGACGCTCCGGGCGAGCTCGTCGGACGTTCGATCCGCGAGCTCGACGTACGCGCCCGCTACGGCGCACAAATCCTGGTGCTGCACCGGTCCTCGCCGGCCGGCGGCGACACGCTGACGGTGATCCCGGAGCCCGACACGGTGGTCGAGCGCGGCGACCGGATGGTCGTCGTCGGACGTGCCGCCGACTTGGAGCGTCTGCGCACGCTCTGAGCCGCTTGAGAGCTTAGGTTCTACGCACGGCGACGTTATCGTCTTCGCTCCGAACGTCACTTGCCCTCCAGGCACCTCGGCGGAGTAGGATCGGGGCATGACGCTCTTCCTGGTCCTCGGCGCGACCTACGGCTTTGCCGCGGCGGTGATGCCGGGGCCCTTCGCCGCCTTCCTCATCTCCTACTCGCTGGCCCACGGCTGGCGGCGCAGCGCTCCGGCTGCCTTGGCGCCCCTGGTGACCGACGGACCCATCGCGGTCCTGATGCTGGCTCTCCTCAGCCAGGTGCCGTCGGGGTTGGTCCAGGGGCTGCGGCTCGCCGGCGGGCTCTTCGTCCTCTTCCTCGCCGTCGAGGCCATGAAGGCGTTCCGCCGTTTCGACCCCGAAGGTTCGCCCACGGCCGGCTCCGCCGGGAACAGCCTCTGGAAGGCGGCCACCGTCAACGCCTTGAACCCCGGTCCCTATCTCGGCTGGAGCTTGGTGCTGGGACCCCTCTTCCTCGAGGGCTGGGCCGAGAGCCGTGTCCACGGGCTCGCCGTCGTCGCCGGGTTCTACACTGCCATGGTGACGACGCTTCTCGCCATGATCCTCCTCTTCTCGGCGGCGAGAAGCCTCGGCGCGCGGGTCCATCGGATCCTGTTGGGGATCTCGTCGCTGGCCCTGGCGCTCTTCGGCCTTTACCAGCTCTGGCTCGGGGCCCGATCGTTCTAGCCCGGAACGGAAGCCTGGACGGAGCCCAAGATCCGTGGCTTCGATGTGGACAGGGAAGGGCTTTTGAAACGCCGGGTGCGGCGGATCCGTTGGGGGAAGAAGTTTCTTGAAACTCGATGTCAGAACCGCCACAGGCCGAAATCGAGCCGATTTGGCCAAAAACTGACACGCCCGATGTTGGGCCGTGGCCCACCACCAGGGTCTGAGGCGCAAGCCTCGCTAGGACTCTGGCGCCGGGACGACGACGTCGGCCCAGACGAGCCGGTGATCGCTCGACAGGTTCTCCGCCACCAGCCGGTGCAGCGGATCGCCGGGCGCCGGCCAGAAGACACCGGAAGCCTTCACCTCGACGTCGCGGCTCGGCAGGACGTAGTCGATCCGTCCCCACTTCGACGTTCGCGTCTCCTTGAGCCCCTCGTACGCACGCTCGACGCTCTTGCCCCCTTCGCCGCGGGGCACGGGATCACGGACCCGTGGATGCTCGAGGAGCTGGCGGATCGCGGGCTGCCCATGCGGTCCGGCGTCGGTGACGGGATCCGCGTTCAGGTCGCCGAGGATCACGAAGCTCTCCGCCGCGTCGAGACCGCCCCGGCGTCCCGCGTCGTCGAGGAGGTAGGCGGCCGCCTCACCGCCGGAGAGATAGTCGGCCCAAAGGCGGATCTCGTCGTAGTTGCGGCGTCCGTTGCGGTCTTCCTCGCCGTCGAAGACCTGGGGCGTGGGGTGGGAGGCGAGGACGTGAAGCGTCCATTCCCCGACGCGTATGCCCACGTCCCAATGGCTCTTGCTCGACAAGCGGAAGGCCGCGGCCGCCTGGGGGGAGTACCAGGCGGGCTTGCCGTCCCGGCCGTCGGGCATCAGGTTGACGGGCTGGGCGCGCCAGAGAAGCTTCTGGAAAGTCCGCACGCCGTCCTCGTCGAAGGGCCATTGCGAGAGGAGCGCCATGCCGTACTGGCCGGGATAGCGTCCGAAGCCGTAGGCGTCCTCGGGATCGCCGGTCTCGCCGTTGTTGTTGAAGTCGAGCCCGCTCGGAAAGCCCGTGTTGACCGGAGCAAAAAAGAGGAACGGGTAGGAGAGGGGCTCTTGTCCCTGCTGCGCCACCGCGAGATAGCGCTCGACGAAAAGCTGGGCGTTCTGCCGTTTCTCGTCGTCGTAGTCGATCTCGTTCACCAGCACGATCTCCGGCCGGACGCGCTGGAGGACCTCCGCGGCGGCCCGCAGCTGCGGATCTATGCCGCGGCCGGCGGAATCGACCTGGTCGATTTTTTCCCGCGACAGCTCGAAGACGTTGAAGACCGCGATGCGCAGGTGGAGGACGTTTTTCGCAGGGTGCTCGCCGGCCTGAGCAGGGAGGCTCGAAACCAGGACGAGGGCGAGAATCAGGCGGTTTTTCATCGTATCTTGGCTCCTTGCGGGAGATCTTACCCCGGCCTTCGGGCCTACCGTCGGGTTCTGCGGTAGAATTGCGGCCATGAACGGCAACGAGCCCACGCCAGGGGGTCTCTCCGGCATCCAGAAGCTCCTGATCGGCTGCAGCCTGGGCTGCGGCGCGGTTTTCGTGGTGCTGCTTCTCGTGGTAGGCGGCGGCGCCTTCTGGGCCTACGTGCCGGGCAAGCAGGTCGCCACCGAAGGGATCGCGGGCGAGGAGAGCGTCGGCGTCGTGCAGATGGAGGACCTGGCGGCCGATCCGGGGGCCAAGGCGCTCGTCAACCACGTGCTCAAGGAGATCGACGAGATCAACCGGCGCAACCAGGAGAGGGCCCTGCCGCCGAAGATGCGCTGGCTCGCCAACCTCCGGCAATCGCCGTCGATGCGCGACGTCCAGATGTTCATCCCCCGCGACGCGACGCTCGCCATCGAGCCGGGCGAGGAGAGCGACGTCGACGTCGTCGCCGCGCTCAACTTCCGGGTCATGGTGCGTCCGCTGAAAGCGGCGATCCTCTTCGCCAGCCGGGCCGACGAGGAGGTGCCCGAGACCTATCGCGGCTACGAGCTCGTCTCGCTTGACGACGACGACTACCTCACCTTCGTCGGCTCGACGCTCCTCGTCGCGAGCTCGCGGGCCTCGCTCGAGCGCGCGCTCGACCGCATCGAGGACGGCACCGTCGATCAGGCGAAGCTCGTCTCGATGGCCCCGGACGGCGAGTGGGACGCCGCCGGCTCGCTCACCAACGAGGACGGCTCCGTCGCCCGTGTCCTCGCCGACGTCGACGTTCCCGAGGGTGCCGAGGACGAGGAGCTTCGGCTCGGTTTCGGTGTCGACGTGGTGTCGGCCGACGAGATCGACGCCGAGATCGTCCTCCATTGCCGCGACCGGGAAAGGGCGCTCTTGTGGCTTGAGGCCCTCACCGCCCACTTCGAGAAGCTGAAGGCGCGTGCCGCCGAGGACGGCTTCGAGCTCGACTACGAAGCCGTGGCCGTCGGCGAGCGGGTCGAGTCGAGCCTACGGCTGAGCGGGGTCGAAGCCGCGGTGGCGGAATTCTTTGCCCACGTGATCGAATTCGAGTCGGTTTCCGAACCGTGAGACCGTCGTGCGGCCGCGGTTATTTCCCTTTCTCGCCCTCGGCCTCTTTATCCGAAAGGGGAATCTCCAGGATACCGGCGGCCCGAGACCTCACTCGACCGCAACCGCGAAAGCCCCGCCGCCACCGGCGGAACCTTTGCGGGGCACGGCCGTCTCGCGTCCGGCGACTTCAAAGAGGTCGTCGGT
Organism: uncultured bacterium; assembly: GCA_965371445.1. GTDB lineage: Bacteria > Acidobacteriota > Thermoanaerobaculia > Multivoradales > J023 > DASWIG01. Next base: position 4,658 of record CBDUYN010000265.1, on the reverse strand, counting down.
CATCATCCACGTCCCCTCCAGGCGGCCGTCGTCTTCGATCTCGTAGGTCATCCGGCCGCACTGGCCGGCGTTTTTCCGGACCACCACCAGATGGTTCTCGTCGAGCTCTCCGATGCCCTCCAGGGTGGACTGGAGACCGTTCCACTGGAAGCGATAGAAACCGGGGCTGAGCGCCGAGACGGCCAGCTGTTCCTCGTAGAGGGCTCCGGACGGATCCGAGCCGACGACGCTGTAGGTGCCCTCGAGGGTCCCTGCCGGCCGCGGTCCGATCGGCCGCGCTTCTTCCGAGCCGCGGTGATCGACGTCGTCGGCTGCGAACCAGTCGCCGACGAGCGTGCCGTCCTCGTTGACCTCGTAGAGCACCACGAGGCAGTCCGCTCCCTCCTCGCCCCAGACCACGAAGAGCTGCCGCCAGAGAAGCGCTCCCTGGCCCTCGTAGATACCGTCGCCGTCCTGCCACCTCAGGCGATAGTGCCGCTTGCCGAGATCGGCGATCTCGACGGCTCCGGTGTAGGTCGAGCCGTCTCGGTTGACGCCGGTAACGTCGTAGGTCCCGGCTACGGTCTCGACAGCCTTGTGTGAGTCGGCGGCGGCGAATCCCGCCATTCCGAGAAGAAGAGCCAGGGTGATGATGGCCGTCGGGAGCGTTAGGTGAACCGGTCTGCTCATCGTGTCCTCCTCAGGGTTACGACAGCTCAGACGATCTCGCGCCAGGGTCCGCCCGCTACACGTCGTCTTTTCGCGGGGCGCGACGCCTTCGCGGGGCTCGGTCGGTTTGTCGTTTCGACGTCCAGTTTTCGAACGCTTGTTCGAAAACTGGACAACTGGCGAGTGCCGTCTGGCCGTCAGGTGAAACGGGCCGGGGTTTCGTTCGGAAGGACCGTCTCAGCCGTCACGGAGAATCATACACGAGGCCGCGTGTGTTGGCAAGAGGAAATTGATACTTTCTGGATCTAAACGAGCGATTTTCTACCGGTTGGTCGGTTGGCGCGGTGCTCGGACCTACCCCGCCGGGTAGGTAACGGCGCCCACCGATCGGGCGAGGTAGAGCATCACGAGGCCCGACGCGATGACGATCGGGCCCTCGCCCCAGGTCCATCTGGCAGGCATGCCGGCGTAGAGGTCGACCGCGAGGAAGACCACGCCGGAGACGACACCGAGGACGCTCAGGTAGACGATGACCGGCAGGTAGCGTCGCACGTCGCGGGCAGCGAGCAGCAGGAGCCCGCCGTGGACGCCGTAGAAAAGTGACAGCGAGCGCGCGAGGTACTCGACGATCGGCCCCTCGGGAAGCTCGCCCAGGCCCAGCCAGCGGTGGGTCCAGTCCATCCAGGCCGTCGGCATGACGACCGCCAGCCAGGCGGGCAACATGCAGACGCCTGCCAATTGAAGGAGGATTCGGAGGAGTCTTTCGTGTCGTGTCATGGCTCTCTACTCCTGGTTTGCGTCTCGAGCTCGGCGACGGCGGCGGCGATCTCCGGCGTGTAGGGATCGAGCTCCTTGGCGCGGCGTAGCAGACCCAAGGCCTGGTCCGGGTCGCTCTGGCGAATCGAGCCCGCGTAGGCCTCGATCGTGTGGGCCGCGAAATGGCGGACGTAGCCCAGTGAAGGACAGCGGTCGTAGGCCCGGCGTGCCAGCTGGGTGGCGGCACCGAGGTCGCCGAGCCGGTCGGCGACGAAGCCCGCCCAGACGAGCTCCGTACAGGGCCTCCAGCTTTCCAGGCTCTGAAAAAGCTCGGGAGGCGCTCCTCTGAGGTAGGACGGATTTTCCGCAGGGCTTTTTTCCAGGATGCGCTTCAGGTTGCGGGCGTCGGTCTGGAGAAAAATGGCCCGCGGCGCCGAGAACTCAAGATAAGGACGCTCGACGGTGTTGACGACGGCGTCGGCAAACTCCTCGCGTAGGCTCGCGAGCTCGCCGACGTAGGCCGAGAGCACCTCTTCCGGGGTCCAGAAACCGAGCAAGCGCAGGATCTCGGCGTAGGGCTCCTGCCCCGCCTTCTCCTTGAAGGTCGCGAAGTCGCTGTGGTAGGCGTCGCGGGCGCCGCAGAGCACGAAGTCCTTGCCGGTCACCCACACCGTCGCGTTTCGCCACACCTTGTCAAAGGTGCGGAGGATCGAATCGATGTCCGGGTCGTCGAGCTGGTAGAGGGGCACCCACTGGCAGAAGATGCCGCCCGTCTCAAGCTTCGATTGAGCCACCTCGTAGCTGTCGACGGAGTAGAGGTCCCCGGCGCCGATGACGAAGGGATGGATCGGATCCGACGTGATGACGTCGAAGCGCTCGTCGGTGAAGCGCAGGTAGTGCGTGGCGTCTTCGATGACGATCCGGGTGATCGGCTTGTGGACGACGCCGAGGTTCCATTCCAGGAAGTGCTCTGTCGCGCCGACGACCTCCTCGGTGATCTCGACGATCTTCAAGCTCTCGGTCGCCGGGTCGATCGATCCGGTGCCCGACGTCATGCCGGTGCCCAGACCGATCACGAGCACCTGGCGCGGCTCGGGGTGGAGCAAGAGGGGCAAGATGCCGAGCAGGCGCTGGACCCGGTAGTCGTAGTAATTCGAGGTCGCGACCGACTTGCCGTTGATGGCCAGCGCGCGGAACCCTCCCGGCGCTTCGAGGACGTCGACCGTGGCGCTCGCTCCTTCGGCGTGGTAGCGCAGGCTCGCCTGCGACATGCGCTCCGAGAGGTAGATCCGTCCGTCGGCGTCGTAGAAGGTCCGGGGCTGGAAGTAGACGCCGCTCGCCAGGATGAGCGGGTTCCACCGTGCCACGAAGGGCAGGAGGAGGGCGGCGAGAACGACGGCGATCCAGCCTTGCCGGTGGCGGCTGAGGATCTTTCGGCCCTGCCGGGAGCGGCCGACAAGGAGAGCCACGACGACCAGATGGCCCAGAGCTGACACCGCGATGCCCTTTTCGACGCCGAGCAGGGGGATCACGAGGAAGCCGCCGGCAAAGGCTCCGAAAACGGCGCCCGCGGTGTTGCCGCCGTAGAGGTCGCCGACCTCCCGGGCCAGGCCCTCGGCGCGCCGGAAGGCGAGGTGGATGCCGAGGGGGAACACCGCTCCCATGCCGAGCGTCAAGGGCAGGAGCAGGAGGGCGCAGAGCAGGCTCTTGAGCGCCACCGAAGACACCCAGCCGATCCCCAGCGCCCAGAGCCCGCGCAGGAAGACGTAGGGCAGGGCGTTGACGAGAAGCGGCGAGGCGAGGACCCAGAGTGCCATCGCCGCCTGGATCACGAGCAGCGTTCGGAGGGGATCTCGGAGCCGGCCGAGGTGCCGGGTCATCCACAGGCTTCCGGCGGCGATCCCGGCGAGGAAGACGCCGAGCATCACGGAGAGGGCGTAGGTCGTCGTACCGATGATGAGCGCCAGGGCGCGCCCCCAGAGGACCTCGTAGGCGAGATTGAAAAATCCGTTGACGACAAAGAGGCCGAGGACGAGGCCGTAGAGGCCGGCGAGCTCGGCCGAGGGTTCTTCCTTGGCGATCTTCGGCGCCGCGGGAACGCTCCGCGAGCGCAGGATCGCCACCGTGCCGACCGCGAAGTTGACCGCGACCAACAGGTAGTTGCTGCCCGCCAGCCCGAAGCGCGCGACGAGGACGAAGCCGGAAAGAAGCGTCCCCACGACGGCGCCGGCGGTGTTCAAGCCGTAGAGGAGGCCCGTCCAGCGGACCGGCGCGTCGCTGCGCCGCGCGACGTAGGCACTGAGCAGCGGAAACGTCGCCCCCATCAAGCTCGTCGGCACGAGCAGGACGCCGAAGCAGAGGGCGAAACGGATCAGGCCGTAGAGGGTGTGCTCTTCGACCCAGCGGAAAAAAAAGCGGCCCTGGATTTCGATGCCCGCCTCGAGGAGCCAGGGGAAGGCGAGGGCCCAGACGCCGATCAAAAGCTCGACGACGCCGTAGGCGGCGAGGGGGTCGATCTTGAGCCGGCGGACCCCGCGTCCCGTGACGTAGCTGCCGAGGGCGAGCCCGGCCATGAAGGCGGAGAGGATCGCCGCGAGCGCCCAGGCGCTGGCGCCGAAGACCGAGTGCAGCCAGCGGCCCCAGATCACCTCGTAGCCGAGCCCGGCGACGCCGGAGAGGAAGAAGACGACGGCCAGGGTCGTGCGCGGGAAGACGGCTGCAGTCTGCTTCTTCGACATGCGCAAGATCCTAGCACCACCGGCGGCGACACGACGTGGACAGGAGAGCATCATGGCAGGTCAGAGCGCTGACGTCCGGCAACGTCTCCCGGGATGGGACGTTCCGCCCCGTGATCGACGGCTGCGAACCCGGGTAAGCTTGAGGCGCGGCCTGCCCGGCAGGCCAGGCACCAGGGAGCTCCAAGAGCGATAAGGGGATCGTCTGGTGCCTGTCCGACACCCCTATGACGAGCAGACCGGACGGAGCTTCAAGACCGTCGAGCTGATCGTCGAGGAAACTCCATGGAAGCCCCGCGAACCGCCGAACGCCGAGAGAACCGTCCGCCTGCGGGTGGGAAGGGAAGAGACGCGGATCCGCGTCGCGGTGAAGCGTGCCGGGGGGCGGTGGAATCCCCAGGAGCGCGTCTGGGAGCTGCGGCAAGCCGAAGTGGCCGCCCTGGGACTGGAAGATCGGATCGTCGGTGTCCTTTCGGCAAGCGTGCAAGGACCCGCCATCGGCGGCGGCATTGGGCACGC
>CBDUYN010000264.1:0-10624 GCA_965371445.1 uncultured bacterium | reverse complement strand
CGGACGCCCGGCGTCTGCTGTGGACGCTGGGGTTGGCGTCGGAGCCGCAGTCGGAGTCCATGATCGGCGGCGTCTGGGAGGAAGGGTCGGACGCGCCTATTGCCCCGCTCCTCGCCGAGTTGACGGACGCCGGGCTGGTGACGCGGGCCAAGACGTCCGCTTACGGCGTCCATGAGCTCGTCCGCGAACGCGTGGGCGCCTGGATAGACGCCCACCCGGGCGACCAGGACGGGCGGACGGACGCCGAGGTGTGGAAGGCGTTCGGGGTGCGCTACGGGCGGCTGTTCAAGACGATCAACACGTCCGGTCAGCCGGGGGCGCAGGACAAGGCGTCTGAAATGGGGCGGCGAGGGATCAGCTATCTCGTGCGGGCGAAGGCGTTCGAGGAATTGGGGTCGTTCGCGAGTTTGGTGGTGACGGGCACCAGAGATCCGCGACTTTTGCGCGGCGTGGTTGCCGAGCTTGCGGACGTTGTCGAGAAGGTGCCGGCGGGGAGAGCACGCTGGAGCGTTCGGGCGTACTTGGCCGATGCGCTGTACAGTGCCGGTCAGTCGGATGCGGCATTGGCGTTCTACGAAGCGGCGGCGAAGGAGGCGGAGGCGTCCGAGCATTGGGCGGATGTCGGTTGGATCTGGAATAACTGGGCGGGTGCTCTTCACATGACCGGTCAGCTCGATGCGGCAAAAGCACTCTTCCTGCAGAGCGCGGAGGCTTCCAAGAAGGCCGGCTCTCCCAGAGTGAATATTCTCAGTCAGGAACTGGAAGCATTTCGCATTGACTTCTATCAAGGCAACGCCGCAGACATCCCGCCGGAGATCAAGAGCCGTCTCGACGAGATCCGTGCGTGGTGGCGCCGTCATCAAGACGGCAAGGCCGTTGCCGAGGCTCCCGACCCGGAATTGCTCGGGCGGTTTCTCATCACCGGATTAGACATCGCTGAGGATGTGGCTCGCGCGCTCAAACGTTGGAACGATTGCTTGGAGCTTTTCAGGGAGATGGAGGACGTGCAGCGGAAGATGGGACGAGGCGAGCATGAGATCGCCAGAATTCGGCTTAACCGGTACGCTCCATTGCTGAGTCTGAAGCGTTTCGACGAGGCTAAACAGACGTTAGAGAGCTGCCTCGCTGCCTTCCGCGAATTCGACGACGCACCGAATGAAGCGAGAGCGTTGTCGGGCTTGGCCGAATTCTGGAAAAAGCGAGGCGACGGCGTTCAGGCGATGAGGACAGAACGTCAGGCGTTGGTCGTTCGCAACCGTCTTCCTGGCTTGGAGGATCGGTCCATCTCACACACCAATCTTTCGAACTACCTCAATCGTTTGGGAGAGACGGAGGAGTCGGCACGTCATTCCTTGGCGGCGATGGTCTACTACCGCCTCATAAACCATCAACAGAATCTGCGAGTGGTGCTGGGCAACCTCGGCATCTACATGCGCCACGCCGCCGACGCCGGAGAACGCTACGAGCTGCCCCGTCTCGCCGACGTCCTGGGACGGCCGGAATTCTCCGCGTTGAAGGACGTCGTCGACCGTGTGGACGGGGGCGTTGACGGCTTGCAGGCGGTCGTCGACCAGCTCGTCGAGGGCGTCCGCGGGGAGGTCGAGGGGGCGTCGTAGGGGTTGGCGTCCGGGAGGCGGCTTTAGCCAAACAAGGCCAAGCGGATCGCCGCCCGGCATTTCAGCGGATCTGATGCAGCGCTGAGGTAGAGTCCTACCTATTCTGGCCAAGCCACCGACCGAAAGGAGGTCGACCGTGCTGCATCGACGATTCCCACTCCTCGCCCTGACCCTCGTCCTGACGCTCTCTCCCGCCGTCCTGGGAGCCTCCGCCCCCGAGCCGGGCACCCTCTTCCTCTACCCCGAACGCATCGACCTCGGCGACGACGGCTTCGCCGAAGCCGAGCGCGGCGTCCTCTTCGTACCGGTCCGCCGCTCGCACCCCGAGAGCGGCGTCCTCGGCCTGGAGGTCTATCGCTTCCGCGCCACGGCGAAAACCGACAACCTGCCGATCTTCCTCCTCCACGGCGGACCCGGCTGGCCCGGCTTCGGCGACTCCCTCGAAGAACCGGGCTACTACGAGCGGCGCATCCGTCCCTTCATCGAGGTAGCGGACCTCATCGTCGTCGGCCAGCGGGGCATCGGCTCCTCGAAGCCCGACACGGCCTGCGAGCCCCCCGCAGAGGTCGCGCCCGACGTCGTCCTCGCCGACGACGAGGCCGCCGCCCAGCTTCGCGAGACCGCGGCGCGGTGCAAGAGCTTCTGGGACGGGCAAGGCCTCGACTTGAAGGGCTTTACCGTCGTCGAAGCGGCGGCCGACGTCGACGACGTCCGCGAGGCCCTGGGCTACGAACGGATCGTCCTCTGGGGCGGCAGCTTCGGCTCCCATTGGAGCCTCGCCGTGATGCGCTTTCACCCCGAGATCGTCGCCCGTGCCGTGCTGCGCGGCCTGGAGGGACCCGACCACACCTACGACATGCCGTCGGAGGTCCTCGAAGACCTCGAACGGATCGCGGCCGCCGCCGAGGCCTCGCCCGACCTGCGGCCCCTGATTCCCGAGGAGGGCCTCCTGGACGCTTTTCGCAAGGTCGTCGCCCGCGCCGAGGACGAGCCGATCGAGGTCGAAGTCCGCGGCGAGGACGGCGAGTTGCAAACGGTTCGCTTCGACGCCGAAGACGTCCGCGGCATGGCCATGGGTACTACCCGCAGCGCGCGTTCCCGCGACAGCCTGCCACGCTGGCCCGGCGAGATCCTCGAGCTCGTCGCCGGGGACTTCCGCAACGCGGCAAAGGCGAAGCTCCGGCGCGGGAGCGGCTTTCCCACCGCCAGTTTTTTCATGCTCGACTGCGGCTCCGGCATCAGCAAGGTACGGGCCGCCGAGCTCGCGGCCGACGAGACCGTCGCCACCGTCGGACGGATCGGCAGCTTCTACCAGGCCACCTGTCCGGTGTGGGAAAGCGACCTGGGCGAGGAGTTTCGCCGGAACTTCCCGACGGAGATCCCGACCGTCCTCGTCCACGGCAACTGGGACCTTTCCACGCCGCTCGGCAACGTGCTCGACCTCGTGCCCTACTTCGAGAACGGCAAGCTGGTCGTCGTCGACGGCGGCACCCACAGCGCTCTGACCCAGGCGCTGGAGGCGTCGGAGAGCTTCCGCGAGGCGCTGATGGGCTTCGTGTGGACCGGCGACTACGAAGCCGTACCCACCGAGGTGAAGATGCCGCCGATCGCCTGGGAGGTCCCGGAGGACGAAGGGAGCCCGCCCAAGGAGCTCGATAAGTACTGGATGGTCTTCCTCGAACGGGGCGACGATCCCCCGCAGCTCGACGAGGAGGCCTCCGCCGAGCTTCAGCGCCGCCACCTGGCGCATCTGTCGAAGATGCACCGCGAGGGCTACTCGCTCGTCGCCGGGCCGTTCGAGGTGGGCGAGGAGGAGCCGCTGCGCGGCATCGTCCTCTACCGCGGCGACCTTGAGGGGGACCGGGTCCGCGAGCTGGCGAGCGCCGACCCGGCCGTCGAGGCCGGCCGGCTCAAGGTGCGGGTCATGAAGTGGTGGACGCCAGGCGGAGCCATGACCTTTCCCGACGATTGAGGTTAGATGCAGCCGTCGTCCTGGATGTACGCGCGTGGGGCGCGCCTGGCCGGAAGACGAACGCCCCGTCCCTCGCGGGACGGGGCGCCAGGACGACGTCACCGTCGTCACGTCAAGCCGACGCGTCGGCTACTTGCAGCTACCACCGCGGCACTTGAACGAGCAGCACTCGCTGTCGTCGCTGCACGCGTCGCCCCTGAGCAGACACGCCGGACAGGCGATCGGATCACTGAAGCAGTCCGAGTCGTCGCAGTCGGTCGCGCCGTCGCAGTCGTCGTCGACGCCGTTGCCGCAGACCTCGGCGCCAGCCGTGCAGTCGAGCGCGCAGTTCGAGCAGCTCTCGCCGCCCTCACAGCCGAAGAGGCCGCAGCAGAAGCTCCCCGGCACCGACGGCACCGAAGTGCAGCTGAAGCCGCCCGTCGTGCAACGCGAGTCGGTGCAGTCGACCGGACCGTCGCCGCCGCCGTCGCCGCAGCAGAAGCGGTTCGAAGGTTTGCCGCCCTGCTGGCCGTTGCAGTCCGCGGCGCAGCTCACGCAGCTCTCGCCGTTCGCCGTCTCGCAGACGCCGTTGCCGCAGACCGCGCCCGACGTCGTCCCGGAGACGCAGTCGTTGGGACAGCCGTTGCAGTCCTCGCCCGCCTCGCAGAGGCCGTCGTTGTCGCAGGTCGCACAGCCGGTGCAGGCCGAGGTGTCGTAACCGTCGCAGGTGACGTTGCAGGCGAGCGTGCCACCCGAGCAACCGAAGTCGCCGCAGCTCGCGCCGCCGAGATCCGTGCCGTCACAGGTCTCGGAGCACTCGATCACGTTGTTGCCGCAGGTCGCCTCGCAACCGCCGATCAGGCCGCCCGAGACGACGAGCGCGAAGTCGGCGTCGATCGCCCCGGTCTCGACGTGCGCGTCCTCGACGATCTCGTCGCCGATCACCTCGATCGTCCAGGTGCCCGCCTCGGGGTTCTGGACGAAGACGTTCTCGACCGTATCGATCGTGTTCGACGAGCCGCCGGAGGTCGAGTAGTTGTCCGCCGTCAAGCCGTTGTTGCCCCAGTAGACGGTGGCCGACGGCGACGTGACGCGCAACGACAGGTCGTTGATGCGGTTCACCGAGGCGCCCACCGTGCCCGCCGGGTCGATGTAGACCATGGTCACGTTGAGCTCGGGCTCACCCGCGTTGACCGTGACGCTGTAGGTCTTCGTCTCGAGCGGCACGATGACGTCGGTCTCGTCGATGACGCTGGTGACGCCGGCCCGGTCGTAGAGGTTCTGGACGTTCGCCGTGCCCCAACCCTGGCGCCAGCGGTTGGCGTCGCCGTAGGAGCAACCGCCGGGGTTGGTCCAGTCGTAGCGGTAGGCGGTGTTGACCATGAGCGCCTTGGCGGTGGCCATCTTCGGACGGCTGTCGAAGACGTCGGCGCCGCCGCCATGGCCGGCCCACACGCCGTTGTGCCACATCTGGAAGAGGAGGCCGAAGTGGCCCGAGGTCTGCGGCGTCGCCGAGCTGGTGCCGCCGAAGCTGGTGTAGGACGCGTCGCCGCCGCCCGAAGCCGACCGGATCGAGTCGTAGAAGTACGACAGGTCCGGCTTGACGCGGCCGTCCTCGGCCGGACCGGTCGAGCCGGAGGAGCCGTGGTAGTCGTCGCAGCGCGTCGCCGTGTTGAGGTGACGGATGCCGCCGACGCCGACGATGTTCTTGGCCCAGGCCTGGGGCCGCGAGTCCTGGTTGCCGGCGTTCGACTGGCTCTGCGTCGAGAGCAGCTGGTGCTGGAAGAGGTAGTCGTCGGTCTCGGCCGAGATCGTGGTGTAGAAGAAGGTGCGGGCCGAGCCGACGCTCGAGGTCTGGAAGACCGCCCGGTACGGGCCGGCCGGGTCGATCAGCTCCGCGTTCATGTCGTAGCGCGACTTCGAGCCGCCGAACTGCGTCGACTCGGAGTAGCAGAAGAAGATCCCCTGGCCGTCGGGGATCATGCCGCGGGCGTCCGAGTCGACGCCCTGGGCGAAGTTGTTCGAGTAGCAGCTCGTGCCGTGCAGGCTCGAGCACGACGACGAGGCGCTGTGGATGATCGGCGTGAGGATCCACTCCTGGTGGGTGGTCCGAATTTCGGTGTCGAAGATCTCGCCGCGCACGCCCTGGCCGGTGTAGCCGGCGACGCTCTCGACGTAGTCGGCGCCGCCGACCGAGCGGACGATGTTCATGTCGAGCTCACCGGGACCGCCCCAGCGGTCGACGAACTGCACCTCGTTGGCGCGCGACACCTCGGCCAGCTGGTCCTGGGTGAGCGTCGCCTCGACGCGGAGCCCACCCGGCTCGACCAGGTCGACCGTAGCGCCGGCGCCCTCGATCAAGGCGACGACATCCTGCTGGCGCCCGGGGCCGCGCTCCCCGAGCATGATGGAGTAGCGCTGCGGTAAAAGCGCCGGGCCCATGCCCTCGATCGCGTCGCGGAGCGGCTTCTCGAGCCGGAAGAGCGGATGGTAGGGGCCGATCCAGCGCACGTAGGGCAGACGCGCCACCTCGGCGCGCACCTGCGGCCCCATCTCGACGATGAACGTGTGGTCGGCGAGGAAGCGCAGCACGTTGCCGCCGAGCCCGGTGAGGTCTTCGCGAAACTCGGGCAGCGGTGCCGAGACGAACTGCACCAGGTGCAGACGGTTGGCGGCGCCGGCCGCAAGGCCCGGCGGCACCGACGGCGGGCCGTCGACGAGCGGATCGAACTGCTCGTGGCGCAGACGCACGACGTAGCTCGTCGCCCGCACGCGGCCGGCGACAGCCGATCCGTCGCGGCCGACGGCGTAGTAGGACTGACGCGCCCCCGAGGGCAATTCCTCCTCCCAGAGGTAGACCTGGAGCGCGCCGCCGCGTACGTCGACCGTGCTCAAGCCGTGCACCGGGTTCGCGGTGCGGTGAAACTCGGCGCCGTTCGGCAGCTCAAGCCGATTGGCGCCACGGTCCGGAACGAGCGCCGCCTGTCCCTGGGCCGCCGCCGACGCGGCCAGGACGAGCCCTGCCGTCATCGCCAGCCCCAGCACGAGGCACGCCCCGCGGCGCAGACCTCCGCGGGTGTCCGGATTCCTTCCATTCGACCGGTTCTGGGTGTTCATACCCTTACCTCCTGTTTATCCCCGTCGCCTCCGGCAAGCCTCATTGCCACCCGGACACGACCCGAGGTGTTAAGAGCAATGGGAACCCTTCACCCGTCCCCGCAGACGGCGCCAGACCGCAGCCGGGCAGCCACGACCGACGGCGCCGACGTCCTGGGACGGACTCTGTTAGAATAAGGGTGATCCCGAAGAGAAAAAAATATACCCAGCTTCGCCAGGATCGCCCTCACAGCCGGCGAGCGCGCAGCTTTGTCTTCGGCCAGGCACGCCGGGTGGCAAGGTCAGGCACCCGCTAGCATGGAGTAGGATGGAGGTCCGGAACGAGTCGAACCCTGTCACCACCCGAGGAGACTGACTGTGAAGAACAAGCTCATGAAGCTCATCCCGATCGTCGCCGTGGCGCTCGGCCTGGCGACCTGGAGCGTGTCGGACCTGCGTGCCGGTTCCGACGCCGACGAGATCAAGGCCCTGATCGAGGCCAGCTACGTCCACGGCGCCTTCAACGAGCTCGATCCCGACGCCATGGCCCGGGGCTTTCACCCCGACTTCGCGATCTTCTCGCCCAAGGGCGAGGAGATCGGCAAGTACCCGATTGCCGACTGGGTCAAGAGCACGGCGAATCGCAAGGCCAGCGAGGAGTTCGATCCGGCGAAAAACCTCTGGGAGCACCGCTTCGCTTCGGTCGACGTGACGGGCAACGCCGCGGCGGTCAAGATCGAGCTCTCCCACGAGGGTAAGCACGTCTACACCGACTACCTGTCGCTCTTGAAATTCGACAGTGGCTGGCGGATCGTCGCCAAGGTCTATCACCGTCACGAGAGCTGACGGTTCCAGCCGATGAGCGAACCCTCTCCCGCCGCCCGGCCTCCGAGCGCCGTCGCGACGGCGTTTTTCACCGTCCTCGGCAACCTCGTCCTGGTCGTCGCTACGATCGTCTTGGGTGGCCTCGCGACGATCGTCGGCTGGCTGCCGCCACGCGGCCGCTGGATGTACCTCTGCGCCTGGCTGTGGAGCTACAAGCTGCTCTTGTCGAGCGGCATCCGGACGCAAGCCCGCTTCGCGGTGCCCCTGGATTCGAAGAAGGGCTACGTCTTCATGGCGAACCACGAGAGCATGATGGACATCCCGGCGCTGATCCTCACGCTCCCGGGCGAGACGCGGCTGCTCGCCAAGAAGAGCCTTTTCCGCATCCCCTTCCTCGGCTGGGGCCTCGCCGCGGGCGGCTTCATCCCGGTCGACCGCGGCAAACGGGCGGCGGCCAAGGAGTCGTTCGACGCCGCCATCCGTAGCCTGGAGAGCGGGCGCTCGATCCTGCTTTTTCCCGAGGAGACCCGCAGCACCGACGGTGAGCTCCTGCCGTTCAAGCCCGGGGGTTTCTTGATGGCGCTCAAGACCGGGTACCCGATCGTGCCGGTGGGGATCCGGGGTACCCGGGAGGCGCGTCCTCCGAAGAGCTACCTGAACCGCCCCGGGACCGTCGTGGTGTCCTACGGGGAGCCGATCAAGGTCTCCGGGCTCGGTGTGCGCGACCGGAAGAGGTTGACGGAAGAAGTCCGCGAGAAGATCGAGCAGCTGCGTTCCTCCGCTTCGTAGCTTGCGGCCACTCCACCCGGGGTTTTAACCCCGGGTGGACCCCGGGTGGAGGCGCTTCAGGTATGCTCACTCCTTCACCGGCCGCGCGCCGCGGCCACGGTTCCACCCACCCGAGAGGACACCCCCCATGGCCACCGATATCCAGACCCGGGTCCGCGAAGCCCTGCGGACAGTTCGCTACCCCGGTATGAGCCGCGACATTGTCTCCTTCGGCTTTGTCCGCCAGATCGAGGTCGACGGCGCCGACGTCACGGTCGAGCTTTCGATGTCGACCCACAACCCCGAGGCCGCCGAGCAGGTGGTCCGGGAGGTCGAGCGGCTCGTCGGCAACTTGCCCGAGGTCGAAAACGCCCGCGTACGCTTCGAGATGACGCCGCCGGCCCATTCGCCGCAACGCGCTACGGCGCGCGAGCCGGGGCTCATACCCGGCGTCAAGCACGTCGTCGCGGTTGCCTCCGGCAAAGGCGGCGTCGGCAAGTCGACGATCTCCGCCAACCTCGCCGTGCGCATGGGCCAGTTGGGCCACAAGGTCGGCCTGCTCGACGCCGACATCTACGGGCCGTCGCTGCCGACGATGTTCGGCATCACGAGCCGCCCGATGGTCGACGCCAACACCATCGTGCCCTTCGAGAAGTACGGGATCCACTTGATGTCGCTGGGCTTTTTGATCGAGATGGACACGCCTGTGATCTGGCGCGGTCCGATGGTGATGAAGGCCCTGATGCAGCTCCTGGGCGAGGTGGCCTGGGGCGATCTCGACTACCTGGTCGTCGACCTGCCGCCAGGCACCGGCGACGTCCAGCTGACGCTGGCGCAGAAAGTCCCGCTTTCCGGCGCGGTGATCGTCACCACCCCCCAGGACGTCGCCCTGATCGACGCCCGCAAGGGCCTCGCGATGTTTCGCAAGGTCAACGTGCCGGTCATGGGCATCGTCGAGAACATGTCGGGGTTCGTCTGCCCGCACTGCGGCGAGTCGACCGACATCTTCAAGCGCGGCGGCGGCGAGACGACGGCGGAGATCCTGGGCTGTCCCTTTCTCGGCGCGATCCCGCTCGACCCGTCGATCGTCCAGGGCGGCGACTCGGGCGAGCCGATCGTGGTCTCGGAGCCGTCGGGGGTCCACGCCGACGCGTTTCGCTCGCTCGCCGAAGCAGTCCACGACGAGGTGAAAAAACGCAGCCACCCGGCGCTTCGCATCGTCTCGAGCTAGAGGAATCCCCATGTCCGTCGCCATCGTCGCCGACGCCCACCTGGGCGGTCCCGGCGGGCCTCCCGGTCCCTTGGTCGAGCAGCTCCTGGAGCTCCCGGAGCGCGGCTGCCGCCACCTCGTGCTCCTGGGCGATATCTTCCAGGTCTGGATGGGCTCGCCGCGTTGGGAGACGCCCGAGGTTCGCGAGGTCGTCCCGGTCCTGCGCCGGCTACGTTGCGCGGGGCTTCAGATCGACTACGTCGAGGGCAACCGTGACTTCTTCCTGGAGGGCAGCCCCTACGAGGACCTTTTCGACCGCCTCTCGAGCGAGGTGGCCTTCGAGCACGGCGGTGTACGCTACCTCGCCGTCCACGGCGACGGTCTGAACGACCGCGACCGCCAGTACCTCTTCTGGCGGTGGATCTCGAAAAGCGCCCTGGCGCGTTTCATCGCCTTGCGAACGCCCGTCGTCCTGGCGCACCACGCCTTGCACACGGCCGAGGCACGGATCTCGCAAACCAACTTCAAGCACAAGAGATTGATCCCCGTCGAGGCGATCCGCCGCTACGGCGAGCGGCGTCTCGCCGAGGGGTATGACGTCCTCCTCCTCGGCCACTTCCACACGGAGCGTGCGATCGCGGTCGCGGGCGGCGAGATCCGCGTCCTCGACTCGTGGTTCAACTCCCACCGCGTCGAATGGCTCGACGCCTAGCTTTCCTCCCGCCTTTACGCTGTGAGAAGATCCGCCGCACCAAGACCGGACGTACTTCACCCACATGAACCACGACGTCGACTACGGCGCCCCGGCGGTCGAGCTACCGCCGGGAGTGGAGCTTGCCTACGATGGTCTCACCTTCGAATTCGACGGATCCGAACGCGGACACCTACGAGGTCCGCTCCGGCCTCCCCCTCGGGGGCCGGCTCCGCGTACCCGGCTCGAAGAGTCTCACCCAGCGCTACTTCAACCTCGCCCTGCTGCAGGGAATCGCCTTGAAGGTCCGCGCCCCGCTGCTTTCAGAGGACACCCGCCTCTTCCTCGGCGGCCTTGAAGCCGCGGGCTTTCGCGTCCTGGAACGCGACGGCGACCTGGAGCTTCTACCGGACGGCCGGCGAACCGGCGGCCGGCGAACCGGCGGCCGGCGAACCGGCGGCCGGCGA
>CBDUYN010000263.1:0-10626 GCA_965371445.1 uncultured bacterium | reverse complement strand
CGCCGACGTCTACATGGCGCTGCGCCTCAACACCTCCTGCATCGGCCGCAACTTCAGGCTCGGCACCAACTGCTCGGGCAACGGCGACCCCTGCCTGTCCTGCGACGGCGTGCGCGACATCGACTACCTGAAGCGGGCGTCGGGCAACCCGCACGACTACACCTGGTCCAACGCCAACTGCGGCGGCAGCGTCCACTGCGTCGGCGGCGTCTACTCGGAGGCCGTGTGGTCGCTCTGGAAGCGCGAGCTCGGCAGCTTCTACGGCATCGACACCCATGCCGCCCACGAGATCACCACCCGCCTGACCTACATCGCGGCCGGCTCGACCAGCACGTGGTTCGAGGGCGACCCGCCGAGCGGTGGTTGCGTCGGCTCCAGCGGCTACCTGAACTACCTGGCCGCGGACGACGACAACGGCAACCTCAGCGACGGCACGCCGCACATGACGGCGATCTACCAGTCGTTCAACGACCAGGAGATCGCCTGCGGCACGCCGACGGTCCAGGATTCGGGTTGTGCCAACACCCCGACGGTCGCGCCGGTCGTGACCACCGGCAGCGGCAACCAGCTCGTGACCCTCTCCTGGGGCGCGGTGGCCAACGCCACCAAGTACGGCGTCTACCGCACCGAAGGCGTGTTCGCCTGTGACTTCGGCAAGGTGAAGCTCGGCGAGACGGCGGGCACGTCGTGGAACGACTCGGGCCTCCAGAACGGCCGCGACTACTCCTACGTCGTGATCCCGAAGGGTCCCGCCGACTCCTGCTTCGGTCCCGCTTCGGACTGCGACACCCAGCAGCCCGGCAAGATCCCGTGCGGCGTCGACGCGGACTGTGACGACGCTCTCTTCTGCAACGGCGCCGAAGCCTGCGTCGCCGGCTTCTGCGAGGCCGGCAGCGAGCCCTGCGCCGCGCCCTGGACCTGTGACGAGGTGGGCGACGTCTGCGTGCCGGAATGCACCGTCGACGCCGACTGCAACGACGGCGCCTTCTGCAACGGCGCTGAGGTCTGCAACGCCAACATCTGCGGCGCCGGTAGCGATCCTTGCCCGGGTCAGAGCTGCGACGAGTGCGGCGACGTATGCACCAACACCAACGGTCCGCAGAACGCGGCCTACGACGCCGGCCTCGGCGCCCCGGCTTGCGCCATCCGCGGTAGCTCCTGCGACTCGCTGACGCTCGTCAACGGTCGCGGCAACCTCGGTCCCGAGCCCAACCAGCCGAACACCCTCGACGCCTGCGGCGACGGCGCCTCCGGCACCTACCACAGCGACGAGTCGAACGACGCCATCGTCGTCACCAGCGTCAACGGTCAGGACTTCATCAAGGGGTCGCTCGTTCAGATCGACGCCACGGTCTGGGCCTGGTCGACCGGTTCCTCCGACAGCGCCGACTTTTACTACGCGGCCGACGCGAACAGCCCGTCCTGGACGTACATCGACTCGGTGGTTCCCCCGTCCGGCGGCGCCCAGACCCTGTCGGTGCAGTACACGCTGCCGGCCGGTGAGCTGCAGGCGGTGCGCGTCAACTTCCGCTACAGCGGCTCGGTGGGCTCCTGCTCCGGCGGTAGCTACGACGACGCCGACGACCTGGCCTTCGCCGTCGGCTGCGGCTGCACCGTCGACGCGGACTGCGACGACGGCCTCTACTGTAACGGCACCGAGGTCTGCAACGCCTTCACCGGCTGTCAGCCCGGGACCGTTTCCTGCTGCGACAGCGACAGATGCGACGAGGACAACGACGTTTGCCAGTGCCCGGCCGAGGGCTGCGACGACGACCTCTTCTGCAACGGCGTCGAGACCTGTAACGTTGCCACCGGCTCTTGCAAGGCGGGAAGCGATCCTTGCCCAGGCCAGATCTGCGACGAGGGCGGTGACGTCTGCTCGGTCGGTGAGGACTTCGAGTCGGGCCCAGGCGGCTGGACGCCCGGCACCAACACCTGCACCACCGGATCCTTCGTGGTCGGCTCGCCCGACGCGACGAGCTGGCAGGTCGGCGCCGGCAACCCAGGCAACGCCTTGTTCACCCGGCCGAACCCGGGTGGCGACAGCATCGACGACGTCGATGGCGGGACCTGTGAGACCCTGTCGCCGGCGGTCGACTGCAGCGGTCATGCGGCGGCCGCCGTCTCGCTCGACTACTTCCACGGCCAGCGCGACGCCGGCGACGACGCGGGCGACGGCTTCACCATCGAGGTGTTGAACGACGGCGTGGTGGTCGAGACGATCGTCTCGATCGGCGACGTCACCAACACCCCGGCGTGGACCAACGTGTCGACGACCGTCCTCAACCCGGGTGACGTCCGGGTCCGGGTGCGGGCGACGGACGCGGCGGCCGGCGGCGACATCCTCGAGGCCGGGATCGACAACGTCTCGGTCTCGTGCGTGGCGGGATGCGCCTCCCTCAGCACTGAGGACGCCAAAATCTCCTGGCGCCAGATCGCTCTCAAGGATCCCGCAGCCGAATGTCCATGCGTCAACGGTTGGGAGGGCCAAAAACTTTTCGAAGATCGCTCAGGCATTACCGATGAAATGAGGAAATACTGCGTCTACACCCGAGTGGGCGAAGTCACCGACGACCATCTCGCGAACTTGAGCGAGGCACCGGGTTTGAGCTGCGTCCAACCCGACCGCATGGCGGTCAGGTCAGCGGCTTCCGGATTGGACACGGCGTTTTTGGACACCTTGCAGGATCAATTCATCGAGAAAAACGGCGGGCTGCGAGCCGACGAGTTGCCCGAGTACGGGCCGTCGGTGCGCCTCGCGCTCCTCGACACAGCGCCGACGATGGAGGAAAATCCGAAATGCCTGCTGACGAATTCGTGTTATGGCGAGTACTCATCGACTGAAAATCTACCGCTGTCGCCGCACGGCCCGACACTCGGCGCATTTGCCCATGCCTTACTGTACGGCGACAGAGCAGCGTGCTGCGACAGCGCAACGTGCGAAAGCACAACGTGCGACGTGCAGGTGACCAGCCGGTTGACGCTCCCCTACAAGTACAAGACATTCAATCCGAGGCGCGCCCCAACTGCCACCCAGGACGGCTACGTGGGCACGATCTCCGATCTCGCCGAAGCCATCTGGGAGGAACTCAATGCGGCAAACACACAGAAGCTCATCCTGAACCTTTCCCTGGGCTGGAACCCCAGATTCGGCGGCAACGAAGAAGACGACAAGGCCATGCCGCTCGACGTGCGAGCGGTCTACCTCGCGATCCAAGCGGCCGTCGGAAAAGGAGCATTGGTGATTGCCGCCGCCGGCAACAAGTCCGACGACTACGATTCGGACGACTGCACCGTGGAGTACGATCCAGACCGCTGCGGGCCCCTCTTTCCTGCCGCCTGGGAGAGTCGCTCCATTCCGATCGGCGGCGGCGGTGGCTCGCTCTACACGCCGCTGGTCTACGCCGCCGCGGGCATCGACCGCGAAAATAAACCGCTGAGCAACGCGCGGCCCATGAGCACGCCGCCGCTCCTCGCCTACAGCGATCATGCGATGGTCAACCTGTCCGAAGCGGGGGGAAACGTGTCCGCAACGCTCACCGGAAGCTCCGTCGCGACCCTCGTCGTGTCGGCGGCTGCGGCCGCGGCCCAGCTTGGCGATTCCACTCCCTTCGCTGCGAAGGTGATGGATCGAGTCTACGAGAACGGCACCGTCCTGGGTCGCAATGCCGACTTTTACCTCGCTAACACTCGCAATGATTGTTCGGATCCGAACTGTGCTTGTGAGAACCCGAACTGTGTTCCCGCCAAACGGGTTTCCGTATGCCGCGCATACTGTACAAGCGGCAATTGCTGCGCCGGTACTCAGTGCTCGTCCGAATCTTCGTGCTCGCCCAATTTATCTATCTCGTTCTGCCCAGGCACCCTCGGTGAGTTCCAGGGGACAACGCCGGAAGGGGTTCTCGATTGCAAAGGAAATTCCTGGCTCTGCCCGCAACCCGGTTCGAATCTCTGCCCCAACTGCTCCGTCGGCCAAGCTGCGGATATGTCATGGACGCTCTACGGAGAGATCGACGAGTTCTACAACGTCAACGACTTAAACCATCTCACCCTGTCGTGCGGTGGGAAAAGCTACGAGCTGTTGTTCGGCGGCCTGGCCCGGCCGGTCACCGGTCTGTTCAAAGTAGTCTCGACCGAGGGCGATCTCAACCCCTTCGACGGCACCAGCCAACCTTGCGGCAACCTTGAGATCTCCGCCAGCTTCAATAACCAACACTCGGTCAGAGCTCCGGTCTACATGATCGACGGCGTCGTCCCAGACAGCCCATCAGAATGCCAGTGACACGATCTCGGTAGGGCCGAGCGTCCCACCTCAGTCCCGAGACACCAAACCACCGAACCGTCTCTCGCCCGCGGTGAAGAGATCAGGAGATCTCCGTTTACGACGACCTGGAAAGGGCCTTGAAATGATTCAAGTGACACAGCTCTCAGGCATCCTCGCGACTCTCCGCGGCAGAATTCCCGTCCGCGTCAGGGTTTCTTCCGGTCGCCGGGCAGACCCACTCGTGCGTACCCTCCCGGCCCTGGAATCGGGGTCCGCCCCCGAGCCGGTCGCGATCCCGCTGCCACTGCCTTGGGAGCGCAGGTAGCTCTTCGTCCCGTAGGGACGACCGCGTCTGGCCCTGGGTTTCAACCCAGGGTCGCCCCAGCAACGCTCCTGACGAGGGACGCGGTGGCGTGTGGCCACCCGTGCGTCCCGGGACAGGACCAACACAGAAAGGAAGGAACAATGAAGCAAGTGATTCGACAGACGTTGATTCTCCTCGCGACGCTGGCCGTCGCCGGGACCCTTCAGGCCCAGGTGGAGCCTGAGAAGACTCCGGACGTCGCCGCCAAGGCGTACCGGCACGCCGATCTCACGATCCCCGCCTTCAACGACGAACTCGGCCAGTTGCCTCCCCAGGCCGCGGCCCAGGCCCGGGAGCGCCTCGCCCGCCTTGGCGTCAACCAGGCCACGGCGCGCGTCGACCGGCGCAGCGGACGCTTCGTCACCCTGATGCCCACGGAGCCCATGGTTCCCGGCAAAGGCGTCGGCAACCACCTGCGTTGGGCCGACCTGAAGGTGGCGGCGCCTCAGAACCGCGCCGTGCGCGAGAAGGCCGCCGGAGACGCCTTCCTGGGCTACCTCGACGCCAACCAGGCCGATCTCGGGGTCGACCCCAGCGAGCTCTCGGACCTCCGCATCGCCTCCCACGCCGACGGCGACCTCTACCAGATCTACGCCCGGCGGACGTTGGACGGCATCCCGGTGCGCGACAGCCACGTCTCCGCGGTCATCGGCCAGGGCAACCTGACCCTGCTGAGCGCCCACCAGTGGGGCGACCGCACCGCGAATCCGAACCGTCCCCAGATCAGCGCCGACGAGGCGCGCTTCGAAGCCGAGGGCTACCTCGCGTCTCTCGGCGTGACCCGCGAGTGGGGCAAGCCCGAGCAGCTCTACGTCCCGATGGCCCGCGCCAACGGCAACGCGCCCTACCGTTACCAGCTGGTCTGGTCCGTCAAGCTCAACGTCGAGGGTGACGGCGGCAACTGGGAAGTTCTCGTCGACGCCCACGACGGTGGGGTGCTCTCCAACCAGGACACCAACCAGTACGCCGAGATCAAGGGCGGCGTCTACCCGGTGACCAACGACGGCATCGTGCCCGACGGCGTCGAGCAGGCCGGCTGGCCCATGCCCTTCCAGGACACCACCATCGGGACCACCGACACCGGCGGCAACGTGCCAGGGTTTGGCAGCATCACCGCCACGTTCTACGGTCCGTACGTCGACATCAACGACAACTGCGGCGCGGCCAGCCTGACGCAGTCGGACGGCATCGACTGGGGCACCTCGGGCGGCACCGACTGCACGACGCCGGGCTTCGGCGGCGCCGGCAACACCCACGCCTCACGCACCTGCTTCTACGAGCTCAACAAGATCAAGGAGATGGCCCGCGGCCAGCTGCCGTCGAACACGTGGCTCCAGAACCGGCTGACCGCCAACGTGAACATCAACAACACCTGCAACGCCTTCTGGAACGGCTCGACGGTGAACTTCTACCGCTCCGGCGGCTGCTGCGCCAACACCGGTGAGATCGCGGGTGTGTTCGACCATGAGTGGGGTCACGGCATGGACGCCAACGACGTCGTCGGTGGCATCGCCAGTCCCTCCGGCGAAGGCATCGCCGACATCTACGCCGCCCTTCGCCTCGACACCTCCTGCATCGGCCGCAACTTCTGCTCCACGGTGTGCTCGGGCAACGGCGATCCCTGCCTGACCTGCACCGGCGTCCGGGACATCGACTACCTGAAGCGTGCATCGGGCAACCCGCACGACTACAGCTGGTCCAACGCCAACTGCGGCGGTAGCGTCCACTGCGTCGGCGGCGTCTACTCGGAGGCCGTGTGGTCGCTGTGGAAGCGCAAGCTCCCGACGCTTTACGGCATGGACAACAACACCGCCCACGAGATCACCACCCGGTTGACCTACATCGCCGCCGGCGTCACCAGCATCTGGTTCTCGGGCGGCCCGCCGAACGGCGGTTGCAGCGGCTCCAGCGGCTACAACAACTACCTGGCCGCGGACGACGACAACGGCAACATCAACGACGGCACGCCGCACATGGTGGCCATCTACCAGTCGTTCAACGACCAGGAGATCGCCTGCCAGACCCCGACGCCCACGGATTCGGGTTGCTCCGGCGTCCCGACGAGCGCGCCGAGCGTCACCGCCATCGCGGGCAACAACTCGGTGAGCCTCTCCTGGGGCTCGGTCTCGGGTGCCAGCCGTTACGACGTCTTCCGCACCGAGGGCGTGTTCCAGTGCGACTTCGGCAAGGTGAGGCTCGGCGAGACCACGGGCACGACGTGGAACGACGGCAACCACCTCCAGAACGGCCGCGAGTACTGCTACATCGTGATTCCGATGGGTAGCAACGACGCCTGTTTCGGCCCCGCGTCCGCGTGCGCCTGCGCCACCCCGCTGTGCGTCGCGGACGCGGACTGTGACGACGGCCTCTGGTGCAACGGCTCCGAGACCTGCAACGCGGGCAGCTGCGTGGCCGGAAGCGATCCCTGCCCGGGCCAGGGCTGCGACGAGGTGAACGACGTCTGCAGCTGCCAGAACGGTCCGCAGGACGCGGTCTACGACTCCGGCCTCGGCGCTCCCAAGTGCGCGGTCGCGGGGAGCGAGTGTGACTCGTTGGCGTTGCTCGACGGCCGCGGGACCGTCGGTCCGGAGCCCAACCAGCCGAACACGATCGACAGCTGCACCGACGGCACCTCGGGCACCTACCACTCCGACGAGTCCAACGACAAGATCGTCGTCAAGACTCTCGACGGCAGTGACATGGTCGAGGGCGCGACCGTCCAGGTCGACGCCACGGTCTACGCTTGGTCGACGGGCACCTCGGACCACCTGGACCTCTGGTATGCCGCCGACGCGAACGCGCCGTTCTGGCAGCTGATCACGACGGTCAACCTGTCGTCGGGCGGTTTGCAGACCCTGTCGGCGCAGTACACGCTGCCCAGCGGCAGCCTGCAAGCGGTGCGCGCCAACTTCCGCTACAACGGCGGCCCGAGCACGTGCCCGACCGGCAGCTACGACGACACCGACGACTTGGTCTTCGCAGTCAACAGCGGTGAGTGCCCTTGTGGTAGGCCGCAGCCGGTGGTGACGATCAGCGCTCCGCCGGACGGTTCCATCTACAACGAGTGCGAAACCGTGACCTTCACCGGAACCGCCAGCGACGCCGAGGCCAGCGATCTGACCTCGGCGTTGACCTGGACCTCCAGCCTGGACGGTACCATCGGTTCCGGCGGCTCGTTCTCGACCAGCACGCTGTCGGCCGGCACCCATACGATCACCGCTTCGGTGACCGACAGCTGCGGCCTCCTGGGTTCGGACTCGATCCAGGTAACGATCCTTGCCGCCGTCTGTCCCGGGATCGACCTCTTGGAGACGCCGGTAGACGGAGGTCAAATCGTCATCGACATTCCCGGAGGTTTCTTCGACGCCGACCCCGACTGTACTGGGGGTTCCAAACCGGTTCCAACGACCGACCCACAGAATCCGGTCTCTCTACAGGGGAAACCGTTGAAGACTTCCCCGGCCGGGGTGCTCGGCACGACCGACACCGTCATGGAGCGACTACAAGACGCGGTTTTCGTAAACGGCGTCGCCAACACCCCGGTGATCATTCGAGCCCTATCTCTGGTTAGCGTCACGCCCCTGACCGTGGACTGCGGGGATGGTTCTTCGGTAGAATACGACGTGGTCGTCAGCCTCGATGGTCAGCAGACCGCCGGGACGATGACGATCTACAGCGCTCCTCCCGCTGAAGACCCTGTCTACGACGCCACTTTCCCGGTGACGGGGCACATCACGTCCTTCTATCCGGGAACGGACGATTGCTATTCGTCGTCGGGGCCTGGTGGCCCATGTAGCAACCTGCTCGATCTCGACGCACCTCAGACCATAACCACCGACGGCGCGCCGTGGACTTCCACCCCGGGTCCGGGGGTTGACTGTGATGGGCTGATGGTCGATAGTGATGGCGACGGCGAACCCGACTATACCATCCAGTCCCAGAACTGCGGCGGCGGCAACTTCGGTCCTGCTGGCCTCGCCATGTACGACGACCACTCCCCTCACGAAAAGACCGAGCCAGCCGTTCTTCCCAGCTGCCAGGGCTGCGGCTGCCAGAGCTGCACGGTCGTCGACGACTTCGAGTCGGGCACCGCAGGCTGGCTCAACGACCCGGCGTCGACCTGCACCGCCGGCGCCTACGTCACCGGAGACCCGACCAACCCGGGCGGGGGCTACCAGGTGGCCGGCTCGCACTCCGGTACGACTTCGATCTTCACGGCCGTCAACACGAGCGCCGGCGTCGACGACGTCGACGGCGGCGTCTGCATCCTCGCCTCGCCGAGTTGGCCGGTGTCGTGTGCCTCGACGCTTCGGGTGTGGTACTGGCACGGCCAGCGCGACGCCGGTGACGACGCCTCGGGCGACTTCTTCCGCCTCGAGTACTCCACGAACGACGGCGCGAGCTGGACGACGCTCGCGTCGAACGGCGACTCGACCTCGAACCCGGCGTGGGCCGAGGCCACCGCTTCGATTCCGGCGGGCTCGACCGTCCAGCTGCGCATGCAGTGCTCGGACGGTGCCGGCCCCGGCGACATCGTCGAGTGCGGTATCGACGACTTCTCGATCTGCAACTAGTCGGGAGGCCGCGTCCACGGCGGGGACCCGTCCTCACCGTGGAACCCTTCCAGGTCGATCCAAGGGGTGACGGACACGGGTCCGTCACCCCTTTTCTCTTGGCCAAAACGCCTGCCAAATGCGTCCGCCCCGGTGACGGCCGGAGGGCGTCTGCCCCCTCGCCCCCGTCTGCGGGGGAGAGGGCTGGGGTGAGGGGCCGCGCTCAAGTCTCAGTGCAAGTGCCAGGCACCTGGGTTGAGCGGGCCGGGGGCGGAGGAAAGAGGGGGCGGATCTCCCGGTCTCCCGGCAGGCGGCTTGACAGGCTCGTCGTCGGGTGCCAGAATTCACCACATGGTGAGTCGAGAACCGAGCCATGCCCAACTGGCTACCCAGCATCCTGCACCGCCTCCAAGACCTCGCCTCCCGGGGGCGCGTCCGGTTCACGGTCAAGGCACTCGAAGAGATCGAGGAGCTCTCTTCGGAGCTCTCCATAGAAGAGGTCTACTTCGTACTTGCCAATCTGCAACAGGACGACTTCGTGGAGAGGTTTGTGTCCGAGAAGACAGACGAATGGATGTACGTCTTCAAACCTCTCGTCGAGGACGAGGTCATTTACGTGAAGGTGATCTTACGGACAGACTGTGTCTTGATCTCGTTTCACGAGGATGAAGATCATGCCGACCGATGACCGGGATACAGCCCAACCGACGGTTCTCCCTGACGACGCGTGCCCCAATTGCGGCACGATGATGGAAGAGCGGAGCGATGATCTCACCTATGCTGTCAATGGCCAGAGAATCCACGTAAAAGGGGTTTCGCACCTGCGATGTCCAGCATGCGGCGAAGCCGTTCTCAGAAACGATGAGGTCGCTCGGTTGCGTCAAACTGCGTTTACCCTCTATCGGAACAAGTATGGTCTGCTGTCCGCTGCCGAGATCCGCGCCATCAGAAAGCGGCTCGGACTGACGCAGACTGGCTTCGCTGAGCTTCTCCGGCTGGGGAGCAACACCCTCTCGCGCTGGGAAGCCGGCCGTAAGGTCCAGACGGCGTCATTGGACCTCCTGCTGCGGCTGATTCGTGACCTGCCGGACAGCTTGACCTACCTCCGCCAGAACGCCGCATGAGGAGAGGGCCCCGGACGCCCTCCGGCGGATCAGCTCCAGCTGCGCCGCCCGCAGCGCTTCGTCCTTCGCCATGCCGGCGTTCAGGTGACCGTAGAAGCGGATCATCAGCTCCGCGGTACTGACGTCGGCCACCTGGCGGGCAGGGGCGCGAAGTCGGAGCCACGCTCGGCGGCGGCGCGCACGCGCACGTCGGCGATGGTTTCAAGATCGCCGCGGCCGAGCTTCTGCCGACTTTTAGGTGCCCTCCATTTCTAGAAGAAGTGAGGGGCACTTAGATGAAAGAGGCTCGGAATTACGGGTCTGATATCGCTTCAAACCGCC
>CBDUYN010000262.1:0-10688 GCA_965371445.1 uncultured bacterium | reverse complement strand
TTTCACCTCCTTTCTTCCCCGGCCGGGCGTCGCCGCCGGACCGGGCCAGTCACCGCAGGGGCTCCCTCCGGTGCCTCCGGCGTCGCGGTCCCTCGTGGGATCCCCTCGGCCGGGCGACGTCGAAAAGCTTGCGGCAGACTTCACTTGTAGGACTGCCAAAATAAACGGAAGATTTTGTGGGACGGCCTTCGGGAGAGGAAGATTTTGTGACGCAGCGCCCCACGAGCGGCCCGGTCCGCGTCCGGAAGAGGGCATTTTGGCCGATCAGCCGACAAAATCTTCCCCTGGGTCGTTTCAAAATATTCCGGTCTTCTTGACGGGTGCGGCGGCTCTGGACATGGTGCCCCCGCGAAGTCGAGGCGAAGCCCTCTCCCAGAGCGTTGAGGGGACTCCCAGATGAATGCCTTACGGCATCTCGAAACAAGCGGAGGGAAAAACCTACAAATTCTTCAGGAGACGCTATGTTCCGGGATGCACGCTCAGTAGTCTGCGTAGGATCGCCCAATTGGGGATTTCAAAGAGCGCGACGAACGCTTCGCCACGGAATGGGGGATTTCAAAGAGCGCGATGAACGCTTCGCCACGGAATGGGGGATCTCGAAGAGCACGGTACACGCTTCGCCACGGAATTGGGGATCGCAGAGAGCGCGAAGAATGCTTCTCCGCGGACTGGGGGATCCACCCATCGCCCCGCGAAGCGTTGGCCGCGACTTCGGGGCTTCTCTCAGGTCGTGCCGAAGCGTTCGCCGCGATTTTCTCCGTGCGGTATTTCGCGGCGAAGCGTGCGGGCCGCTCTGATGAGACGCGGCAGCTCGCGGCCAAGCGTTCGCCGCGCTCCGGGGGATCTCAGAAGTCGCGGCGAAGCGTTCGCCGCGTTCCGGGGCGCTACGTCAGTCCGGCGAGAACGCTTCGCCGCGTTTGGGGGTTTCTCGAGGATGCCGGGCGAAGCGTTCGCCGCTCGTCCTCGGTCGCGAATTCGAGACGAACGACGCCGGATGCCGACTTTAGGTGCCCCCCACTTCCTCTAGAAGTAGGGGACCTGACCGGAATCAGGTGGTACGACTGGAGCTGGAACCCGAGGTCCTGCAGACGGCGACCGTCGGGTAGCCGGGGCCGCGTGCGGTCCTCAGCACGCGCCGCGCGATCTCGCCGCGGTTCGCTACCAGGAGCTTGGAGAACGGCTGGGGAGTCGGATCGGCCGTCGTCCCCGTTTATCCCGCCAGGGCCTCCGAGACCTCCATCCGCCGCCACCGTCCGAGACGCGGCACGAGACCCAGCAGGAACATGTGGACGTAGCCGTGGAGGAAGAGATAGAGGAACGGCATCGAAAGCCACATCTCGAGATGGACCGCCGCCGCGAAACATCCGACGAAGTAGAGCGCCAGAAAGCCCTCGACATAAAACGACAGGCCTTTCGACAGCAGGTAGCTCTTGCCGCTCCAGTCGCCTCCCCGGCCCTCGATCCGGAACTTCGGCGTCCGGTAGAAGACTCCGCCGTCGCGAAAGAGCCCGGAGAGGACCGCCCGCGAGTTGTTGACCGCGAGCCCCATGCCGAGCCCCATCAAGGGCGGCATCCAGAGAAGCGCCCGCCAGGCGGAGCGTCCGGCGGCGGCCTGGGAGACGAGGAAAAAGACCACCACCGAGACCGTCGCGGCGAGGAAGACCGGCAGGTCGAAAGCGAGGAGCATCCACTCCGCCTCGCCGCGGCGCGCCACCATGGCCGGGAAGATGAGAAGCGACAGGGCGAGCATCAGGGGGTAGGCGGCGTTGTTCGTCAGGTGGATCGTCGCCTCGACTTTGGCGCGCAGCGGGATCGGGGCGGCGAGCACCCGGCCGAGGAGCTTGCGGCAGGTCTGGATCGAGCCCTTGGCCCAGCGGTGCTGCTGGCTCTTGTAGGCGTTGACCTCGGCCGGAAGCTCGGCAGGGGCGACGACGTCGGACAGGAAGAGGAAGCGCCAGCCCGCGAGCTGAGCCCGGTAGGAGAGGTCGAGGTCTTCGGTCAGGGTGTCGTGCTCCCAGCCGCCGGCGTCGTCGATCGCCCGGCGACGCCAGATGCCG
The DNA here is from genome assembly GCA_965371445.1 of uncultured bacterium. Classification (GTDB taxonomy): domain Bacteria; phylum Acidobacteriota; class Thermoanaerobaculia; order Multivoradales; family J023; genus DASWIG01. The sequence goes on along the minus strand of CBDUYN010000262.1, from coordinate 8,631 downwards.
GCGGTGCCGTTGAAGTTAAAGCACATGCCGCCGCGGGCGCGGGCCGCGTGCTCGACGACGAAATGCCCGTCAAGGAGAATCGCCTGCACTCGGGTCAGGATCGAGTAGTCGCGGTTCAGATGTCCCCAGCGCGCCTGCACCATGCCGACGCCGGGATCGGCGAAATGGGGGACGGTGCGACGTAGGAAATCGCGTTGGGGGACGAAGTCGGCGTCGAAGACGGCGATAAGCTCGCCACGCGCCACCTCCAGGCCCGCTTCGAGGGCTCCGGCCTTGAAGCCGACGCGATCCTCGCGGTGCAGGTGATTGACGTCGTGGCCCGCTTCGCGGAGCCTCGCCACCTGGTGGGCAACGATCTCGCGGGTGTCGTCGGTCGAGTCGTCGAGCACCTGGATTTCCAGGCGATCGCGGGGGTAGTCTAGGTCGCAGACCGCCGCGACCAGGCGTTCGGCCACGTATCTCTCGTTGAATATCGGCAGCTGCACGGTCACGACCGGCCACTCGGCCGGCTCCGCGGGCTCCGTGGGCGCGTGCTTGCGGGTCCGGTAAAAGGTCCGGACCAGTGCCATCCGGTGTAGCCCATAGAGAGCCAGAACTCCCAGGACCAGGTAGTAGAGTGCCAGAATCGACCCGGACATCCACTCGTTCATCGCTCGTCGGTCTCCTTCTCGAAGCTCGCGGAGCGTCGCTTGTGCTCCTCGTCGCGGCCCACGTGGGGCTGCTGGTCGTCTTCGACCTCGGCCGCCGGCCGCTTCTGACCTACGCTCTGCTCGCCCTCGCCTTCGCGGCCTGGCTCGTGGCCGCGAGATCCTGGGAAGCCGTCGCTCGGCCGCCGGTCATTCTACTCGTTGCCACCCTACTACGGATCCTGCTGCTTCCTCTGCCACCGACTCTCTCCGACGACACCCTGCGATACGTATGGGACGGCCGACTGGCCGCCGCCGGCTTCAATCCGTATCGCTACGCGCCGGAAGCCGAGCAGCTGGCGGCGCTGCGCGACCCCCTCTGGGAGCGCATGCCGCACAAGGAGCTCCCTACGGTGTATCCGCCTCTGGCCCTTGCCGTCTTCACGGCCGCGAGTGCCTTGCCGGTACCTCTCGTAGGAGTGAAGATTCTAATCACACTCCTGGAGCTTTGCGGCGGTGTTTTGCTCCTTCGCCTTGCCGCGGCCCGGGGCCTTCCGCCCGGCCGCGCCATCTGGTACTGCTGGTGTCCGCTGGCGAGCCTCGAGGTCGCGGGCATGGGCCACGTCGACGGCCTCCTGGTGACGGCCCAGGTGGCGGCGGTGTGGCTTCTCGTCCGGAAGCGTTCGGCGGCCGCGGGGCTGGCCGCCGCCGCCGGCGTGCTGGCGAAGCTCGTGCCGCTCGTGGCGCTTCCCATGTGGGCCCGCCAGAGCGGACGCCCGGTGCGCTTCCTCGCCGCCGCCGCGGTGCTCGTCGCGATCGCCGCCGCGCTGGTCGCGGTGTCGCTCGGTGGGGTGCCTCCGGGCCTTGTCAAGTACGCCGTCTCCTGGGAGTTCAACGGTCCGGTCTACGAGCCGCTGTATCGCCTGATCGACGACGCCGGCGCCGTCGCGGCGGTCAAGGGCGGCCTCGACCGGTTGAAGGAGGCGACCGGCCGCCACGAGCTCTGGAACCGTTTCTACCCCTTCGTCTATCCGCAATTCCTGGCGAAGCTCGCGCTGCTCGCGTTCTTCGCCGTCCTCTTCCTCCTGACCTGGCGCTCCGAGGATCCGGTGACCGGCAGCGGACGGCTCATGGGAGCTGTGCTCCTCTGTGTGGCCACCTTCTATCCCTGGTACCTCCTCTGGGTCCTGCCCTGGGCGGCGCTCGCCCGCCACCGGGCCTGGCTCGCCCTCGCGGCCTTGATCGAGATGGCATACCTACCGGGTCTCCTGGGCTGGGAGTACTTCCCCTGGGTCTATCTCGCGATCTGGGTGCCGTTTTTCTTCCTCCTGGGGACGACGCGATGGTCCACCGGCTGATCCTCTCCTACCGCGGCACGGCCTACGCCGGCTGGCAGCGGCAAACAAACGCCCTGGCGGTGCAGCAAGTCGTGGAAAGCTCCCTGGGTGAGCTGCTCCGCCAGGACGTCCGGGTGTTCGGCGCCAGCCGGACCGACGCCGGGGTCCACGCCCGCGGCCAGGTGGCTCACTTGGAGCTCCCCCGTCCGTTTCCGGCTCGCGGGCTGGTACACGGCACCTCACACCTTCTACCTTCAGACATACGGGTGACGGCGGCCCATCGGATGCCTTCCGGGTTCCATGCCCGCAAGTCGGCCCTTGGCAAGGAGTACCTTTACCGGATCTACCGCGGGCGGGTCGTGTCGCCGCTGGAGGAGCCCTACGTGGCCCGGGTGGGGCGTCCTCTGGACGTTGACGCCATGCGCCTCGCCCTCTCTACCCTCGTGGGGCGTCACGACTTCACCGCGTTTGCCATCGCGGGCGGGAGCCACAAGAGCCCGGTCCGGCACCTCTTCGCGGCCACCCTCGACGAGGCCGGACGGGAGCTTCACCTGCGCTTCTGGGGCGAGGGCTTCCTGCGCGGCATGGTACGTTCGATCGTCGGGACGCTCGTCGAGGTGGGGCAAGGGCGGCGTTCGACGGCGTCGATCGGGACGCTTCTCGCGGGGCGTCCGCGTAGCGAGGCCGGGCCTACCGCTCAGGCGCAGGGGTTGGTGTTGGAGAAAGTCTTCTATCCGCCTCGGTGGCAGCCGCTGGTGGGGTATACAGCGTAGCGGAGCCGGTTAGAATCGCGCAGCCGCCTTTCCAGCCCATAGCATGGGCCTTGAGGCCCGTAGCGGAGGTCGCCGAGCGCCTCGAACCGTCGTGCCTCGCGCCGCCCCCGCGCCGGGCCTCAAGGCCCGTGCTATGGACCAGGAAGCCGGCTGAAGCCGGCTCAGAAGAACATGCTCGTCGGTCTGAGGCGCGAGCCTCGCTAGCTAGGGCTTCCCTCCCAAGCCCAACGACGAAACGTCCATCGTAAAGAGAAAGAGCTTTCGCTCTCCCGGCACGCCGCCGCGGCTCGAGGCGAAGGCCAGGGTCTTGCCGTCGGGGGAGAAGGCCGGGAACCCGTCGAAGGCCGGGTTCTGGGTCAACTGCCGCTGCTCGCCGGTTTCCCTGTTCATCAGGAAGATTTCAAAGTTGTGCGGCGGCAACATCTTGACGAAGGCGAAGTGCTTGCCGTCGGGGGCCGGGTGGGGAGCCCAGTTGGTGCCCGCGTCGTGGGTGATCTGCTTCTGGCCCGTGCCGTCGTGCCGGATCGTGTAGATCGTCATCGGTTTGCCGCGCACCGCGTCGTGCTCGCGCTTCCAGGCCCGGTAGAGGATCGTCTCGCTGTCGGGGAGGTAGAACGAGCCTCCCTCCTGCCACTCCGGGGTGTGGGTGATCTGGAATTCCTCCGTGCCGTCGGGACGCATCCGCCAGAGGTCGAGCTTGCCGTCGATCTGGCGGGTGAAAAGCACCCACTTGCCGTCGGGAGAGAGCGAGACCTCGGCCTCGTAGAGCTCGTTGTCGGTCAAGCGCACGAGGTTGCCGCCTTTGAGGTCCGAGGTGTAGAGCTCGGCGCCCTGCGGGTAGCGCAGCGGCTCGGAGTAGGAGGTGTCGGGGTCGAGGTCCGTGCGGTCGCGGGTCGAGGTCCAGACCAGGCGCTTGCCGTCGGGGAAGAAGTAGGAGCAGGCGTCCTGGCCCTTGTCGTTGATACGCCGCATCTCCTGGCCGTCGAGGCTCATCAGATAGACCATGTGGTGTTGGTCGCCTGCGAGCTTGGCGTTGCCGATCAGGGACTTGCCGTCGGGCGAGAAGTAGGCCTCGGCGGCCTCGCCGGGGTGTGGGATGCGCTCGACGGGGAGCTCCTTCGTGGCGTCGACCTGGGCGAAGCCCGAGCCGGCGAGGAGAAGGGCGGCGGCGAGCAGTCCTGCGCTCCGTCTTGTCGTCATGGGGATTTCTCCTTCGGTCAATCGACGTCGAGCGTCGCCCGCCAGGTGGTCTTGCCGTGCTCGTGGAGATCGGCCTCGCCGCTCATCAGAGCGCCGGCGATCGAGCCGGTCATCTGCGCGGTGTAGGTGCCGCTACCGTCGCGCTTCTCGCGCGCGTACTCGAAGCCGATCTCCTCACCCTCGAGGTAGCCGCGGCATTCCACGGCCATGTCGTTCGAGGTCAGCGTGACGATCAGCTCGGGGCCGTCCTGGCTGAAGGTCATCTTGGTGAGGTTCGCGTAGTCGCGGGGCTCGCCTTCGATGAAAAAAGTCCAGGTGCCGTCGAACTTGAAGCCGCTGTCGTCTTTCGTGCGGCGGGCGTGCCACTTGATCTGCCGCGAGCCCACGTCGACCTCGCCGCCCATCAGCTCGCCGCGGACCTTGCCGCGGTAGGTGGCGGTGACCTTTTTCTTCGGCGAGGTGTACTCGAAGGTGAGCTCGTCGCCCGCGAGCGTCCCCGGGCACTCCACGGTGCCCTTCTTCCCCGTCATGCGGACGACGATGCCGTCGCCGTCCGTCTCGAAGGTCACGGTGGCGGTCTTCTCGCCGCTCGGGGACCTGCCGTCCATCTCCAGGAGCCAGTTGCCGGTGAGGTCTGCTTCGGTGGCGAAGGCCGGTGCCGCGAGGATCGCGGCCAGCAGAAAGAGCAAGCATCGAGTGAATTTGCTCATGAGTGTCGTCTCCTATGAAAGCTGGGGTCGTCGGTCCGGGAAGAAGGCTACCATCCCAGGCCCGGCTAGGGGAGCGCGACAAGCGCCTGGATCCTCCAGGCGGAGGATTGAGCTATCATGTCTGGAGACCACGCCGCGAAGCGGTCTCACCTCCCGTCCCTACATCCCGCCGCCGCTTCGCCCCACCGCACTCACGACCCAACACGAGAGGACCCTCCGTCATGAAGAAGGCCGTCTTCCTTGCCCTCTTTCTCCTCGGCACCGTCGCCCTCCAGGCGACGCAGAAGCCCATGCACCTCGAAATCGGCGACGGCGACCGCAAGGACCGCGAAATCCCGGTGACGCTCGACGCCGTCACCGACACCCGCACCGGCGAGCTCCTGACGGCGAGCGAGCTCGCGGCGCGGCTCGACGGCGTCCAACTCGTCTTCTTCGGCGAGAGCCACACCTCGGTCGAGTTCCACGAGGCCCAGCTGCGGGTGCTCGAAGAGCTCCACCGCGCCGGACGCCACGTCGTGATCGGCCTCGAGATGTACCCCTACACCCACCAGGAGTACCTCGACGAATGGGTCGCCGGACGCTACACCGAGGAGGGGTTCCTCCACTTCTCGAAGTGGTACGAGTCCTGGACCCACAACTGGCTCTACTACCGCGACATCTTCCTCTTCGCCCGCGGCGCCGGCGTCCCCATGTACGCCGTCAACGCGCCCCGCGACGTGGTCACGGCGGTGCGCAAGAAGGGTTTTCAGGACCTGACCGAGGAAGAGGCGGCCCACATCCCGACCGAGATCGACACGACGAGCGAGGAGCACCGCCAGCTCTTCCGCTCCTTCTTCGACGAGGACGACCCGCTCCACTCCGAGATGAGCGAGGAAGCCTGGGACGGCATGGTCCGCGCCCAGGCCACCTGGGACGCCACCATGGGCTGGAACTCCGTCAAGGCCTTGAAGGCGAGCGACGATCCGCAAGCGATCATGGTCGTCCTGATCGGCTCGGGTCACGTGGCCTACGGCCTCGGCATCGAGCGCCAGGCGGCGCAGTGGTTCGACGGGGAGATGGCGTCGGTGATCCCGGTGCCGATCACGGACGACGACAACGAGCCCATCGAGACGGTCCGGGCGTCCTACGCCGACTTCATCTGGGGCGTGCCGTCGCCGATCGACTCGCTCTACCCCGTCCTCGGCACCTCGACCCGCGCGGTGGACGGCGAGCGCGCCTCCGGCGCGACCGACGACGGACGGCGCGAGGTCATCTACGTCGCCGAGAGCTCGCCGGCTGAAGCCGGCGGCTTCGAGGTCGGCGACGTCATCTTGACGATGGACGGCGTCGAGGTCGTCGGCAAGGGAGTGATCGGGCGGCTCATGGCCGGCAAGCGCTGGGGCGATCCGGTGCGCTTTGTCGTCCGCCGGGGGGAGGAGGACGTCGACTTGAGCTTCCACTTCCGCCGCCAGCGTCCGGACGAAGACGAGGACGAGGAGGACGAGGAGGACGACGACGAGTAGGGCAGCCGTCCGGCCGAGGATGACTGCGTGTGTGCTATCCTGGGCCTTGGAGACGACGATGACCGACGAAGAGCTCAAGGCCCTGGTGGCTGAGAACAGCCGAGCGATCCGCGTCATGCACGAGGACTCGGAGCGTGTCTGGCAGGAGTTCCGCGAGGAAATGCGGGCCCTTCGCGAAGAGTCGAAGCAGCACAGCGAGGAGTCGGAGCGGATCTGGCAGGAGGTGCTTGCCTCACGCCGGGACAGCGACCGCCTCTTCGAGAGCATCCACCGCGATCTCGGACACCTCGGCAACAAGCAGGGCGACTACACCGAGGCGCTTTTCCGTCCCTCTCTGGAGCGCGCCCTGCGCGAGCAGTTCGGCATGACGGTTATCCAGGATCCGCAGCGCATCCGCGACCATGGCGAAGAGATCCAGCTCGACATGATTGGCCATGCCCGAGACGAGATCCCCGAAGTCTATGTCGTCGAGATCAAAACACAGCTGCGTTCGGACGCTTTTGACCAGCTCCTCGCGCACCTGCGTAAGCTGCCGCGCTTCCTTCCCGAGCACCGCGGCAAGAAACTCTTCGGCATCCTGGCCGCCCTCGACGTTCCGCAAGACCTGCGGGACCGGGCCGCCAAGGAGGGCCTCTACCTGGCGACGATCAAGGACGACGTCTTCGAGATCGCACCGCCCGACGGTTTCGAGCCGCAGGCCTTCGGCCTTCGCAGCCTGAGCTGATCGGCGTGAGCCTATCGTCCGGAGAACCTGCCGGACGCTCCGTGTCGTGCTAGAGTAGTGGCCATGTCCCACCTGGACCAGATCCACGTCGCCGGCTTCAAGTCGATCCGTGAGCAGGACATCGAGCTGGGTCCGCTCAACGTCCTGATCGGGGCCAACGGTGCCGGCAAATCGAACTTCGTCACGGTTTTCGAGCTACTCCGTCAGATCGTCAACGAGAGCCTCCAGCTCTACGTGGCCCGGTCCGGCGGCGCGGATCAAATGCTCTATTACGGAAGGAAGGTCACTGAGGAGATCGTCCTGGGATTCGTCTTCGGCAAAAATGCCTATCGGTGTACCCTGCTTCCCACGAGCAACGGCTCTCTGGTATTCGGTGACGAGACCGTGTATTTCCAGGGCGAAGATGACTCGACGCCTTACAAGGACTTTCTTGGCCGAGGCCACCAAGAGACGGCTCTCCACGAAGAGTCTCGGCGCGAGCAGCAACCGACAATTGCCGATCACGTGCTTCAAGCTTTCTCCTCCTGGCAGGTTTATCATTTTCACGACACCAGCTCCTCTTCCAAGGTCAAACAACTCGGTGATCTCGACGACAATCGCCATCTGCGAGCGGACGCAGGCAATCTTGCAGCGTTTTTGTACTTCCTCAAGGAGAGACACTTTGACGTCTATCGAAACATCGTAGACGTCGTACGAACGGTGGCTCCTTTCTTTGGCGATTTCACCCTTGATCCGGACCGCCTCAACCCCAGCAAGATCAAGCTCGAGTGGCAGGAGAAGGGCTCGGACGCCTACTTCGACGCCCACGCCCTCTCCGACGGCACGCTGCGTTTCATCAGCCTGGTGACCCTGCTTCTTCAGCCCGAGCTCCCTTCGACGGTCTTGCTCGACGAGCCGGAGCTCGGTCTTCACCCCTATGCCGTCGTGGTCCTCGCCGATCTCCTGCGCTCGGCCGCCGAACGTACCCAGATCATCGTCTCGACGCAGTCTGTGACGCTCGTCAACCAGCTCTCCCCCGAAGACGTCGTCGTCGTCGATCGAGTCGACGGAGAATCCGTCTTCCGGCATCTTTCCCAGGACGAGATCTCGTCCTGGCTCGACGACTACGCTCTGGGAGACCTGTGGGAAAAAAACGTGATCGGCGGGAGACCCGGCTCTTGAAGCGAATCCTCGTCCTGGTCGAAGGACAGACCGAAGAGACCTTCGTTCGCGAAGTGTTGCGGCCGTCTCTCGAATCGATCGATCTTTACGTCACCCGTAGGGCCGTGCCTCGTCGGAACCGATGTCAGACGGCGACGCCCCACTGACGCGAATCTCCGCCGGAGGACTGGCTGCCGCGCAGTCCAGGGCACCTCGGCCGGCTGTTCTACGACCCCGAGGACGCCAGGCTCGGCGGGACGGCGGACGCAAGTCCGTCCCCGACGACACGAAGCGTCGGTCGCCACGACGAGCGATGCGGACGCCCTCTCGAAACGTCGGTCGCCGCGACGACCGTTTTTTCGGCGGCCGCAAGACGTCGGTAAAAACGACGAGCGTTTTCTCGACGCTGGCGACGCGTCGGTAAAAACGACGAGCGTTTTCTCGACGCCGGCGAGACGTCGGTAAAAACGACGAGTGTTTTCTCGACGCCGGCGAGGCGTCGGTAAAAACGACGAGCGTTTTCTCGACGCCGGCGAGACGTCGGTAAAAACGACGAGTGTTTTCTCGACGCCGGCGAGGCGTCGGTAAAAACGACGAGCGTTTTCTCGACGCCGGCGAG
>CBDUYN010000261.1:0-10689 GCA_965371445.1 uncultured bacterium | reverse complement strand
TTCTATCCAACAGCCCAGGGTAAGCGAAGCGCCACCCTGGGTTGAGGGCCACGGCCATCCCGAACCCTGAAAGGGTTCTACAAGGCCGCCTTCTGAGCCGGCTTCAGCCGGCTTTCTCGTCTATAGCACGGGCCTTGAGGCCCGTTGCGAGGGCGACGCGGGTGGACGGCGGGCGTCCGATTTGGGGGTCAAAGAGCAGGCGGGACGCCTGCGGTCCCAGCAAGGGACCGGCTCAGGGGTAGTAGCCGCGCAGCGTGATCGCTTCCAGGCCGGCGCGGGCGAGCCGCACCTCGATCGTACGGAACCTCTTCGTGCCACTCGTGTTCGACGACTGGTAGGCCAGCAGATAGCGCGAGCGCAGCTCTCGCTGGATCGTCTCGTAGACCGCCGTGAGCTCCCCTTCGTCTTCCAGGAAAAAGCTCCGGCCCCCCGTCTCCTCGGCGAACCGGGTGAGCTTCCTGCGCGCGTCGCCGTCCTTTTTCGACAGCTTCAGCCCGATCGAGTAGATGGCCACGCCGGCCCGTTGCGCGTATTCGAGCGCGTCTTCGTAGTCGTAGCGGCTCGACTCGTCCTTGCCGTCGGAGAGCAGCAGGATCGCCCGCTGGCCGCGGATGCCGTTGAAGTAGTAGAGCGCGAAGACCAGGCTGTCGTAGAGCGACGTGCCCCGCTCGGCCTTCAACCCGGCGAGGCCCCCGGCCAGCACCTCGACGTCGTTCGTGAACTTCGTCGTCAGGTTCGGGTGGTCGTTGAAAGTGATGATCGCGGCGCGGTCCTTGGTGGTCACCGCCTGCTCGAAAAACGCCAGCGCCGCCGCCTGGGTCGCCGTCAGCTCCTCGACCATCGACGCCGAGACGTCGAGCATCACCGCGGCGTGGATCGGCAGGTTGGCCACCCGCTCGAAACGCACCACCTTCTGCGTCACCCCGTCTTCCAGAACCGTGAACGCCTCGCGGCCCAGGTCGTTCACCGGACGCTTCTGCTTGTCGAGCACCGCCGCGTAGAGCTCCACGAAGTCGACGTCGACGTTCTCCAGGTAGTCGGGCGCGTTGATGAAGACGACGTCCTCGGTCGACGTGCCGGCGACCGTGTAGGCGACGGCCCGGACGTAGGCGACGTACTCGGCCTCGGGCAGGACGATCGGCTGGATGTAGGGCGGCTGGTAGACCGTCGCCACGAGCGTCTCGTTCAAGAAAAACTCCACCCGCTCCGGGATCTCGCCGTCGGGCACCAGCACGTTGGCCTGGGCCCGCAGGCTCTGGGTATAGGTCTTGCCCGCGCGCGGCTCCGCCAGGTGGACGGCGAAGCGGTGCTGGCCGGAGTTCAAGAGCTTCTCGTCGTTCGCGACCTCGTGGTCCTCGCCGTCGTAGGCCTCGACGCGCAGCGTCCGCCCCCGGGGGACGTTGCCGAAGTCGATCTCGACGTTCCACGGTGGACGGTGCTTGGTCAGGATCTTCGTGCCGTCGAGCAGGAACGCCACCGCGGCGATCGCGTCCCCGGTCGTCAGCGTGTCGATCCGCACCAAGCCGGTCTGCCATTCCCCCCTCGGCGGCACGATCGAGATCGTCGACTCGCCCGTCATGATCGCCGCGTTGGCCTCGGCCAGGAGCCGCGCCGTCTCCGGGTCCTCGGGCTGCGGCGGCGGCGCCGCCTCCACCTCGGGGACCACCAGCGCCTCGTCGTAGCGGAAGAAACGCCCGCCCGCCAGGTCCTCGACCTTGATCAGCAGCTGATACTCGCCCGGACGCAGGTACCGCTGGAAGATCAGCGGCACCCGGTCGGTCCCGGCCAGCTCCTTGGCCGGGAAGTCGTACTTGTAGCGGAAGTTCTCGAAGAGCTTGCCCTCGCGCAGCACCTCGCCGTTGAGCATCAGGTTGTAGGCGCGGCTCGGCCCGAGGACCTCCGCGATGATGTCGTCGAGGACCACGAGCACCGCGCCCTGGAGCACCGTACGGCTCATGTGACGGCCCGGGAAGTCGATCTCGACCGTCGCCGGAAAGGTCTCGACCCCCTCGGCCAGCTCGGTCGAGTAGGTCGAGAACGTCGCCACCCATTCCTGGTTCGGCGTCTCCGGCTTCACCGTGATCTTGTGGAGAAAAATCGAGGCGCCGGAGACCCCGCCCTGGGTCGCCACCAGGTTCTGGATGCCGGCCATCAGGATCTCGGCGTCCTGGATGCCGCAGGCCGACTCCAGGCGGCCGAGCAGCGACCGGTCCGCACCGGAGCTCGACACGCTGTGCCCCACCGGGATCGACTGCAGGGTCTCGATCCCGTCGACCGGGTTCCACAGCCGGAAGGGGCTCGCGGTGCCGCCGATCTTGTAAAAAACGAGCAGGAACTCGCTCCCGGTGCGATCGCTCCCCACGTAGTACCAGACCTCGATGGGCCAGAAGTCCGGCTTGCAGTCGATCTCGAAGCGCTCGACCGGGAGGCCGTTCAGGAGCAGGACGCGGGCCCGGGCGTCGTCGAAGCCGAACGGGCGGGCCACCGCGATCCGCTGCTCGTAGTCTTCGCGGAACTCGTTGCGCGCCGTGCGCGAGATCGGGTCACGCACCGACCAGAAGCGCGCGATGTAGGCGTCGCGCTGGTAGTCTTTCTCCAACGCCAGGAAAAGCGACTTCTCCGCGTCGGAGATGATCACCTCGACCGAGAGCAGCCAGTCGAGGTAGGGCTCGGGAAGGGCCGCCACGGCGGCTTTTTCGGCCTCGCGCTCCGCTTTCTTCTTCTTCCTGGCGAGCGTCGCGTCGGCGGCGGCGAAAGCGAGGAGCAACGAGGCGACAACGGCGAGGACGGCGAATCGATTCGGGGGCTTTCTCATGGTGTCGTACCTGCCCAACAGTCTATCCCGGGACCGACCGGACGCGAGAAGGATGGGACGGATGGCCGCGCCGCCGTTGCGAGCGGATAGGATAGGCTGCCACTCCTGAGGAGACCCTGATGGGCGCATACTTCGACAACAACGCCACCACCCCTCTGGACCCCCGGGTCCGCGACGCCATGCTGCTCTACCTGGGCGCGGCGCACGGCAACCCCTCGTCGGGCCACGCCTACGGCCGGACCGCCAAGGCGGCCGTCGAGGCGGCCCGCGGCCGCGTGGCGACCCTCCTCGACGCGGCGCCGCGGGAGGTCCTCTTCACCGCCTCCGGCACCGAGGGCAACAACCAGGTCATCTTCTCCGCCGCGCGCCGCGCCGGCTTCACCGGACACCTCGTGACGACCACGCTCGAGCACCCGTCGGTCACCGCGGCCGCGGCGCGCGTGGCCGAGGACGGCATGGAGGTCACCGAGATCCCGCCCGACGAGAACGGCGTCGCATCCCCCGAGGCCGTCGAGGAGGCGCTGCGCGACGACACCCGGCTCGTCTGCCTGATGCTCGGCAACAACGAGCTCGGCACCCTCCAGCCCGTCGCCCGGGTGGCCGAGATCTGCCGCGCGCGCGGCGTCCCCGTGCTCTGCGACGCCGTCCAGGCCGTGGGCAAGGTCCCGGTCCACGTCAAGGACCTGGGCGTCGACTTCCTGACCCTTGGCGGACACAAGTTCCACGGACCCCTCGGCAGCGCCGCCCTCTGGGTCAAGGACGGCCACGAGACCGACGCGCTTCTCGTCGGCGGCTCCCAGGAGGGCGGACGCCGAGCCGGGACCGAGAACGTGCCGGCCATCGTCGGATTGGGCAAGGCCGCGGAGCTCGCGGCCCGCGAGCTCTCCGACCGGCGGAACCGCCTGATCGAGATGCGCCTCCTTTTCGAGCGCGCCCTGCCGGGGATCGACGGCGCCGTCGTCCACGCGACCGGTGCCCTGCGGTTGCCCCATACCTCCCACGTCGCCTTTTCCGGGATCTCCGGACACCAGCTCATGCTGCGCCTCGACGAGGCCGGCTACACCGTCTCGACCGGCTCCGCCTGCCACTCAGGAAAGCCACAGGCCAGCCGGACGCTGCTCGCCATGGGGATCTCCGAGGAGGAGGCCCTGGCCTCGCTGCGGGTGAGCTTCGGGATTCTGAACAAGCTGGAGGAGGTCCAGGCTTTTACCGAGACGCTGGCGGCGCAGGTCTTCTTGATGCGGGCGGGGTAGCGACCTGGGAATTTTCGCCATCCGGAATTTACGCCCCGCGTAAATTCTGCTATCCTCTGAGCCTGGACGGCGAGCTTCATGGACTGGAAACAAGAAACCGAACCGGCGCTTCAAGAAATCCGGCGTCTGCTCCGAGAGGCGGGGATCAGCCAGCGTCAGCTCGAGGAGCGCGTCGGTTTTTCCCGCGGCTACGTCTCGCAGCTTCTCGCGCGCAACCTCGACCTCAAGGTGTGGCACGTGCTCGCCATCCTCAACGCGCTGGAGCACAGCCCAGGGGAGTTTTTTTCGCGGATGTATCCCGCTGCCAAGAAGCGCCGCCGCGCCCTCGAAGAGTTCCAGCGTGCTTCGGGGCCCCTGACCGAAGAGGTCGACGAGGTGCTCGGACGCCTCTACAAGTACGGTGTCGAGTCGCTCAATCAGCTTCGCGACCGGCTAGCGCGCTGCGAGCAGAGCGTGGCTCGAATCGAGGCCTCTGGAATCCTCGACGAGTACCGGCGGCGGCGGAAACGGAAGGGTTGAGATTCTGCGATGGTGGAGTTGGACGAATGCCGGCGGCTCCTCGACGAAGCCGACGAGCTACGCCACGAAAGCCCGGCTCTCGCGGTTCGGCTCGCCGAGACGACACGTGACCTTGTCGCTTCTTTGAGCCGTGAGGCAGTCGGTGCGCCGCGGTGGCTCACGCTCCAGGCAGATGCGTGGGCAGTTTGGGGGAGCGCGCTTCGCTCGGTTGCCGAGTTGCGACAGGCAGAAGCGGCGCTCAACGTCGCGCTCGCCTTTCTCGACGCCCCGGAGCTCGCGGAGGAGCTCAGCCCTCTCGCCCACCCGCGCCTCGCGCAACGTGCCGCCAACCTGCGCAGTGACCAGGGCCGCTTCGACGAGGCCCTCGTCCTGATCGACGAAGCTTTCGCCGAGTTCGAACGCTACGGGGCCCTGGACAAAGCCGCCGTCGCTCTCATCGACCGAGGGGTCATCCTCGGCAGCTCCGGCCGCAAGGCCGAGGCGCTCGCCTGTCTGGGAGAGGCCCTGGACCGGCTCGACCCTCACGCCAGCCCGCGAAACTTTCTGGCCGCGGTCCACAACACGGCCGTCTACTTGCACGAGGTGGCTGCCGATCCGGAGGTCGACCGCCTCGCCCTCGAATGGCTCAAGCTGGCCGACCGCTGCCACGCCGCCTTGCCCGAGGGTCTGAACCTTCTGAAGCTGCGGACCCTGAAAGCCTTGACCTCGATCCGCCTGGGCTGGCTCGACGAGGGAATCCACGAGCTTTGGGAAACCCAGGAAAGATGCCGGCATCTCGGCGCTCTCTACGAACAGGCGATCATCCTCCTTCATCTGGCTGCGACCTACCTGCGGGAGGGCCTCACCGGCGAGGTCAAACGGGTGGCGGGCCAGCTCTTTCCTGTCTTTCGCAGCCTCCGGATCGACCGCGAGGCCAGCGCCGCACTGATGCTCTTTTACAGCGCGGCCCACGCCAACTCCGCCACCCTCGACCTCATCGACGAGGTCTCCGAAACCGTGCGCCGGGTCCAACTCCGCGGCGCCTGCCGGCCCTCCGGGACCGGAAACCAGGGACCACCGCAAAGCTCCTGAGCCTGCAGCTACCCGTTCGGCTCGACCTCGACACCTGAAAGGAGCCCGCCAGGCTGGATCTCCAGCCCCGCCTGCCAGGCGATGCCGCCGGGCTGGATCTCAAGACCCGCCCGCTGGGCAAACCCGTTGGGCTGGATTTCCACCCCCGCCCGCTGGACGATGCCACCGGGCTGGATCTCGAGACCGGCTCGCTGAGCGAGCCCGCCGGGCTGGATCTCCAGCCCTGCCCGCGCCTCGGAGTTACAAGCGAGATGGGCCGCGCCAGCAGCCGGCGCAAGCCCCAGCGACGCCGCAAGGACGAGGGGGAGGATCGACGAAAGACGTCTGGACATAGAAACTCTCCTTCCGATCGATGCGCCCGGCGAGCATCAGGCCCGCGGTGCTCGATCCGGGTGGACCCTAAGAAGAGGGCTCGGTCGGAGGCCTAACTGTTTGCGCTATTCAGAAACTTTTGCGATATACAGAGATTTTCTTGATCATGGCATGGCGATCCGCTATTCTCGACCCGATAAGCCCAATCGCTCTCTGCTGGTGTCGAAGGTGCCACCAGCCGAGATCCGGGACGGGAAACGAGGCCGCCGTGGCGGTTCTGCCGGTTTCGCGGCACGAGCCCGGAACGGTCAGGGAGCAGGGAGAACGACGGTGGGAAAGCGGCTGAGCGAGACTGAGACCCTGGAGGTGGATCGAACGTTCGTGGCGCGGCTTCTTCTGGGAGCCCTCTCCGAACACGAGCAGCGGCTCTTGGCCGTCCGGCTGCTCGAGAGCGACGCCGAGTTCCGCGCCGCGCTCCTGCGCCGTCTCCAGCCCTTCGAGATGTTCGACCTCGACGCCCTCGGGGAATACGCCGCGGTGCTCCGCGACGGCCGCGACGTCCAGGTCCGCCGCGAGGCGATCCTGCAGCGCACGGCCGCCCGCGGCGTCGACCTCGAAGGGCTGATCCGGGACTTCACGTTCCCCGAAGCCCTGGAGCTCGGCGGCGTCACGCCGCGGCTCTTCACCTGGTCGATGGCGGAGCACCTCCTGGCGCGCTCGCGCCGTCCGGGCGAGAACGAGCACCACGCCAACACGAGCCTCTACCTCGCCATGATGGTCATCGACGTCGTCGAGCTGCTCGGCAGCGCGGGCCATTCGCCGCGGTTCCCTTCGGTGGTCGCGGACGTACGCCGCCGCATCCACGAGGCCGCCCGGGCCCTGGCGGCGCACCGGCCGGGCCCGCAGCCGTCCTGAGGAGCTCCGGCGATGGACGCCCGGTCCACGACCCTGCGGATTCTCGAGAGCCTGCGCCTGTCGATCTATCTCTCCAAGACCACCCAGCGTGAGATCGAGCGCCGCGTCGGCTTCTCGCGCGGCTACCTCTCGCAGCTGCTCGGCGGCACGGTCGATCTCAAGCTCTGGCAGCTGCTGGCGATCCTCCATGCCATCGAGATGGAGCCGGCGGCGTTTTTTGCCGAGCTCTTTCCCCGGCGCCGCAACCTGGAGATCCTCGACCGGTTTCACCGCCAGGCGCGGGACCGGGAAAAGCCCCTCTCCCTTGAGCTGGCCCGCCTCTACGGCTTCGGGATCGAATCGGTGGCGGAGTTCCGCCAACGCCTCGAGCGCTGCGAGGACGCCCTCGAAGAGCTGGCGGAGCTCGGCCTCGTCGACGACGCGGAGCCCGAGCGCCTGTGATCCCCGGC
Source organism: uncultured bacterium (assembly GCA_965371445.1). Taxonomy (GTDB): domain Bacteria; phylum Acidobacteriota; class Thermoanaerobaculia; order Multivoradales; family J023; genus DASWIG01. Next base: position 3,355 of record CBDUYN010000261.1, on the reverse strand, counting down.
CGCTTTTCCCGTAAACAAGGTGAAGGGCCCCCGAAGCGGGGCTCCGGCAACCACGCCACCCCAGGGTGGTCCCAGCCATGCGTAGAAGAAGCTACCGCCGTCCGCTCGGCTTCGCGATCGTCACCGCCTGGCTCGGCATGGCGGGATGGCTCGCCTACCGCGAGCTGGGTCCGGGCTTCCTGGGCGCGGGCGGCGGCGTGGCGCTCGTGCGGCCGCGGGCGGTGCCGGCGGAGGCGCTTCCCCGGGATTCCTGGATGGGGCTCTTTGCCGGCGAGGAGCAGGTTGGATGGGTCCACGTCCGCGAGAGCGCCGAGCAGCGCGACGGCACCGCGGGCCGGCGGATGGACCTCGAGACGCGCCTGACCCTGAACCTCCTGGGCCGCGCCACCGAGCTCGACCTTGAGGGCGAGATCTGGCGCGGCCTAAAAGTGGCGCGTCTCGAATTCCGGCTCGCCGTGGGCTCGGCCGGCTACGACTTCCGCCTGGCGGGCGAGGTGCGCGACGGCCTCCTGCGCGCCGAGGTGGTCTCGGCCGGCGAGACCGTGCCGCTCGAGATGGCCGTCGACGACGAGCTGGTCTTCGCCGGCGGCTTCACCACGTCGCTCGAATTCCCCGACCTCGACGTGGGCGAGGAGGTGCGGCTCGAGAGCTTCGACCCCCTGACGCTTACGAAAAGCCCGATGCGGCTGCGCTGCGCGGCGCGCGAGCCGCTTACGATCGGCGGCCGGACGCTCATGACGCGCCGGCTTCACGCCACGACCGGCGGCCTGGAGATGCGGGTCTGGATCGACGAGGGCGGCGAGGTGGTGCAGGCGGAGACGCCGCTCGGCCTCGTCCTGCGGCGGATCGAGGCGCGGAGCGCGGCGTCCGCGGCGCCCGCTGAGAGCGCCGGGCTGCTGCGTCTGACCGCGGTCGAGCCGCGCGGCAAGCGTCCGTTCCGGGGCGCGCGCCGGCTCGTCGTGCGCGTCTCCGGAGGCGGCCGAGACCTCCCCGGCGACGCCAACCAGGTCGCCCTCGGCGACGGACGCTACCGGCTGACGAGAGCGCCGGAGCCGGAGCCGCGGTCGGCCCGCGACGCCTCGGCCGAGATGGCGGAGCACCTCGGCGGCGACCTCTTCGTGCAGTCGGACCACCCGAAGATCCGGCGCCGGGCCGCGGCGATCACGGCGGGCGAGGACGACCCCTGGCGCCGCGCCACGGCGATCCACGACTGGGTCTTCGCGGCGATCGAAAAAGAGCCGGTGCTAAGCGTCCCGTCGGCGCTGGAGGTGCTGGAGAAGCGGCGCGGCGACTGCAACGAGCACACGGTCCTCTTCACGGCCCTGGCGCGCGCCGCCGCCGTCCCGTCGCGCATCGCCATCGGCCTCGTGTGGAGCGAGACGCTCGACGGCTTCTACTACCACGCCTGGCCCGAGGTCCACGTCGGCGAGTGGACGGCGATGGACCCGACCCTCGGCCAGCCGCTGGCCGACGCCACCCACCTCAAGATCCTGAACGGGGGAATCGAACGGTGGGCGCAGCTCTTGCCGTACCTGGGGCAGGTGGAAATCGAGGTGTTGGAGGTGGAATGAGGCCGGCCCGGTATAGAATCAAAAGGTCATGGCGAGTCGTCCCCATTCCCCGGAGCCCCTGCTGGAGAAAGAGGCCTATCTCCTGAGGGAGCCGGCGCTCGCCGTCGATCCGGGCCTCAAGCTCGCCGCGCCCGACGACGCCTACCGCCGTCCCGAGGAGCTGCCGGCTTGGGCGTCGGGAAAGGGCGAGGACGACCACGGCGCCTTCGTCGAGGTCTCCGTCGAGGGAGCGAAGCAGCGCCTGCGCTGGATTGCGCCGGGCCGTTTCCTCATGGGCGCGCCGGAAACCGAGGAGGGCCGTTCTGCCAATGGAGGTCCGCAGCACGAGGTGACGCTGACCCAGGGTTTCTGGCTCGCGTCGACGCCCTGCACGCAGGCGCTCTGGAAAGCCGTGACGGGCAAGAATCCGAGTCGCTTCATCTCGCCGCAACGTCCTGTCGAGAGGGTGAGCTGGAAGGACTGCCAGCGCTTCCTCGAGGCCCTGAACGGCAAGCTTCCAGGACTCGACGCGCGGCTGCCGACGGAAGCCGAGTGGGAGTACGCCTGCCGGGCGGGTTCCACCGCGAGCAGCTACGCCCCGAACCTCGGGTCGATCGCCTGGTATTGCGCCAACAGTGGCAACAAAACGCACGGGGTGGCGCGGAAAGAGCCGAACGCCTGGGGTCTCTACGACATGTTGGGCAACGTCTGGGAGTGGTGCGCTGACGCCTACGCCGGCTACGCCGCCGAGGCGCAACGGGATCCGCTTCGCCAGGAGGGCTCGCGGCGCGTGTTCCGTGGCGGCTCCTGGGACGACACCGCGAGCTACGTGGACGCCGCCTGCCGCCTCTGGTTCGGCTCGGGCATCCGCGGCGACGGTCTTGGCTTCCGCCTTGCCCTGGGTCAGGGAGAGTAGGGGCCGGAGCCCCGGCAGCGGTGGGATTCAACGATCCCCGGTGGACCCGCGGACCCGCAACGCCGCCCGCACCCGTTTCGCCGACCGGCGCTCCGGCACGTCCCCGAGCTCGTAGAGCGCCCAGCCGTCCGCGAAGCGGACGCCTTCGAGCGCCTCGGCCGGCCCGTCGATGTAGCCGCCGGCCGTCACCACGAGGCCGGGAAAGGGCGTCACGAAGCGCGCCGTCCGGCGCGGCTCGCCGCCCGAGAGGTCCCAGAGCTCGATCGTCCCCGAGGAGGTGCCCACCGCCAGCCGGCCCGACGCGTCCCAGGCCAGCGAGAAGACGAGACCCTCATGTCCCGCGAGGGTGTGGAGCTCGCGGCCCGAGGCCGCGTCCCAGATCTTCACCGTGTGGTCCAAGGACCCGGACGCCAGCCGCTCCCCGCTCCCCTCCCACGCCACCGATCCGACCCGGTTTTTGTGGCCTTCGAGGGTGTGCAGCTCGCGGCCCGAGGCCGCGTCCCAGATCTTCACCGTCTGGTCCAAGGACCCGGACGCCAGCCGCTCGCCGCTCCCCTCCCACGCCACCGAGAGGACCCACTTTTTGTGGCCTTCGAGGGTCTGCAGCTCGCGGCCCGAGGCCGCGTCCCAGATCTTCACCGTCTGGTCATAGGACCCGGACGCCAGCCGCTCCCCGCTCCCCTCCCACGCCACCGAGCCGACCACGTCTTTGTGGCCTTCGAGGGTGTGCAGCTCGCGGCCCGAGGCCGCGTCCCAGATCTTCACCGTCTGGTCCAAGGACCCGGACGCCAGCCGCTCGCCGCTCCCCTCCCACGCCACCGATCGGACCCCGCCTTTGTGGCCTTCGAGGGTGTGCAGCTCGCGGCCCGAGGCCGCGTCCCAGATCTTC
>CBDUYN010000260.1:0-10876 GCA_965371445.1 uncultured bacterium | reverse complement strand
GGCGGCGGCGGCGGCGGCGGCGGGTTCGGATCGTTCGGATCGGTGGTGATCGTCCCGAGGTCCTTCGGGATCGGCCGGCCGTCGGAGGTGAACTGGGCGTAGGCCCGGCTCCTGCCGGTACGGGCGCAGAGGGGGTCCGAGGTGCCGCCCTGGTTCCCGGGCGGCGGGGGCGAGGTCGAGCCCGCCTGGTCGATGCCCACCGCCGGGACGAACGAGGAGACGACGTTGATGCCGGAGATCGCCGTGATCGGACCGATCACCTTCTCGTGCACCGCCGGGACCACGATGGATCCCGTCTGGTCGGTGATCGTCAGCGGGACCACGCCCAGCCGGAAGTACCAGCCGCGCTCGCCGTTCGACTGCTCGAGGATGTCGGTGGTCGAAACACTCGCGCCCGAAAGCCGGAACGGCACGCCGGGGTCGGTGACGTCGATGAAGTCGGCCTCGGTCCGCAGCACCTCGATCTTGCTCGGCGTCGAGGGGTCGTCGATCAGGTCCGAGTCGTCGACGAAGAGGTAGACGCGGTTGCCGTCCTCGACGGCCCCCGGCAGCTTGTCGGGCCCGGTGGGGGCGAAAGACCAGAGGTCCTCGCGGTTGCCGGACCCGAAGGCCACGGCGTAGCGGCCCAGTTGGGTCGAGAAGATCACCGACGGGGCAAAGAAGATCCGCTTGTCGGTCCCGGGGACGATCGGCTTGCCGGCGCTGTCGGCGCTGATGGTGTCGAAGATCGGGTAAGGCTCCCACTTCTCGGAGACGATGCAACCGTCCTGCGTGGCGCAGCAGTCGTCGGAGGAGCGCGCCGGGATCGCGGCAGGACGGCAGCTCGCGCCGAAGACCATCCCTACCGCCTCGTCGAGGTCGACGCGGTAGAGCCGGCCGCTTTTCGACTCGGTGATCGAGGTCGCGGTGTCGGGGGTGAAGCCCCCTGTGGTGCCGATGTAGATCCGGTCGATGAAGCCGTCCTGGTCGGTGTCGACGGCGGCCGGCGGCGCCGGCGCGGAGCTCTCGTCGAGCTCGCGCTTGTAGATCATCTTTCCGGTCTCGATGTCGACCATGTAGAGGTAGTCGCCCTTCTCGGAGGTCGACGCGAAGCCGGTCGGGTCCAGGCCGCCGCCGAAGATGGCGACGAAGCGCGTCTCGAACGTCACGGGGTCGCCGTTCGTGTCGAAGGTCTTGCCGATCCGGATCGCGCCGACGTCGGGCGACGACCAAGTATCGCCGAGGTCCTCGTCCTCGAACTCCCAGAGGATCGACGGATACTGCGTCGCTCCGTCGCACGGCTTCAAGTCGCCGGGGCCTCCCGCTCCGCCCGTGCTCGTCAAGCACTCGGGGACGACCTGATCGTTGGAGCCGCCGGCGGAATCGGTCCCGGTCACGTTCGGCCGGTGGCCCTGGAAGATGCCGTCGGGCTCGTACTTGACCAGCGGGTCGGGCCGGGTGAGGTCGATCGCGACGTAGGAATCGCCGCCGCGGCGCAACCCGGTGACCATGACGGTACGCCACTCGCGCTCGGCGGGGTCCGGAGGGTCGGTCGAAAAGACGCCCGAGTGCTCCGGGTCGATCAGGACGTCGCCGGCCGCCGGCGTGCCGTCGGCCGACCACTGGTGATCAGTCGAGGTGGCGAGGCTGCGCATCGTCTTCATGACGGCGCGCGGAATGATCGAGAAAAGCTCCCGGCCACTGCCGTTGCTGAACTTCCAGACCTCCTCCTGCCCGCTGCAAGTCTCGCCGCCGGGGCAATCCGCGTCCACGTCGCAGGTCAGGGTGGTGGTCACGGAGCACTTGTTCTCGATCTGCTTCCCGAACTGGCCGGCGTCGAAAGCGTGGATCTGGCCGTCGTTAGAAGCCGTGAAGAGGGCCTTGCGGCGGCGTTCCTGGTGCTCGAAGAAGTCCCCGTAGCCGGGGAAGTCGTCCTTGCGGCTCAGGTAGCGGCCGTTGTTGGGCCCGCCGATCAGCTGCGGTGTGGCGTGGAAGATGTCGCCGACCACGTAGTCGACCGTCAGGCCGTCCTCGTCGACGATCTGCTTCTCCTCGTAGTGGTACTTGAAGGTTTCGAGCGCGTCCAGGTCGCGTTCGTCGACGTTCGCGACGCCGATGTCGCTCTCGTCGATCAAGCCGAGGGCCGCTTTCTGGTCGTCCCACACCTGCTGGACCGTCAAGCCGGTCGGCGCGCTGTCGACCGGACCGAAGAGGACCCTTCTCCGGGGCACTACCAGGGAGTCCTTGTCGTTGGCGGGAAAGCCGTCCTTGTCGGTGTCGAGGCCCGGCCGGTTGTCGGTGTAGACCGGCAACATCGGGTAGTAGACGCGGCGCTGGGCGTCGCCCGGGCCGACCTGGAAGTCCGAGAGCGTCATGTTCGGCATCGGCGCCGTCACGGTGATCGAGCCGACGTCCGGGGCCTGGGCGAGGATCTCCTCGGCGGCGTCCCACTCCTTGGCCGTCTTGTCGGGCGCCAGGCGCTTGACGCCGTTGCTGTCGGTCTGCTCGACGAGGGTCAGGGGCTTGACGTAGGCGAAGACGTGGCCTTCCCAGATCGACTGGCTCGGGCGCGGGTTGAACTCGGTGATGTAGATCTTTTCGTCGACGTCGGCCTGGACCGACGGCACGGCGGCCGAAGCGAAGGAGCGCGTCTCCTGCTTGAGCTGGCCGATGATCTTCTCCAGCTCCGTGCGCAGCTGGTCCTTGCTGGCGATGTCGATCTCCTGGCCGTGACCGGCCTTGACGAGGCCCTGGACCTTGCGGCCGCCCATCTTCAGCGCCCAGGTCACGACGCCCTGCAGGTCCTTGCTCTCGCCGGAGTTCTTGATGATCGTGTCGTTCCTCATGCTGGCGACGTTGGCAATCGGGGAGTTGCCGGGGCAGTTGTCGTCGAAGTCGGAGATGAGGATGAGGTAGGGCTTGCGGCAGCGGAAGAAGTCGCCTCCCTGCTGCTGGAGGATCTCCATGAAGCCCTGGGTGTAGACCGAGCCCAGGTCCGAGCGCCCGCACTTGCCGCCGGTGTCGTGGAGCTGCTTGGAGTACCAGCAGCGGAAGTCGAGGATGGCGTCGCTGACCGGGCTGACGCCCGCGGAGACGATCGGCGGAGCGTGCTCGTAAGCGCTCCTGACCCGCAGCCCGACCTCGGCACCCGTGTCGGGCTTGTCCTCGAAGTAGGGCGCGGACATGAGGTCTTCGGCGCTCTGGTTTCCCCCGCTGTGGTTCGGGTTGAGGCGCTCCAGGAGCGCGATCTTGTTGTTGCTGGTGAGGCTGAACGGCAGGAGGTCGCCGACGTCGAGCGCCCGGTCGCTGCCGACCACCGTCGCGTTGTTCAAGAGGTTGCAGTTCGCGGTGGTCCGCCCGCCGATCCCCGAGTTGCTGGTGTCGCACAAGGTGTCGAAGAGGTGCTCGTTGGAGCCGGTCACGGACGTTTCGAAAGATCTGTTGTTCCCCCAGTCCGTCAGGTCGTTGAACGGCGACCCGGTGTCGTAGTTGCCCTCCCAGCCACCGCCGGAGAAGGGCTTGGAGTCGCCGCACAGGTACCCGCCGTCGATGTCGCGCAGGTCCCAGAAGCCGCGGGTGGCCTCCAGAACCGTGGTCGCGTTGCCGGTGCCGTCGTCGAGGACGATACCGACGTCGTCGTCGTCGCCGTCGTCGCTGCCGTCGTCGGCCATGAAGAACTGCTGGTGGAGCTCCAGCTTGAAATGCTCGTCGGCCAGGATGGTAAGCCCGTCGGCACCGAGGAAGCCGGCCGCGTCGCAGACGTCGCCGTCGCCGTTGTCGTCGGTGGCCTGCCAGACCTCGAGTTTGACGTCGATCCGGTTGTCGCCAAGGGTGCCGTGGATGTGCTCGAAGACCAGGACGTAGGGCTCACCGCCGGGGACCGTGCCGTCGCTCGTCGCCGTGGGCGCCTCGGGGGTCACCCAGATCCGGGTCCGGAGGTTGCCGTCGATGCCCATCTTCGGAAAGCGGTTGACCGTCTCGCGTCCCAAGGGGTCGCTCAGGCTGAAGGGCCGCTCACAGGAGCCGCCGTTCAAGTCGGCCGACGTCGAGGTCTCGCCGACGCCGCGGCCAAAAGTGATCATGTCGCCCGTGATGTTCACCTCGTGCTCGACGTACTTGGTCAAACCCGTGTCAGGATCCTTGATCTGCACCTCGACGAGGCTGTCGCCCACCTGGATCATGGGATACAGATCGCTCGTGGCGAGGCCCAGGGCGGCGGCGATCTTGTCGGCGCGGTTGCCGTTGGGTCCTTTGACCCCCGCGACGGCGTCGTCCAGGGCGTAGTAGAGGTAGTGCTTGGAGAGCGCCCTCATGTTGTCCTGGTTGAACGTGGCAAAGCCGAAGTTGACGCCGGTGACGCCCTTCAGGACGTTGTAGAGGGCTTCGCGGGCCTGGTAGAGGCGCGAGCGCGGGTCGTCGCCGTTGCCGTGGACCCACTCGTCGTCGATCGACAGGCTCATCGAGAGCGACGTGTCGAGGAGGATGAACAGATACGGATCGGCGGTGTTCTCGCGCAGCAGGTCGAGGTCGTCGCCGATCGAGCTGGGGACGACGAGGGTCGAAAGGAGGGCGAGGGCGGCGAGGACGGCGCCGAGGCGCCGGGCCGAGCCGCGGCGCCGGGCCGAGCCGAGCCAGAGGGTCTTTTTCGCGCGCATGAGGAGGTCTCCTAGTAAACCGGTTCCGGGATGTTGATGGTGGCGGTGTGCTCGAACTCGGCGGGCTTGTTGTCGTCCCAGGGCTCGACGTTGATCATGTCGGTGATGACTTTCTGGGCCACGACCTCGCCGTTGGCGCCGACCAGAGCGCCGCGGACCGTGATCATGTGGCTGACCTTGTAGTAGGCGTTCGAGGTGTACTCGTACTCGTCGTTGATCTGGCAGTACTCGCACGGCGGATCGGCCACCGGGTGCACCGGCTCGATCTCGAGGCGCGAGCGCAGGAGCCAGCCGGTGTTCAAGACCGGATCGCCCGGGTTGTAGGCCGGGATGTCCTGGAACTCGACGAAGTAGGAGCGCTTGTCACGGTCGGCCAGCGTCCGGGCGACCGCCAGGTTCAAGGCGCTCTCGGCGGCGTAGAAGGCCCGCTGGGTGACCCGTTCGTTCGAGCCGACGAGCATCTCGGTCTGGGTCGCAAAAGTCAGCGAGAGGCCGAGGATCGTCAGCACGATCAACACCATCAGCGTCAGGACGAAAGCGCTGCCGTCCCCTCGCCGGGCGCGGCGCAGGAGGTTGGGGATTTGTCTTCTCATCACAGGTTCCTCATCTCGACGAGCGATTGCAGAGTGAAGCGCAGGTGGAGGCGGCTTTCGAAGCTGTTGATGTGCGCCGGGTCACTCGGATCGCCCGCGGAATGGTCGCGGTCCTCGAGGCGCAAGATCTGCTGCGACTGGTGGTTGCGGTGCGGGGCGCGGGAGCGGGCGATCATCGACAGGCGCGCCACGCCGAGCCCGCCCCAGTTGCCGGCGGGCGGGATCGCGTCGGCGACGTTGTTGCCGATCCACTCGTCGCCGGCGCCGTCGGGAGTTTCCTCGAAAAGCCCGTTGCCGTTCTGGTCGAAGCCCAGGGCGACCTGGAAGTCGATGACGTCGTCGGCCAGGTCGACGTGAGTGGGGTTGGCCGCGAGGGGATAGTTGGCGTCGATGCCTTCCATACCGGGATAGGTCCGGGTACGGCTCAGCCGCTGGCGGTTGGCGACGCCGGCGATGCCCTCAAACCCCGTCGCGGCACCGGTGCGGATGTAGTAGCGGTACTCCTCGAGGATGCCTACGGCGCCAATCCGGCTCTGGCTCAGCACGTCGCCCGGGAAGGTGCCGCCGGCCGAGGCGGTCCTGTAGACCTTGGCGTGCTTGTCGCTGCCGTCGAGGGAAAACGCCAGGGTGAACTTGTTGCTCACAGCGTCCAATGAGGAGGCGCCGGGATCGAACTTGCCGACGCCGAAGACCTCGTCGTTGAACGGGCTCATCAGGAGCACCGCCTCGGGACGGCCCGCCGCCTTGATGTCGACGAAAAAGCTCAGGTCCTGCGGGACGTCGCCGATCGGGGTCACGGCCTCGATGACCACCTGGCCGCCGGTCCAGGTCGGGTCGCCGTTCGTGTCCGGCGGTCCTGCGGTCAAGGTGAAGGAGGCCGCGTCGGAGTAGCGCGCCAGGTAGACCTGGGAGGCAAAGACTCCGCGCACCGTCAGGACGTCGGTCCCCGCCAGCACCTGGGGGCTGGTGCCGTCGCCCTTGACGACGTTGTAGCCGACGGGGACGTTGGTGTCGAGGCGCAGCGCCAGCCCGACCGCCTGCGTGTCGTCGCAATTACCGGCCGTGCACCAGACGTCGTTCCAGCTTTCGCCGGCCGCGGCCCGGGGCCGGGCCGCGAGCAGCCCCCCGCGTCCGAGCAGGCGGGTCTGGCGCACGACTTCCTGCAAAGCGACGCGCACGGCTTGCTGCAGGTCGGCCTGCTCGAGCTGGGTCGCGGCCACCTCCGTCGACGACTGGAAGAGCTGGAGGACGGCGGTCATCAAGACCGTCAGGATGACGAGGCTGACGAGCAGCTCGATCAAGCTGAAGCCCCCCTGCCTCGCGCCGCCAAGGCTTCCGGCTTTGTATCTCGTTAGAAATCGCAGAAATCGCATCGCCCTCGCCTCCTAGAAGCTCTTGAAGACCTGGAAGGTCACCCGCTGTTGCCCGGCACCCAACATGCCGCCCTGGCGGATCGTGGTCAGCTGCACCTGGATCTCCTTGTACTCCACGTCGCTCAGGTCGACGCCGCCGTCGAGCGGTATCTGGACGGCGGTGCCACCGGGCCAGTTCGGCAGGTCGTCGGTCTGGAGATAGCGGACACGGGTGACACGGGTCCAGGAGAGCTGGCCCTTGTCGGTCGGAGCGCCGTCGTGCCAGCCCTCGTCGGCGTCACCTATGACCAGGAGCTGGCCGGAGCTGTAGGACTGGGTCGCGTCCAGCGTCGTCGTCCCCGGGGCGACGGTCAAAAACGGGCTCTCGTAGGGCGCCTGGAGCACAGGGTCGAGGAACGACTTGCCGAAGTTGGCCGCCTGGGTCGACTCCCAGCCGCGGTTGTTGCTGGCCAACGAGCTCATCAGCATCGGTATGATGCCGATGGCGATGAACGACAGGAGGCCCATGGCGATGAGCAGCTCGACGAGCGACAGGCCGCCCTGACGAAGAGGACGGCGGCGGTGCGCGCGGTAGGGGTGCAGACCATTCAGGTTCATGACGGGGGCCTTTCAGCTGGTGGTTTTCTTTCGCTCCCGGCAGGAGAGCGCTCTCCACGCCGACTTGGAGAAAGCAATCTCGGTGCCAGGCCGCCAATCCGCCGGGACTCCGTAGATAAACCCTTTGTTTTCAGGAGCTTGAAGACGTCCCGCTGAACGGCCTATGGACCCTGGTCTTTCACCGTTTCGTTACGATCGGTAACGATCGTGCCGCGGGGCAGACGGACACGGGCCTCGGTGCCGCCGCCTTCGCGAGCGTCGAGGCGGACGCTGCCGCGGTGCAGCTCGACGATGCGATGGGTCAAGGCGAGGCCGAGGCCGACACCGTCGGGCCGGCCGGAGACGAAGGGGTGAAAAACCCGCGTCCGGATCTCTTCGGGCACACCGGGGCCACGGTCCGATACCGTGACCTCGACGTACTCGTCGGAGGCCACCAGGGAGACGGCGATCTCGCCGCCGTCGCGCTCCGAGCGGTCGGCCTCGGCGGCGTTGCGTAGCAGGTTCCGGAAGGCCCGCTCGAGGAGGTGGGAGTCGCCTGCGACGCGGTGGTCGGCCTCGTGGCGGTGAGAGAGTCGGACGTTGATCCCGGCGAGGGCGGGATCAGCGGCGGCGCGCTCGAAAAGACGGACGAGGTCGACCTCCTCGAGGTGGACGTCGCCGGGGCGCGCGAAGGAGAGGAAGTCGTCGACGACGCGCTTCAGGTGGTCGGCCTCGTGCCGGAGCTCAGCCAGGAAGGTGTCGCGCTCCACGGACTCCGGCGCGGCGGCGGCCGGCGCACCGGTGTCGCGCTCGAGGAGGGTGAGATAGCCGCGCAGCGAGGCGAGGGAGTTGCGCATCTCGTGGGCGAGGCCGGCGGAGACCTCACCGATCTCGGCCAGGCGCTCGGCGAGCCGGCGCTCCTCGCTCCGGCGCTGGGCGACGGTCAGGTCGACGAAAAGGGCCAGGTAGCCGCGGATCGCCCCGTCGCCCCGGCGCAGGGCGTGGAGGGTGAGCCCGAGGGTGCGCGGCGTCTCTCCTGCGAGGGTGTAGTCGCTGCGTTCGACGCCACGCCGTTCGGCGAGGGCGGCGGTGACCTCGGCGTTGAGCGACGCATGGGGGGCGAGGAGCTCGGCGACGGGAGTCCCGGGCGCCGGGCGCTCGACGCCGAGCAGCGTCGCGCCGATCTCGTTCAGGGTGAGCACCGAGCCCCGGTCGTCGAGCAGCAGGACGCCGTTCCCGAGGCTTCGGGCCAGCGTGCGCTCCAGGGCGCCGAGGTCGTCAGGGGGGGTCGAGAGGGCCTCGACGGCGTCCTCGAAGGTGCTCAGGAGAAAGCCCAGCTCGTCACCCGTGCCACTCCAGTGGCCGCTTTCGCGGGCCCGCCGCAGCGCACGGTCAAAAGGAGCCACGAGCCGGCGGACGTAGAGGAGCACCAGCAGGCTCAAGACGACGTCGATCCCGAGGACCATGGGGCCGAGCCTGCGCAGGCCGCGGGCGCTCGTGGCGATCCCCAGGGCCGGCAGGTCGACCTGCACGGTGAGCTCGCCTGGAAACGCGCCGGCGAAGCGTCGGCGAAGCGCCACCTGGGAGCTGCCGGAAACGACCCGGCGATCGGCGGAGTAGGGCCAGCCGCGCCAGCCGATCTCGGCCGGCGGCGGGGCGGGGACGAACCCCTCGGTGGAGACCAGGGTCTCGGCCCCGAGGAGGATCCCCACGGCCGCGGCGCCGCGGCGCATCTGGCGCAGGGTCTCGGGGCTGGGCAGGGTCTCCCCGTCGAGCTCCCGGCCGATCCTGCGGGCCTCCTGGGTGGCTTCCAGCCGGCGCTCCAGGAGCAGGAGGTTCAAGGCGTTCTTGTGAGCGACGAGCACCGCGGTCGAGACCACCATCAGGGTGACGAGCGCGGCGAGCGGCAGGAAAAGCGCCTCTTCTCGCCGTCCGATCGCCTTGGGCTGTGTCCGTCTGATCGCCTTCGGCTGTGCCATCGCGTCACCAGCCGTAGCGCCACCACATCCCGGAGAAGACTGCGACGTTGCGGTAGGCGGCGATCAGCTCGCCCCGGAAAAAGACCGTGGCGAGGCCTCCGAGAGCGAGGAAGACCCCGAAGGGCAGGCGCGACTTCATGCTCATGCGTCCGGCGAGCATCATGGTGAGGCCCACCAGCGACCCGCAGAGCGAAGCCAGGAAAAGCGTCGCGACCACACCGCGCCAGCCGAGAAAAGCGCCGATCATGGCCAGCATCTTGACGTCGCCCATGCCCATGCCGTGGACCCGCTTCCACAGGTACCACCCCCAGGCCATGACGAGCAGCACGCCGGCGCCAAGGGCCGCGCCGAGCCACAGGTCGCGGGCCTCGGCCCAGCCGACGAGCGGCAGGATGAGGAGCCCCGCGGCGAGGCCGGGGTAGGTGAGGGCGTCGGGCAGGAGGTAGTGCTCGAGGTCGATCATCGCGAGCACGATCATGAGCGAGCAGAACGTTGCGGCGACGAGCGTTGAGACGAGGCTTCCCTGTGTCCGCCAGGCGGCGACGAAGCAGGCGGAGGTCGCCGCCTCGACCAGCGGGTAGCGCCAGGAGATCGGCGCGCCGCAGTGCCGGCACCGTCCCCGCAGCCACAGGAAGCTCAGCACGGGAACGTTGTCCCGCGGCCGGATCGCCGCCCGGCAGCGGGTGCAACGCGAGCGCGGTACGACCGTCGAGACGCGCCGCGGCAAGCGATAGACGAGGACGTTTAAGTAGCTGCCGAAAAGCAGCCCCAGGACCGCGAAGTAGGCGTCGAGCAAATAGGGCGCGTAGCTCACGCCGGTCATTATACGGGGACGGACCAAGGCGTTGGGCCCGTGCGCCGGCTGCAAAGAAAAAGGCACCCCGCAGGGTGCCCTTCCCAGAGAGGCTCAAGCGGCAAAGCGCTTAGCGCTTGGTGCCCTCGGGCCAGCGGACAAAGTAGCCGTCGGCCCAGACGATGTCCTGATCGTAGTCGGTCGACAGGAAGCCGTAGACCAGGAAGTCGTTGCCCGCGCCACCCGTCTGGGTGAAGGCTGTGTCGCGGCAGGCCGCGTAGATCGACATCGTGCTCGACCACAGCAGGTTGGGCGACATCGCGAACTGTAGAGGCCAGTTCCAGCCGTCAAGCTCCGGGACTTTCTGCATGTAAAAGAAGGTGTCGGACGGGTGGAGGTACTTGAATAACATCGCGTGGGTCACGTCGACAGTGTGCGCCGATCCCTTGAAGGTCACGGCCGTGCTACTACCGCCGCCCGTCTGTCCGGCGGAAGCCGCGCCGACTTGGTCCGTCAGCCAGGACATCCAGGCCGTACCGGCGTTGCGTACATCGGAAATGGTCCTCTTCTGCTTCGCTTTCTGCAGGGCGTCCAGCAAGTTCGGAATGAGGATCGCGGCGATGATCCCGATGATCGCGACGACGATCAGAAGCTCAATCAGAGTGAAACCTCGCTGGCGATATCGCTTCAGCATGTGAATCTTCCTCCTTCTGCCTTGGCTCACGGTCCATTCCATGAGGGCAACGTTACGCTACGCACGATTTGTGCCAGATCTGCAAGTCCTTCTGGCCCGGATCTGCAAGGCTGGGCGCCACCCCGGGTACCAATCTGTGACAGAGGGGGGCGACAGTAATTGTCAGTCGCTCTCCGGGGGCGGCCCGGCCGGGAGCGGCCCGGCCGGGAGCGGCCCGGCCGGGAGCGGCCCGGC
>CBDUYN010000259.1:0-10978 GCA_965371445.1 uncultured bacterium | reverse complement strand
AGCCTCCGGCGACACCGCGTCCGAAGCCGTCCTGCGGCTCAAGATCCTGACGGGCGACGCCGAGCCCGAGGTCTTGACCGAGGCCGCGGGGGCGCTTCTGCGCCTCGTTCCGAGCCGTTCTCTCGAATTCCTGCGGCCGCTCCTCGACGCTTCCGACGCCACGGTCCGTGAGCCGGCGATCCTCGCCCTCGGGGAATCGCGGGTCGAGGAGGCGGTGGCGATCCTCGTCGAGCTGTGGGAGAGGCCTTACCTCGACCGCGACAGCCGGCGCACGGTCCTGCTGGCCCTCGTCACGACGCGGCGCGAACCGGCGCTCGACTTCCTCATGACGCTCGTCGCCGAGGGCGACCGCCTGAGTGCCGCGGAGGCGATCTCGGCGCTCGCCATCCACCGCTACGACGAGAAGATCCGCCGGCGCGTCGCCGACGCAGTGGAGAAGAACCGCGCCTGTGAGGACTTGCGGCGTACGTTCGTCCGGGAATTCAGGGCGTGACGGCGTCAGGGCCCTGGAAGATGTCTCCGGGCCTCCCTGCGTCCTGTCGTCCTCATAGAGATGAGCTCGTTCGCCGCGGCGACGATGCGGTGGGGGAACGTCAGGTTCATGTCCTTGACGATGAATCGTCGTGCCCCGGCTGCGAGTAATTTCCTCTCAAGAGTGGGAATGGCGAGGCCCGTGACGACGATCACCGGCAGCTCGTTCGTACGCTCCCCCATCGCCTCGAGGACGTCGAGCCCCGTCATGTCGGGAAGCCGGTAGTCGAGGACGACAAGGTCGACCGAATCACTGGCAATGGCCCCAAGCGCCTCGGCGCCGCTCTCTACGATTTGAACCTTAAAGCTCGCTTCGGTCAGGGCGCGCTCTTCCAGGGCGGAGATTCCGCGGTCGTCTTCAACGAGCAGTATCATCCCGGGAGCTTACCAGAGCCCAGTTCCCACTCCCAACCGGAGCGCGCCACATTCATGACCTTCTTCGGGATCCTGCAGCTCACCGACCTGCCCGAGCCCTTCAGCCAGGTGGCAGAGGACGACGTCACGATCGAGGTGGGCGTGGCGCGTACCGGAGGAACGAGCGGCCAGGTCCTCGTGGAGTACTTTACCGCCGACGGCTCGGAAAAAAACCGCCACCCCGGGGGAGGACTTGCCCGACGGCCGCTCGTCGAGCGCAGGCAGAAAGTGGCCTCCGATCTCCAGGTCGGGTGTTATTGGTGCTATGATGGCACGAGGAGTTACGAGCAATCCGACGAGAACACGTCAAAAGGTTCAATTGTGACCCCCAGGCCATCTTTGAGGATTTGAAAAGGCAGGAGGTCGAATCTGGACGAGCGTCTGTCCAACGGGACATCAGAAGGGTGTCGACACCCGAAGATGTCGTCGAGGCCGCGTGAGCGTTGGTTGGACGAATGGCCGCATATCACCTATGAGGCCCCCACCTAAAGCGCCGGAGCCCCTCTGCGGCGAGCACCGCGGGTGCCTCTGAACGTGAGCTCGACAGTCGAATTCCGAGGAAACCATGTTCCACCCCCGAGGCCCGACGTTTTTCGATCTCGCCCGCCAGGCCCTCTCCTCGACGGAGCGGGGCTACGACCTCCTGGCCGAGAAGTTCGACTACACACCCTTCCGCACCCCCGATCCGATCCTCGCCGCGACCGTCCCTTACATCGGCGAGGTAGACAGCGCGCTCGACCTCTGCTGCGGCACGGGGGCGGCGATGCGGATGCTTCGTCCCCTGTGCCGCGAGCGCCTGGTCGGCGTCGATTTCAGCCGCGGCATGCTGGAGGAGGCCCGCCGGCGCCTGGCGTCGTCGGAGGGCGACGCCGAGCTTCGCTTCGTGCGCCGTGACGTCCTCGCGCTCGACGACGACGCCGAGCACGACGTCGTCACCTGCTTCGGCGCCTGCGGTCACGTCCTGCGCCGCGACCAGCGGCGGCTCGCCGATCTCGTCTATCGGACGCTACGGCCTGGCGGACGCTTCGTCTTCGCGACCGCCTATCTGCCGAAGCCCTGGTCGTGGCGGCTGTGGCTCGCCGCCTGTTTCGACATCTCGATGGCGGTGCGCAACGTCCTCTGGCGTCCGCCGTTTCACATGTACTACCTGGGTTTCCTCCTTCCCCGGGCGCGGCGTCTCCTGGAGGCCAGGGGCTTCGAGGTCGAAGAGCACGCGGCCTTTTGCGCGAGCTTTCCGCGGCTTTGCCTGGTGGTGGCGACGCGTCCGAAGGTGGCGTAGGAGGCTATTACAATGTTAACATCGACAATTCGCGGGTGAGGATCGAGGTAGGAAAATGGAGCTCAGTGAAGCGTGGCGGATGAGTAACGAGGTCAATCTCTTTCTCCTCGGCAAGCTGCCCGACGAGTACCTTGGGGACCGCTACTCCGCAAGAGCTCGTACCGTCGCCGCACAGTTCGCACACCTCCACAATGTCCGACTACGGTGCCTGAGTTTCACGGCGCACGATCTGGCGGACGGTCTGTCGAGCTTCCCACGGGGCGCAAACCCCACAAAGCAGCAGCTTCTTTCAGCCCTTCAGGCCTCTGAAGTTGCCATCAGTCGACTCCTCGATCGTTGTGTCGAGCGCGGCAAGGTTCCGAGCTGGAAGGGCCCACCGGCCTCGTTTCTTGCCTACCTGGTCGCTCACGAGGCCCATCATCGCGGGTTGGCAATGGTTGCGATACGCCTCTGTGATCACAAACTCCCGCGGGAGGTAGTCTACGGGCAGTGGGACTGGGGAAAGAAGCGTAGCCTGCGATGAGGTCTTTCGCTGGGCGAAGAAGATCCTGGTCGCCTCGACGCTCGACGAGCTCTTCGCCAGCTGAGCCAGTCGGCCCGGTCGGCCGGCCGCGGTCGGCCGGGGCGCGGCGACACTCTTGGGAGAGGCGCCCTCAGTTGGGCGGCCCGCTCTCCCAGCTCCCGGCTCAGCTTCGCCTCTGGCGATCCACTTCGGTATGAGGTAGAATCGGGTCATGGCCCAGGCGGCGGGCCGTCGAGATTTCCCCTCGTCTCCCCTAGACGTTTCGCCCCGCTGGGCCGTAGAACGGTCGGGAAGACGATGACGACCATGACCGAGAGAACCGATTCACCCACGGCATCCGGGCCGCGGCTCGTCTACTCGGCGAACGAGCACCGCCGGGCGCTGCACGAGTCCACGGACCGGGAGCTGCTCGCGGCGCTTCGCCACGGCGACGAGCTGGCGCTCGACGAGCTGATCGACCGCAAGACGAACGCGCTCCTGGCGCTCGTCTACCGCGTCCTCGGCGACGCCGAGGAGGCGCGCGACATCGTCCAGGTCACGTTCCTGCGCCTGTGGGAGAAGCGCGAGCGCTTCGACGAGCGGTGGAGCCCCAACACCTGGATCTACCGCATCGCCACCAACCTTGCCATCGACCAGCTGCGCTCGCGCCAGAGCCGCCAGCGCCACCAGGAGCCGATCCGGCTCCACCTCCGCGACCTGGCCGCCGGCCAGGATCGCCACGACCGGGCGAGTCTCGGCGAAAACGAGGTGATGGGGATCTTCACGGAGCTCGCCGCCGAGCTGACCGAGAAACAGCGCACCGTCTTCGTGCTGCGCGAGGTCGAGGGCCTGCCCTCGAAAGACGTGGCCGAGATCGTCGGCTGCCGCGAGTCGACGGTACGCAACCACCTCTTCAACGCCCGCAAGGTCCTGCGCCGGACGCTTCTCGAGCGCTATCCCGAGTACGCCCGCGCCTACACCGGGGAGGCCGTGTCATGAGCTGTCCCGACTGGTTGGATCTCACCGCGCGCCGCGACCTCGCCGAGGCCGAATGGGAGCGCGCCCTCGAACACCTCGAGCACTGCGAGCGCTGCCGCGAGGACGCCCTCGACGCCGAGCCGGCGCTCCTCTTCCGCGCCCTGCCGGCGCTCGAAGCGAGCCCCGCCGAGCTCTCCGGCATCAAGCAGGCGGTCGCCGCCCTGCGCCGCAACCAGGAGCTCGAGCGCCCAGCGGCCGAAGCCCGCCGCCGGTGGCGGTACCTGCGCTTCGCGGCGGCCAACGCCGCGGTGCTCGTCGGCGCGACGATCCTCGCCGGGCACCTCTTCCAGGACGGCCCGGGCGAGGCGCCGGCCCAGACCGACCACGAGGTCGCCGCCGTCACCCTGGCCGCCGAGGGCGACCCCGCGGACGCTCAAACCCCGCGGATCGCTCCCGAGTCGATTCCGCTGATCGAGGACCTGGACCCGGCCTTCGAAGCGTCGATCCAGATGATGGTCGACGACTTGCCGGTGATCCAGGCCTTCGAGAGCAAACCGCGCGACCTGCGCTTCGACGTCCAGGTGCTGCGCGCCGGTACGCCGGCCGCCGGTACGCCGGCCGCCGGTACGCCGGCCGGCGGCGCCGAGCCCCGGGCGGAGCTTTCCGAGGGAATCGTCGGCAAGCTGCGGGGCGTCTTGCGCTACGACGACTACCAGGTGCTGGCCGAGGCGGCCGGTACCAGCCGCGAGGGAGAGGACACAAGCTTCGCCCTCGGCGAGGGCTACCAGGTCAGCTTCAAGCTCGGAGAGGTCCTGGCCGGCGACCGGCTGCGCCTCGAAGGCTTCCGCGTCACCCGCCAGCTCCGGACGGCCGACAAGACGCGCCAGCTGCCGCCGCGCGACCTTTTTCACGCCACGGTCAACCTGTGGATGACGAAGCCCCTCACCCTCGTCCTGGCTCAGGACGAGACGAGCCGGGAGGCGCTGGTGATCGCCATCACCTGCCGCCCCGTGGACAGGACGGAGCGCTTTCCGCGCGCCGATCGATAAACGCCCAGGACCGCTCGCAACGACGGCGGATCAGGAGACGGAGGACGAATGCAGTTCGTCTGCAGATACGGCACCCCTGACGGTCACGTGCTGACCGAGGTCGAGACCGGCAGCGACGCCGAGGCGGTGCGCCGTGAGCTCGAGCGCAAGGGGCTCTACATCTTCGAGATCCGTCCCCGCGGCGTGCCGTTCAAGCTCGCCCTGCCGTGGCGCCGCAGGAAGATCCCCGACGACCAGTTCCTGGCGTTCAACCAGGAGATGGCGGCGCTCCTGCGGGCGGGCCTGCCGCTGCTCCAGGCGCTCGAGCTCATGCTCGAGCGGATGGAGAACGAGAAGCTGCGCGGTGTCCTCTCCGAGATCCGCGACAAGGTGAGCTCCGGCGAGGAGCTCTCCGAGGCCTTCGCCAGCTTCGGCGAGCTTTTCCCGCCCCTCTACCCCGCGACCCTCAAGGCGGGCGAGCGCTCCGGCGAGCTCGAGCAGGTCATCCGCCGCTTCATGCGCTACCAGCGGCTGGTGCTCTCGACCAAGAAGCGCGTCGTCTCGGCCCTGGTCTATCCGGCGGTCTTGATCTGCCTCTCGCTCGGCATGCTGGTGCTCATGTCCGTTTTCGTGGTGCCGAGCTTCACGAAGTTCTACACCGACCTCGACGCCGAGCTACCGGCCATGACCCAGGTCACCCTGGGGGTCTCCTACTGGATCCGCGGGAACTTCGTCTACTTGATCCTGGGGGTGATCGCCGCGTTCGTGGGGACGAGGATCTATGGCCAGTCCCCCGGCGGCCGCCTTACGTTCGACCGCTGGCGGCTCAAGATCCCGGCCCTGGGGACGATCTTCCACCAGTTCTCCCTCTCGGAGTTCTGCCGCTCGCTCTCGACGCTCCTGGCCGGCGGGATCCCGCTGGTCAGCGCGTTCGAGATCTCGACGGGGGCGATCAGCAACTCCTACATCAGCATGTCGGTCGAGCCGGCCATCGACCGGGTCCGGGAAGGCCAGACGTTTCACCAGGCCCTGGACGAGACCGGGGTCTTTCCGCACATGACCATCGACATGATCAAGGTGGGGGAGGCGACCGGCTCGCTCGACGAGATGCTGACCTCGGTCTCCGACTATTTCGACGACCGGGTGGAAACCCGGCTGCAGCGGCTCCTCTCGCTCGTCGAGCCGATCTTGCTCATCATCATGGGCGCCTTGATCGGCTTCATCCTGATCTCTGTGTATCTGCCGCTGTTCTCCGCCTTTTCCCAGGTGGGCTAGGCTTCCCGGAGCACGTCATGGAATCCGCAACGACCTTACAGACCGGAGACCTCGTCGCCGGCGTCAAGAGCGCGGCAGAGATCGCCGCGCAGCAGGAGCGCGAGGACGCCGCGGCGCGCGAGCTCGCCGAGCAGCACGGCCTGGAGTTCGTCGACGTCCGCGACTTCCGGATTCAAAACGATCTTTTTCGCCGTGTGCCGTTCGACCTCATGCTGCGTTACGGCTTCATCCCGGAGGAGCAGCACGCCGGCCGCCTGACGGTGGTCATGGGCGATCCGACGGACGTGCGCAAGATCGACGAGGTCGAGCTCCAGCTGGGCCAGAGGATCGACGTCAAGGTCGGGACGCCGGAAGCGATCCGGGAGCTGCTCCAGAAGTCGGAAAGCGCCCAGCGGGTGCTCGACGAGGCGACGGAGGACTTCCGCATCCAGCTGGTGCAGGAAGACGGCGAAGGCGACGAGGTCCTCTCGCTCGACACGATCACCCAGGACCAGAGCCCGATCATCAAGCTGGTCGACTCGACCATCTTCAACGCCATCCAGCGCCGCGCCTCCGACATCCACATCGAGACCGGCGACGACCAGGTGGTCATCAAGTACCGCATCGACGGCGCCCTCTACCAGGCGATGGACGCCATCGACAAGCGCCACCACCAGACGATCATCAGCCGTGTGAAGGTGATGTCCGAGCTCGACATCTCGGAGAAGCGCATCCCCCAGGACGGACGCTTCAGGGTCCACATGCGAGGCCGCACCATCGACTTCCGCGTCTCCATCCTGCCGACGGTCCACGGCGAGGACTGCGTGATCCGCGTGCTCGACAAGGAGTCGATGAACAAGGAGTTCAAGAACCTCGCCCTGCCGGTCCTGGGCATCGACGAGGACACCATCCGGCTGCTACGCAAGTTCATCCGCGAGCCCTACGGCATGGTGCTCGTGACCGGGCCGACGGGCTCGGGCAAGACGACGACGCTCTATGCCTGCCTGAACGAGATCCAGAGCTCCGAGGACAAGATCATCACCATCGAGGACCCTGTCGAGTACCAGTTGAAGGGCATCACCCAGATCCCGATCAACGAAAAGAAAGGGCTCACCTTCGCCCGCGGCCTGCGCTCGATCCTGCGCCACGACCCCGACAAGGTCATGGTCGGCGAGATCCGCGACGAGGAGACCGCTCAGATCGCCGTCCAGTCGGCGCTGACCGGTCATCTCGTCTTCACCACCGTCCATGCCAACAACGTCATCGACGTCCTGGGACGGTTCGTCAACATGAAGGTGGACCTCTACAACTTCGTCTCGGCTCTGAACTGCGTCCTGGCGCAGCGGCTGGTGCGCAAGATCTGCCCACACTGCAAGCGTCCGGCCGAGACCCCGCCGCAGCTCCTCGAGGAGAGCGGTCTTGATCCCGAGACCTATCAGGACGAGACGTTCTACGAGGGCGTGGGATGTATCGAGTGCAACGGCGCCGGCTATCACGGCCGGCTCGCGGTGACCGAGCTCCTGGACCTCTCCGACCAGATCCGGGAGCTGATCGTCGGCAAGCGTCCGGCTTCGGAGATCCGCCGGGCGGCCAAGGAAGAGGGGATGACGTTTCTCCGCGAATCGGCGCTGGAGAAAGTCTTCCAGGGAGTGACCACGCTTCGTGAGATCAACAAAGTCACCTTCGTGGATTGAGCGCGTGCTCGGCACGGCCCCGGCGGCCGCCCCGCCGCACGTTTTTGCCCTCGACGGCGAAGAGCTGCGCTACGCCTCGTTTCACCGCTCGCCCCAGGGCTGGGTGTTCGAGGCGAGCCACCGGGCCTTCCTGCCCGACGAGCTTTTCGGCAGCGGGGTCCTGGGCGCGCCGATGCGAGACGTGCGGCCGTTCTGGGAGCTGCTCTCCTCGTTCACCGCCGCCTTGCCGTCGCCGGTCAAGGAGGCGTCGCTCGTCTTGCCCGACGACTGGCTACGGCTGGCGTTCACGGAGAGCTCGCCTTTGCCTGGAGGCGCGGCGTCGCGCGAGGCGATCCTGCGCTTCAAGCTCAGCCGCCTGGTCCCTTTCCGGGTGGAGGAGCTGCGCATCTCGGCGACCGAGGTCACGCCGTTCCCCGGCCAGGACGAGCCGCTTCGCCTGCTGCTCGGGTTCGCCATCGAGTCGCTCCTCACCCAGCTGGAAGACGCTTTTGCAGGCGTCTCGATCGAGCTGGGCCAGATCACCAACCAGACCCTCTCGCTGCTCGCGAGCCTCTCGGAAGCCGTCGACGAGGAGGAGCTGATCGCCCTCGTCATGGTGGAGAGGAACTTCTTCAGCGTCAGCTACCTGCTGCGCGGCGAGCCGCTCCTCTATCGCTACAAGGCGATGGGCGAGGGCGAAAGCGAGAACGAGGGCGACGCCTCGCAAGAGGCCGGCCTCCCGAGAAGCAGTGCCCAGGACGCCGAGCTCGAGGCGGCGGCAGTGCGCCGCGACCTGCGGCTCACCACCAACTTCATCCGCCGCCAGCTCCCGGACCGGCCGCTCGCCCGGGCGTTCCTGGCCGCGCCGCCGGAGGCCGAGCCGCTGTGGCTCGACTACCTCGCCGACGAATTGGAGGTCGCCCCCGTGCCCCTCGACCGCGAGCACTTGAACCTGTCACGTTCCCAGACCGAGATGAGCTGGCAAGAGACCGCGCCGCTCCTGGGGGCGGCGTCGATCGAGGTGGTCTGAAGCGATGAAAGTCGTCAACCTCTCCCGCCGCCGTTTCGTCAACATCCGGCCCGTGGCCCGGACGACGGCCGTGCTCTGGCTCGTGGCGACGGCGCTCGTCGCCGCCAACCTCTTCCTCTTCCTGCAGTACTGGATCGACTCGGTCGAGATCCGCGGCCAGCGCGAGCAGACGTTCGACTTGATCGGCCAGCAGCAGGACGCGATCCGCGAGCTCGACCGCCGCTTCGACAGCCTGGACCTTGCCGGACAGAACGAAAAGGTCGAGTACCTAAACGGCTTGATCGGCAGGCGGACCTTCCCCTGGAGCGAGCTTTTTGACGACCTCGAGGAGGTCCTGGTTTCCGACGCCCGGGTAATCTCCGTGCGGCCGCAGATCGAAGTGAAAAAAAGGCAGCGGAGCAGGCGGCAGCCGGTCGTGGCGCGTCGTGGCCGTCGTGCTTCCCAGGAGAGAGCGGAGGAGGCCGCCCCCAAGCCGCCGCCGGAGCCCGAGCGCCAGGAGGTCGTGCTCTCGCTGCGGGGCTTTGTCAAGAACGACGATGCTCTCGCCGACCTCCTCGACGCGTTCTACGCCGATCCTTCCTTTGCGAGCCCGTTCCTGGCCAGCGAGAACATCGACCAGACCGCCGGCACCCTGAGCTTCGACCTCCAGGTGATCTACCTGCTGCCCACGAGGACGCCGGCCGCGATCCGGTTTGAGGAAGAGGCCGTCACCGCCGACGCCGCGCTACAAGCGGCGGCGGGCGGCGAAGAAGCCGCGGCCGCGGTCGAGACCACGGACCCGGCTCGCCCGGGCGCGGTCGCGCAGTCCCTCGCCGAGCCGCAGGCGACCGTCGCCGAAGGACCGGGGCCGTCCACCAGAGCTCGGGCCGCTGGACCGCCAGCCGCTGGACTGCCAGCCGCTGGAACGCCAGCCGCTGGAACGCCAGCCGCTGGAACGCCAGCCGCTGGAACGCCGATCGTCGGGACAGCGATCGCCGGGACGCCCGCCGCCGCGACACCGCCTGGAACGCCTCCCACTGGGACGCCAGCCGCTGGGACGCCAGCCGCTGGGACGCCAGCCGCTGGGACGCCAGCCGCCGGGACGCCAGCCGCCGGGACGCCAGCCGCCGGGACGCCACCGCCCGCCGCCGTAACGCCGGGGACACCGCCTTCGCCGGCGAGCCCGCCGCGCCCCACGGCACCGGACTCGCCGCGCTCGCCGCCGCCGCCGCCCGTACGGCCGACCTTCGTAGGACCGGAGGCCACCGGCACCCCGCAGGTCGGCGGCGGAGGAGGGAATCGCTGATGTACCGTTTTGAAGCCTGGAGCCGCCACCTCTGGCTGTGGAGCCTCCCCCTGGCCTTCTGTCTCCTCAACCTGCTGGGGATCGTGATCTACCAGACGAGCTTCGCGGGCAAGGTCGACACCCTGCAGACCGACCATGAGGAGGCTCAAAAGGAGCTGGAGGAGCTTCGCCGCGAGCGGCAGAGGAGCGAGCTCTTGCTCGCCGCCGCCATCGATCGCGGCCAGCAGGTCCACAGCCTCTATTCGGAGAGTTTTTCGACCGCCTCCGAGCGCTTCACGCGCATCCAACTCGAGATCAAGGCCCTGGCCCGCCGCGCGGGGCTTCGTCCGACGTCTTTTACCTACCCGCGCTCGGAGCTGGACTGGCAGCTGACCAGCCGCCAGGTCAACTTCAAGGTCGACGGCACCTACGAGCAGCTGCGGATGTTCATCAACCTGCTGGAGCTCAGCGAGCTCTTTCTCGCGCTCGATCACGTGACGCTCTCCGAGAGCAACGCGGACCGGCCCAATCCGGTGCTGTCGATCGGCCTTTCCCTGTCGACGGTCTTCGCCGCTTCGGAGGCCGTCGGTGAGGCGGCGGCACCGGAGCCGCAAGGGCAAGGAGGACGATCGTGAAGCCAGGTCGAGCGCGGATCCTGCTCGCGGCCCTGTTGGTCTTCTTCGCGGTCCTCGCCTGGCCCTACGGGTCGTCTTTCTTTCGCCAGGTGGGGGTCGGCCGCTCCGGCGCCCGGCATGGGCTGGACCGGACAAGACGCGGCGACATGGTGATGCTCGACACGGCTCGGCTCGGGAACGTGCCAAGCTCCTATGCGCCGGGGCGCAACATCTTCCGCTTTGCACCCAAGAAAGCGCCCCCCCCACCGCCACCGCCGCCACCGCCGCCGCCGGTAGACGGAGGACCGCCGCCACCGCCCCCCCCCCCCCCCCCGCCCAAACCACCCGCGTTCAACCGGTAGCGTTTAGGGCACAAAGGCCCCGGTGACCCGAGCGGCGCCGGGTTGAAAA
>CBDUYN010000258.1:0-11010 GCA_965371445.1 uncultured bacterium | reverse complement strand
CAAACCCTGCCAAAAACTTCCGACGACAGCAAAACTTCCTGGCAAACCCTGCCAAAAACTTCCGACGACGGCGAAACTTTCTGGCAACCCCTGCCGAGAGCTCTCGACGACAGCAGAACTTCCTGGCAACCCCTGGCAAAAACTTCCGACGGCAGCAAAACTTTCTGGCAACCCCTGCCAAGAGCTCCCGACGACAGCAAAACTCCCTGGCAGCCCCTGCCAAAAACTTCTGACGCCAGCAAAACTCCCTGACACCCCCTGCCAAGAATTTCTGACGGCCGAGCAGCCGACGGGCGGCCCCTGGCCGGAGCTTCCACCGCGCACAAGACGAGCCGGCAGCTCCTGCCAAGGATTCGAACCGGCCGAAGCAGAGCCCTACAGGGGGCAGCGGCGGCTTTCTTCCGCTTCATTTCCGCCTTCCAACCCTGCCCGGACGCCGAGAAGTGTCCAGATTCCGGACACTTCCGCCCTCGCCGACGGAATTACCTCCGGAAACCCGACCGGTCGACGGATCCGGGCCCAACCGCCCTTAGAGTGGCGCCCAAGCCCCCCGCCGCGGCATTTCGCCGTGTGGGGAAGGGCTCCGAAAACAGGGTGTATACTCCTGCGTGAAGAGGCATGACGCCATGGCGAAAGACGACAAAGAACCCCGCAACCCCCTCGCGAACGAGGTCTGGGTAAAACAGCTCCTGACGCGGGCCGAGAGGAACCCCGCGGTCCTCGACCGGGCCCGCTGCCGTCAGCCGGGCTTCGTGGCGGCGCTGCTCGACCACTGCCTCGGCCTGGCGCTCGACGTCTCGCCGGCGGCGGCGGCGCTGACGCGGGCCGCGCTCGGCCTGGCCGAAAGGATGGGCCACGCCTGCCTCAAGAACCGAAGCCGCGCGGTCCTGGCGCGCGTCCACGTCGAGAGGGGCGAGCTCGAGATCGCCAAGGAGATCCTCACCACCTACGAGGACGAGGCGACCGTCTGCTGCCGGATCTGCAGCGCCGAGCACTACTCGCACAGCGGAGCGCTCCTGGTGCGCTCCGGCTATGGGCGGGAGGCCTTGACCGAGCTCACGACGGCGCTCTCCGAGTACCACAACGACATCACCGCCGATCGCTTCGCCTGGGTGATGTCGCAGGGCGCCAGAGCGTGGAAGTCGCTCGGCGACCGCACTCTGGCGGTCAGCGTCGTCAGCTCGGCCCTCGCCTCGCTCTCGATCGACTCACCGCTGGGGAAGTTCCGCCAGTTGCTGCTCCAACTCCCCGAGATCCTCGCCGGCGGCGATTCCCGCGACGACGAGCTGGCCTTGAAGGGCCTGGTGGCGTTCTCCCGGCGGACTCGCCGCCGCGACCGCTTCCAGGAGCTGCGTCCCCTGCTGAGCCACGTCGAGGGCTACGTCCGCCTGCGCCTGGGTCACGTCCGCCGGGGACGGCGGCGCCTGGAGAAAGCGCTGTCCAAGTACCTGGGCCAGGGCGAGGCGGAGGCGGCGACGGCGCTCCTCCTGGAGCTCGCGCAGCTGCGGTGCCGCCGGCCGCGTCACCAGAGCGAGGAGAGCTTCCTCATGCCCAACTGCGACGCCCTGCGCGACACGAAGAGGATGATCCGCACCTTCCGCGACAGCTGCCCCGGCCTTTCCGAGCAGCGACGGGCCGAGCTCGACGAGGTGCTCGCCGTCCTCGAGGATCGTCCCGAAGACGCCTTCTCGCGTCTCGGCAGGTTGCGCGAGTCGCTCGCCTTGCCGCTGCCGGCGCTTCTCGGCGAGCGCATCGGTCCACCGGTTCCCTGACAGACCCAGCCAAGGATCGCACGCGTCTCAAATCTTGGGAGCCAGGACCCGGTCGACCCAGCCGAGCAGGAAGTCCACGAGAAGCGCCAGAAGCGCTGCCGGTACGGCACCGGAAAGGATCAGCTGCGGCTCGTTGAGCTGCAAGCCGGTGACGATCGGCTCCCCGAGCCCGCCGGCGCCGATGAAAGCCGCGAGCGTCGCCACGCCGACCGAGATCACCGTCGCCGTGCGGATCCCCGCCATGATCGTCGGCAGGGCGAGCGGCAGCTCGACCAGACGCAACAGCTGGCCGTCGGTCAGCCCCATGCCACGCGCTGCTTCGACGACGTCCGGGTCGACTTCGCGGATGCCGATCACCGTGTTGCGCAGGATCGGCAACAGGGCGTAGAGGAAAAGCGCGACGATCGCCGAGCGTGTCCCCAGGCCGAGCCCCGGGACGGGGATCATGAAGGCCAGGAGCGCCAGGCTGGGGATCGTCTGGATCACTCCGGCCAACCCCAACGTCGGACCGCTCAGGGCTTCGCGACGGGTCAAAAAGATTCCCAACGGCACCGAGAAGAGGATCGCCAGCCCCACCGCCACGCCGGTCAGGACCAGGTGCTCGCCGACGAGCTTCGCGGTCACCGGCCAGCGCTCGACCATGAAGGCGGCGAAGCCCTGTCCGGCCTGTGGCAACGCCTCGCCGCCTGCCGTGACGGCGTCGGTGTCGAGAAGCCCCTCGGCTTCGAGGAACCCGCGCGCCACCTCCGCGAACGGACGCCCCTCCTCCTCGACCTCGTAGTTGAGGCGCTGCATGCGCTCGGCCGACAGGGTGAAGGCAAGCTCGTTCAAGAGGTCGTGGAGCCGCGGGTGGCGTTCGAGCGTCGCCGTGCGCACCAAGGGCGCACAGTCGTAGGGTGGAAAAAAGCTCCGGTCGTCCTCGAGGACACGGACCGGGAAACGCAGGAGCTTGCCGTCGGTCGAGTAAGCGTCGGTCAGGTCGATCCGGCCGGCGCGAATCGCCTCGTAGGCCAGGCCGTGCTCCATGCCGCGGACCTGGGCGAGGTCGAGGCCGTACCTGGCGGCCAGGCCGGGGTAGCCGTCTTCCCGGTTCATGAACTCGTGGCTCCAGCCGACGCGAAGCTCCCCGCCGTGTCCGCGCAGGTCCGAGATGCGGTGGAGGCCGAGGCGCTCGGCGGTCTCCTCGAGGACGGCGACGGCGTAGGTGTTGGAGAAGCCGAAGGGCTGGAGCCACGTGACGCCGTAGCGCTTTCGGTACTCCTCGGCGACGTACATGTAGGTCTGAAGCGAGCCCGGCGCCCGGTCCCCGCGCTTCAGGACGATCGACCAGCCGGTGCCGGTGTACTCGGGATAGAGGTCGATCTCGCCCTCGACGAGGGCCGAGTGGACCAGGAGCGTCCCGCCGAGGTTCATGCGGCGTTCGACCGGAATGTCGGTACGGCCCTCGACGAGCTGCGCCATCACCTCGGCGAGCAGATGTCCCTCGGTGAACTGCTTGCTGCCAACGACCACGGCCTCGTCGTCAGCGTTGGCCGCCGCGGCGAGAAGAATGGCGAGGACGAGGCTTTTCACCGCCGCTCGCTTCATCCCCGCCTCCCGCCGTGGGCGTTCAAGAATACGGTGACGAAGGGGCTCGCCGGCCGTTCGCGAAAGTCCTCCTCGGTACCGAGCTGGACCAGGCGCCCGTCGTCCATCAGGGCGACGCGGTCGCCGAGCTTGAAGGCCTCGACGAGGTCGTGGGTCACCAGCAGAATGGTCTTCCTGACCCGTGCAACGAGTCCCAGGAACTCCTCGTGTAAGTCGTCGCGGGTGATCGGATCGAGGGCGCCGAAGGGCTCGTCCATCAGGACGATCCCGGGGTCGAGGGCGAGGGCGCGGGCGACGCCGACGCGCTGCTGCTGACCGCCGGAAAGCTCCCGCGGACGGCGTCCGGCGTACTCGTCGCACGGCAGGTTGACGAGCTCCAGGAGCTCGCGGACGCGCTCGCCGACGCGCTCGCGCTCCCAGCCTTCGAGGCGGCAGAGCAGCCCCGCGTTCTCGGCCACGGTCAGGTGCGGGAAAAGGCCGGCGCCCTGGATGACGTAACCGATCGAGCGCCGCAGACGGATCAAGTCGAGCTCGCGGACGTCCTCGCCGCCGAGGAGGATCCGGCCGCTCGTCGGCTCGACGAGCCGGTTGACCATCTTCAGGACGGTGGTCTTGCCCGAGCCGCTCGTGCCGATCAGGCAAACGGTCTCGCCCGTCTCGACCTCGAGGCTCAGGCCGTCGACGGCGACGACTTCGGCGCCGTCGGCGTCGAAGACCTTGCGGACGTCGTGGAATCGGATCAATCGTCCTCCGTCACCGACTCCGCCCTCAAGTGCCGGTCGAAAAACTCCGTCATCCGCTCGAAGACGTGACGCTGCCCATAACCCTCGAACGTCTGGAGACTGTGCCGGGCGTTCGGATAAAGCGCCATCTCGAAACGCTTCCCCGCCTTGACCAGAGCGTCGACCAAGTTCAACGTGTTCTGCGGATGGACGTTGTTGTCGCCCGTACCGTGGATCAGGAGAAGCGCGTCCTCGAGGTTCTCGGCATAGGCAAGCGGTGCCGAGGCTTCGTAGCCCGCGGCGTTTTCCCGCGGATGGTCGAGGTAGCGCTCCGTCCAGATGGCGTCGTAGTAATGCCAGTCGGTCACCGGGGCGCCGGAGAAGCCCGCCTTCCACACGCCAGGGCTCCGGAAGAGGCTGTAGAGGGTGTTGGCGCCGCCTCCCGACCAGCCCCAGAGGCCGAGGCGTTCCGGGTCGACCCAGGGCTGCGCCTTCAAATACTCAACTCCCGCGAGCTGAGCCTTGAGCTCGAGCTCGCCGAAGCGACGATGCAACTTATCCGCGCCGCGCTTGCCAAAGAAACGCGACGCCTCGTTGTCGAGGGAGAAGACGACGTAGCCCCGCTCCGCCATGAAACGGTGCCAGAGATGACGCAGGCGCCGGGTGTGCCAGGCGTCGTCGACCACCTGCGAGGCCGGGCCGCCGTAGTGGTACATGATCACGGGATAGCGGCGCTCGGGGTCAAAGCCCAGGGGTTTCATGAGCTGCGCCGGAAGCTCGGCACCGTCGGGGCCGGGAACCGTCAGGTACTCCCATTGCGGTAGCCGTCCGACGTCGTAGCTCGGCGGACGCGACGGCAAAGGCCGGCCAAAACCCGGACGGTCCAGGTGGCCAAGCACCTGGCGGTGCGTCTGCCGCGACGAGCTTCGCATGTGGAGCCAGTGTCCCGACGGCGAGACCAGGGCCTCGTGCCAGCCCTTTTCTTTGGTCAGGCGAAGCGGCTCGCCGCCGTCGAGCCGGCCGCGGAAGACGTGGCGCTCCGCCGCGCCGAGCTTCCCCGTCGAGTAGGCGGTGTAAACGAAGCTGCCGGCTGACTCGTCGACCGCATCGAGCGAGGCGAGCGCCCAGCCGTCGGGCGTCAGCTGGCGGCGGTTGCCGCCGTCGGCCTCGTAGAGGAAGAGCTGACGCCAGCCGCTCTCCTCGCTGCTCCAGAGGAAGCGGCCGTCGGAAAGGAAAGTGAATTCGTCCTCCACGTTGACCCAGGTCTCCTCGCGCTGCGTGGCAAGAACCCGGCAGGAGCCGTCCTGGGCCGAGCAGAGGAGCAACTCGAGCTCGTTCTGCTCGCGGTTCAGCCTCTCGACCGCGACGTGCTCGCCGTCGACGTGCCAGTGCACCCGGGCGAGGTACGTGTCGACGTCGTCCCCGGTCCGCAGGCGGACGGTCTCGCCGCTTTCGACGTCGAAGACCCGCAGCTCGACGAGCGGCAGGCGGTCGCCCGCCTTCGGGTAGCGCTGGCGATCGAGCGCCGGATGAACGGGACGGGTGTCGACCCGCGGATAGACGGCGACCTCGGAGTCGTCGAAGTGGTAGTAGGCGAGCCGCCGCGAGTCGCCGCTCCACCAGGTCCCCTGCGACGTCCGTCCCCAGATCTCCTCCCAGTAGACCCAGTCGGTCGTGCCGTTCAGGACGACGCCGGGCTCGCCGTCGTCCGTCAGGCGGCGGGTCTGCTCGCTTTCGAGCTCGTAGACGTAGAGGTCGCCGTAGCGCGCGAAAGCGAGCCGGAGCCCGTCGGGCGAGAGCCTCGGATCGCGGGCCTCGCCGTCGATGAGGCGCCGCGCCTCTTTGGACGCGGCGTCGAAGTAGACGATGCCGCGTCCGAGCGCGACGACGAGGCCGGTGCCGTCGGCGCTCCAGGCCAGGCTTTGGACGTCGCCGACGCTCTTGGCTCCCAGGTCCGCCGGCCGGGCGAGGAGGCTTTTCGTGCCGTCGGTGCGGAAGAGCCACCAGGCCTCGCCGGTGCCGTCGTCCCAGAGGCCGAGAAGCTCCCCGGCGGCCGATCGCGGCCCGGCCCAACGCGACCGGCTCGGACGCCAGGCGATCTCTTCGACGATCGCGCCGTGGGCGCCGTCGGCAAAAAGCAGGTCGATCGAAAGCTGGGCTTCTTGGGGCATGGTCTCGGCGCCGCCCGCCGTCGCCAGGAGCGCGGCGGTGAGGACACCCAGGATCGATGGTAGGGAATTCGGGGAGAGCTTGGGCATGGGTCCTCCTCGCCGCATCGGCGGCGTATTTCTCTCGGCGCTTCTACATCCGGCCGTAGTTGGGTCCGCCGCCGCCCTCGGGCGGCACCCAGGTGATGATCTGGTAGGGGTCCGCGATGTCGCAGGTCTTGCAGTGGACGCAGTTCGAGGCGTTGATCTGGAGACGCTTGCCCGAGTCGTGGCTCGTGTCGTCGACGATCTCGTAGACCTCGGCCGGACAGAAGCGCTGGCACGGGTTGCCGTACTCCTCGGCGCAGCGCGTCACGCAGAGCTCCGGGTCGGAGACCAGGAGGTGGACCGGCTGGTCCTCCTCGTGGGAAGTGCCGGAGCTGTAGACGTCGGCCAGCTTGTCAAAAGTCAGCTCGTTGTCGTAGGTGACGGGCGCGGGCTTGGCGTGCCCGGCGGAGAGCTTTTGCATCTGCTCGTGGCCGGCGTGGCCTTCGAGGCTGTTGAAAAGGCCCCAGCCGCGTCCGCCGGTGACCATGCCGAGGCCGGTCTGGAGCATGCCGGCGTAGAGGCCCTTGGCGAAGCCCTGGTGGAAGTTTCGCACCGGCCAGAGCTCTTTTTTGACCCAGCTGGCCGCGACTTTTTCCTCGTAGCGTCGCAGGCGCTCCGCCGTGACGCCGCCCTCCTTCAGGGCCTCGAAGATCGTCTCGGCCGCGAGCATGCCGCTTTTCACCGCCAGGTGGATGCCTTTCAGGCGCTGCATGTTCAGGAACCCGCCCGAATCGCCGCAGATGAGGAAGCCGTCGCCCCAGGTCCGCGGCATCGCCCACCAGCCGCCCGAGGGGATCGCCTTGGCGCCGTAGAAGAGCATCTTGCCGCCCTTGAGCAGCCGGCGCACCTCGGGGTGCGTCTTGAAGCGCTGGAGCTCGGTGTGGGGGTCGAGGTGCGGGTTCTCGTACTCCAACCCCACGACCAGGCCGACGATGACCTGGTTGTCCTTCATGCCGTAGATGAAGCTGCCGCCGTAGGTCCGCGAGTCGAGCGGCCAGCCGAAGGTGTGGATCACCTCGCCCGGCCCGATTCGTCCCTCGGGGACCTCCCAGATCTCCTTCAGGCCGACGGAATAGGTCTGCGGATTCTTGCCCTCGGAAAGGCCGAAGCGTTCCTCGAGCTGTTTGGTGAGCGTGCCGCGCGCTCCCTCTCCCAGGACGACGACCTGGCTCCGGACATCGACGCCGGGCTCGTGGTTGGCCTTGGGCTTGCCGTCGTGTCCGACGCCGCGGTCGCCGGTGCGTACGCCGACGACCCGGTCGTCCTCGACGAGAGCCTCGACGGCCGCGAACTCGCAGAGGACATCGACCTCCATCTCCTCGACCTTGGCGGCGAGCCATTTGACGACCTTGCCGAGGGAGGCGACGACCTTGCCGCGGTTTCGAAGCGGCGGCGGGATGGGGAGCGAGAAGGCCCGTTTCTCGGTCAAGGCGAGGAAGCGTTCGCGCTCGACCTTGCCCTCGAAGGGCATCTCCTGCCAGTCGTCGCCCAGGAGCTCCTGGAAGACGCCGGGGTCGACGACGGCCCCCGAGAGGGCGTGGCTGCCGATCTCCTGTCCCTTCTCGAGGACGGCGATCTCGACTTCGATCGCGTCGTCGCCCGAGGCCTTGTCGTTGTGCTCGCGGATCAACCGCGCCAAGTGGTAGGCGCCGGCCAGGTTGGCCGGCCCGGCACCGACGAAGAGGACGTCGAGCTCTAGGGTTTCGCGTTCGTCCGACATGGGCGTATCTCCTCGCGGATCAAGGCCCGGCGAGGGCCTCTGGAATGTCTGCTGGAAGCGTCCGGACCCGCGGGGATCGTACCACGCCGGATCCGTCCACATCCGTCCACTGTTTGACACCGGGACGATTCGCGGCTACAATGCAAGAGCCGACGTAGCTCAGTTGGTTAGAGCGCCTGATTGTGGATCAGGAGGTCCCCGGTTCAAGTCCGGGCGTTGGTACCACTGCGTCTACTCCAACCCACAAACGTGCGTCCTCCGGATCTTTCGCTGGGAGCGCCAGCGTCCCGCCGGCCCCGCGGGCGACGCCCGCGTCCTGCGTCCCGGCTGAGATGCTCATCCGTTCGGCGCGGGGTGCCCTGTCGAACCCGGGTGTCTCGGCGCCGACTATCGAACCTCTCGAGAGCCCGCCGTGCTCCCAGTCTCCGGGTCCATGGCCGCAGGAGCGGCCCCTATTGGACCATGAGGTGGAGCACTCCGTCGTCGCCGGCTTCTGTGACATAAGCTCTGCCGCTATATCCGGCCACACCGGGTGAGATCTCGCCGAAGACTTCCATCTCTCGCAGAGGGACGACAGGAAAGACGGGCGGAGCTTCCGTTGTCGGGCTCAGGTAAAAGCCTACCCCGCCACCCATTCCCGGAAGGTACTCGCCGTCGATGAACGCGCTCACGTAATGGCGACCGTAGTCGAGGTTCTGCAGACGGTAGTCGTGCAAACCCGCCTTGAGGGGTTGCTCAATCGCCGTGAAGCTGCACGAATCCTGTCGTGTCTTCCTGGGCCGCTCCGACTTTCCGCAATAGACGAGGACGATTCTTTCGTCGCTGTGCGGCCTTGCCGGCATGTGGTCCACCGTCAACGTGACGTCCAGCCTTTTCTTCAAGTCCTGGCCTGGCAGCTCGCCGGCGGACCCTCCCAGGGACTCGATTGGTAAGTCGAGGAACCGCAATTTCGGGTGATCCGCGGTAAGATCCCATTCGCCCGCCGCCGGAAGCCCGAGAAGAAAGAAGGTCCATTTCCCCCGGCCCAAAGGCGACCCGCCGGAGCTAGCACCTGTCCGGAGGCCAGATCGCGAAAACCACCGATCTCCCGACCTTCGACGCTGTATGCGACGACATGACCGGCCGCAATCCAGGCCTCCGTTCGTTTCTTTGGAAGGACAGGGAATACTGCGTTGTGCTGAAAAGAACTAGAAGGTCGCACTGTCAATCGCCGTGAAGCGCCTTCTCGATCCGTTCCAGGAGCTCCGAGATCTTGAACGGCTTCGAAAGGACCGGCGTGTCCTCGCCGATCTCGGCTCGCGACGCCCGGTCGATGTTGCCGGTCACGAAGACCACCGGCAAATCCGGACGTTGGCGCCCCATCTCGGCACCGCAGGAGGCCCCGGAACGCTTCGGCAGGTCGAGGTCGAGGATCGCCAGAGTCAGCTCGTCGCGGTGCTCTTCAAACACCTGCACGGCGGCTTCGCCGTCGGTCGCGGTCAGGACCTCGAAGCCGGCGGCCCCGAGCGCCGAGGCCATGACCTCGAGGACGTAGTCGTTGTCCTCGACGACCAGGAGGAGCTCTCCCTCGCCGGGCCTGGTGGAGGACGCGGCGTCGGTGGTCGACGCCGTCTCCGGCTCCTCGCCCACCGGCAGCGTCACCGTAAACCGGCTTCCCTGGCCAGACTCGGACTCGATCTCAATGCGTCCTTCGTGGTCGGTGACGATACCGTGCACCACCGACAGTCCCAGCCCCGTCCCGGCGCCGCGTTCCTTGGTGGTGAAGAAGGGCTCGAAGATGCGTCCCTGGTCCTCGGGACAGATGCCGACCCCGGTGTCGGCGATCGACAGGACCACCTCGCCCGAGTCCTCGGCCGTACGCCGATGGAGCGACAAGGTCAACCGGCCGCCTTCGGGCATGGCGTCGCGGGCGTTGACCGTCAGGTTCATGACCACCTGCTGGATCTGGGTCGCGTCGGCGTTGATCCACACCGGCTCCGAGGGAAGCTCCTCGACCAGCTCGATCGAGGCGGGAAGGAGCCGCCCGAGAAGCTTCGTCGACTCGGCGAGGATCCCCAGGAGGTCGACCGGCGCCTTGGTGGTCGGCGCCCGATGGGCAAAGGTGAGGAGCGAACGGGTGACGCCCGTCGCCTGCTCGGCCACTTTTTCGATCATCGAGAGGGAGTGGCGGGCGGGGTGGTCGTCGGAGAGGTGGAGGGCGACGAGCTCGGTGCAACCCAGGATCGCCGTCAGGAGGTTGTTGAAGTCGTGGGCGATGCCGCTCGCGAGCGTCCCGACCGCCTCCATCTTCTGGGAGTGGCGAAGCTCCGCTTCGAGCTTCGCCCGCTGGGCTTCCGCCTCCTGACGTTCCAGGATGTAGCCCCACTCGCGAAGCGCCCGCTCCGCGACCCGGGGAATCTCGGAGAGGATCTTCTCCGTCTTGACGACGTAGTCGAACGCCCCGGCCCGGATCGCCTCGACCGCCACTTTTTCGTTGCCGTGGCTGGTCATGATCACCACCGGATAGGGCATCGACTCGGCGTTTTCGGGAATGAGCTCGGTACCGCGGCCGTCGGGGAGCACCAGGTCGGCGAAGAGGAGGTCGGGCTGGGATTCGGCGAGCGCCGCGCGCGCCTCCGCGAGGTTGCCGGCCACCGCCAGCTGGTACTCGGGACAGTCGCTGTGCAGGGCCCGGCTCAGAAGCCTCGCGTGTGCCCTCTCGTCGTCGACGATGAGGATCTTCGAGGATTCTTCAGACATGGTGGCGAGACTTTCTCCTCAAACCGTCTTCGGGCCGACGGCTCTTTCGACCCTGTCCGTACCATAGCAGAGCCGCGAGCCGGAGCGATGGCGGGCAGCCAGGCTAGGAGCCTGTAGGGCATAGCCTCGACTGCTGTCCTGCAGGCTTCGCCTGCTGGAGAATCCCCCCTACCCCCCTTTCCTAAAGGGGGGTTCAGAGAAGAATCCGGAGTCTT
>CBDUYN010000257.1:0-11137 GCA_965371445.1 uncultured bacterium | reverse complement strand
GGTTCCGCAGGGCAGGCTCTTATGCCGTGCTCGGCATAAGAGCCTACCCTACGTCAGATCCGCCGGAAGGCCATGCCCGCGCGGCGGGCCGCCTCGCCGTCAGCGTCGTCGCGATCGCCGACGACGAGGCACGCCTCGGGCGTCATGCCCAGCCTCTCGGCGGCCAGAAGAACCCCGTCGGGCGACGGCTTCAGCCGCGGCGGACCGCCCGTCTCGCCATTGGCCACGACGGTGTCGAAAAGCGCCTCGGTGCCCAGGGCGCTGAGCTTCTCGCGCGCCGGATAGTCGCTGACGAGCGCCGTCTTGCCGCCGGCCTCGCGAAAGGCGACGATCTCCGCCAGGAAACCCCGGCGTCGAAAGAGACGGAGCCACTTTCCAGCACGGCGGATCATCCATTCCTCGACCATCCGCTCCAAGTCCGCCACCGTGACACCCGTCGCGGCGGCGGCTCGTTCCAA
Source organism: uncultured bacterium (assembly GCA_965371445.1). Taxonomy (GTDB): domain Bacteria; phylum Acidobacteriota; class Thermoanaerobaculia; order Multivoradales; family J023; genus DASWIG01. The sequence continues at coordinate 10,679 of CBDUYN010000257.1, read as the reverse complement.
CTGGACGGCGTAAGGCGAGGCACCGGCCGGCGGAGGATCCTCGCGGAGCCGCTCGTGCTCCTGCCGGAAGCGGCGCAGCACCAGACCCGCCCGGAAACCGCACAAGGCTAGCTCGGCCGCCATCAGGAGCTTGACAGGCAGAGCGCGGTAGAGCGTTCCGTCGAGGTCCACTAACCAGGCCGAGCCTTTCATCACCGTGACTTCTACCACAGTCGCGAAGCGTCGACCTGGGATAGCATCGCACCGCCGTGAACGCCGTCGCCCAAGACCACCCCGCGGAGGATGCCACCGAGGCCCCGATCGAGGAGCTCCTGCAGCGTCCGATGGAGGAGTCTCTCGCCGTGCTCGTCGAGCGCGCCCCGGAGCCTCCGGGACCCGGCGTCTGGGTCCCTGTCCTGGCCGAGGTGGCCTGGCGGTGGCGTACGGAGCTGGCTTCGCCCGAGATGGAGAGGGAAGAGCTGCAACGCTTCCTGCTGGCAGCTCTCCGGGACGAAGCCGAGCTCGACGACGCCACGGCCCACCACGCCGTGGCCAGGCTCCTCGACGAGGAGGTCTTGTTCGTCGCGGACACCGACGGAACGCTCCGTTTCGTCCATCCAGGTTTCCAGGACCACCTCGCGGCCCTCTTCCTGCTCGATCGTGCCAGCACCGAGGAGAGCCTACGGATCCTGCTGCATCACCTGCACGCCCCGGGCTGGGACGCCGTCCTGCGTTCGCTGGTCGCCGCCGCGCCCCGGCACCGTGCCGAGGCCCTGGTCCGGGGCCTCCTGGACCATCCGACGAGCCCCTGGGAGGAGCGGCTGCGCCGCGACCTGCGGTTCCTCTGCCGTGCGCTGGGCGACGGTGCGAGGATCGGCGAAAAGCTTCGGCAAAAAGTCCGCTCGGCCCTCGTCGAAGCCCTGACCGGCGCGGCGACCCTCGACCGCCCCGGCCTCGTCCTCGACGGCGCCGGCGCCGTCTCCGCCGGGGAGGGGTGGGCGGCGCCTCTTCGCGACGATCTGCGCGCTACCTTCGTCAAGCTCCTCGAGGACCCTTCCGTCGAGCTACGCCACGCCGCGGTCGAGCTTTTCGCGCGAGTGGACGTGGCGGATCCGGAGATCCGCTCCGCCATCGCCGGCCGCCTCCACGACGACGACGCCGAGGTCCGCCGCGCCGCGGGCGCTTTCCTCGCCCGGGGTGGAACCGAGGATCCGGAGACCGTCGCCGTCTTCGCAGCGCTGCTCCACGACGCGGAGTGGAGCGTTCGACGCGCGGCGATCGAATTCTTTGCCCAGGTCGGCGCCGACGACGCCGAGACCCTGGCGGTCTTCACCGCCCGCCTCTACGACGAGGACTACCGCGTACGCCGGGCGGCGATCGAGTTCTTTACCCAAGTGCGGGTCGGCGACCGGGAAACCCGCGCCGCCGTCGCGACGCGGCTCGCCGACGACGAGTGGAGCGTCCGCCGGGCCGCGATCGAGCACTTCCGGCGGATCGGGGCCGGCGAGCCGGAGGTCCGGGCCGTCTTCGCCGCCGGCCTCCACGACGACGACGAGGTCGACGTCCGCCGTGCCGCCGTCGAGCTCTTTGCCGAAGCCGGATCCGAGGCCGAGGAGATCCACGCGGCCGTCGCCGCCCGCCTCGACGACGAGGACTGGGTGGTGCGCGCGGCAGCCGTCGAGCTCTTTGCCCGGGTCGCGGCGACGCAGAAGCAAGTCCGTGCCCTCTTCGCCGAGCGCCTGGACGATGAGAGGTGGGTCGTCCGTCGCGCGGCGATCGAGTTTTTCACCCGCGCCGGAGTCGAGGAGGCCGAGGTCCACGAAGCGCTGCAGCGTCGTCTCGACGACGACGACCGGCGAGTCCGCGCCGTGGCGGTCGAGCTCTTCGCCCGCCTCGGGACGCCGGATCCAGCCCTGCGTCAGATCATCGCCGCCCGCCTCGACGACGACGACTGGAGCGTCCGGTGCGCCGCCGTAGAGCTTTTCGCCCGGGCGGACGACGTTTCGGCGGAGCTCGGCACGGCGCTCTTTGCCCGCCTCGAAGACGAGGACTGGCGCGTTCGCCGCGCCGCCGTCACCTTTCTCAGCCGGCTGGGGATCGAGGAGGCCGGGGTCCGCGAGGCGCTCGCCGCGCGCCTCGACGACGACGACGGCCGCGTCCGCAGCGTCGCCATCGATCTCTTTGCGCGGCACGGCGAGGAGGCCGAGGCCCGCGAGCTTTTTGCCGCACGCTTGGGCGACGAAGACTGGCGGGCCCGCCGTGCGGCCGTCGAGCTTCTTGGCCGTACGGGCAAGCTCGGCAAGGCGACCCGGGCGGCGATCGCCAGGCGTCTCGCCGACGACGAATGGAGCGTGCGCCGTGCCGCGCTCGAGGTCTTCGCGGCGGTCCCGCTTCACGGACGTGAGGGCCACGCCGTGGTGGACGCGCTCGACACCCTCTCCTCGCCGATGCCGCCGGAGCTGCGCCAAAGCCTCAGCCGGAACCTGGGTGCCGCCGCGGCGGACGACGAGGAGCTCGTCCCTAGAATCCTCGACGCCGGAGCCGCTCTCGACGCTTCCCTGGCGCTCGGCTCGGCGGCCCGGAGGCGCGACGAGACGCGGCGCGAGCATCCGTTGGCCCTCGTGCTTCTGACCCGTTAGGACAGGTGCGGACGCCACCCGTTGGGATATGGTAGCGGCCCCGGGTCACGCACTAACGTAGCCTCGCGGACGCTGATTCCGCCGTGGGATACGAGGGGAGAAAGGAACCGGCTCATGACGACGACAGGGAATCGGGAAACCATCGATTTGAAGACGCTTCCGGCCGACGAAGCGCGCCGTATCCTGTGGCGTTTCGCCGGCCGTACGGAGCTTGTGGAAGTCATTGAATCGGTCCGCAGGGTCGCCCGCGGACCGGTGGCGCGGCTCGTCGCTGGCGGTGGACGCAGCGCCGACGAATGGACCGAGGAGAAAGCCGCGCTCCTCTGCGCGTTCGACGACGCCGGCCTGACCGCCCTTTTCATGGACCCGGAGGACGGCGGGCTCTTGGCGGAACCCAAGAACCTCGCCCTCGGCCTCGCGGCTTTCGAGCTCGCCTGGGTCGACGGCGGCGCCGCCACCTGCTCGCTCGCGAGCTACCTGGCGCTCGCCCCGATCCACGAGCGCGGCACGCCCGATCAGAGGGCCTACTACATGGGGCGCTGCTCGCCGCGGCGGCCCGGTGAAGACCGCGAGGTCTGGCGCGGCGCTTTCTGCCTGACCGAGCCGCTCCCCTACGTCGGCGTCGACACGGGCGTCTTGTCGGGCAAGGTGCGCGTCTCGAGCTGGGAGGAGGGAAGCGAGCCCGTCCTGGAGGTCAAGAAGCGCGGCCGTTTCATCATCAACATGGGTATCGCAAGCTTCGTAACGGCTGCCGTCGAGTCCGACGACGAGCGTCTCCGGGGGAGCTGCATGGTGATCCTCGAAGCCACCGACGAGGGCCGTTTCGAGCGCGGCGTCGCGACGCGAAAGCTCGTCCACCAGCTTTCCGCGGCCCACGACCCGAGCTTCGACCTCAAGGTTCCGGCGAGCCGCATCGTCGGCGGCTACACGGTCGAGAACGGTGTGATCGTCCCCGCCTACACCCACAGCGAGGTGATCGAGGCGGTCTTCCGCCGCACCCGGGTCACGGTGGGTTTGATGACCGCCGCGAAGCTCCTCTCGGCGATCGAGCCGGTCATCCGCTACCAGCGGGACCGCTACAGCGGTGCCGCCCCGGGCTCGCCGCGCCACGAGATGGGCCTCCAGCAGAAGGAGGACGTCAACCATCGCCTCGTCGACGTTTGGGCGACCGGGGAGGCGGCGGCGGCGCTGGGCTTTGCCGCGGCGCGGCTTTTCGACGAGCTCGATCCCCTGGAACGGCGCGTCGAGTCGATCCTCGGCGAGAAGATCCTGAAGACCCGCCAGCGGACGCTGCGCAGGCTCGCACCCCGGGCCCTCGAATACCTCGAGCTCGCCGGCCGCAGCGAAGCGCGGCGCGACGCCGAGCGCTTGGCCGAGCTCGGCGCCGATCCCCTGGTGGAGCACGCGGTCAAGTCGGCGGTCGCCGACGTCCTTTGCCCGGCCTGCAAGCTCTGGTGCACCGGGCACGGCGCGAACCTGATGCGCGAGTCCGTGAGCTTGATGGGCGGCTCCGGGATCACCGAGGAGTGCCCCGGCTTCCTCGGCCAGAAGTGGATGGACGCCCAGCTCGAAGCGACCTACGAGGGACCCGAGTCGGTGCAGCGCCGCCAGCTCTCGGTGACCATGACCGACGAGGTCTTCCTCGCCCAGCTCGACCTCTGGATCGGCGAGGTGGGGGAGATCGCCGGCCACCGGCCCGAGACGGGAGCCGGGACGCTCGCCGCGGCCATGGAGCTGTGGCGGTGGTCGCTGCGCCACCTGCTCGGTGCCACCGACGCCACCGGCAAGCCGCTTTACCGCAGCCGCCGCCAGGGAGTCACCTTTCCGATGGCCGACGCGCTTTGCTGGCTCCTGGCTTCGCGTCAGCAGATCCTCGACCTCCTGGAGCTCGCCGCCCGCGCCCCGCAGGAGGGGGAGCTGGCCGAGGAGATGCCGGGCTGGATCGGGGTCCTAAACGACCTCTGCCACGTCCAGGCGGCACGGGCGGCCGGCGAGGTCGGACGCATCTGCTCGGAGCTTGTGTTCGGCTACAACCTCCACCCGAGTTGGGACGAGGACCGAAGCCTCTGCTACGACGCCGAGGAGCTCGAGGCACTGGAGGGCTTCATCCCCGGCATCGGCGCCGTCGCCCGCGCCAGAGGCGACGTCATCGAGGAGGACGGCAGCCATCTCCACAAAGCGGGTCCCGACGTGCGCTTCGACGGCATGGAGACGTTCGTCCGGATGCGTCAGCGCATCGACGGCTCGCTCTCCGGCGCCCGTCTTGCCAAGGACCGGGCCGCTTATCAGCTCACCAAGGTGTCGATTCCCGAGTCGCTCGACTACCCGGCGGCTTGAAGCTCCGGGGTCATCGGCCGCCCAGGACCAAGTGGCGGCTGAGATACGCCCATTGGGGCTACAGCCGCGGTCCGCCTCAACAGCGAGCCCGCCACGCCGCGTCCTCGAGGGAGGACGTTCCTCGGAGATTGACCTCTTTTCAGGCCACCCCGGATTTCCGCAGAGGAATGGACACCCCCGTGAGAGACCTGGTACATGTCTTGCTTATCTCCAAGGCAGCCGTCCCTTGACGGCGAGCGAGACGACCATGCGACGAAGAGCCCACCCCATCAAAACCCTGACCGTCACCGCCCTGGGAGCGACGCTTCTGGCCTTCGCGCCCCTGTCGGCACAGACGTCGCCGTTCCCGAGCTTTGCCGAGGTGGTCGACGTCCGGGTGGTCAACGTCGAGGTGGTGGCCACCAACCGGCGCGGCGAGCGCGTCGCGGGCCTCGGCGCCGAGGACTTCCGCCTCTTCGTCGACGGCAAAGAGGTGCCGATCGACTACTTCACCGAGGTCTCGGAAGGCCGCGCGGCGGCGGCGCGGCCCGGCACCGAGACGGTCCCGGCGCTGGCGGCGGGGGAGAACGTAGGACGCCGCATCCTCCTTTTCATCGACGACTACTTCTGCATTCCGATCTACCGCAACCGCGTGCTGGCGAGCCTGGGCGCGCAGATCGACTTGCTGAGCCCCGAGGACACGATGGCGATCGTGGCCTTCGACGGCCGGCAGATCGAGCTCCTCGCGCCCTGGACGAGCTCGCCGAGCGAGCTTGTAGAGGCCCTCGACCGGGCCATGGAACGTAGCGCCTACGGGCTGCGGCGGCGCAGCGACCTGCGCCGGTTCGACACCTCGGGCCGGGAGGCCTACCAGATTCGGCCCTCGTCGAGCTTCTCGTCGATCGGCTTCATGGGGGGCCGGCGGCGCAGCGCCGCTTTTGACCTCCAGTCGAGCCAGGAGGTCGACGCCCAGGTCGAGCGTGTCGTCCGCGCGGCGGCGTCAACGCTCCGCGGATTCGCCAAGCCTTCGGGACGCAAGGTCATGTTGCTCCTGACGGGCGGCTGGCCGGCAGCGAGCGCCGAGCGGACCGACATCTTGATCGCCGGCTCGCGTCGGATCGCACCCGGCGAGCGCTTCGCCACCCTGGAGCCGCTGATCGAGACGGCCAACCGGCTTGGATACACCCTCTATCCGGTGAACCTCCAGCCGCTTGCCGGCGCCAACCTGCGCAGCGCCGAGATCGGCTCGATCGGCGACGCCGACCGCTACGGTGCGCGCCGCGAAGCGGTGACCTCCGACAGCCGCGACACCCTGTTGCAGCTGGCCCTCGCCACGGGCGGCAAGGGCTTCGAGAGCGCCGCCAACCGGGTGGCCTTCCAGTCGACCCTCGAGGACACCCGTTCCTACTACTGGCTGGGCTTCTCACCCACGTGGCAAGGCGACGACCACAGCCACCGGCTACGCATCGAGGTGGAGCGTCCGGGTGTCCGGGTACGGAGCCGAACGAGCTTCACCGACCTCTCGCGGGCGAGCGAGATCGACCTCGTGATCGAGGGCGCGCAGCTTTTCGGTACCGAGATCCCCGGAGCCGCGCTCGACGTCGAGTTGGGTTCTCCGCGGCGTGTCGGGCGCGGACGGCTCCGCTTGCCGCTCACCGTCCGTGTGCCGCTTGCGGAGTTGACGCTCCTGCCCCACGGCGAGGAGCTTTTCGGTGCCGTCGAGCTACGCCTCTCGGCCCGCGACGACACGGGTGCGAAGGTCGAGATCCCGGTTCGGACCCTCGAGATCCGCCGGCGCGAGCCTCCGGCCAGCGGAGAGGTCGAGCCCTGGACCGCGGAGCTCAAGCTCCGAGATCGGCCCCACACCCTGCTGGTGGCCCTTTACGAACCGACCACGGGGGAGCTGTGGTCGAAACGACTGGAGCTCGATCCCTGATAACGTCCGGATCGAGCGCCGAGCCGTAGATGACAACAGAAGCCCCCCCCGGGGCTTCGTTGCGGACGGTAGCCGCCGCGCGCCAGGTTGGCCCGGCAAAGGAGAATCGAGATGAGAGACAGAGAGTCGTTAACGTTGGCCCGCCTCGCCCGTTGGGTGGGCGCGGCCGTGCTCCTGGCGTCCTGGACGGCAGGCTTCGCCACCGCCCAGGACGAGGTCCCGGCCTCGAGCTTCGGCGAGGTGATCGACGTCCGAGTCGTGAACCTCGAGATCGTGGTCACCGAGAACGGCGAGCGCGTCACGGGGTTGGTTCCCGAGGACTTCGTGCTCACCGTCGACGGCAACGAGGTGCCGATCGAGTACTTCACCGAGGTCCACGGCGGCACCGCGGTGGTGCGCGGCGACGAGGCGGCGGCCGCCACGCTCCCGGCGCTCGCTCCCGGGACGCCGGTCGAGACCAGCTACCTCGTCTTCATCGACAACTTCTTCATGGTGAAGCCGCGCCGCGACAAGGTGATCCGCGACCTGATCGAGCAGCTGCCGCTCTTAAACCCCGAGGACCGGATGGCGGTCGTGGCGTTCAACGGCAAGAAGCTCAAGATGCTCTCTTCCTGGAGCCAATCGCTCCCGGAGCTGACGCGGGTCCTGGAGGACGCGCTGGAGCAGCCGGCCCACGGCCTTCGACGCATCACCGAGCAGCGTAGCTACGAGTCGAGCCGCAGGCTCGACCAGGAGTTCCTCCGCGAGCAGGTAGGTGTGACCGAAACCCTGGACAACCTCCAGCGCCTCGACCCCGAGGAGGAGCAGGAAGCCGACCGGATCGCCGGCCAGGTGGATCGGGTGGTGCTCGCCGCGAGCTCGGCGCTTCGAAGCTTCGCCAACCCGCCGGGACGCAAGGTCATGATGCTTCTCTCCGGCGGCTGGCCCTTCAACCCGGCCCAGTTCGTGACCGGTGACTTCTACCGCTCGACGCTGCGCGACGTCAAGGTCGGCGAGGAGCTCTACGGCTCGCTCGTCGAGACCGCCAACCGCCTGAGCTACACGCTCTATCCCGTCGACGTGCCCTACGAGAGTCCGACGCTCGCCAACGCCGAGCTCGGCGACGTCGACGTGGCCCAGCAGCGATTCAACCTCTACGTCGAACGCGACCAGGAGCAGCGCACCTCGCTCTTGACGATCGCCCGGGAAACCGGCGGCAAGGCGATCCTCGGCGGGGCGCGCGCCGCTTTGTTCGAGCGCGTCGTGGCCGACACCCGCTCCTACTACTGGCTCGGCTTCACTCCCTCGTGGCGGGGGGACGACAGCAAGCACAAGGTGGAGATCAAGCCGCGCCGCAAGGGGCTCAAGGTCCGCGCCCGAAAAGGCTTCTCCGACCTCTCCCGCCGGACCGAGGTGTCGATGATGGTCGAGAGCGCCTTGATCCTGGGCGACGCCCCGAGCGCGATACCTCTCGCCGCCCAGGTGGGGAAGAGCAGACGCGTGGGATTCGGCAAGGTCGAGGTCCCCTTGAACGTCATCATTCCGGTCGACGAGCTGACCTTCCTGCCGTACAAGGACAAGTTCGTGGCCGAAACCGAGCTGCGCGTCGCCGTCCAGGACGACCTCGGAAACCTTTCGGAAGTACCGGTGATGCCGCTCACCATCGAGCTCGACGAGATGCCGAAAGACGGCGAGCTCCGGAGCTACGAAACCCATCTCAGGATGCGCAAGAGAAAGCACGAGCTGATCGTTTCGCTCTACGACAACGCTTCGGGCAAGATCCTGACCACGAAGCTCCCCGTCGATCCACGACAGAAGTAGAGACCTGACGGACTGAACCAGGAGAGAGAGTGTGATCGACCCACGACGAGTCCACGACATCTTCCGGGTCGCTACGATTGCCGTAGCGCTCCTGGGCACGCTCCTTGTCCCCGGCCTCTCGGCCCAGGAATCCCCCGATCCGTCAAGTCTTTTCGGCGAGGTGATCGACGTGCGCGTCGTCAACCTCGAGGTCGTCGTCACCCGTGACGGCGAACGGGAGACGGGCTTGACGCCGGAAGACTTCGTTCTGACGGTGGACGGTAGGGAGGTGCCGATCGAGTACTTCACCGAAGTTCACGGCGGTACCGCGGTGGCGACGGGCGGGGAGGCCTCGAGCTCGACCGTGCCGGCGCTGCTGCCGGGCAAGCCCGTCGCGACGAGCTATCTCGTCTTCATCGACGAGTACTTCACCGTCGGTGCGCGGCGTAACCGGGTGCTTCGCCGGCTCCTCGAGCAGGTGAGCGTCCTGAATCCCGAGGACCGGATGGCGGTGGTCGCTTTCGACGGGCGCCGGCTTGAAATGCTTTCTAGCTGGACCCAGTCGACCGCGGAGATGGAGCGGGTGTTGAGCGCGGCGATGGAGCGTCCCGCGTGGGGCGCCCAGGCCGGCGCCGAGCGCCGCCTCCACGAGACCTCGGGCGACGAAGGGCTCTTGGCGGAGGCCGCGGCGGACCAGCCGATCGTCCGGGGGCAGAGCCTCGCCGAGCTCGGAGGGACCGCGGGGCTTTTCAACTCGAACCTCACCGGGACCCGGGTGACCGGTTCGATGCCGTCGCTGCGCCAGGAGCAGGCGGCGGGCGTCGTCGAGCTCCAGGTCGAGAGGGTGGTCGCGGCGGCGACCTCGTCGCTGCGCGGTTTTGCCAATCCGCCGGGCCGCAAGGTGATGCTGCTCATGTCCGGCGGTTGGCCCTACAGCCCCGCCGAATGGGCGATCCAGGATCCGACGCTTGCGATCTACACCACCGGCTTCAGCTACGGCGAGAACCTCTACGGTCCGCTGATCGAGACCGCGAACCGTCTCGCCTACACGATCTATCCGATCGACACGCCGTTCTCCACCACCGAGGACCGCTTTCAGCAGAACGATTCCACGATGCGGTTCCTGGCGCGCGACACCGGCGGGCGGGCGCTGTTCCGCGCCGCGACGATGAACGCCCTCGTGGAGGTAGCGCGCGACACCCGCAGCTACTACTGGATCGGTTTCACTCCGCAGTGGAAGGGAGACGACTCGAGCCACAAAGTCGATGTCCGGACGCGACACAAGGGCCTCGAAGCCCGCTCGCGCAAGAGCTTCGCCGATTTCTCCCGCCAGCAGGAGGTGACGATGATGGTCGAGTCGACTTTGCTCCTGGGCGACGCGCCGCCGGCCGCGGCGGCACTGCCGGTCGAGGTCGGCGAGATGAAACGAGTTGGCCGCGGCAAGCTTGAGGTCCAGATTCGATTGCTCGTGCCGATGCAGGCGCTGACCTTCCTGCCATACGAGGACCACTACGTCGCCCAGGCCGAGCTTCGCGTGGCGATTCAGGACGCCAGGGGCACGACCCTGAGCTCGCCGGTCGTCCCCTTGACGATCACCCTCGACGAGCCGCCGAAGGAGGGCGAGATGCGGCGCTGGGAAACGAGCCTGACGTTGCGCAACGAGCGCCACGACCTGGTCGTCGCGCTTTACGACACGGCGTCGGGCGCGATCCTGACGTCGAAGCTGGAGGTCGTCCCGAACTGATGTCCGTTCTCCTCCCGGCCCTCTTTTGCCGGGGCATATGGCGCAAAGGCGACCTCCTCGATCTTGCCTTCCTTGCCTTCCTTGGCGGCCATCGCCGGTTGCGATCTGGATACGTCCGGCGCTAGCTCCGGTCGCCAGGCCGCAGAACGCATGCGGCTCACCGGCGCCCCTCCGGCAGCTCTTGCCGCTCTCGGGAGCAAGGTCCCTCGGACCGTCGCCGACGATTCATAGAGCCGCTGCCCCATCTTCTGCCGCGGCCCATCGCGCCCATTTCGGACTGGCTCCT
>CBDUYN010000256.1:0-11183 GCA_965371445.1 uncultured bacterium | reverse complement strand
GGATCCACACCGTCCTGCGGGAGATCGAAGCCTACTAGCGGCGCCGCGGCAAGGTGCCCCTCGTCGAGGCCCGGTCGATCTCCGGACGCCTGGCCGAGGAGCTCCGCGACGCCGGGGCCCTCGAGGTGACGTTCGGCGGCAGCGTCCGGCGTTGGAAGGCGATGATCGGCGACCTCGACATCCTGGCCGCCGGCGACGACGCGCGGCCGCTCGTCGAACGCTTCGCGGCGATCGGCGACGTCGAGACGGTCCTCTCGCGGGGTGAGGAGGGGGCGAGCGTCCGCCTCGCCGACGGACGCCAGGCCGACCTCTGGGTCTTTCCGCTGGAGAGCTGGGGCGCGGGGCTCCACGCTTTCTCGGGCTGCAAGGAGCACGTCGTGGCGATCCGCCAGCGCGCCGGACGGATGGGGCTCCACATCAGCGAGCACGGCATCTCGTCGCGCGCCGACGGCCGTCGCATCAACCCGGGCCGGCACGAGGAGGAGATCTTCGCGGCCGTGGGGTTGCCCTTCATCGTCCCGGAGCTGCGGGAGTTCCTGGGCGAGATCGAAGCGGCGGACGAGAACCGGCTGCCGGTCCTCGTCACCGTCGAGGACTTGAGGGGCGACCTCCACATGCACACCCGCGAGAGCGACGGCCAGGCGAGCGCCGGCGAGATGGTCCGCGCCGCCGCCGAGCTCGGCTACGAGTACGTTGCCGTCACCGACCACTCACCGTCGCTCGGCGTCGCGAACGGCCTCGACGAGCGCCGGCTCGCCGCCCACGTCCAGGCCCTGCGGCGCCTGGAGCAGGACTTCGGACGCCTTCACGTCCTGGCCGGCACCGAGGTCGACATCCTCGGCGACGGCTCGCTCGACTACGACCGCGCGACGCTCGCCGGGCTCGACTGGGTGGTCGCCAGCGTCCACGGGGACCTCGGCATGGACCGCGACGCGATGACCGAGCGCATCGTCCGCGCTTTGGAGTCCGGCCTCGTCGACTGCCTGGGGCACCCGACCGGATGCGTCCTCGGGCGTCGCGACCCTTATGAGGTGGACCTCGACCGCGTCCTCGACGTGGCACGCCGTACGGGCGTGGCCGTCGAGGCGAGCTGCGATCCCTACCGTATGGACCTCGACGGTACCGGCTGCCGGCAGGCGCGGGAGATGGGCGTGCCGGTGGTCGTCTCGACCGACGCCCACTCGCCGGCTCACCTGCGGCGCCGCGAGTACGGCCTCGCCTCGGCACGGCGCGGCTGGTTGGAAAAGCGCCACGTCTTGAACACCCGCGGTGTCGAGACGATTCGCGAGCACCGCGCAGCGCGGCTCCGCCGGCACGGCCTTGCGGTCAACGTGGCGCGGACGCTCAAGGTCGAGCCGACCGCTCCGGCCGTGCGCGGCAGGGGCGAAGAGGGGCTCGTGGCCGAGCTTCGCTCCAACCCTCTTGAGCGTTCGCTCGTAGAACGTCTGCAGAGCTTTCTGGAGACGGGGGACGACCCAGGGCTTGAAGCGGCCCTGGGCGAGCTCGGCGCCAATCCGGTCCAGCAGGCTTTCAACCTATTGACGAAGGAGCGTCATGCGGATTCTTGAACAGTTCTTTCTCACCCTCCTTCTTACAGCTGCCCCGCTTTCCGCCCTGCCGGGTAAGAAGGAAACCTGGATCGAGCTGCGGACACCGCACCTCACGGTCTTCTCCGCCGCCAGCCGGTCGAACACGCGCCTTCTCGCCCGCAACCTCGAGCAGCTGCGCAAGGTCCTGGGGAGCTTCGCGGGCTTCGACCTGCGCTCGCCGGTTCCGACCTACGTCTACCTCTTCGTAAGCGAGCGCAAGCTCGATCGCTACAAGCCGTTCCACGACGGCCGGCCTGCCGCGATCAATGGCTTCCTGCTACGCCGCGACGAGGCGAGCTTCATCGCCCTGCACAGCGACGCCCCCGACCTCATGGGCCTGGTCGGACACGAATACGTCCACCAGGTCGTCGGACACAACTTCAAGCGTCTGCCGCCCTGGGTCGACGAGGGGTTGGCGGAGTATTACGGCACGTTTCTCGTCGATGGCGAGAAGTGCCTCGTCGGAAGGACGGCGAGCACTCGCGTTGGCTGAAGCACAACCGGTTGATTCCCCTCGACGATCTTTTTGCCGTCGACCGAAACTCTCCGGAATTAAACGTTGGGACGCAGCGCGGCGGCTTCTATGCCGAGTCCTGGGGGTTGGTCCATTACCTGCTTGCCGAGGCGGAACGGAGCCGCCGGCTCCTCGGCTACCTGGAGCTCCTCGGACGCGGCCAGCGCCACAACGAGGCCTTCGCCGAGGCTTTCGGCAGCGAGACCGAGACTCTGGAGCGGGAGCTGCGCGCCTACGTACGGGGGGCGGCCTTGCCGGTCACGGCGGTTCCGGTCAAGCCCCTCGCGGGCGACGACTTCGTGGAGCGTCCGATGAGCTACGGCGAGGTCCTCTATCGGCCCGGAGAGCTCCTCGCCCAGCAGGAGGAGCACGTGGTGGAAGCCGAAAAGCACTATCGGCGGGCTCTGGCCACGTTCGCCGACGAGGTCACCGCCGCCGACGTCGAGGCCGGCGAGACGGCGCGGCGCCTCCTGCCGTCGCGCGACGACGTCGCCGCCCACCTCCTCGTGCTCTACGCCAAGCGCGGCGAGCACGAGGCCGCGGCGCGTCTCTACGACGAGCACCTGGCCGCGGCCGGCGACGCCGAGGACCGTCGCCAGGCGCTCGCCGTTCTCGTGGCCTTGGAGCTCCGCGAGGCCCAAGGGCTCGTCAACGCCGGACGCGGCGAGGAGGCGCTCGGTGTCCTTGCGGGGCTCGAGCGGCGTGTAGACGGGACCGAGGAGGCCTCGCGCATCGGGACGAAGTCCGCGCTGCTCAGGACGACGATCGAGCGCAACCGTCTCGCCGAACGATTCAACGAAGCGGTCGAGCTCTACAACTCTCTGGAGCTAGACGCGGCTCTGGAGCTGCTCGAGAAGCTCCTCCCCGAGTTGCCAGAGGGCGATCTCAAGAGGCGGGCTCGCGAGCTCGTCGAGGACATCCGTCCGAAGAAAGATGAGAGGACATCGCAAGACAAGCGCCCGTAAAGTACGCCGCTACCCACCAGATGTAAGCGTTCGGTCGCCGCAAAGCGACATGAAGGCGGCCGGGTGGGGCCGGAAGGTGGAGGCTCGGCTCTTGGCTCCCCAGGACAACCCTGAGATAATCGGCCCCATGTCCAAGCACACGGTCCTCGCACCGTCGAACATCGCCTTCATCAAGTACTGGGGCGCCCGCGACCTCGACCGGGCCATCCCGACGAACCCGTCGATCTCGATGACGCTGCGCGAGTGCTACAGTCATTCCACCGTCGAGCACCTCGACGAGGACGGCGACGACGAGATCCGCTGGCGCGGCCAGAACGAGGCGCTCGTCGAGGCGCCACCGTCCTTTGCCGAACGCGTCCGCGCGCACTTGCAGACGCTGCGCCTTGAGACCGGCTGCGGCGGCCGCTTCCGCGTCGCCACCGAGAACAGCTTCCCCGCCGCCGCGGGCATCGCCTCCTCGGCCTCCGGCTTCGCCGCCCTGACGCTCGCGACCCTCGGCGCCGTCGGCTACCAGGCGTCCCCCGAGGAACGCTCGAACCTGGCCCGCAAGAGCGGCTCGGGCTCGGCGTCGCGCTCCGTCCTCGGCGGCTACGTCGAGTGGCCTCGGGGTCAGGAAGAGAGCGACTGCCACGCCTTCCAGATCGCGCCCGCCGAGCAATGGGACCTGCGCGACGTCGTAGCCCTCGTCGAGACGGGACCCAAGGAGGTCTCCTCGCTCGTAGGCCACAGCCGCGCCCGGTCCAGCCCCTACTTCCAGACTCGCCTCGAAGAGCTGCCCGGACGCCTGGCCACGGTCCGCGAAGCGATCTGGGAACGCGATTTCGCCAAGCTAGCGAGAGTCGTCGAGGCCGAGGCGATCGACCTCCACTGCATCGCCATGACATCGGTGCCGCCGATCTTCTACTGGCAGAGCGGCACTCTCGAAGTCCTCGCTGCGGTCCGCACGATGCGCGCCGACGGCCTCGACGCCTGCGCCACCATGGACGCCGGCGCCAACGTCCACGTCCTCTGCTTGCCGGAGGTCGAGGCGAAAGTCGTCGTGCGCCTCGAAGCGCTCGACGCCGTGCGCTCGACGATTCGCGACGGCGTCGGCGACGGGCCCCGGACGAGCGACGAGCACCTCTTCTGAGGCGGGGAACGATGGATCTCGTCCTCGTCAAGCTCGGCGGGAGCCTGATCACCGACAAACGCGGCGAGGCGGCGGCGCGGACCGACGTCGTCGAACGCCTGGCCGCCGAGATCGCCGAGGCCCGGCCGCGGCTGGAGAAGCAGGGGACGGGAATCCTCCTCGGACACGGCTCGGGTTCCTTCGGACACGTCGCCGCGGCGCGTTACGGTCTGGGCGACGGGCTGGTGCGCGGCGGCGAGCGAGGCGACCCGGCCGGCGTCGCCGTCACCCAGGACCAGGCGGCGCGGCTCCACCGCATCGTCGTCGACGCCCTGGTGCGTGCCGGCGAGCGTCCTTTCTCCGTCGTAGCTTCGAGCACCTTTCTGGCCGACCGCAGACGGATCGTGCGCGGTTTCCTCGATCCGCTCCTCGGCGCCCTCGAGCTGACGCTTCTGCCGGTCGTCTACGGCGACGTCGTCGTCGACCGGACGCTCGGCGTCTCGATCTGCTCGACGGAGGAGATCCTGGGCTACCTCCTGCGCCGGCTGAGAGGACGCGGCTTTCGGATCCGGCGGCTCCTGTGGTGCGGCGGTACCGACGGCGTCTACGACCGCGAGGGCCGCACGATCCCGCGCATCGACGCTCGCAGCTACCGGCGGACGCTCGCGGCGATCGGTTCCGCTGCCGGAACCGACGTCACCGGTGGTATGCTGCTGCGCGTGCGGACCGCACGGCGCCTGGCGCGCGGCGGAATCGAGTCCTGGATCATGAACGGTGGCCACCCGGGGAGGCTCAAGGCGGCTCTCCTGGGAGAGGAGGTCCCCGCGACGCGGGTTCCCCCGGAGGGGGACAAACGGGAGGCTGTCACCGAGGATTGAGCGAGAGAAGACGAGGCCCTGATGGCCGATCTCCATGACCTGCTAGAGAAGACCAGCCGCACCTTCGCGCTGTCGATCCCGCGTTTGCCGGAGCCGACCCGCACGGAGGTCGGCGTAGCCTATCTGCTCTTTCGCATCGTCGACACCTTCGAGGATTCCGCCACCTGGGGACAGGAGAAGCGGATCGGGGCTCTGCACGCCTTCTGCGGCCTCCTGGACCGTCCCCAGGCGGAAGAGACGCGCCGTCTGGCCGCCGTCTGGCACGCCGAGGTGCCGATCGGCCACACCGGCTACCAGGAGCTGCTCGCCGAGATGCCGGCGATCTTCGACGTCTTTTTCAGCCTGCGCCCTCCGGCCCGTGAGCTCGTGCGCGAGCACACGGTGCGCACGGCCCGCGGCATGGCGGAGTTCGTCGAACGCACCGACGAGGACGGCGAGCTCGTGCTACGCGACCTCCAGGACCTGCGCGACTACTGCTACGTGGTGGCGGGAATCGTCGGCGAGATGCTGACCGAGCTCTTTCTCCTGGCCGACCCTGAGCTCCAGGGCGTGGCCGGCGACCTGCGCAGCCGCTCGCGGTCGTTCGGCGAGGCCCTCCAACTGGTCAACATCCTGAAAGACGTCGGCTTCGACGCCACCGAGGGACGCAGCTACCTGCCTCCCGGCGTCGCGCTCCCCGAGGTCTTCGGCCTCGCCGAGCACGCGCTCAAGGAAGCGGGAGAGTACGTCCTGACGCTCCAGCGCTCCGGCTGTGAGCGCGGGCTCGTCGGCTTCAACGCGATGAACCTGCTGCTCGCCTTCGCCGCCGTCGAGCGCGTCCGGAGCGGCGGCAGCGGCACCAAGATCAGCCGCGAGGAGGTACGCGACATCGTCGCGGCCATGGACGACGCCCTGGAGCGAAATCTTCCCGTCCTCTCTCTCGCTTGAAGCGCGGCGCTGTGAGACGATAGGACCGTCTGGTCAACGACCCGACACCCGAGTAAGATAACCGAAACGATCCCCAACTCCACCGGACATCCCCATTCAGGAGGAGCCGATGAACGCCCAGAACCGCCCGAAGTTCACCTATCTCGGTCACTCGACGGTACGCTGCGACCTGCCCGGCGGCGAGGTCATCCTGATCGACCCGTGGGTCCAACAGAACCCCCTCTGCCCCGACGAGCACAAGAGCTTCGACCGCCTCGACGCGGTGCTCATCACCCACGGCCACTTCGACCACATGGGCGACGCGGTCGCGATCTGCAAGAAACACAGGCCCAAGATCGTGGTGGCGACTTTCGACCTCTGCACCTACCTGGAGTCGAAGGGCGTCAAGAACTGCTCCGGTATGAACGTCGGCGGCACCCAGTCGATCCCTGGCGCCCGGGTGACCCAGGTCCAGGCGATTCACACCTCGACCGTCATGGAGGACGGCAAGCTCGTCCTGGCCGACTCGCCGACGGGCTTCGTGGTGCGGCTCGACAACGCCTACACCTTCTACCATGCCGGCGACACGGCGCTTTTCACGGACATGCAGCTCATCGCCGACCTCTACCGTCCGGCGCTCGCCTTCCTGCCGATCGGCGACCACTTCACGATGGACCCCACTCAGGCGGCGCGGGCCTGCAAGTTCCTCGAGGTACGCCACGTGGTCCCGATCCATTGGGGGACCTTTCCGCTCCTGACCGGGACGCCCGAGGCCTTGAAGCGAGAGATCGAGACCCTGGGCGTCAATTGCGAGATGGTCGCCTTGAAGCCCGGCGAGAAGTACTGACGGTGGAACGAGGGCGGGAGACGGCCGCCGAAGTACGGCGCCGGTGCCGCGCGGGTGATCTCGCCGGGCCGACGGCGGGGCTCGCCCGCGGCCACGCCCAGGCAAACCTCGTGGTGCTGCCGCGCGACTGGGTGGACGATTTCGAGCTCTTCTGCGAAAAGAACCCGAAACCCTGTCCGCTCCTGGAGAGGACGGCACCGGGCGACCCCGAGCCACGCCGCCTCGCGCCGGGGGCGGACATCCGGACCGACCTGCCGCGCTACCGCGTCTACCGCGACGGCTCGTTCGTCGAGGAGAGAGCCTCGATCGAAGACCTCTGGCGCGACGACCTGGTAGCCTTCCTTCTCGGTTGCTCGTTCTCTTTTGAGCCGGCGCTCCTTGACGCCGGTGTGCCGATGCGCCACATCGAGCAGGGGACGAACGTGGCCATGTATCGGACGAATCGTGCCTGCCAGCCGGCAGGGGCCTTCGCGGGGCCGCTGGTCGTCAGCATGCGTCCGCTGACGCCGTCCGACGCGGAGCTGGCGACCGAGATCACGAGCCGTTTTCCGTTGGCCCACGGCGCGCCGGTCCACGTCGGCGACCCGGTGGCCCTCGGCATCGCCGACCTTGCGAAGGTAGACTTCGGCGACGCCGTCCCGGTCCATCCCGGTGAGGTGCCGGTCTTCTGGGCCTGCGGCGTCACCCCGCAGCTGGCGCTCGCCGCGGCGCGTCCGGAGCTTGCCGTCACCCACGCCCCGGGCTCGATGTTCGTGGCCGACCTGAAAGACGAAGACCTCGCCGAGGTGGCCTCGTAGGGCAGGCTCCGCCCGGGGCGCGCAGCCTGCCGTCTTCCTCCCGCCCCGATGGCAGACTCCGGCTCCCCCTCCCTCGACGCCGCTTCCTGCACCCGTGCTTCGTCCAGGACGGTCTCCCGACGAGCACTACCTTATGACTGCGTCCGTAGCCGTTCGAGCTCCGCCAGAAGCTCCTGGTTTTCGGCCTCGACGGCTTGACGCGCCGTGGCCTCCGCGTCGGCTCGGGCGGCTTCCGTTTCCGCCCGCTGCTCTGCTTCCTCCAACCGCTTGAAGCCGTCCTCGGGCGTGGGCAGACGCTCGCCTGTGCGCAGGTCCACGACCGTGAAGCCCCACCAGCTTTCGGGGTCAGCGGCAATCCGCAGGTCCGTCTGCTCCGAGACGAGGCCGCCGTCCTGCAAAGGGATCTCGGCGTAGAGCCCGCTTTTCTGCAGGCGATAGCCCGACAACCGGGACGGATCCGAGAGATAGTCGCCGAGCGGATCGACCAGGATCATCTCCGGAATGCGTTCCCGCCGGTAGACGGCCTTGACTTCCCGATAGTCCTTCTGGCGGTATTCGCGGGAGACGATCTCCATCACCAGCAACACTTTGCCCGGCTCACGGCCGACCCAGAAGCTACCCCGCCGGCGCTGGGGGTCCTCCACACCTTCTACGACGCAAACGTCCGGAGCCGGCCCCTTACCGGCCGTTCCGAAACGCAGCTTCAAGTCACTCCAGACGACGATGTCGTCCCTACCGGCGAAACGGCGTCTGAAGACATGCCAGAAGAGATCCCGCAACTGGTTGTGGATCGTGTTCTCCGCAACGAAGTCGCCCAACCGGGGATCCAGGAGGTCGTCGTATGTCAGCGGCACCATCTCGCCGTCGACCCAGCGGTGCCCATAGCGGAAGGGGTCCTTGCGGGGTCTTCGGGGCGCCGTCGTGGCGGCGGTCGATGAAACGGGCTGGGGCATGAGCTGATCCTATCCGGGACCCCGACACGGGTCAACGACGCCTGAGCGGACGCTTCTCGCCTCGCCGACACTGCCGGAATCGCTCAGCAGCCGAAGCTTGGCAACTCGGCCACCGCCCGACGAGGGACTTCGACCTCATAGCCCGGGCACTTATGCCGGGTGGAAGTGCGGCTCAGTCCAGGACGGTCCCCTTGGCCACCACGACGACCCCGTCGTCCGAGACGGTAAAACGCTCCCGGTCGCGCTCCAGGTCGACGCCGATCTCGTAGCCCGCCGGAATGCGGACGTTCTTGTCGATCACCGCCTTGCGGACGATCGCGTTGCGGCCGACGTCGACGTTGTCGAAAAGAACGCTGTCCGTCACCTCGGAATAGGAGTTGATCCTGACGCGCGGTCCGAGGATCGAGCGCCGCGCCGTGCCTCCGGAGACGACCACGCCGCCGGCCACGAGCGAGCCCAGGGCGCGGCCGCGCCGCTCGTGCTCCTCGTGGACGAACTTGGCCGGCGGATTCGGATACTGCCAGGTCAGGATCGGCCACTCGTGGTTGTAGAGGTCGAAGTCCGGCTCCTGGGCCACGAGGTCCATCGACGCCTGAAAATAGGCGTCGATCGTCCCGATGTCGCGCCAGTAGCCGCGCTCGCGCTCGGTCTGGCCCGGCACGCGGTTCTGCGCGAAGTCGTAGACCCAGGCGTCGCCCGACGCGACGAGCGAAGGGATGACGTTCGCGCCCATGTCGTGTTTCGTGTCCTCGTGGGCGTCGGTGGTCACGACCTCGCGCAGCACCTTGGTCGAGAAGACGTAGTTGCCCATCGAGACAAGGGCGCGCCTCGGGTCGCCGGGCATGGGCGGCGCCTTCTCGGGCTTCTCGAGGAAAGAACGGATGCGGCCGTCCTCGTCGGCGTCGATGACGCCGAAATCGCTCGCCTCCTCGATCGGCACCGGGATCCCGGCGACGGTGACGCCGGCGCCACTGTCGATGTGCTGTTGGAGAATCGGCTGGACGTCCATGCGGTAGATGTGGTCGGCGCCGAAGACCACCACGTACTCGGGCTGCTCGTCGTTGACGATGTTCAGGTTCTGGTAGACGGCGTCGGCCGAGCCCGCGAACCAACGCGGGCCGGTACGCATCTGCGCCGGGACCGTGACCACGTAGTAGCCGAGCAGCGGCGAGAGGCGCCAGATCTTCCCCAGGTGGAGGTCGAGGCTGTGGCTCAGGTACTGGGTCAGGACCACGATCCTGCGCAGGCCCGAGTTCACGAGGTTCGAGAGGACGAAGTCGATCAGCCGGTACTGGCCGCCGAAGGGCACGGCCGGCTTGGCGCGCTCCTTGGTGAGCGGCAAGAGCCGCCGGCCCTCGCCACCCGCCAAGACCATGACGAGGACCTTCTCGCGTAAAACCATCGATCTCCTCTCCACGCTTGGATGGCGCGATGATACCATACCGCGGCAAATCTGGAGAGAAGCGATTCTGCCCGGCCGGAGCGCGGTTGACCGGTTCCCAGGCGCC
Source organism: uncultured bacterium (assembly GCA_965371445.1). GTDB lineage: Bacteria > Acidobacteriota > Thermoanaerobaculia > Multivoradales > J023 > DASWIG01. The sequence goes on along the minus strand of CBDUYN010000256.1, from coordinate 1,118 downwards.
GTTCGCCGATCCGGCGAGGAAATGCGGATCGGTGTGCGTAGAGGAGGCAAAGAACGCGGCGGCTGGATCGCCGGTCAGGAGGAAAAATGATTCACGTCGAGAACCTGGTCAAGAGCTACGGCGACTTGAAGGCGGTCGCCGGTATCAGCTTCGAGGTCGCGGCCGGGGAGGTCTACGGCCTCCTGGGACCGAACGGCGCCGGCAAGACCACCACCCTCTCCATGCTGTCGGGGCTGCTCGCCCCCGAGCAGGGCCGCATCCGGATCGACGGTATCGACATGGCGGAACGTCCGCAGGAGGTCAAGGCCCGTCTCGGGGTGGTGCCGCAGGAAAACGCCCTCTACGACGAGCTTTCGGCCCGCGAGCACCTGCGCTTCTGGGCCGGCCTCTACGGCCTCGGGGGACGCGACGTCCGCGACGCGGTCGGCCGTGTCCTCGACTGGGTAGGCCTCACAAGCCGCGCCGACGAGCCCGTGAAGCGCTTCTCCGGCGGCATGAAGCGGCGGCTGAACCTGGCGCTCGGGCTCGTCCACTCGCCGCGGGTGGTGCTGCTCGACGAGCCCACCGTGGGCATCGACCCCCAGGCCCGCGCCAACATCCTCGACATCGTGAAACAGATCGCCGCGGCCGGCACGACCGTCCTCTACACGACCCACTACCTGGAGGAGGCCGAAGAGCTTTGCGACCGCATCGCGATCATCGACCACGGCAAGCTCCTGGCGGAGGGGACCCTGGAGGAGCTCCAGGAGATGGTCGGCGGCGAGGAGGTGGTCACGCTCCGGGGAACGATCGACGAGGCGCTTCGCGAACGGCTCAAGTCCTCGAGCGGCCGCGTTCTCGCCGACGAGGAGAACCGCCTGGTGCTCGCCCTCGGCGGCGACGGCGGGCACGGCTCGGTCGAGCTCTTGCAGACGGTCTTCGCCGGGGGCGCGACGATGGACGGCGTCTCGATCGAGCCGCCGAGCTTGAACGGGCTTTTCCTGAAGCTCACCGGAAGGGAGCTGCGCGACTGATGAGAAAAGTCCTTCACCTCCTGAGGAAAGACCTCATACGCCGCCGCCGCGCTCCGCTCGTCGGCGGAGTTGAAGAGGACCGTGAATTCCTCGAGTTCGGCGGCG
>CBDUYN010000255.1:0-11186 GCA_965371445.1 uncultured bacterium | reverse complement strand
ACCGTCCGTAAACCCTTGATAGCAAAGGACTTCGGTTACCGTGGCACCCTAAGAGAGGACGACATCAGGAAGAGGTGGTAGCCGCGCGCCGCGAGCTCGCGCGCGCACGCCGCGCCGATGCCGCTGCCTGCGCCGGTGATCAGAGCTACGGGTGTCTCGCTCAGCCGGGACGGTTCTCCTTTCCGTGTCCGGAAAGGTATCACGCCTCGGCGGCGTGACCGGTGGCTCTGGACCGGATTCCATCCCGGTCGCGACGAGGAGCGGCTCCGAGAGCCGGTTCGGCAAGCGGCCGGACGGGGTCGAGGCCAACCGCGGCACTTTCCGCTGGCTGCCCTTTTGTCCGGGAGAATCGCGGCCATTTAAGACTTGCCCGTCTTTTGTTTGCGGCGAAGGCCAAGCAAGTGACGCTGGGCCGTCTTTTGCCGCGGTCCAAGAGCGTCCATTCCAGAAAGGGAAGTCTTTTGCCCTGGGCAAAAGACTTCCAATCGGCGTTGGCTCGTCCTTTGCCCGGGGCAAAACGGCGGCCTTGGAACATTTCGATTCACATTCCCGGGCCAAAGGCTCGCCAGTGAGTCCGAAAAAGGCGTTTTGCCCGACCGAAGACGTCCATACGCCGTCAGATCGCACCGATGTGCCCGCAAGAGAGGAAAACTTCATGACCGAGAGACATTTCTTCAGGGCAAAAGACGTCCCGTCCTGAAAAATGGGCTCTTAAATCGGGCAAAACGGGACCGTCGGCGTTACCGGACCGATTTTCAGGAAAACCTGACAAAAATTCTCACTTTTTGGCGGATCCGGCCCGATTCCGAACGGTGCCAGACCTGGGACCTGAGCGATTTCACTACCTGGTCTCAGGTGTCTCGCTCCGTGCGGTGGTCCGCAGCCTGGAGCGGCGAAACCGGCGGCGCCAGCTCGACGGCCAACTCGAAGAGACCTCCCTTGCCTTCCTTGCCTTCCTTGCAGCCATCGCCGGCTGAGACCGGGATACGTCCGGCCGGCCTCAGGACTCACAATGGAAGTGAAACCTGTTCAAAATCCTGCTCGACCAGGAAACCAAGAAGAAGAGAAAAGCATGGCAAGAAAGGCAAACAAGACAAGGTGGCAAGGGTTTACGCGAGAACTGAGAACTGTACACTTCAGCTACTTCGATGTCGGCCGAAGACGCCGGCTCCGCTCACCAAGCCGCAGAACGTCTCCCGGATCAGCGGCCAGAATGCGAAGGCGAAAGCCGAGCTTTCTGGTCCGCTGGATCCGGTTGGTTCCGTGGCCGCTTCACCAATCTGGTTCTGAGGCGGCCTCTTTAGTCTTTCGGAGAACCCACAGCACTGCGGCGAAGTGAGCCTCGAGGAAAGCGTACTCGGCCGCCTGATTCTCGGCGTAGCCGAGCAGATCGCGCCGGAGTTCAGGGTGCCTTTGCGCGATCTTCTCAGCCCTAGCTCGGATCAGTGTCGCCTCGTCGTCACTACCCGGTTGTACTGTCGATGCTGGCTCCGCTACTTCTCGCTCCAGCGAATCACCATAGGCCGTGAGCCGCCGGACCGACTCATCGTGGCCTACGTAGTTCTCGAAGCCCGGGAAGTCTGCCGATGCCCCTTCTTTGAGATATCCGTCGCTGATCAAGATCACGCCTCCAGGCTTGGCGAAGCGACGGATCACCCCGACCGTCGCGTCGAGAGGACCGAACACATCGCCCAATGCGGAAAACACGACGACGTCTGCTGGTTCTGTTTCGCCGGCGAGCTTCAGAATGTTGCCATGCCGGATCTCGCAAAGCTCGGCGACCCCGGTAGCGCTTGCAGCAACCCGGGAGGCTTCGACGAACGGCTCAAACAGTTCCACGCCCAAGACGCGATACCCGAGCGCATTCGCAATCTCGACTGCCGTCGCACCCTTCCCGCAGCCAAGATCGATGACGCGGGAGTCTTCCGGGAGATCGATCTCCCGAAGGACCTGCACGATTAGCTCAGCGTCACTGCCCAGTTCCTCGAGATCGGCGAGAAGCTCCGGGACGTGGGGAAGGAGCGACGCCTCCACTTCCAAGGCATAGGCGACCATCTCTTCTTCGGTCCGCATCATCGGCTATTCCGGAGTTCCCTTCGCCACCGAACAGGGTATTCGCCGTCTCCCGCCCCTCGCGGAACGGCGCTTATGCGCCCATTGACATGCCTTGAGAACATTCCCCGTAGTACGGCGGAGCATTCTCCGTACTTCGGCCAGGCAATCGTCTAGTCCTTCGTCCTCAGTCATTTAGGCAGTCTACGCCGAGCCCAGCGTCGGCGTCAATCCTGAGATGAGCCAGTTCGCGTAAGCCCCTGAACGACCACCGAAGCCCGTTTCTGCTTATCCGAAGCGCTCCAGTTCGTATAAGCCCCCTCCTGGATTCTCAAACTGTTGATTCTAAAGGGCTTATCCGAAAACGCCGAGGCTTATCCGACCGCGGTGAGCTCGTGTAAGCCCCTCAAGAGGGGGACTCGGGGGCTTACACGAATTCGCGTAAGCCCCAGCCGACGGCGGATCCGGAGCTCGGCAGCCCCTTGTTGGCAACGCTCGGAAACTGACCCAGTCCGGCAATCGGAAACTGACCCACCCAGGGCCTGTTTTCTCGGCCCGAGCCAGCAACGTGCATGACCGCGGGCACCGCGCCATCAACAGCTACAGACGGCCATGACGCGCTTCACTGAACTGCCTTTCTGCCTTTTGCCTTTCTGCCTTCTTCAGGCGTTGACGGCATCCTACCTCTTCTGCGCCTTTCGGTGGGCCCGGCGGTAGGATTCACCGCGGGTCGTGAGGATATGGGAATGGTGGCTGAGCCGATCGAGAAGCGCCGTCGTGAGCTTCTCGTCGCCGAAGACGCGGACCCACTCGCCGAAGGCGAGGTTGGTGGTCACCAAGGTCGACCGGCGTTCATAGCGCTCCGAGAAGACGTTGAAGAGCAGCTCACCGCCAGCGCGATCAAAGGGCACGAAGCCCATCTCGTCGATGATCAGCAAGCGAACGCGTTGGAGGCGCCGCTGCAGCCGGGCAAGCTCACGGCTGTCTCGGGCCTCCAGGAGCTGCTGGACGAGGTCGGCAGCGCGCACGAAGAGCACTCGATGGCGCCGTTGCGCGGCCTCGACGCCGAGGGCGATGGCCAGGTGGCTTTTGCCGGTCCCGACAGGACCGGCGATGACGATGTCTTCGCCGTCGTCCAGGTAGGCGCACGAAGCGAGCTCGTGGAGCTTCGGCCGCGAGACTCCTTTCAACGCGCTCCAATCGATCTGCTCCAGGGTCTTGACGTCGGGGAAGCGAGCCTCGCGCCGGCGGCGCACCGACGCCTTCTGTTCCCGCGAGCGGATCTCGACGTCGAGCAGCTCGCGAAGAAAGTCCTCGTAGGGCCAGCCGCTGTCGCGTGCCTGACGTGCCACAGTGGCCAGCTCACGGCCGATCGCCGGCAGCTTGAGCGTCCGGATCTGCTCCTCAAGGACGGCGTTGCGAGCTGCGTCACTCATGCCGCCTCCTCGCCCAGATCCAGGTCGTAGTCGCTGGCCTGGGCGCTTTCGATCTCATAGCCGGCGAGCGCCTCGGGCACCGCAACGACCCCGGTTCGCTCGGACGGCCGGGGCAGCTTCAGGTGATCGACGTCTCCTCCGGCAAGGGCGGCTACCAACGCCTCGGCGACAGGCTGCTCACCGTGGTCGACGACGGCGCCCAAGATGCGCGCTAGAAGACGCGAGGCTTCCCGCTCGTCATAACGAGCGCACAAGAGCTCCCAGAGCTTTGGGTAGGGCTCGCCGAGCTCAGCGAGCAGCTCGGGGGCCACCTGGCGAACCGCCTGCGGCTTCTTCGCTAGCTCCTCCAGGTAGTGGCGGTACTTCATCTAAGTGCCCCTCACTTCTTCTAGAAATGGGGGGCACCTAAAAGTCGGGCGGATCGCCCCGGCAAGGCGAGAATGGCGATGCCGACAATCGTGGCACGCGGTCCGATGCGTCGTCCGGCCGTCGAGCTTGTGTCTTTCATCTTGATCGCTCCCTTCGACTCGAGCCCGTAGGTCCGGAACACGGCCCAGGGCACCGACCAGCAACCCGCCTCAGGCATGACTTGCGCTGCCCCAGTAGTTGAAGGTCGCTGGGCGCCAACCCGGAAGGTACATGGTGTCGAGCTCGTTGACCTTGAATCCCCCTTGCTTGATGAGGCTGGGGATCGCGCGGTTGAGGTGACACCCCCCTCCAAAGCGCTTCCAAACGGGATCGATCCGATGCTGCCAGCGGCGGACCCTCGGGTCCGGCGCGGCACCATGCTCACAGAAGATGAGCTCACCCCCCGGCCTGAGCACCCGAGCCATCTGCCGCAAAGCCGATTCTGTATCGGGAATCGTGCACAACGTGTAGGTCATGAGAACCGTGTCGACGCTTGAATCCTCAAGCGGGATCTCCTCGCCTGGTAAGCCGATGAATTCGACCTCGAAGGGAGCTGAGCGCGCGGCCGTCTCGGCCATCCGCGTCATCTCCGGTGAAGGATCGAGGCCCCACAGCTTGCTCACCTGGCTTGCGTCGTAGAAGGGCAAGTTCAAGCCTGAGCCAATCCCAATCTCCAGGACCCGGCCCCGAGCCCGCGGCACCACTTTCTTGCGCTGGCGCATTGCCGGCCTCGTACTGCACGTAAGATGCACGATCTTCGGGAGGATGTACTGGTTATACAATCTCATCGTTCGCCCTTCAAGAAGTCGCTCACCAGCTCGTTGAAGGCATCGGGCCGATCGAAGTTGGAGAGAGATGGTCCGTTCTTCGTGCTCGTAACGGTTTCTGAGCTCCGTCTCAGGCTCACTCGTACCGCATCATGCCTGCTGTCACTCGCTGCGCAGAGCGAGAATAGGATCGACCCGCGTCGCCTGCCGGGCCGGGAGAGCCGAGGCCAAAAGCGCCGTTGCCAACACGACGGCGGCGACGGTGGCAAAAGTCGCGCCGTCGCGGACACCGACGCCGTGAACCAGGCTCCCTAGCGCCGGCGCCAGGGCATGAGCGAGGCCGAGGCCCGCCACGACGCCAAGCGCCGCCAGGCGAAGCACCGACCCTACGACCTGGCTCAAGATCCGCGTCGAGCCCGCTCCGAGCGCCAGGCGCACGCCGATCTCCCGCTTGGAGTGGCGCACCGTATAGGCCAGGACGGCGTAGATGCCGAGCGCCGCAAGCGCCGCCGCCACAACAGCGAAGGCGCTCAAAAGCTGCAGCACCAGGCGTGTACGCGCCGTCGCCCGCGCCACGTAGGCCGTCATCGGCCGCACCTCGAAGATCGCGCGCCCCGGATCGACCGCCGAAACCTCGCGACGGATCGCCGCCACCAGCTCCGCGGTGGCCGCCGGCGACGCCACCGCCGACGTCTTCACGGCGATCTTCATGCTGCACCGCGGCGACTGAAGGTGCGGCTGGTAGATCTGCTCGATGCCCTCGACGGTCAGGTCGACGTTTTTTACCGACTCAACCACGCCGACCACCTCGGCCCACTCCGTCACGACCTCGCCGGCGACGAAGCGGGTCACCCGGAGCCGCTGGCCGAGCGCTTCGCGGCCGGGCCAAGCCGTACGCGCCAGCTTCCGGTCGACGATGACGACACTCGGGTGCTCCAGGTCGTCGTGCGTATCGAAGAACCGTCCCGCCAGAAGCGTCGTCCCCATGGCGCGAAAGTAGTCGGCCGTCACCGAACGGTATTCGGCGGAACGCCTCCCCCACTCGAGCACCCCCGTCGGCATGTCGTAGGCATAGGGCTCCCCGGCCGCGGCCGCGCCATCGAGCGGCAGGCCGTCGACCGTGCCGACCTCGTCGACGAGAGGAAGCGCGGCGACGCGGCCGACGATCTCCTCGTAAAACGCCGCGATCCGTTCGGGGTCGCGGTAGGAATAACGGCTTGACGACAGCGAGATCTTGAACGTCAGGACCTCGTCGGCGACAAAGCCCCGTTCGACGTCGCCCAGAGCCTGGAAGCTGCGCAGCATGAGGCCGGCGCCGACGAGGAGCGTGACGGAAAGCGCCACCTCGACGACCACCAGGAGGGAGCGCAGGCGCTGGCGTCCGGGGCCGGTGGTGCTTCGTCCGTCCTTGAGCGGCGGGACGAGATCGCCGCGCGCCGCGTGCCAGGCCGGCAAGGTGCCGAAGACGAGACCGGTCAGGAGAATCGCGGCGAGGCAGAAGCCGAAAGCCGTCAGATCGAGGGCGATGGCGTCGAGGCGCGGCAGCTCCGTGGGTGCGAACGCCGGCAGGACGGCGAGCGCCGTGGCGGCCACCAGCCCTCCGACGGCACCACCGGCGAGGAAGAGGGCGAGGTTCTCGACCAGGAGCTGGCGGACGCTACGCCCGCGGCTCGCCCCCAGGGCCGAGCGCACCGCCATCTCGCGCTCCCGCCCTGTCGCCTGGACGAGCAGCAGGCTCGCGACGTTCGTCGAGGCGATCAGCAGGAGAACGCCGACGGCGCCGAAAAGTGCCAGAAGCGCCGGCCGTACATGGGCCACGACGTCGCGTTGCAGGAGCTCGACGTCGAACGCCAGGCCCGACTCGGCGTAGCCGGGCTCGCTTTGCGCGAGCTCCATGCCGATCGCCGCCACCTCGGCGCGCGCCGTCGCGGCCTCGACGCCCGGCCGGAGCCGTCCGATGCCGCGGAAGATGTGCCAGGTGCGATCGAGCTCGGCGTAGCCGCCGCCCCATGGGACCCAGGCACTCACCTCCGGCATCCGGGCGTCCGGCGGCATCAGCACCTCGAAACCCGGCGGCATGACGCCGACGAGCGTGTACGGCTCGCTGTTATAGAGGATCGTGCGGCCGATCTTGGAGCGGTCGGCACCGTAGCGCCGCGCGAAAACCTCGTAGGAGAGGACGACGACGTTGGGGCCGCCGTCGATGTCGTCCTCGGGACGGATCGTGCGGCCGAGGAAGGGTTTCGCCCCCAGGACGTCGAAAAAGCTCCCGGTCACGAAGCCGATGTTGATCTGCTCTGGGTCGTCGGTGCCGCCGAGGGTGGCGAAGCGCGGCCAGATGCCGGCAAAGCCCTCGAAGAGCTCGCTGCGCTCGGCCAGGTCCACCAGCTCGGGTCCCGAAAGCGGCGCCCGCTCGACGCCCTGGCGCTCGAAGCGCGACCACACCGTGGTCAAGCGGTCCGGCGCGTCGTAGGGCAGCGGCGTCAAGAGGACGCCCCGCACGACGCTGTAAAGCGCCGTCGACGCACCGATGCCAAGCGCCAGAGTGAGGATCGCTGTGGCGGTGAAAAGCGGCCGGCGACGAAGAAAACGTCCGGCTTGGCGGATGTCTTGGGTGAGCTGCTCCATGAGACCTCCTTCCACGGAGGAAGTTACGTCGTCCTACGGCGAAGGTTCTCCGCCAGTCCCGCGGAGCCGCTCGCCGCACGGTCCTTCAAGGAGCCGGCGTCGCTTCTCCTGCTCAGCGCGCGGTTCGCCTCTCCGGGTTGACTGGGTTAGCTGAGTGATGTAACCTGCCTACATCACTATCAGGAGCTCTTTCATGGCGACGACGATGCACAGGCTACAAATCTCTCTGCCCGAATGGCAGGCCCAGTACCTCTCCGAACAGGCTCGGCGACATGGGGTCAGCGTCGCCGAGGTCGTCCGCCGTCTGGTGCAGCGAGCCGCCGAATCGACCAAGCCTCCTGCCGAGGCGAAGGCCTCTCTCTGGAAGATCGCCGGAATCGCCGAAGACCATGGCGAGCTCATAGACGAGACCCCGGTCAGCGAGAATCCTGAGCTTTACCTGACGGGTGGAAGATCCCAACGAGAGCGGCCTGAGCCGACATGACCCGGCAGCGCGTGCTCATCGACACGGGGGCGATCTTCGCCTTCGTCGTCCGCAGCGACAAACACCACGAAGCGGCCAAGAGCTTCGTGGAGGGTTGGATCGAGCAGGACGGCGTTTTCGTCCTCGGCGACATGGTCTTCGCCGAGACGATGACTTTGATGAAGGCACGGATCTCTTCCACCGTCGCGGTCCAGGTCGGCGACGAGCTACGCCGGAACCCCGCCTATTCCTGGGTGGCTTTGGGTGAAGCCGGCGAGCGCGACGCTTGGGCGGTTTTTCAGCGTTTTGGCGACAAGGAGTGGTCGTATACCGACTGCGCCATCCTGGCCCTTGCCCGGCGCGAGAAGATCCGTCAGGTCTTCGCCTTTGACCATCACTTCTCCCAGATGCCGGACCTCGAGCGAGTGCCGTAGACCTGGCTTCTGTCGGCCCAGAAAGTCCAAGGGCGTACCGCGTCGCGACCTCCCGCATCGGCCTCGTTGCAGCCGCCTTTTCAAGGAGATTTCCATAAAGCCCCGTCATCTCACCGCTCTCGCTCTTCTTCTCACCTCGATCCCAGCCGCCGCTTCGCCTCAGGAGGGGCCTGATCAAGCGGGCGCGCAGGAACCCGCCCGGGCTCCCGCGCTCCAAGGGCGCCCCTTCACCCCCGCGGGCGAGCTCATCCTCGACGCCGACACCGGACGTCCGGCCGTCGGCGCCCTGCCGGTCGCCTTCGTCCGCAGCCCCGACGCCGACGGCCCGGGCGGACGGGGCCGCTACCTCGTCGCCGTCAACAGCGGCTACGGCGTACAGCTCGACGCGGAGAACCCTGCCGCGGGCGTTTCGGGTAGAATCGGCTGCCAGAGGCAACCACCGGTTGCCAGAGGCAACCACCGACGACGGCCGAGAGCGCACCGAGCGCCGGGAGGACCGATGCTGACCCGCACGCCGCATCCCACGCCTACCGAGCCCTCCTCGGCGCGGCGTCTGCCCCGTGGCGGCCCGCTCCCCAAAGCAAGAGTTGTGCCTGGCCGGTGACACTCAGGACCTGAATGACGTACAAACTCACAGAAAGGTGGCACGAATGAAGAAGATCGGCGTCTTGATCATTCATGGCGTAGGCTCGCAGGAAGCGGATTACTCGGCCGAGATGGTCTCCGAGCTCCGCGATCGCCTGGGGTCTGCTGAATCCCGCTTGGCATGGGAAGAGATCCTCTGGGCGCCGCTGCTCAAGCCACGGGAAGACATACTGTGGCAGTGCATGAAGCAGGCTCAGGATGCCAGCGGCAAACCGCTGGAGCTTGATTGGATGGGAGTTCGAAAGTTCCTCGTCCATAACGTCGGTGACGCTTTTGCCTACCATCGAGATTACCGCGAGAAGAAAACCGCTTACTCCCTGATACACAACAAGGTCAGCAGCTCCATTGCGACGCTCAACTCCAAGCTTGCCGACCCTGCGGCGCCCATCGTGGTGATGGCGCACTCGCTAGGAGCACACATCATGTCGGACTACATCTGGGACCGGCAGAAGGCGCTTCCCGGAGACCTTCTTACGCCGATCCCCGACCTCGTCGCCATAATCACCTTTGGCGCCAACATACCGCTTTTCAGCCTGACCTATGACGTCGCCAAGCCGATCCGACTTCCTGGGAAGGGGATCAAGAAGACTGAGCTCATAAAAACCTCGAGATGGCTCAACTTCTTCGACAGAGACGACGTTCTCGGATGGCCGATAAAGGTCCTTTATGCAAAAAACCTCTCTAAGTTGAACAAGGCCCAGAAAGACACAGTGTCGCGTATCGACGATCGTGAAATCAACGTCGGCTCGCTGATCGTGAACTGGAACCCGGCAGCCCATGAAGAGTACTGGACGGACGACGATTTCACGAAACCCGTCGAAAGTTACCTGAAACGCCTCGTCGCTGCCGTTGACAGCTGACCTTCTCCGGTGCCCCCGCCGTGGCGTAGCTGGTGGGAAGCCCGGCGAAAGGGGCTCGACGCGAAAGGCCTTGTCCTCGGTCTGCTGCGGGACTACCTGGCTACCAGGGCCTCTTCCAGTGCGGACCGAAGCGAAAGCGAGCTCTTGGAGGAGATCAACCGGGGTTTCCCCGCAGAGCATTGGAAGCGTTACGACGAGCTCGTGGCGGCGCGCCGGGCTGAGACGCTGACGGCGGAGGAGCATGCGGAGCTGCTCGCCATGATCCAGGTCAGGAAGGAAGCCAACGTCCACCGGGTCGAGTGCTTGGCGGAGCTTGCGAAGCGAAGGCAGGTCCCGCTGAGAGTCTTGATGGATCAGATGGGCATCGAGCCTACGGTCGATGACTGAATCCCAGCGGCTGAGCCGAAAGAAGACAGCCGTCGCCGAACGTGCGGCACCGAGCCAAATGAGGGCTGGGAGAGGCCGAGCAGGGAGCGGTTCTCCGGCCGGGCGCCGCCGACTCCACCGTCGGCGGGGCCGCTTTCCGAGAGCTGCCAGTAGCCGAGCCGCGCGGCCCAAAAGAGCCCCGGCCCGTTGGGCGCGGGGCTCACCCCGTCCTTGCCGAGAAGGTGCGCGCCGCCGGGAACGCCTACCCTAAGAGTGTGCCCCTCAGGGGCAGGTCGCGAATGCCGACGTGTCGGTGACCGGATTCACGTCGGAAGACATCCAGACCTCGCCGGCCTCGGTGTCCTCCACCGTCACGGTGAATCCCACGCTGGTGGCGCCGGCGGTGAACACCCAGTAGTGGCCGTTGATGTTACAGCCGTTGAGCACCTTGACGACGACCTCGAAGTTTTCCGCGTTGTAGAAGTAGAGAATCCCCGATTCGTCGGTCCTCAGGGGCGAGACCTCCGCCGGGTTCCCGGACGCCCAGCTGACGCTGGCGAGAAACCTGTCGCGCAGAAGCACCGCCGTCTCCCGGCCGATTTGACCCGCTCGAGACGGTGTCCTTGGTTTTCCGACACGGATTCTACCCGCTCCAGAGCGTCGTTTTCGACGACAGGTCCAACCGGGGCGCCCAACCGTATACCCGGGCAACCAGGAAGGAGAGAATCGAGATGAGAATCCGCGCTTCCAAGAGCCGCGCCGCCCGACGGCTCGCCGCCCTGACCGCAGCGCTCTTCGCCGCCTGTGCCACGACAAAGCACGACGGCCCGCAACCCGACCGGACGATCCAGGCCACTGTCCAGATGCGCCCGGGCGGACCCGTCGAGACGGCGCCGATGGGCATCTACGAGGTCCCCGTCGACCCGCCGTCGAAGAGCGCCGCCGAGGCCGAGCTGGCCGACGACGACCTGCTCAGCTCCCGGTAAAAGTTTGGATAAAAAATCTCATCAAGTGCGGCGGGGACGGTCCTGTCGGACGAATGAATCAAGGGCATGAATAGGCCAACACGCCCCATGTCGTATAAGCCCCGCTGAGTGCCGTCCAGGCCCGATTCGGCTTATCCGACA
>CBDUYN010000254.1:0-11385 GCA_965371445.1 uncultured bacterium | reverse complement strand
AGCACCCAGCCCCACTCTCCCATCGTCGGCACGTGGTTGTGGTAGGGCACCGCCACGAGCCCCGCCGCGTCGACGCTTTTCAAGATCGAGAGGAAGGCCCGCCGCGAGAACAGCGGGCTCGTCGCCTGGGTCACGAGCACCCCGCCGGGGGAGAGCTGGCGCGCCGCGAGCTCGTAGAACGGACGGCTGTAAAGCCGCGCCAGGCTCACGGTCTTGGGGTCCGGCAGGTCGATCACCACGACGTCGAAGACCTGGCGCGTCTTGAGGAGAAAGGCGTAGGCGTCGACGTTTGTGACCTCGACGCGCGGATCGTCGAGGACGCCGCCGTTTAGCTCCACCAGCGCCGGGTGAGAGCGGGCGAGCCGCGTCATGGCGGGATCGACGTCGACCAGGGTGACGCGCTCGACGCCGTCCCACTTCAAGACCTCCCGCGCCGCCAGGCCGTCGCCGGCCCCCAGCAGCAGGACCTCGCGCCGCGACGCCGCGAGCGCCAGCGCCGGATGCACCAGGGGCTCGTGGTAAAGCTCCTCGTCGTAGCTGGAGAACTGCTGGTTGCCGTCGAGGTAGAGCCAGTAGTCGTCCTTCCAGCGGGTCATGACGATCCGCTGGAAGCGGGTCTGCTCGGTGTAGACGACGAGGTCGCGGTACTTCATCTGCTCGCCGAAGACCACGATCGGCTCGGCGAGCACCGCCAGGACGACCAGCAGGACCGGAGTCGCGACGGCCGCCGCCGTCAAGGACCGCCGGCGCAGCAGGTAGCCGCGGAACTCGACGAAGAGCAGAGCCGCGACGGCGAAGTTCACCGCCCCGAGGACAATCGGCGTGTAGGTCAGCCCCAGATGCGGCAGGGCGACGAAGGCGAAGAGGACACCCCCCAGAAGCGCCCCGTAGTAGTCTTTCTCGATCACCGCGCTGACGTTCAGCCGCAGCTCCTCGAAGCGGTCGTTGAGTCGCGTCGCGAGCGGCAGCTCCAGGCCCACGAGGAGGCCGATCGCGAACGAGAAGGCGTAGATCACCGTCCCGATGCCCTGGATCCAGACCGCCAACAGGTAGACGGCGGGTGCGGAAAAAGCGACGACGAGCGAGAGGGCGAGCTCGGCGGCGACGAACGCGTCGAGCAGGTGCTCCTCGTCGACGAAGCGGCTCAGGCGGCTCCCCACCCCCATGGCGAAGAGCATCCAGGAGATCGTCAGCGTCCAGTGCAGGATGGCGTCGCCGAGCAGGTAGCTGGCCAGCGTCGCCATGACGTACTCGGCGACGATGCCCGCGAGCCCGGTGGCGAAGACGCAGACCTTGAGGGTGGCGCTGCGTGGGTCGCCCACGGACTTCAGATCGCCCAGCCGATCAGCATCGCGGCGGCGACATAGGAGAAGGCCTCGATGAAGCCGGCTCCGAGGTTCGGGTTCTCCTGGCCCACGAGCTCGTCGTTCAAATTCACCCCCGGTACCAGGATCTTGTCGGTCAAGAACCTGACGACCGGCAGGAGCAGGAGCCCGACGACGCTCCACTGGGCGAGCTCGGTCAGGTTCTCGGACCAGGAGACGAAGTCACCGTAGACGCCAAGGCGCACGATGTAGCCCATCGCGACGAGGGCGCCCGCAAAACCGACGCCCACGGCCACGTTGTCGCGCTCGACCTCGGCGTGGAGATCGAACTTCGTCACCAGGTTGTAGACCAGGGCCGCGACGACGAGCACCACCTGGCCCAGGGCCCAGAAGGCGACCGCGGTCACGAGGTCCCCCTCGCCCGAGAGCGCCCCGCCGAGGATCAGGCCGTTGGCGACGTGGTTGCCGGCCTCGATCGCTCCGGTGCCGGCGTTTCGGTCGTCGATGATCTCCTTGGTGTTGTCGAAGCGGCTCATGATGAGCTTGTCGTTCAGGAACGCCGAGACGTTCAAGAGCACGATCGCCAGGAGGCCGTAGAGGCCGATGTCGATCAGGTCCTGGAGCCAGCCGGAGGACGGTCCCTCGAGCATCCCGCCGAGGGCGAAGACCAGCCCCAGGTAGTAGCCCACCACCGCGACGGCGAGAGCGACGTTGTCGCGCTCAAAGAGCTCGTGCTTCAAGACGAAGCGCGGGTGGAGCTTGTCGTAGACGAGCTTGCCGACCAGGAAGAGGACGAAGATCGCCGCCAGGTAGATGAGACCGGTCACGAGTTGGTCAAGGGTCATGGCTTGGCCTCCTACTTCCCACCCCGGCCGCTGCTGCGCGACCGAGAGCCCGACATCCCGGAGCGGCTCGTCCGGCTGTTGACGCGGTTCGAGAAGCTCCGCTGCCGCGACGCCTGGCGCACCTGCTGACGCTCGAAAAACGACTTGTGGGTCGTCTTGGTGAAGCCGCCCCGGGTCCCGTAGGTGTTGCCACCCGGTCCGAAGTAAGGACGGCGGCTCGTCCGGGAGGTCCGGTAGTTGTCCCAGTCGCCGCGGTAGACCGGACGCCCGCCGAAGCCGAAGACGTCGCTGAGCATCCGGTACTGTCCGTAGAACACCCAGAAGGAACGGCCGCCCGAATCCTGGCGCCAACTTCCGTAGCGCGAGTTGCCCACGTGCTGGTAGCCCGGCGGATAGAAGGCCTCCTCGACCTTGCCGGCGGCGTTTTTCGAGAGGACCACCATGCCGAGGTAGGGCTGGAGCTTCTGGTAGAGCCGCTGCGGGACCTTTCTCCAGCCGAAGCTCGCCTCCTTGAAGGTCACCTCCTGCGAGCCGGGCTGCTTCTTTCCGAAGACCGCCTTGTACTGGTGCTCGTAGCCCTTGTAGAAGTTGCCGGTCTGGCGCATGTCCTCCAGGGTCACGGTGTATTCGTCGTAGGGAGCGAGCTGGCGCTTCAAGCTCTCCAGGGGATTCTTGACGTTGCTCGACGAGCAGGCCACGAGAGCCAGGCCCGCCAGCACCCCGAGGAGCTTCACGCCGCCGCTTCTCTTCTCGTTCATCTTCGCACCTCCGGCCTCACCCGGGCTGGCCGGGGAGGATGTTAGAGAACTGGTACTCTTCGACGTAGATCCCCACGGACGCCGCGAGCTCCGTCTCACCCCACTGCTCCAGCGTCAGGAAGCCCTCGTCGTCCTCGCCGACGAGCTCCCACTTGATGAGCGGCTCGCCGCCGCCGGTGCCGCCGGGGTCGAAGTAGCCGCCGTCGGATTCGTCGAGGTAGTAGGTCTTGCCGTCGACGGTGACCTCGTCAGGCGGGTCCTCGTGCTTCAGGATGTGGTTTCGCACCTCGCTCCCCACCTTACCGAACGGCACCTTCCTGGCCAAGGTCCAGCAAGGGCCGTCGTCCTCGGAGAGCTCCAGGTAGCGCTTCTCGCGGCCCGACGTGAGCTCCCACTCCTCGGAGGTGCCGCCCCCGTTCCAGCGGTAGCGGTTGTGGGCCGTCACCTCCCAGGTCTCGAGGTCATAGTCGACGAGGTAGCCGACCCTGAGCTTCTCGAGCACCAGGTCGGCGAGCGGATCGAGCTCCGGCTCTTCGTCCTTTTTACCGCGGAACATGTCCAGAAGGCCCATCACGCTCTCCTCTGCCGGCGGTTGGGAGTGGAAGCCCGCAGGGCTTGCACGTAGGATCTCTACACCTTTGATAGCACACCGGCGCAAGACCTGCAAGTTGGCTCATCTACCCCTCGACGGCGGCGAGCATCTCGTCGGCCTCGTCTTCGCACTCCTTGCGCCGCGGACAGGTGTCGCAGTGAAGCGACTCGCCGTTCGCGTCGAGCACGTCCGGGCCGCCGCAGGAGCCGCGCAGGCACCGGTTGGAGAATATCACGCCGACCGACATGATCAGCATGCAAAAGGCAAAGATTCCGAGCGTGAGAAAGAGTGTGGTCAACATTCCCGTCTTCTCCCCTAGTTGGTCTTCTCCACGCCTTCGAGAAGCGCCTCGAAAGCCGGTGTCGTGATCTCGCGGAAGCCCTCGCCGTCGCGTACCAGGAACACCGCCGCGACGTCCTCGCCGACCGCCCAGTCGTAGCCTTCCTCGGGCCCGAGGACGAAAAGCGCCGTCGCCAGGGCGTCGGCCGTGGCGCAGCGCTCCTCGACGACGCTCACCGAAGCGAGCCGGTGGGTGATCGGCCCCTTCGTCCGCGGATCGAAGATGTGCGCCACGCGCACGCCGTCGACCTCGCGGTAGTTGCGGTAGTCGCCCGAGGTCGCGAGCGACCGGTCCGCGAGCGGCACCACCCGGTGCACGCTGCCGCGCTCCAGCTGGGGACGCTCGATACCGATGCGCCAGGGCTCTCCCTCGGCGTTGCGGCCCGAGGCGCGTACCTCGCCACCGACTTCTACCATGAAATCGCTCTCCCCGAGCCCGAGGAGCGCCTCCGCCACCCGGTCGACGCCGTAGCCCTTGGCGATCGCCGAGAGGTCGCAGAAAAGATCCGCGCGGCTTTTGGTGATCGTCCCGGCCTCCTCGTCAAGGGTGAGCAACTCGTAGCCGACTCGCTCGACGAGCGCCGCAAGCTCCTCCTCCGAGATACGTTCGGCGTCGCCTTCCTGGATCTGCGAGCCGGGACCGAAGCCCCAGGCGTTCACCAGCGGCCCGATCGTGACGTCGAAGGCGCCGCCGGTCCGCCGGCTGGTCAGAAACGCCAGCGAGAAGACCGCCCGGGTCGGCTCCGAGAGCTCGAAGGGCTCCCCGGCCGCGCTGCGGTTGAAGCGCATGAGCTCCGAGTCGTCGAGGTAGGTGGACATCAAAACGTTGGTCAAGTCGAGCTCGGCGACGATCGCCGCGTGAAGCTCCTCGCGGCGCTTCTCGTCGAGCCCCTCGCGCACCACCTTGACCTGGTAGGCGGTGCCCATCGTCGGGCCCTCGAAGACGAAGGCCTGCCGCGACGACCGAGCGGCGTCGCCAGCGCAGCCGGCCGTCAGCAGGACGGCCAGGCAAATCCCCCCTAGCCCCCCTTTCCTAAAGGGGGGGACCAGAAAGGAGAAGCCCCCGAAAGGGGGGTTGGGGGGATTTTTCCAGTGCATCAACCGAAGTCGTCGAAGAGGACGTTCTCCGGCTCGACGCCCAGGTCGTCGAGCATCTTGCCGCAGGCCGAGAGCATCATCGGCGGACCGCAGAGGTAGTACTCGATGTCCTCCGGCGCCGGGTGGTCCTTCAGGTAGTGGTCGAGCACCACCTGGTGGATGAAGCCGGTGTAGCCGGCCCAGTTGTCCTCGGACAGGGGCTCGGAGAGCGCCAGGTACCACTTGAAGCTCTCGGACTCCTCCTGGATGGAGTCGAAGTCCTCCTGGTAGAACGCCTCGCGCAGGCTCCGGGCGCCGTACCAGTAGGTCACCTTGCGCGTCGAGGCGAGACGCCTGAACTGGTCGAAGATGTGCGAGCGCATCGGCGCCATACCGGCGCCGCCGCCGATGAACATCATCTCGGCGTCGGTCTCCTTGGCAAAGAACTCGCCGAAGGGACCGGAGATCGTCACCTCGTCGCCCGGCTTCAGGTTGAAGATGTAGGAAGACATCTTGCCCGGCGGCGTCCCCTCGGGACCGCGCGGCGGCGGCGAAGCGACGCGGACGTTCAGCATGATGATGCCGTGCTCGTCCGGGTAGTTGGCCATCGAGTAGGCCCGGGTAACCGGCTCGTCGACCTTGGAGACGTAGCGCCACATGTTGAACTTGTCCCAGTCGCCGCGATACTCCTCTTCGATGTCGAAGTCCGCGTACTTGGCGACGTGGGGCGGCGCCTCGATCTGGATGTAGCCGCCGGCACGAAACGGCACCGACTCGCCCTCCGGGAGCTCCAGGACGAGCTCCTTGATAAAAGTCGCCACGTTGTGGTTGGAGCGCACCTTGCAGCGCCACTGGCGGACGTCGAAGATCTCGGGGTCGATCTCGATCTTCATGCTGTCCTTGACCTTGACCTGGCAGGAGAGCCGGCAGCCCTCGCGGGCCTCGCTGCGGCTGATGTGCCCCACCTCGGTCGGCAGCATGGCACCGCCGCCCTCGACCACGTTGACCTTGCACACGCCACAGGAGCCCTTGCCGCCACAGGCGGAGGGGATGAAGATCTTGTTCGCCGCGAGCGTCCCCAGGAGCGTCGAGCCGGCCTGGGTCCTCAGGGTCTTTTCCGGATCGTCGTTGATCACGATCTCGACCTCGCCCGAGGCCACGAGGTAGCTCTTGGCCACCATCAGGACCACGACGAGGGAGAAAATCACGACGATGAACATCGCAACGCCGAAAACGACGGTCATTACCATCTTTGTCTACCTTCCTTTCCCGGTCTTTCGCGCCTGGAACGCCTAGAGCTGGATGCCGCTAAAGGCCATGAAGCCCAGCGCCATCAGTCCGGTCAGCGTGAAGGCCATCCCGAGGCCGCGCAGGCCCTTCGGGACGTTCGAATAACGCATCCGCTCGCGGATCGCGGCGAGCGCCACGATCGCCATCATCCAGCCGACCCCCGAGCCGAAGCCGAAGACCACGCTCTCGCCCAGACCGTAGTCGCGCTCCGCCATCCAGAGCGACGCTCCGAGGATGGCGCAGTTGACGGCGATCAGGGGCAGAAAGACTCCCAGCGCGGAATAAAGCGCCGGGAAGAAGCGGTCCAGCGTCATCTCGACGATCTGCACCACGGCGGCGATCGTGCCGATGAAGGTCAGGAACTGGACGAACTCCAGGTCGAGCGTGGCGAGCGACGGATGGATCCACTCCATCGCCCCCTCCACCAGGAAGTAACGGTTGATGAGGTTGTTGAGCGGCACCGTCACCGTCAAGACGAAGACGACGGCGCTGCCCAAGCCCACGGCCGTTTCCACTTTCTTGGAACAGGCGAGAAACGAGCACATGCCAAGAAAAAAAGCGAGGGCCATGTTCTCGACGAAGATCGCCTTGACGGCGAGCGACAGGTATTGCTCTAGCATGTCCTACTCCTCCTCCATTTGCTCGGGCTTCCATTCCCGTAGGACCCAGATGAACATTCCGATGATGAAAAACGCTCCCGGCGAGAGCACCATCAGGCCGTTCGGGTTGTACCAGCCGCCCTCGGTCTGGAGCGGCAGGACGCTCATGCCAAGAAGCTTGCCCGAACCGATCAGCTCGCGCAGGAACGCCGTCCCGATCAGGATGACGCTGTAGCCCGCGGCGTTGCCGATCGCGTCGTAGAAGCTCAGGGCGACGCCGTTTTGCATCGCGTAGGCCTCGGCCCGGCCCATGATGATGCAGTTGGTGATGATGAGCCCCACGAAAACCGACAGCTGCTTCGAGGTGTCGTAGAGGTAGGCTTTTAGGAACTGGTCGGCGATGATCACCAGCGACGCGATCACCGTCAGTTGGACGATGATACGCACCGACGGCGGGATGTGGTCGCGGATCAGACTGATCGCGACGTTCGAGCCCAAGAGCACGAAAAGCACCGCGCCGCACATCACGGCCGAGGTCTCGAGCTTCGTCGACACCGCGAGCGCCGAGCAAATGCCGAGCACCTGGAGCGCGATCGGGTTGTTGTTGAACAGGGGGTCGAGCAGGACCTGGGACCTTTTTTCAGCCATCAGCCTCGCCTCCACGCAGTTTCTCAAGATAGGGACCGAATCCTTCCTCACCGAGCCAGAAGCGCAGCATGTTGGTGACGCCGCGGCTGGTGATCGTCGCGCCGGCCAGGCCGTCGACCTTGTAAGGGGCCTCTTTGGCCGGGCCGGCGAGCCCCTTGATGACCCTGATCTTGACGGCACCGGCCTCGTCGAAGGCCTTGCGGCCGGTCCACAGCGCCTTCCAGCGCTTGTTGTCGACCTCGCCGCCCAGGCCCGGCGTCTCCTTGTGCTTGTAGTAGGTGATGCCGCGGATGGTCTTGAGGTCGCCGTCGAGCGCCAGGAAGCCGTAAAGCGTCCCCCAGAGCCCATAGCCCTCGATCGGCAGCACCACCATCTCGAGCTCGCCCGAGGCGCCGCGTACCTCGTAGACCTTGGCGTAGTGGGGTACCCGGGTGATGAGCGACGGGTTCCTGGGCACCTTGCGGCTCCTCTCCGGGTCCTTCTTGGTTTTCTGCTGGTCGTAGGTCTCGGGATCGACGTCGACTTTTTCGCCGCTCCGCGTGTCGATCACCGTCGCCCGGACGTTCTCGAACGCAGCGGCGATCTCCTCGGCTGACATCTTCTGGCCCGGCGCCATGACCCCCGCCGCCTGGAGGACGTTTTTTTGCATGTCCAGGATTGCGTTGACCTCCTGGCGCGAGGCGAGCCCGACGGCCGAGATCGACACGAAGATCGAGCAGACGGCGCAGACCGCCATCGAGAACAGGATGATGTACTTGGGCTGGTTAAGACGCTGCATAACGAGCCTTCCTTCTGCTGATGTTGACCTTGACGACGTAGTGGTCGATCGTCGCGGCAAAGACGTTCATGAAGAGGATGGCGAGCATCATGCCCTCGGGGTAGGCGGGATTTAGGACCCGGACGAAAATCGCCAGCACCCCGATCAGGAAGCCGTAGACGTAGCGCCCCTTATTCGTCTGGGCCGCCGACACCGGGTCGGTGGCCATGAAGACCGCACCAAAAGCCCAGCCGCCGAGGACGACGTGCCAGTGGAAGGGGACGTTTAGAAGCTCGTTGGTCGTCGAGCCGACGGCGTTTAGAAGCGTCGCGGCACAGAAGCTGCCGGCGGCGAGGCTCCCCATGATGCGCCACGAGCCGACGCCGGTCACGACGAGGAGCACGGCGCCCAGGAGGCAGGCCAGCGCCGAGGTCTCGCCCATCGAGCCCGGGATCGTCCCCAGGAAAGCGTTCATAAAGCCGCCGGTCGACGCCTCCAGCATCTCGACGACAGTTTGGCCTCCGGCTGCCGCGTTGTAGGCCGCCGTGTCCCCGAGCAAGGTGGCGCCCGAGTAGCCGTCGGCCGACGTCTGGGCCGAAATCCACACCTTGTCGCCCGAGATCTCGCCGGGGTAGGCGAAGAAGAGGAAGGCGCGGGCCGTCAACGCCGGGTTCAAGATGTTCATCCCCGTGCCGCCGAAGATCTCCTTGCCGAAAAAGACGCCGAAGGCGATCCCCAACGCCACCTGCCAGAGCGGAATGGTCGGCGGCAGGATCAGCGGAAAGAGCATCCAGGTGACGAAGAAACCCTCGTTGATGTCGTGCTTGCGGACGACGGCGAAGATCGCTTCGACGACGCCGCCCGCCGCCAGGGTGACGATCATCACCGGGAGGTAATAGAGCGCCCCGTGGACGATGCAGGCCCAGACGTTTGCCGGATCGAAGCCGAGGCCCATCGCCTCCATGGCTTTCATCTGCCAGGTGTCGAGCGCCGCGGCACCGCCCGAGATCGCGCGGTGGGCCTGGAGGCCCGTGTTGTACATCGCCATCGCGATGGCCGGGAAAAGCGCCACCACGACGACGGTCATGATGCGCTTCAAGTCGACCGCGTCGCGGACGTGGGAGGCGTTTTTCGTGACGTCTCCCGGGGTGAAGAAAAACGTGTCGCCCGCTTCGTGGAGCGGGTGGAGCTTTTCGAGCTTCGCCCCCTTCTTGAAGAGGAGCTGCTCCTGTTTGTCGAGGAGGTTGCGCAGGAACTTCATCAGCCTTCCTTCTCCATGGTGGTCAAGAGCTCGCGCAGGTAGACGCCGAAGTCGTGCTTGCCCGGGTCGACGAAGGAGCAGAGCGCGAGGTCTTCCTCCTCAAGCTCCAGGACGCCGAGCTCCTCGGCGCGCTCCAGGTCGCCCATGACGACGGCTTTCAAGAGAAACGTCGGGTGCATGTCGATCGGGAAGACCTTCTCGTAGAGGCCGATCGGCACGATCGCCCGCGGCGAGCCCTGCGTGCTGGTGGTGAAGGCGAGCTTCTTGCCCGGCAGAAGCCGGGAGAGGAAGGCCGGGAGGATCGAGAACTTGTCGCCGCCGGGCGTCGCCCAGCCCAGGAACTTGCGCTCGCGGTCCTCGGCGAGCACCGAGACCTGGTTGTGGTAGCGGCCGAGGTAGCCGAGGATCTCGCCGGTCGCGACGCGGCCTGAGAAGACCGAGCCGGAAAGAAGCCGCAACTCGCCCTCGCCGAGCTCGCCCGACACCAGCTCGTCGACCGAGGCGCCGACACGCGTCTTCAAGAGCCGCGGGCGGGTGACGGGCGGACCGGCCAGCGAGACGACCCGCGTCGCCTCGAGCTCGCCGCTCGCGAAGAGCTTGCCGATCGCCGCGACGTCCTGGTAGCCCACGTAGCCGACGAGCTTGCGCCGGTAGACCGGGTCGAGCGTGTGGATGTGGACACCCACCGTCCCCGAGGGGTGCGGCCCGGCGAACTCCTCGACCTGGACGCGGCCGTCCTGGGGTGTCTGGAGCGACGTTCCGGGGGCCTTGCAGACGTAGACCTTGCCCTCGGTGAGCTTCGAGAGGGCCACGAGGCCGCGTTCGAAGTCGTCGCCGCGTCCCGCGAGGACGACCCCGGGGTCCGGGGCCAGCGGGTTCGAGTCGGCCGCGGTGACGAAGATGGAATTCAGCTTCGCCTCCGGGGCGGGCACACGGCCGAAGGGCCGGGAGCGCAGCGCCGTCCACAGCCCCGACTCGATCAGCAGCTCGCGGACGGCCTTGCCGTCGAGCTCGGCGGGGTGCTTGCCGGAGTAGGAGGCGAAATCGACCGCCGAGCCCTTGCCGGCGCGCTCGTCCTCGTCGAGCTCGATCACCACCGACTGCAGCGCCCGCTTGGCGCCGCGGTTCACGGCCTTCACCTTCCCGGCTCCCGGCGCCGTGTAGAGGACGCCGGGGTTCTTCTTGTCCTCGAAGAGGAGCTGGCCGCGGCGCACGGAGTCGCCGTCGGCCACTTTCATGGTGGGCTTCATGCCGATGTAGTCCGCCGCCACGAGCGCGACGTGGCGCGGCGCCGGCCCGGAGTCGATCGACTGCTCGGGCTCACCGATGATCGGCAGCTTCAGCCCTCGTTGGATCTTGTGGACAGCCATCTTTTACGTGGTTCCCTTCTCCTCAGATCTCACAAAACCAGCGCAGGGCTTGCCGTCGGACGGACGGTCCCTGGCCCTTGACTGCGAATCGCTCTGCGCTATTGGGTCGTGTCGTGGTAGCTCGTGGTGGTTTCGGGGTTCAGCCCCTTGGAGGGGCGTCTCGGCGGCGAGGCCCACCCGGCGGCCGCCAAGCCATATTGTCTCATCAAATCCGGACCGTTCCAAGCCCTCGGGGCAAGATTTCCTCGACTCGTCAACAAGACTACCCGTTGGGGTGGGGAGCCCTGGCGCGTCCGCTCTCCGGGGGGTGGGCGGGGCTGTGGACGACGGGGTGGCCCGGCGTCACGAGAAGCGGATCAGAAGGTCTTCATCTGCCCGTCTCACGACCTTGGCCTCACCTCGGGCCTGGCCAGCGGATCTGAGGGCGCTTCCCTCGCGGCGAGATCTCGCGTAGCGAGAGCGAGGCTGCTCGCGGGAAGCGCCCTCTTCGATCACGACGAAGCCCGAAGGGCGAGCTTGGAGGA
>CBDUYN010000253.1:0-11666 GCA_965371445.1 uncultured bacterium | reverse complement strand
GAACGCGGAATCCTGCTGCTGCCGCTGGAGGCGTGAAGAATTGGGGAAAGTCCTGGCCAGATTGGGCTTGCATCGAGCCTCGGAACCGGCCATACTGCCACCGCTGGGTTTGTCCAGCACCAGATCCTTGGGCTCTTCCACCGGATCGAGCGTCAGACTAGGCCCCTCCTGAAGCGAACCTACAGATCCCTTCCCGAGCGAATCGAGTCTCCGTCATCCATTGGCAGTGATCCCAGTCCGTCAGCACCTGCCGGCGCCGCGCCGGAACAATCGACCTGCCTGAGTGAACGGGCGGGTCAGGAAAGACCACGAGCATGTCGAAAAAGATCTACGTAGGTAACCTCCCCTTCTCCGCCACCGAAGACGAAATCCGCGAGGCGTTCGCCGAGCATGGCGAAGTGGAGTCCGTCAACCTGATCACCGACCGGGAGACCGGACGTCCGCGGGGCTTTGGCTTCGTCGAGATGGCGAGCGGTGCCGACGAGGCGATCCAGGCGCTGGACAAGACGTCGATGGGCGGCCGCAGCCTCACCGTCAACGAGGCGCGTCCCCGCAAGGACGACCGGTCTGGCGGGCGCTGGTAAGCCCGCGCCCCAGGCTGCTCAGTCAGCCCGTCGTGTCGCCGTTGCCGCAGATCTCCCGAGGGGGGTTACGGTACCGGCGCACGGCACTAGAGCATTTCTCGGACATGTCAAGTCCCTATTTTTAAGGCTCTGGGCCTCAAAGCGCGCCTTGCCGGAGAGCCTGGGATCGGCCCCATGGCCGAATGGGAGACGACCGAAGAGGGGGCGACGCTCCAGCTCGCGGGAGCCCTGCCCGACAGTCCGCACCAGCTCGTCGTTTCGGCCAGCGACCTGGCGGGAAATCCGGCCTCCCCAGTGAGCCGAAGAAGGTCCTTAACCCGGAAGTGGGCCCGGCCGGCCGAGAGGACGACGAAGAGGTCTTCCGCTGCCATGTCGGTCCAGCCGGCGCGAGACCCTCAGCAAGCGGCCGGCGGCAGCGGGGTGGTGTGGTTGGGGCTCTCCGTCGGTTGGGCGTAGACCCGGTATTGGGCGGCTGTGATCCAGTCGAACCGGGTCCAGATCTGGCCGGACGAAGCGTCGACGGTAAAGTCGTAGTGGTGCTGGCCGCCCTTGGTCCGGATCTGGAAATTCCACACCAGGCGCACGTCGCCGGCACGGATCGGAAGCCACATGAGCCGCGACTCGATCGGCTCCCGTGAGGGGTGCCGCTGAAGCTTCACTCCCAGATGCCGCGTGGCCGCAGCTACGGCTGCGGCCGGAGCAAGCTCAGGGCTTGGCCGACTTCAAGGCCAGGGCCTGGACGAGGTCGGGTACGAAGGCGTTGCCGAGACCCAGGATCCGGCCGTCGCGATTGACGTTGACTTGCAGCTGAGCGTTGTAGATCGGTATCCCCTGGTGAAGCTGACGCAGATAGACGTGCGTCACGCCGGTGACCTGGCTATAGACCCTGTCGGTCACCTCGTATTCGGCGAGATCCGCCGCTGTCAAGCCCAGCAGGCCCCGGTTTGAGGTCAAAAGGTCGGTTGGAATTCAACCTGAGGAGGCCCAGTGCTGATAAAGGGCCATGACATCACATCGCAATTACAGAGAGAGTAGAGTTTTCCAGTCTGGGACTGGATGCCATGAATTATTCGGCAAGAGTCGTAGTTGGCCCGCAGGTCTCTCATCAATGATGTATCATGGTCGGCGAGAGTTACTTTCAGTCGGGATCTACCATCTCGTTCAATGACGAGTGTGCCGTGGAGACTCTCATTTGGCTCTTCGGTTCGCCACCAAAGGCCATGAACTTCTTTTTGCATAGCCTTGCTCTTCAGGGATCAATGCTGGTAGCGCTCTGAGTATAGTGAGGGTCCGCTCGGTGAGAGCCGGACAGATGACTCGGCGGCCTCTTCACTGTCTTTAGCATCATCTGGCATCGGTCGGGATCTTCCTTTAATGGTTCCTTCAATTTCGAATTGCATCAACTACTCAAGCGGCAGATTCTCGGGATATGCGGTTCTTGCCGCCCAACATAATAAGTATGCGGCGAAGCGTGAGGTCGCTACATGTAGCGAGGCGACGCCTCGTCTCCTTCTGGCTACCGGTCCCGGCTCTCGACGATCCGATCCGCCAGGCCCAGGGACGCCACCCGGTCTTGCCGCAGCTCCCAGACGCGCTCCTGGGGGTTCCACCAGCCGCCGGCGCCCTTCACCGCGTAGCGCAGCCGCGTCTCTTGCCTCTCCTCCCGCAGACGAACGATTCTCTCGGCGTTCGGTGGTTCTCGGGGCTTCCATGGAGTCTCCTCGACGATCGGCACACCAAACGATCCCCACAGCGCTCCTGGAGCTCCTTGGTGCCCGGCTTTCCTGGTCTCAGCCTACCTGGGCTAGCCGTTGCCGGTCAAGAGGAGGTACGGTCCACTCGCCGGACGTCAAGGCTCTTGCCCGTACTCGCCACAAGCGTCCGCCGGGACCAGGGAAGAGCGACAAAGAGAAGAGAAGAACGACAAAGAGAAGAACCATGGGGCGGCGGCCTGAGAGCGGCGCGGCGAGGGATTCGAGGCGACAGGTTTTCAGCCCGTCCGGACGACGAGCCGCTCGAAGCCCAGCGCCACCACCGCGTAGCGGCGCAGCCGGAGCGTCTCGCCCCGGCTTCTTTCGAGGGCCGACCGGTAGGCCGCGATCTGGGCCTCGGCCTGCGCGAGGGCGTCTTTTACCAACGCGTGCTCCATCAGCTCCGAGCGCGACGACGCCTTCACGTCCTTGCCGCTCATTCCCAGGTCTTTGAGCGACAACCGCTTGAATTCAAAGAGCAAGTCCCAAAGGCTCGAATCCCGCGCGTCGGGACGGCGCAGCAAGCAGAGATCCGCATACCTGTGGTCCAGCTCCGGCTCGGAGTGGGTGATGTAGGCCGCCTCGTTCCACAAGAGGGTCAGGAAGACGGTCTTGACCGTCAGCTCGTTGGCCCAGGTGGCGTCGCGGTTCGAGAAGGTCGGGAAGAGGGTCGCTTCGATGAAATCAAGGAGTGGCTCGAGCTCACCGTCGCGCAAGAAGGTGAAGAGGAGCTCGTCGGCGGTGGTGCGCGAGACGCCCAGCGGCATGAGGATCTCCCGGACGCGTTCCACGTAGAGACCGCGCACCACCTCGTTGGGGACCACGAGCTCCAGGGTCTTGGTCGCGGTCCTTCCCATCTTCAAGGTGAGCATGCCGAAGTAGAAGAGGTACGAGCCGAGGAAGCTCGCGTCCTGGCCCGAGCGCTCGAGCATGACGCGTAGAGTGAAGCGGTCGAGAAGCTGGCGGATCTCGAGAGGCCCTTCCTTGCGGATCACGTTGACCACGGCGTCTTGCCCCGCCGCCTCCCGGGCGAGGTAGTCGAGCTTGCCCTCGTCGGCAGCGAGATTGGCGTCGAGCATCTGCTCCGGATAGGTGTCGGTGCGCTGAAGGTGCTTGAGGAAGTAGAAGACCAGGGTCGGGTTGTAGATCGCCTCCTCGGCGCTCGTGGCGAAGCGGTAGCCGTTGTACCAGTCACGAAGCATGTCGCGCGCCGCTGAGGCCGTCCAAAGCGGCTCCGCGACGGCGGCTTTCTCGGCGTGGAGCTCTTCGAGCAAGCCCCGGGCCTCCACGTCGGTAAAGCCGCAGAGAGCATTCAGCTCGGGATAGAGATAGACGTTTTCGGCGACGTTCATGCCGCTGGTGACGTCCGACATCACCAGCGGCGAGACGCCGGTGATGAAGAGCCGGTCGATCCCCTTGCGGCCCATCGCCCCCTTGACCCACTTGAAGAGCCGCTTGAAGGGACCGTCGCTCGTGACCAGCTCCTCGTAGGCGTCTCTGTCGGCGGTCAGCACCTCGTTGGCGAAGTTGTCGTACTCGTCGATCAGGAGATGGAGGCGGTAGGGAGTGCGACGGATCGCGGCGAGGAGATTCTCCAGAGTGCTGAAGGCGTCCGGCTCGATGTCCACGGCCTCTGGCAGGTGCTCCCGGAAGTCACTGGCGAAGCTCTTGACGCTGCTGTTGAGGTATCTGTGGATCTCGACACCGAGACGCCGAACCCGCGGACCCTCGCCCAAGGGAGGATCCGGGTCGATGTCGGAGAAGTCCCAAAGGAGCACGAAGTGGCGATGGGCCAACGGCGTCGGCGACTTGCCGATCGCCAGGTCGCCGAAGAGGCGCCCGTGCTCGTCGGCGTGGCGCAGGTCGTAGTAGGTGGCCAGGGTGGAGAGCCACAGCGACTTGCCGAAACGCCGCGGACGCAGGAAGAGCAGGGAATCCCCCAAGCCCTCGACGGTCGCGATGTGGTCGGTGCGATCGACGTAGAGCTGGTCGCGGGTGCGGAGACGGTAGAAGTCGGTGACGCCGTAGGGGATCCTCATGACCCTTCTTGTCTACCACAGCGGCAAGATCCGAGCCAGAGGAGGGCCGGCGGTCCAGCCAGCAGAAGACGTCCCACGAAAAAAGGGACGGAATCAGGTTCCGCCCCCTTCGTCGACTTCAGGCGTCGCGCCTCACGGCGGGGACGAAGTCCCCGCCGCGGACTGGATCGTCCTACTCGCAGATCGACACGTCGTCGATGGCGCATTCGACGAGGTCGCCGGGACCGGCACCGTCCGAGCACTGCACGCGCAGCTGCACGTTCGAGCCCGCCGGGATCGACGCCGTGGCGTTGGTCCACGCCGCGTTCGAGGTCGAGTCACCGTTGGAAGCGAGCGTATTCCAGGACCCGCCGCCGTTGGTGGAGTACTCCAGGAAGAACGAAGTCACCCGACGGTCGTCGCCGGCGTCGCGCTGGCCGTGCCAGTACCACACCGAGAGTGTCGAAGCGTTCGACACCGCCCAGCTCGGCGAGCCGAGGATGCAGTTGCCGCCATCGACGTCGTTGACGCCGGCCGACGAGTTGGTCGCCCCCTTCGGAGGATGCTCTTCTGGGATTCTCGGGGGAGAGCGAGCCCCGCGAGCCCTTCTAGGTCCCGATACGCCTCAGCCGCAGGAGCGGTCCTTCAAGCGTCTTCGAGTCGCTCAGGTCGATCGTCCCCTCGATCGCCCAGAGGCTCTCCCCCTCGGGGTCGAGCAGCACCTGCGAGATCTCCCAGGTCCGCGGACCCGTGGAGCGAATGCGGGTCTTGTCGGCGCGGCGGGCCTCGTGGTTGAAGACGAGCTCGCCGTGCTCGGCGAAGTACGGCGTCATCGCCTGCTCCAGGTCTTTGGCGCTCCAGTGCTTTTCGGGATCGTCGGGATCGCGCCAGAGCGAGAAGGCAGCGTCCTCGTAGTTGTGCTCGGCGAGCTCCCGGACCAGCTGGTGGAGCTCGGCGCGGACCCGGGCCGCAAACGCTTTCGGGTCGTGGAAGAGCTCGTAGAAATGAAGCTCCTGGCGCGCCGCCTCCTGCTTTTCCTTCTCCAACGCCAGCTCCGGATGGAGCATGTTCTCCCACTCTGCAAGGAGGCTCGTGTCGGTCCGCTCCAGCATGGTGCGAAAAAAACCGAGGACGTCGTAGACGGCCTCGGTCTTGGCGCGCTCGGGCACCGTCTGGCTCGTGGTCTTGTAGAACTGCGAGAGGTGGCGGAGCAGCACGCCTTCGCTACGTTGCAGTCCGTAGTGGCGCACGTAGTTGTTGAAGCTGAAGTAGCTCTCGAAGATGTCGCGGGCGATCGACTTGGGCTTGATGTCCTCGCCCCGCACCCAGGGATGCGCCTGGCGGAAGACTTCGAAGGTCTGGTAGATGAAATCCTTGATGGGTTTCGGGTAGGTGACCTCTTCGAGGCGTTCCATGCGCTCCTCGTAGGGGACCCCTTCGGCCTTGAGCTTCGCGATGAGGTCGCCCTTCACCTTGTCGACCTGCCGGTAGAGGACGACGTTGGGGTTTTCGAGAATCGCCTCGACGAGGCTCGCGACGTCGAGGGCGTAGTCGTCGTCTTCGGGCTCCATGACCTCAATCGCCTCGACGAGATAAAGCGCCAGGGCCTGGAAGAGGGAGAAATCCCATTGCAGGTCCTCGTTGACCACCACCCAGAGGTAGTCGGAGTCGCTGTCGCGCTCCATCTTGATCACCTTGACGCGACGCAGCGAACGGATCAGGATCGCGGCGTAGCTTAGAAGCTCGCGCTTCTTGCGGTCGTCCTCGTGGCAATTCGCGATCAACTGCCGCAGGGAATCGAAGTTGTCGCGGTTGGGATTGTCCTCCTCGGAGTCGCGTTGCAGGAGGTTGATCACCATCCCCTGGGTGATGCGGAAGCGTGATTTCAGCATCTCCGGCGGTCGGCTGATCAGTCTTTCGAACGTCTCGCGGTTCCACGACACGAATCCCGGTGGGGGCTTCTTACCGCCGCCTTTCTTCTTCTTCTTCTTCGCATCCTTTTGCATTCGCCGCCGGTTCTCGATCACGTGCTCGGGGGCCTGGCAGACGACTGAGCCGTGATCGTCGAACCCCTTGCGTCCGGCACGTCCGGCGATCTGCTTGAAGTCGCGGACCCGCAGGATCGACGTTTTCGTGCCGTCGTACTTGGCGAGCTTGGTGAAAAGGACCGTGCGGATCGGGATGTTGACCCCGACGCCCAGGGTGTCGGTGCCGCAGATCACCTTCAGCATGCCCTGCTGGGCCAGCTGCTCGACCAGGAGGCGATATTTCGGCAGGAGCCCCGCGTGGTGGATGCCGACGCCGAAGGTGAGGAAGCGCCGAATGTCCTTGCCGTAGGGGGTGTCGAAGCGGAACTCGCCGATCTCGTCGAGGACGGCGCGTTTCTCCTCCTTGGTGAGGAGCCGGACGCTGGTCAGGCTCTGGGCCAGCTCGGCGCACTCGCGCTGGGTGAAGTTGACGATGTAGATCGGTGCCTTGCCGTGCTGAAAGAGCTCCTCCACCGTCTCGTGGAGCGGTGTCTCGCGGTACTCGAAGTCGAGGGGCACGGGGCGCTCGTCGGAGTACACCAAGGAAACTTCGATGCCGGTGTCCTTTCCCAGGCGCTCGGAGATCGGTGCCGTATTGCCCAGGGTGGCCGACATGAGGAGGAAGCGGGTGCGCGGCAAGGTGATGAGCGGCACCTGCCAGGAGACGCCGCGCTCCGGGTCGCCGTAGTAGTGGAACTCGTCCATCACCACGTAGTCGACGCCGAGGCGCTCGCCCTGGCGCAGCGCCCGGTTCGCCAGCACCTCGGCCGTACAGCAGATGATCGACGCGTCGGGGTTGATCGAGGCGTCGCCGGTCTGCATGCCGACGTTCTTGGGGCCCAGCTGGTCGCAGAGGTCGAAGAACTTCTCCGACGCGAGGGCCTTGATCGGGCTCGTGTAAAAGCACGTCCGGCCTTCGCAGAGGGCCTTGAAGTGAAGGCCCAGGGCGACGAGCGACTTGCCCGACCCGGTCGGGGTGTTCAGGATGACGTGCTTGCCGGCCATCAGCTCCAGGAGCGCCTCCTCCTGGGCCGGATAGAGGTCGAAGCCGACGTCGGTCACCCAGCCGAGGAAGAGGTCGAGGATCTCGTCGGCGTCGTAGGTTCGCTCGGCCGGGAGGCGCTCGACGAGCGGTTTCGGCGCGGTGGGCTCGGGAGCCGCGCCGGCGTCGGTGGGAACGCTCGTCACCTTCGCGACCTCACTCGGGATTGGCCTCTTGCCAGCGTCGCCAGACGACCTCCAGGAGGTCGTGGTCGTCCTCTACGAGCAGAACCGTCTTGAGGGTGTCCATCTCAGCTCAAATCAAAGCATTCCAGGGTCCGCTCCGCTACCGAGTGCGGAAGCGAAGGTGATGCTACCACGAAACGCCCGGTCGTTACCGGCCGGCGTCCTACGCTTCAGCAAGGAGCTCCAGGAACCGCGCCTCGTCGACGATCTCGACGCCGAGCGACTCGGCCTTGGCGAGCTTCGAGCCGGCGCTCTCGCCGGCGACGACGAGGTCGGTCTTTTTCGACACCGACGAGGCGACCCGTGCCCCGAGCCCTTCCAGGCGGCGTTTGGCGTCGCTGCGCGGCATCGCCGAAAGCGTCCCGGTCAGGACGACGGTCAGCCCGGCGAACGGGTTCCCTCCTTCGCCCGGCTCCTCCTCGCGAGGCTGGGTCGTCTCGACTCCGAAACCGCGCAGAGCTTCGACGCGCCCGCGATTTTTCGGCTGCTCGACAAAAGTGCGGATCGAAGCCGCCACCTTGGGGCCGATCTCGGGGATGGCCTCCAGCCGCTCCGGGGTCGCCGCCATTACCGCGTCGATCGTGCCGAGGTGGGTGGCGAGGATCTTGGCCACCCGCTCGCCGACGAAGCGGATGCCGAGAGCGAAGAGCAGGTGGGCCAGGGTCCGCGACTTCGACTTCTCGAGCTCGGCGATCAGGTTCTCGGCCGACTTCTTGCCCCAGCCTTCAAGGTAGGCGAGCTGCGAGACCTCCAGGCGGTAGAGCGAGGTGTAGTCGTCGATGAGCTTCTCCGCCAGGAGCTGGTCGATCAGCTTGTCGCCCAGGCCCTCGATGTTCATCGCGTTTCTCGACACGAAGTGGTGGATCGACTCGCGGACGACGGCCGGGCAGGCCGGATTGATGCAGCGCAAGGCCACCTCGTCGCCGAAGCGCACCACCTCTTCGCCGCAGACCGGACAGTTTCTTGGCACCTCGAAAGGCTTTGTTCCCTTCGGCCGCCGGTCCATCACCACGGCGACGACCTTGGGGATGATGTCGCCGCCTTTTTCGACGTGGACCGTGTCGCCGACCCGGACGTCCTTTCTCGCCAGGTCCTCGTAGTTATGAAGCGTCGCCCGCGAGACGGTGGTGCCGGCGACGAAGACCGGCTCGAGCTCGGCGACGGGCGTCAAGGCCCCGGTGCGTCCGACCTGGACGCTGATCGCCCGGACGACGGTCTCCGCCCTCTCGGCCGCGAACTTGTAGGCGATCGCCCAGCGCGGTGCCTTGGAGGTCCGGCCGAGCCGTTCGTGGAGCGCCAGGCGGTCGACCTTGACGACGACGCCGTCGGTCTCGAGCTCCAGCTCCCGGCGCTTCTCGCGCCAGTCGTCGAGGTAGGCCGCGACGGCTTCACGGTCAGGGCAGGGCCGAACGTGCGAGGTGACGGGGAGGCCCCATTCGGCGAGCCGCTCGAGGGTCGCGGTATGGGTCTCCACGCCCAGGTCGGTGACGCTCTGGTAGACGGTGACGGCAAGGCGTCGGCGCGCCACCTCGCGGCTGTCGAGGAGCCGAATCGTGCCGGCGGTCGTGTTGCGCGGGTTGACGTAGAGCGCCGCGCCCGCCTCCTCGCGCTGGCGGTTGATCTCCTCGAAGACGGAGCGCGGCATGTAGATCTCGCCGCGCAGGACGAGACGCTCCGGCACCGCGTCGCCGAGCCGCAGCGGAAGGCGGCGGATCGTGCGGACGTTCACGGTGACGTCGTCGCCGACCTGGCCGTTGCCGCGGGTGACGGCGCGGGCGAGGACTCCTCCTTCGTAGAGCAGCGAGATCGACACGCCGTCGACCTTGAGCTCGGCCGAGTAGGTGAGCTCGGCGTCCGGGGCGAGGCGGCGCAAGCGCTCCATCCATTCGTCGAGCTCCGTCAGGTCGTAGGAGTTGTCGAGCGAGAGCATGGGCGGATCGTGGGCGACCTGCTCGAAGCCCTCGAGGGGTGCGCCGCCGACCCGCTGGGTCGGGCTGTCGGGGGTGCGCAGCTCCGGATGCGCCTCTTCGAGGTCGGCGAGCCCGCGCAGTAGCGCGTCGAACTCCTGGTCGGTGATCTCGGGGCGGTTGTGGACGTAGTAGAGCTCGTTGTGGCGTTCCAGCTCCTCGCGAAGCTCGGCGGCGCGGACGGCGGGTTGGACGGACTGGCTCATCCGTCGATTCTAGCCGGTACGAGGCGAGTTGCGAGCAAGCAACGGTCTCGATTAGAGTCAGTGGCGTGAGCCTTGAGACGACACGCTCGTTGCGCGCCCGTAAGACCTTGCACCCGACCTTTGCGGGTCTGCTCCTCGCTGTCCTCTCGGGCGCCGTGGCCCAGGCCCAGGACGACCTGGTCGAGCTCGCGCGGCAGGCCAAAGGGTCGGTCGTGGCTTTGAAGATCGTCGACCGTTTCGGCGGCGAGCTCGGCGAGGGGACCGGCTTCTACGTCTCCGATGACGGCTGGATCGCCACCAACCATCATGTCGTCGACGAGGGAACGAGAATCCTCGCCCAGCACTCGGACGGAACCACCCGGGAGATCGCCGGGATCCTCGCGCTCGACGAGGCCAACGACCTTGCGGTGCTCCAGGCGGCGCCGGCGGACGGACCCATGCCGGCGGCGCTCAAGCTCGGGGACTCCGACAGCGTCGAAACGGGCTTGCGGGTGGTCGTCCTGGGCAATCCTCAGGGGTTCTCCGGCACCCTCTCGGAGGGCCTCGTCTCGGCGATCCGCGACGGTTCCTCGGAGCTGTTCGAAGAACACGGCGAGCTGCTCCAGATCTCAGCGGCGATCTCGCTAGGGTCGAGCGGCTCGCCGGTCATGACCTACGAAGGCGAAGTCGTCGGAGTCGTGGTCTCGACCTACGTCGGCGGCCAGAACCTGAACTTCGCCGTCCCCTCGGCGAGGCTCGCCGAGCTGATGCGGGGGATCGAGCCCGGGACGATGGTCCGTCCCCTGAAGGGCGGTGCGCCGGCACTGGGGGGCGGCGCGGAGCTCAGCAACTGGGCCTACGCCCGCAACGTCGGCGTTTCGATCCTCTTTTTCGTCGTCCTCTACTTCGCCTACCGCCGTCTGAAATAGGGCAGGCTCCGCCTGGGTCGCGCAGCCTGCCGTCCGGGTCATTCTGACGAGGACGTCGGTAGACGGCGCGAAGCGTCCGTCATTTTGACGAGAGCTTCGGCAGCCGGCACGAGGAGTCCGTCATTTTGACGAGGGCTTCGGCAGCCGTCGCGAGGTGCCCGTCATTTTGACGAGGGCTTCGGCCGCCTCTTTCATCTAAGTGCCCCCCATTTCTTCTAGAAATAGGGGGCACCTAAAAGTTGGTGTAGGCTTGTCGTTGGTGCGGCCAGAGGCGCAAGACGAAGAGCGACAAAGAAGAGCCGGAAACCGGATGATAACCATGAGACGCACGCACAACGCCCCTTAATTCTGTCGTAACTCCGTTCCTTCTTGTCTTCCTTGCCTTTCTTGCCATGCCTTTCTCTTCTTCTCGGCTCCTTGGTCGAGCAGGAAACTTCGAACAGGCTTTAGCTTCGTGGTGAGCCCAGAATGACGTCCAAACGTATCCAGGTCGCAACCGGCGATGGCCGCCAAGGAAGGCAAGAAAGGCAAGATCGAGGAGGCCGCCTGGCGGCCCCTCGCAAGGGGCCCTGTCAGCCCCCTGGCCTGTGAGGGTCGGCGATTATCTCCCGAAAATGCCCAAGATCTTGTCCCTCCAGGGCCGCAAGGCCAGAAATCCGCCGTTTTCAGGCGGCTTCAGCCCTCCGGAGCGATGATCGACGCCGCGTGACGACGCCAGGAGCCACCGTTTCGCCCGATCGCCGCCTCGAGCGCTCGCCGACGGACGCCGGTTACCGCGGAACGAGGGCGGTAGCCTGTCCACGAGCTCCGGCGCGTCCACCAGGAAGCCCAGCGCCTCGACGAGTTGGAGCGTCCACCTGTGGGCCCGCGCCGTCTCGGCCTGCTCGTCCTTGAGCCGGAACCGTGCGCCGGTCACCTCGGCCTCCGCCTTCACCACCGCCTGCGAGGTCCGGGCGACCTCGCCCATGCTCGCCACCA
>CBDUYN010000252.1:0-11674 GCA_965371445.1 uncultured bacterium | reverse complement strand
ATCCGGCGCCCCGGACCGGGCTCGCCCGGCGGCACGCCGCCCGGCGGCACGGCGCCCGGCGGTTCGCCGCCCGGCGGTTCGCCGCCCGGCGGCAAAAGGTCGGTCCGGCGCGCCTCCGTCCGCTCCTCACCGAGCTCCGACGCCGCGGCCGAGCCGGCAACCTGGAGTGAAGAGGCAGGCGGCGCGCCCGGGGACAGAGCCTCCCCTACGTCGGAATCGGAGGACGCGAGCTTCGAGGCGACCTGCCGGAAGGGACGCTCCATCCGGCTTCGCGCCGCACGTCGCGCGGCACGAAGCCGTTCGGCGGTGCGCAAGACGTCGGCTGTCGAGGCGAGGGCCGGGGCGTCCTCCCCCTCCAGGGCCTCGGCGGCGAGCGCCTCCGGCACGAGGCCAGGCAGGTAGAACACCACGTCGCCGTCACGGTAACGCGCCTCGCCTTGCCGCCAGAGCTCGGCCAGGTCGGCGACCGACGGTGCGCCGCGGCGATGAAGCACCAGATCCATGTGCGTCGAAGCGCGCGCCAAGGGCTCCGGCACGGCGCCGACGGCGGGACGACCCACCAGCACCAAGCGCTCGGCGGCCCGGGTCATGGCGACGTAGAGGGTGCGGACGAGCTCGGCACGGGCCACGGCCTCGGTACGCTCCTCCACGAGGTCAAAACCGAGGGTCGCGGCGCCGAAGAGGCGGTACTCGCTGCGGCCGTCGACCGTGCCCGTCACGAGCTCCGCACCGACGCCGGAGCCGGGACGCCGGCCGCGCGGACGCTGTCCGGCTTCCTTGTGCATCTGGAGCAGGTAGACGTGCCGAAACTCCAGGCCCTTGGCCTTGTGGATCGTCATCACCTGGACGGCGTCTTCGGCCGCCTCGCCGGGACGCGCCTCCTCGGCCTCGAAGCCCTCGGCCAGGCGACGGCGCAGCCGCCGCAGCACGCGGTGACGGTCGCCGGCCTCGGCCTCCAGGGCGGCGAGGAGCTCGGCGAAGAAGCGCTCCAGGTTCGCGAGGCGAAAGGCCCCCAGGTAACGCGCTGATTCCGAGGCCTCAAAGAGCGTCGTGCGCCGTAGCTCGCTGACAAAAACGTCGGCGGGCTCGGTCTCGAAAAGGCGCCGCAACCGGCCGAGGGTGACCGCCGCAGCCGCCAGGTTCAGCTCCCAGCCGTGAACGCGCTCGATCCCCGGTACCTGCCGCGGCAAGCCGGCCGCCACCCGGCGGGCGATCTCGGCGACGGCAACGAGGCTCGACGGATCCGAGCCGCCGGCCTCGGCCAGCAAACCCGGCAGCCCGGCCGTCCACAGAGGGACGAGCGCCGCGTCGGGGACGCCGACGAGAGCCGAGCGCAGAAAAGCGACCGTGGCGACCTGGTCCTCGGGAGTGAGGGTTGTGCGCACGAGCGCGGCGGCGTCGATCACCTCGCGCCGCCGGTAGTACTGGCGGTCACGGCTCACGGCGAAGGGAATCCGCGCCTCGCGTAGCGCCGCCAGGTAGATCTCCAGGTCCGTCAGGCTGCGTAGCAGGAGGGCGACGTCGGCAAAAGCCACCCCGGAACAGTGCAGCTCCAGCAGGTCGACGACGAGCGCACGCGCTTCCAGCTCCGCGGTCTCGCGGGCGGCGGCGGCGAGGGGCTCGGCCGGCGAGCCCTCCGCGGCCCGCCAGGAGACCCAATGTTCGATCGAGGCGCGTTCGGCCTTCTGCCGATCGCGCGGGGTCGATGTCAACAGGGGACGGAACTCCGGCTGGAGCCCGGGCTGGCGTTGCATCACCGGTGCGACGACACGTTCCACCTCGTCGAGGACCGCGGGCACGGATCGGAAGTTCTCGTCGAGGGCCAGCCGCTCGCCCCCGGCGGCTTCCAGCGCGGCCGCGAAGCCCTCGTAGGCCGCGAGGTCGGCGTTACGCCAGCCGTAGATCGACTGCTTCGGGTCGCCCACGACGAAAAGGCCCGGCCGCTCCTCCGCGGGTCCGACGAGGGCCAGGCGGCGGATCAGCTCGCACTGCATGCAGTCCGTGTCCTGGAACTCGTCGACCAGGAGCTGGTCGATGCGCCGGCGGACGTGGGCGAGGAGCTCCGGGTGACGCTCGGCGAGCTCGCAGGCTCCGCGCAGGAGGTCCGGGAAACCCAAGACACCACGCCGCCGCATCTCCTCCCGGACGTCTCTCATGAGCGGCCCCAGAACCTGCCGGGAGCTCGCCAGAAGCTCCGGGTCGAGCCGCCGGACGTGACCGACCAGACGCGCCAGCTTGCCGGCGAGCTCGGCCAGCTGGGGACGCGCGCTCGCCAGGCGTTCCTTTTCGGCCTGGTTGGCCGTCTCGCCGCGCGCCCAGATGCGCAGATGCTCCTCCAGGTGGAGCGGCAGGAGCTCCGCGGTCCAGGCCTGGAGGTCCGAGAGCTCGATCGCGGCGCCGCTGCGGCGCCGGGCACGTCGCAGGTGACGGCGCAGGCCCGCGAGGCCCGCGGCGATGGCGGCGGCGTTGCGCGCCCGGCCGCCGGCGACACGGCGCACTTCGAGGAGGGTGAGGAGGCGGTTCGAGGCGTCCCAGAGCCGTTCGGCGAGCGCTGCCCGGCGTTGCGGCGCAAGCACGTCGTCCGTGAGGTCACAGGCCGCGAGACCCTGAAGCACCAGCGCCTCGACGGCGTCGGCAATCTCTGGCGCGGCGACGCCGCGGCCGGCGAGGTACAGGTAGTCGCGGTCCCCAGCTTCGCCGACCTCAACTTCTGTGCCGAGAGGTCCTCCGTAGCCTTGGAGGATCGCTGCCTCGACACGTTCTTCGACCACCTCGCGCAGCACGGCACCGTCGGCGTCGACGGTGAAATGGGGGTGGAGGCCGGCTTCGAAGGCCTGCTCGGCCAGGAGCTTGCGGCAAAAGGAGTGGATGGTGCGCACCTGGAGCTGATCGGCCGCGCCGAGGAGCGCCGCGGCGCGGCGGCGGTCCTCGCCGGTGAGCTCGGCGACGGCAAGGTCGTCGGCGCCGGTCCCCGCGCCGAGGAAACCTACGGGCCGGCGCCGCGCCACGACGTCGGCCAGGGCGGCCGTCAACCTCTCGGCCATCTCGGCCGCGGCGGCCTCGGTGAAGGTGACGGCGACGACCCCGCCGAGCGTCGCGGCGGCGATCGCCGCGGTGTCTTCGTGGCGACCGGCGGCACGCTCCCAGCCGGGTCCGAGCGACCAGGCGAGGACACGGGCGACGAGCGTCGCGGTCTTGCCGGTGCCGGCGCCGGCCTCGACCAGCAGAGGGCGGACCAGCTGGCGTTGCGCCAGGCGGCGCGCGCGGTGGTCGGCGAAGCGAGGTTCCGTCACCAGAAGATGGTGTAGGTACAGGAGTCGGCGCCTGCTTTCTTGCACGGCGCGTTGTCGTGGTGGATGATGTCGAGGTAGGGGTTGGCGGGCTCGAAACGCCGGGTCAGGGCGTCGAGCAGGCCCCGGTCGAAGTCGCAGGGATAGGGATTCATCGTGTGCATCTGTCCCGAACGGTCGCCGGTCTTCACAAAGATGTAGTGCCCCACCTCGCCGCCCCGGTGGGTCCCCCGGTAGGCCGCGTCGAGCTCGAAAAGGGCCTTCTCGATCGTGTCGATGTCGGGGCTGATCTCGGCGCCGAGCGGAATCTGCCGGGCCAACTGGAAGAGCGTGTTGGGCCCGATCTGCTCCGCGATGGTCTTGAAGGAATTGAGCCACGCTTGCTGGGAGTACCACCGAGCCGGCTGCGGATCTTCGATACCGTTGTCCTTCAGGATCCCTTCCGCGAGGCTTCGAAAAGCTCCCATGACCTCGACGAAGGCGAGGACCACCTCGCCTCGGACTTCGATGTCGGGAGCAAATACTCTGAACTGTGCCATCTGGCTTTCTCCTGGTTCGATCGTACCACGAGTGCCCCTCAGAAGCCGATCGGCTCGAGGCTTTCGTCTTCGTCCGGGTACACCGGCTCGACGCTTTGAGGCTCCTGCGTCTCTCGAGGCTCGGAGGCCCCCGGTCGGGCGTTCTCGATCGCCTCCCCGCCGGCACCCTCCCCGACGCCCGGCGGCAGAGAGAGGACGAAACGGGTGCCGACCCCGACCTGGGAGTTGACCGAAAGCGTCCCGCCGTGCAGCTCCACCACCCGGCGGGCGATCATGAGGCCCAGCCCCGAGCCGCCGATCTGCTTGCCGGCCTTGCCCTGCTCGAACGTCCCGAAGATCCGTTCGAGCTCCCCTTTGGGGATGCCGACCCCGTGGTCCTGGACGATGACGTCGATCCGGTCGTCGGCCGAGCGGGAGCCGGCCAGGAGGATCTTGGTACCGGCTTTGGAGAACTTGATCGCGTTGAGCAGAAGGTTGGTGATCGCCTGCCCTAGGCGCTGCGGGTCGGCGTCGATCACCAGGCCCTCCTCGGCCTCGATCTCGAGCTTGATCCTCTTGTCCTCGGCGGCGAGCCGGGCGACCGGCAGGGCGGCGTCGAGCAGCGCCTGGACCGTCGACGGCCGCTTGCGAAGCTTTACCTTGCCGGCTTCGATGGCCTTGGCGTCCAGGAGCTCGCTCAGGAGCTGCGCGAGGCTGCGGGCGGAGCCGTGCACCAGGTTGAGGCTGCGCTTGAGCGTCTCCTCGTCGAGGTTGTCGGAGCGCAGCTGCAGGAGCTCCACCGTACCCTGGATCACCGTCAGCGGCCCGCGGATGTCGTGCGCCGCGATCCCCAGGAGCTCGTCCTTGGCCTCTGCCAGGCGGGTGATCTCTTGCGATTGGCGCAGGATCTGCTCGGCGCGCTCCTCGAGCTCGGCGGTACGCTCCCGGACCCGTTGCTCGAGATGGCGGTTGAGCTCCGCGAGGCGCTCCCGGGCGTCCTGGAGCTCCTGGTTCTTGCGCCGCAGCTCGGCGAAGCGGGACACGCTTTCGAGCACCGCCGAGACGTGGTTGGCGGCGATTCCCAGGAGGTTCAAGTCCCTACGGTCGAACGGCGGCAGGCCCAGGCGATCGACGTAGAGCACGGCCACCGGCTGGCCGTCGCAGCTCGCCGGGGCGGCGATGGCGGTCTCGATGCCCGAGATGCGCACGCTCGTGGCGGCGGAAAAGCGCTGGTCGTCGGGAAGCGACGTGGAGAGGATCGCACTCGCCGTCTTGGCCGCCTCCGAGGTGAAGGTCTGACTCGGACGGCGCTCCTCTTCGCCGGCATCCGGATCGAGCCATTCGCCATCCGGGTCAGGACGGAGGATGAAGACCCGGGCCTTGCGGAATGCCTGGTTCAAGACCTTGCGCGCCTCGGCGAGGGCCCCCTCGGGATCGTCGACCGAGCGCAGGGCCTCGAACAGGTCGCGCAGGTAGAGGATCCGCTCGTCCTCGTCGAGGTCCTCTCCGCGATCGCAGCGCAGCTGGTCGAGCTCGATCTTGACCGTCTGGCCGGCGACGAACTCCTCTTCTTCCGAGGTGGGGGTGAAGACGCTGTGGGTGCGGCTGTGGCTCGGCACCGAGACCTCGATGCGCACCAGGCCGATCTCGATCTGGTCGCCGGGACGAAGCATCGACTCGACGACCCGTACGCCGTTTAAAAGTGTCCCGTTCAAGCTTTCGAGGTCCCGGATCGAGACCCGGGAGCCGATCGGCACCAGCTCCGCGTGGCGGGCCGACATCGTCGGCTCCTGGAGGCGGATCTCGGCCTCGGGATGGCGGCCGATGACCAGGCGCTTGCCTTCCCAGGGGAGGCGCAAGGCCTCCCGCGACGCCTCATAGACGATGAACTCGAGATCGTGCATGACCGTTGGCTCGACTCTACTCCTGTCTGCGAATGCTAGCAGACCCACGGCTCCCCGCGGCCATTTTCCTCCTCCCCCACCGCGCTTTGCCGCGCCAAGCGCCCCGACCGGGGATTCTCTCCGGCGCCACGACAGGATACAATGCCCGCAGCCACTCGGGCACGCCCCTTTCTACCGGAACTCTGACGGAGAGCTGAAGACCATGAAGATCTCGACACGCAAGGATGAAGAAGGTGTGACCATCATAGCCCTGGAGGGGAAGCTGACGATCGGCGAAGGCGACGTCCAGCTGCGCGACCAGATCCGCGAGGCCCTCGACCATGGGGCGGACAAGATCCTGCTCAACCTCCAGGGCGTCAAAATGATGGACTCCTCGGGGCTCGGCGAGCTGATCCGTTGCAAGGCCACCGCCAACGGCGCCGCCGCGACGATCAAGCTCCTCCACGTCGAGGACAAGGTCCAGGAGGTCCTGGAGATGACCCGGCTGATCGGCGTTTTCGAGACTTTTGACGACGAGATCGACGCCGTCGCCAGCTTTCGCGAAGACTGAGGAAGGCCGTCCGCTGCCTCCCCGAAGGAGGCCTTCATCGCTGAAAGCCTGTTTTCATCGGTACTTGAGCATTTGACACTCCGCCTCCTGACCTCTAGCATGGAGGAGACGGACTGCGAGGGCGGGCCGACAAGCTGGATTCTGGGCGAGATCGTCGACTGGGCGGCGTGGCCTGGATCGCAGCCCGGTCCGGAGGCCTCGGTCCCGGAGGGGGATCCGGGCCGTCTTGACAGCACAGTCGCTCGCACAGCTTTGGAGACGCTCTATGGAGATCACGCAGGTCAAGATCTTTCCCGTGCAGGAGGAGAAGCTGAAGGCCTTTGTCTCGGTGGTGTTCGACCACTGCTTCATGGTGAACGACATCAAGGTCATCCAGGGCAAGGACGGGTTGTTCCTGTCGATGCCCAGCCGCCGGAAAAAGAGCGGCGAATTCAAAGACGTCGCGCATCCGCTCAACAACGAGACCCGGCGCATGCTGGAGGAGAGAGTCCTCGACTGCTACCGCCTGGAGGTCGACGACCCGACGCCCCGGCGGCCCGACCGCCGGCCCCAGGAAGCCGACGCCATCCAGGCGGTGGCGCCGGTGGCCGGCGCGGCGACCGAGAAGACCCTGGAAGAGGTCCAGGAGATCCATCTTTCCGACTCGTTCTGGTCGGTTTCCTGAGGCCGGCGCCAGCACCGCTGCCGGGGGACCGAGGGGCAGGGAGCACCTGCCCCTTGACGACACCCCCCAGGTGACCGATGATATGGCGTCTCTGGGATCTGTGTGTCCCGCGGAGCCGGAACGCCCAGGCCATATCCGCAGACTTCAGGACCTGAAGCCGGCGCCGTCCGGCGCTTTCCCAGGTCAGCCCCGGCTGACCCTGCTCACCCGCGCGGCGCTGCGGGTGGAAAGAGGAAGCCGCCGCGCCGCCACGAGCCAACGGAGCGCGAAAAACGATGCACGGTGAAGTGAGGATCTTCTGTGGCCGCGCCCACCCCGCCCTGGCCCAGGAGATCTCCCAGTATCTCAACATCCCGCTCGGGAGGGTGGACTGCTACAACTTCTCGGACGGCGAGACTTTTTGCCAGCTGCAGGAGAACATCCGCGGCGCGGACACCTACGTCATCCAGCCGACCTGCTCCCCGGTCAACCAGAATCTGATGGAGCTCCTGATCATGCTCGACGCGGTCAAGCGCTCCTCCGCGTCGAGGATCACGGCGATCGTCCCCTACTACGGCTACGCCCGGCAGGAAAAAAAGGACGCGCCGCGGGTGCCGATCACCGCCAAGCTGGTCGCCGACCTGATCTCGAGAGCCGGAGCCGGCCGGCTGCTGACGATGGATCTCCACGCCCCACAGATCCCGGGCTTTTTCGACGTCCCGGTCGATCACCTCTTCGCGGCGCCGGTGCTCCTCGAAGCCATCCGCGCCCTCAAGATCGAGGATTTGATCATCGTCTCCCCCGACGCCGGCGGCGTCGAACGGGCAAGGGCGATCGCCAAGCGCCTGCAAGCGGACCTCGCGATCGTCGACAAACGCCGGGTCGGCCCCAACGAGACGATCGTGATGAACGTCATCGGCGACGTCGAGGGCAAGAGC
This sequence comes from uncultured bacterium, assembly GCA_965371445.1. Classification (GTDB taxonomy): domain Bacteria; phylum Acidobacteriota; class Thermoanaerobaculia; order Multivoradales; family J023; genus DASWIG01. The sequence goes on along the minus strand of CBDUYN010000252.1, from coordinate 3,831 downwards.
ACGCTGATCCTCGACGACATCATCGACACCGCCGGGACCTTGACCCACACCGCCGACGCCCTGCTCGCCAAAGGCGCCCGGCGGGTGCTCGCCGCGGGTGTCCACGGCGTGCTCTCGGGCCCGGCCCTGGAGCGCATCTCGGCCTCTCCCCTGGAGCAGGTCCTGATCACCAACACGACGCCTCTCGAAGAGAAGCTCAGCCGCTGCGACAAGCTCCGTCCGCTCTCCGTCGCACCGCTCCTGGGCGAGGCCATCCGCAGAATTCACCAGAACAGCTCGGTCAGCTCGCTCTTCGTCTAGCACGAAGCGGCGCCTACCGATTCTCTCAGCGATTGGACAGCGAGGAAGCCATGAGTGATTTCACGATCGAAGTAGAACGACGCGACACGCGGGGCAAGAACGCCAACCGCAGAATCCGTGCCGCCGGGGGGATCCCGGCCGTGGTCTACGGCGGCGGCAAGGACCCGCTGGCGATCCGGGTCGACCGGCGCCGGTTCGACGAGCTCCTGAAAAGCGAGGGCGGCGAGAACGCCGTGTTCCTGCTCAAGCTGGCCGGCACCGACAAGAGCCGCCACACCATGATCCGCGAGCTGCAGCAGGACACGATCAAAGGCGAGCCGATCCACGTCGACTTCCAGCGGATCCTCCTCGACCAGGTGGTGCGGGTCATGGTGCCGATCGAGATCCACGGCGACGCCTACGGGGTCAAGACCGAAGGCGGTTTCCTCGACTTCGTCACGCGCGAGGTCGAGGTCGAATGCCTGCCGCAGGAGATCCCGGCCCACCTGGAGCTCGACGTCACAGATCTTCACGCCGCCCATCACGTCGAGGCGGGCCAGCTGGAGCTGCCCGAGGGCGTGACGCTCATCGCGGAGCCGACCAGGGTCATCGTCTCCCTCGCCACCCATCGCGGAGGCGAGGAGGAAGAGGCAGCCGAGGCCGAAGAAGAGCTGCTGGAGAAGATCACGGCCGAGCCCGAGGTCATCGGACGCAGCAAGGACGACGAAGAGTAGGTTCTCCCTGGTCCTTGGACGATGTTGGAGACGAGCGCTGCGCCGCGGGTGATCCTCGGCCTGGGCAACCCCGGCGAGCGCTACGCCAAGACCCGGCACAACGTCGGTTTTCGGGTCGTCGAAGAGCTGGCCCGCCGGCGCGGCATCCTCTTGCGCCCCGGCGAGTGCAACTCCCGGACGGGCCGCGACGAGGAGCTCCTCCTGGCAACACCCGAGACCTACATGAACCGCAGTGGCTATGCCGCCCGCTGCCTCGCCGAGCGTCATGGCCTCGCGGCCGAGGATATCCTCGTCGTCTACGACGAGGTCCACCTCCCCCTCGGCCGGCTTCGGTTTCGCCGCGGCGGCAGCCCCGCCGGGCACCGCGGCATGGAGTCGGTCCTGGAGAACCTGGGAAGCCGGGAGGTGCCACGGCTGCGCGTCGGGATAGCCCGTGAAGAGGGGCCGCCCGCGGGCGAGGAGATCGTCGAGTTCGTGCTCTCTCCCTTTGACGGAGACGAGCGAAAGAGAGTCGAAGAAATGATCCTGCGCGCCGCCGACGCCTGCGCGGCGTGGGCGCGCGAAGGGGCCGAGGCCGCCATGCAGCGGTTCAACGGCTAAGCACCTACGAGATCCCATCGAATTGCACGAAGGATTCAAGAACACGAAGGAGGAGAGGTAAGTGGATACCCAGATGATGCTCTACGCCGTCCCCGTCTGCGGAGTGGCGGCACTCCTGTTCGCGCTCCTGCGCGGTCAGTGGATCAACAAGCAGGATGCCGGCGACGAGAAGATGAGGGCGATCGCCGGTCACATCCGCGAGGGCGCGATGGCCTTCTTGAAACGCGAGTACACGGACCTGGCGATCTTCGTCGTCGTCGTGGCCGCCCTTCTGGCCTGGCTCAACGCCGGCAGAGACGACAGCTCGTTCTTGATCGGCGTCTCGGTCTTGGTCGGAGCGCTCTGCTCCGGCGCGGCGGGCTTTTTCGGCATGCGGGTGGCCACCGCGGCCAACGTCCGGACGACCGCCGCGGCCCGAACGGGGCTGAACGGCGCCCTGCAGGTGGCTTTTTCGGGCGGTGCCGTCATGGGCTTTTGCGTCGTCGGCCTCGGCGCGCTCGGCCTCTCGGCCCTCTTCCTCGTCTACACGAGCCTGTTTGGCGACGCCGACTTCGTCAAGGTCATCAACATTCTGACGGGATTCTCGTTCGGGGCGAGCTCGATCGCGCTTTTCGCCCGTGTCGGCGGCGGTATCTACACCAAGGCGGCGGACGTCGGGGCGGACCTCGTCGGCAAGGTCGAGGCGGGTATCCCCGAAGACGACCCGCGCAACCCGGCGACGATCGCCGACCTCGTCGGCGACAACGTCGGCGACGTCGCGGGCATGGGAGCGGATCTTTTCGAGTCCTACGTCGGCGCCATCGTCGGCTCGTTGGTCCTGGGTGCCGCCGCCACGGTCGGCGCCGGCGCGGCGAGTGAGGGCACCCCGGCGCTGGTGCTCCTGCCGCTGGTGTTGGCCGGCATCGGCATCGTCCTCTCGCTCCTCGGCACCTTCATGGTCCGCACCAAGGAAGGCGGCGACCCGAGCCATGCGCTCCACGCCGGGACGCTCAGCGCCTCGGTGCTGATGCTCATCGCCACGTTTTTCGTCACCCGCTGGCTGCTTCCCGACACCTACACCCTCGAAGGCGTCGAGTTCGGTGCCATGGGAGTCTTCTGGGCGACGCTCGCCGGCCTCGTCGCGGGTGTCCTGATCGGCCTCATCACCGACTACTACACCTCGGAGTCGAAGGGCCCCGCCCGGTCGATTGCCGAGCAGAGCCTGACCGGCTCGGCCACCAACATCATCTCGGGCCTGGCGCTCGGCATGAAGTCGACGGCGCTGCCGACCGTGGTGCTCGTCGCCGCGATCATCATCGCCCACGACCAGGCGGGGCTCTACGGCATCGCCATCGCCGCTTTGGGCATGCTCTCGACCACCGGCATCCAGCTGGCGGTCGACGCCTACGGTCCGATCGCCGACAATGCCGGCGGCATCGCCGAGATGTCGGCACTCGGCAAGGAGGTGCGTGCCCGCACCGACAAGCTCGACGCGGTCGGCAACACGACGGCAGCGATCGGCAAGGGCTTCGCCATCGGCTCGGCGGCGCTGACGGCCCTGGCGCTCTTCTCGGCGTTCCGCACCACGGTCGGCCTGGAGACGATCGACATCTCCGAACCCAGGGTCATGGGCGGACTCTTCCTCGGCGCCATGCTGCCCTTCCTCTTCTCCTCGATGGCCATGCAGGCCGTGGGCCGCGCGGCCCAGGACATGATCACCGAGGTGCGGCGCCAGTTCAAGGAGATCAAAGGCCTGATGGAGGGCGAGGCCGAGGCCGAGTACGCCAAGTGCGTCGACATCTCGACCGCCGCGGCATTGAAGGAGATGCGTCTCCCGGGTTTGATGGCCATCATCGTCCCGATCGTGGTCGGCGTGATCGATGTCGCGGCACTCGGCGGCCTGCTCGCCGGCGTCACCGTTTCCGGCGTCATGATGGCCCTTTTCCAGGCCAATGCCGGCGGCGCCTGGGACAACGCCAAGAAGTACATCGAGACCGGGCATCACGGCGGCAAGGGCTCCGACGCCCACAAGGCCTCGGTGGTCGGCGACACGGTGGGCGATCCCTTCAAGGACACCTCCGGGCCGAGCTTGAACATCCTGATCAAGCTGATGTCGGTCGTGGCGCTGGTGATCGCGCCGTTCCTCTAGCAGCCTGTGGAAATAGTCGGGCCTTTTTTCTTCGCCCCGCAGGGGCGCGCTGGGAGCGCCGGCGTCTCGCCGGCCCGCGGGCGAAGCCCG
>CBDUYN010000251.1:0-11820 GCA_965371445.1 uncultured bacterium | reverse complement strand
AGAAGAATGAGGTAGACTCAAATCACTCACCGTCCACCGAACCGGGGCAGGTCCAGTTTGCCGACATCGAGCCTGGCAAAGTCCGCTTGCGCCCGGCGCATCCGCGATTTGAGCAGCGCAAACCCGAGGTGCGGCAGCGGTTTCCGGTGTTTGGCGCTTCCGAGGGCCGCCGGACGCCGGATTCCGGCGCATTTTCCTCGAGCTTGGAAAGGGTCTGGGTGTTCGCCACCTCGAAGGAGATCTCCTCCAGGTACCGGCCACCGGTCTCAGGGTCGGTCTCTTCCCGGCGGACGCAGACGTCAGTGGCGAAGTCGGAGCCCGCGACGTGCTTGGACGGCCGTCCCCGCCGGGGCCTGAAAACCCAGGCTAAGAGCACCAGCTTCAGCCAGTCCTCGCAAAAGCTGCCGCAGGGACCTCAATCGAATCGGGCTTCAAGGCTAGTAGACAAATTTGTACTAGACAAATTTGTCTACTGTGGTACCCTTGCGCTCATGCCCTACTCGGAGACCCATCGTGTCGAGCAAATTCTCGAGGAGCTTCTTCCGGAGCAGATCGTGTCCGTCCGCGGATTCAAGTGGTGGTTTGCACCTCTGAAGCGGCGGGTCAGGACGCTGGCATTGAAGCTCCACGAGGAGGTTGGCGCTCGGTTGGCGATAGCCAGAGAGGACATTCTTAGGCGAGAAGAGCTGAGCCGTGACGTCTGGTTCGTGACGGGCGGCGACGGCGTCTCTCTGATGAAGTCCGTCCTCAGTGTCCGCTCCCGGTTAGGTCGAGAGCTCTGCGAGCGCGAGGGCAACGGTGATCGTCCGGCGGAGAGGCTGTCGTTGGACGAAGCCGAGGAGATCGTCCTCGCATTCCGGGATCTGGGCCGATTCCGGGTCGTCTGCGACCTCTCCCTTGATGTGGAGGCGGCTCGGAGGGTCTTGTTGCCGGAGCCTGAAACCCGCCTTCTGGGTCGCTATCCCGTCAAGGTCAAAGACTACATCTACGACCTGGATCTCCGTCATCCGGCAAGGGGCCATCGGGCGTGGCATCTCAAGGTTGAAGTGGTGGGGGCCGACGGACAGAAGGTCTTTGTCGAAATCCAGCTCATGACGCTCCTCCAAAACGCCTGGGATCGACGCAACCACCCGCTCTACGAATGGGATCGCGATCGCGAGGGTGGCGAGTTGCCTGCCAGGCTACGGATCAACGATGTCGCTCTGGCCGAGACACTGCACCTGGTCGACGAGCAGGCGTCGCGCAACTGGCAGGACTTCCTCGCCTTCCGTAAGGAGTCGTCATGACCGCGCTCTATGCGACCTACATTCTCGGCGAGCCCGAGGATCACCGGGCCTTGGCCGTCCATCTCCAGCAGCAAGAGGGAGCGACGACGCCTGTCCATGAAATCGTCCAAGAGCTCGATCGCGCCATGGAGTCCTGGGAAGAGACCGTGGACGTTTTTGTCGATTCAGATCTCAGCGTCGAGCCCGGAGTCGGTGCGGTACGGCAGTCGCTGTCGGACTACCTTTATGCCGACGGCACCGTCAACGGCCAGCGGCTGGTCCGACACCTGGGTATGGTGCTGGAAGACGGCCGTGTCCATACGTACCGCCTACGGCCCGGACAGGCAGTCGACGGTCGTGACCTGGTCGGACGTGGGCCAGCTTTGGAGGCTCTCCGAGGTCGTCTCCGCGGCGGCTCTGTCCACCTCAGGGCGCCGCGCAGGTACGGCAAGACGAGTGTCCTCCTTCACTTGAGGAAGGTGCTCACCGCTGAAGGGGAGGCCTGCCTCTACATAGACGTGTCCTCCGAGCGCACCGCGTCGGACTGTCTGGTGAACCTGGTCCAGGAGGCCATGGAGGAGCCTCGCTGCCGCGCGGCGCTTCTGCCGCTAGAGGAGCTCGCCGATTGGCCGGAGGCTGGCGCCAGCCCGATGCAGAAGAGTCTCGCGTCCCGGGACCTCATGGACCGCCTGAGGCCCAACGCGCGCAATACCGGACAACGAATCCTGGATGCGCTAGGCACCGCCGGCGCGATCCTGCTGGTGGACGAGTTCAGCGTCTTTCTCCGGAGCGCTCCTCCAGACGACATGAGGATGATCTCGGAAATCCTGGCGCGGTCTCGGCTGGCGGCGGAACCGACTCGACAAGTTCTGGCTGGAAGCGCGGGACTGAGCGTCTTCCTCCATTTTCACGATCTCGACAAGCCGTTAGAGGGTCTCGAAGACGTGTCCCTGGAGCCCCTCGGCTCAGAATGGGCGACTGTTCTCGCCGAGGAACTCTTCTACGGCGCGCGACAGAGGCCGACCCCCGAGGTCGTCGAGGAAATCCTCGCCCTGATCGGGGCGCCGATTCCGTTCTTCGTTCATGAATTGGTCAACGTGGCTTGCGGCAGCGGTGAGGAGGTCACCGTCGAAGCGATCCGCCAGGCCTATCGCGACGGACTCCTCGGCAGCCGTGGCCGGGACACCTTCAAGGTCTACAAGCTGGCTGATCAGGCGTATCCCGGAGATCTGGTGAAACCGGCGGCAGCTTTGCTCCGAGAGCTGGCACGAGAGCCGGTTGGACTTTCCGAGGAGCGGCTTCGTCAGCTCTTCGTGAACGCCGGGGCCGAGGACTCGCGGTTTTCGCAACTCCTGAGCTGTTTGCAGGAGGACTACGACCTCGTCGAGCACGACGACCAATGGACGATGCGCTCGAAGGTTCTCCGAGACCGTTGGTCGCTGGAGGAACCGTGGTTGACAGCAGAGGAGACCTGAGGTGCTGCTCCCTTACTCACCGTCACGTTGCGATGCCGCGTTTCTGCGTGAACTGACGGTCGGCAAGACCCGGGAACGGCTCCTCGAGACCCTGGTGGACTCGGTTCGGGCAGAGCTCGGTGGTGGAAATCACCAGCATCAGCTGATCGTCGGGCCGCGAGGCAGCGGCAAGACCCACATCCTGGCCCTGATGGCCGACCGCCTGGAGTCGGATCCGGAGCTCGCAGGCCGGGTCTTGCCGGTGCCTCTGGCCGAGGAAGAAGTCACGCCTCAACCCGCTGACATCGTCATCAAAATCCTCGAGCGGTTGCAAGGCCGGCTCAAGGACCAGGTTTCGGTGTCGGGCCGGGCCGGAGCCCTCGCGAGTTGTCGAGAGGCTCTCCATCGGCTGCGCTCCGAGAAAGACGACGATCAGGCGCTGGCGCTGGCCTTTGGGACCCTGGAGAAAGTGGCCGCCGCTCTCGATCAACTCCTGGTTCCCCTTGTCGAGAATGTCGACACCGCTCTCTATGCCGGATACGCCCAGAAGGAGAGCACCCGCGCACAGTGGGCCTTGCGCAAGGCCCTGACACAGACCGAGGGGCTGATGCTCATCGCGGCAGCACCGAGTCTCTTTGACGAGGTGAGCGCCGAGAAGTCCCCGTTCTACGGCTTCTTCCGGACGCACAGCCTGACAGAGCTTCCGACGGTGGAGATGCTGGAGCTGATCCGGTGCCGCATAGACGTCGAGCTTCGCCATGGACGCCTGGATGTGGGAGTCCGACGCCGGCTACAGACCCTCCAGGCGGACTTCGAACGCCGCAGCGTCTCCTTGCGCGGCCTCCTGCTGATGACGGGAGGGCTGCCTCGCTTCGGTCACCTCCTCTTTGACCTGTTGCTGGAAACCGACGTGGAATCGGTCCTCGGCATGCTGGATCGGTTCCTCGACACACAGACGCCGTACTTTCAAAGTCGTCTGGATCCTCGGAACGTGCCGCAAGCGGAGCTTGAGATCCTCGAAGTCCTGGCGACCTCAGGCAGTGGCTCGCTGTCCCTCAGCGAAATCGTGGCCGAGATTCGAGGCGCTGTGCGCACGGGTGTGAACAACTACCTGAAGCGCTTACAGCAACGGGGTCTGGTCCGGCGCAAGGGCCGCCGCCGGTCGCCGCGTTACGAGGTCTCCGAACCCCTCTTCCGAGTCTGGCGTCGATTCCGCATCGGCCGGAGTGAACGCGACCGCCTCCGTTTCCTGGCCGAAGTGATCAGCGCGGTCTTTGATCCGGTCGAGGTGCAGGCCGAGCTCGACGCCATGGAGAAGCTCGACGCCATGGAGAAGCTCGGCGAGGGAAAGTCGCGGAAGAAGGTCTACGAGTTGATTCTCGGCAGTGGTGGTATCGGGCCGGAAACGCTGGGGGAGCTCCGCAGCGCTGTCGAGGACTCAACAACGGATGAGGAGCCCGTCAGGGTCAGGAGATCGAACCCTATTGGGACTCCTCCTGATCGCGAGGACGATCGTCCGGAAGAGGTGGAGCCTCTGAAGGAGCTGCGGGATGCTCTGCCAGAGGAGCAGACTTACCACACCTTCTCCTCAATCTCTGAAGAAGCCTTCCGCACTCTCGTGGAGCTGGCCCGTTACGCCGAACAGGAGGGTATCCGAACCGGTCTTATTCGGTTCTGCTTCGCCGCTTTGACGGACCCCGACCAGTTGCTTGCATGGCTTCCGCAGATTGAAGGCTCCCTTCCGGCCTCACGCCGTGAGCTCCTACGGCCGCTTCGGCTGGCTGGAGAGGTCCGTAGTGGAAGAGAAGATCCGGAGCTCCTTGGTGAATCCGCGGAGATGAAGCGGGCTGTCCAGGAGGTGTTGGAGAAGCCGCAGAAGAAGAGGATCACCAAGGAGGCCGACCTAGCCGACGAGCTCCTCCAGGCTCTGATCGACAAACCGACAGTCGAAGCTTTGGATGCCATCTGGGCACTACGGGTGGAGTTGAGCCAGAATGACCCCCAGAACCCCAAGGCAGTCATCCTGACCGGCAAAGCGTTGGCTGCCTGTGCTCGCCAGGCCGATGCGTGGATCCGGAAGGCCGTCGAAAACGCCGACCCCAACGAAGAGCCGGTCCATGAGCTCGCCTACCTCCTCGTCAAGATCGACCATGGACGGAAGCTCTGGTTCGAGCTCAAGGAGATTCTCTTCGCCAAGATCCCTGAGAACCGCGAGCGCAGCCTCGCGGTCTGCCTGGAATCCTTCCAGGACGATGCCCACATCGATTGGCTCGAGACCAGAGTCCATCGCCAAGACGACTTCCTTGGTGCCGCGGCTCGCCGTGCCCTCTTCCTACTCCGTCCCGGACGGCCGCCCGACCCCGTGGATGACGGCGAATGGGACCATTACTCCTGGGCTCCTAACTGGTGGCTTCTGCGGCATCTGAACGCCGGATTCACTGATGCGACGGATCTTCTCGCCACGATGGTTCTGTCGAATGATGATCCGTGGGCAGTCTGTTGGAGGCTCTCGGGCACCTTCGAGAATCGGATGACTCGGGAAATCCTGGATCGCCTCCTGAATGCCACGGGGCAGTTGTTGAAACAGGAGCTAGCTGAGCCGAGAGGGGACAACACAGATCCGCTGTGGGGACATTTTCAGTTCCTCGCGAGGATCCGGAGGATGTCCTTACTCGAACGTTTCGAAGCCAGGCGTGGCTCCGAATTTGAGCATCTGCTGACCCGATGGCTCTGTGCTCGGGGAGCCAACAACGGGGGCACACGCCGTCATCAGGAAGAGCATGCCGTCCGAGTGCTGGAACGGATCGGTGGAGAGGGAGTGACCCACGTCGGCCATCTGTATCTCCGCGAGGGACGCACATGGTGGGCGCTGCGAGATGGCATCGACCTCGTTGTCATCCGGCCTGACGAACATACTGCCGATCTTCTCCTCGAAGTCTCGCTCCGCGACGAGGTAGAGCATTCGAAGCACGCCATCGCCCAAGTGGCCGCGGTTGGCGCCCTGGTGACGATCGGGCGTCTGGATCTGGCCCTCCGCGGCGCGATGAGGTGGGGATTGGACCTCTCAGAGAGCGTTGGAGCGCTCTTCGCTGACCAGCGAGCGGCAGAGGGCGACCTACGCCCTGTTCTAGACGCTATCGAAGACTCGGCCGGGCCAGCTCCCAACGCGGTCTTTGTGCTGGGCCTCACCGGTTCCGAGAGTCAGGTCTCCAGACTCGATGCGATCCTCAAGGCTTCGCCGAAGGAATCGGACGTGGCTCGCGCGTGCCTCTTCGCCTTGCGGGAAATCGGCGACCGTTCGCCTGCTTCGATCCAGGCCTTCGTCGAAGGCCTCCAAGTGCCAAATCACGAGTATGCGGCCTGGTCGGCCCTGTACAGAATTCATACGCCGGAGACCCTCGAGGCTCTCAAGAGCCAACTGGGCGGCCTCAAGAAGAACAGACTAAGCCCATCAGACAGTGCTGTGGGGATCGCCTCGAACCTGCTGAGGGCCAAAGACATCCGCCGCGACATCGCCGAATACCTCTGGGCTGAGCTGGACAGACACACCATCGCTTTCGTCGCCATGGGCGAGCTGATCGGCTTTGCCGAGCTCGAGCGGCAAGACGTCGACGATTGGCTCCTCGAGCTGGCTTTTGCCAACGATGATTGGTTCAGCCCTCGGGAGGGCGCGATCCGAGCCCTCGCCCACCGCGGTGATCGCCGTGCCTACGAAGCAGCCTGCCAGTGGATCGACCCCCGCTCGCCGTCCCTCCTCCTCGAAATCGACGCCGAGCGAGCCCTTCCCGAGTTGCGCCGCTGGGTGGAGAGCGAGCAGAGCGTGCTGCTGCTTTCGGCCATCGGCGAAGCCGTCGGCCTGGCGGGCGAGGTCTCGGTGCTCGCCGGCTGGCTCCGGAGCTCGTCGGCCCAGCTCCGGGAAGGTGCCTGCATCGCCGCGGAGATCCTCCCGTGGACGGATGAGCTGACCACGGTTCTCCGCAAACGGCTCTACGACGAGGACTGGTCGGTCCGCAATGCTGCCGATCAGGCCCTGGACCGCATCTGGCATGCCCGGGAGATCGACCGGATCGTCGACGAGATCATCTCCGAGACCGACACGACTCGGCGTTGGTGCCTGCTAGACGTTGTCCTGGAAGGCGGGCACCCTGGCCTCGACGGTCCATATAATCGACAGCCCTGGGTGACACGGCTCTTCGAGCATCTGCCGCTGGCCATGCGACAGCGAGTCGTCGACCGGCTCAAAGATCGGCGAAAGAAGCTCCGCGACAAGCTCAAGAAACGGACTCGCTCGGAGTGAGTCGGTCAAGAGCGGAGCGGGCCACCTCGGGAGTCGTCGCCGGGCGTCAGGGCTCTTGCGACCATTACGAGGAGGCCACCCTGCTGGGCTTCGCCGGCGCCATCTTCGGCTTCTCCGGCGGACGGATCAAGCCCGTCTGGCTCTCGGCCCGCGGAGCAGACCAGGCGAGGTGGTGCAAGCGCTCTGTAGATCTGCGGCGCTGCCAGGCACGCCCTTCAGAAATCGATAACGCCCTCAGTGCTTCCACAACGGTCACAAGGGGTCGTGACGCCATAGGTGCAGGAGTTACAGGTTGAACAATGCCATTCACGCCCCGTAGGCGCCCCCCTGAATCACAACAAGGTTGTGGCCCGCGGGCTCGCCTGCTGAGGACGCCTCGACAAAGATGGCCGCATCGGAGATTGCCTGGTCCTTGAGGCTCTCGAGCCTTACTCCCCCTGAAAGTCCGCGTCCTGGACGATCTTGCCAATCATCTCCCGGATGGTGAGGCGCAGCTCACCGGGCGTCGGACGGCCGACGAAGTACCAGCCGTTGAAGATCTGGTCCCTGCGGGAAGTGCCAGGCACCTCGGGACCTCGGGGACCTCGGGACCTCGCGACCTCGGGACTTCGGGCACCTCGGGACCTCGGGACCTCGGGACGGCTCGCTGTTCACCGCGAGCCCGATGGTGGAAGGAAAGGTCTCGGATTCCGTGACGGCGACCGCGGCAAGGGCACGGGCGTCCTGCCGAACGTCAAGTGGACGAAGGACCGCGGCAAGGACACCGCGGACGCTCCCTGGTACCATCTCGGACCCGAGTACGACGGCAAGGAAGGCGACCGCGTCAACGACCACCATCTGTCGCTCGAGACGAAGCGTCGAGCGCGCCGCGAGCGAGGAGACTGAGCGATGCTGAAACGTCTCTACGTGGACAACTACAAATGCCTCGTCAACTTCGAGGTCAACCTGACGGAGCTCACGCTCCTCTTGGGGCCCAACGGCGTCGGCAAGACCGCCGTGCTCGATGTCGTCTTCGCCCTGCGCCAGCTCTTGAGCGGGGTGGCCAAGATCACCGACGCCGAGATTTTTCCCACCCGTACCCTCACCCGCTGGCAGAGCCGGCCTGTGCAACTCGTCGAGCTCGAGGCCGAGCTGGACGGCGCGAGCATGACCTACCGGCTGGAGATCGAGCACGAACACGACTCTCGAGGCGCTCATGTCCAGCTCGAGCGCCTCGCCATACCCAGCGGGCCGCTTTTCGAGTTCCAGAACGGCGAAGTGCAGCTTTATGGCGACGACCATTCGGAGGGTCCTAGCTTCCGATCCGACCGGACGGAGTCGGCGCTGGCTCGCGTGGCCGAAACCCGAGACAACAAACAGCTCGTGAGATTCCTCACTTTCATGCGCAAGATCCTCATCTGCGGCCTCTATCCACACGGCTTTTCCGCGGAGTCGGCCAGCGAAGATGTCCTGCTTCAACGCGACGGCCACAACTTCGCGGCATGGTATCGCCACGTCTCCCAGGAGTATGCGGACCTCATCCCCGACTACATCACCGCCCTGCGTGAAGTGCTCGAAGGTTTTACGGGCATTCGTCTCGAACAGGTGGGGCAGGAGGCGCGGGCGCTCATGACGGTCTTCAAAGTCGGCAAGGAGCGCTTCGAGCTCCGCTTCGACGAGCTCTCCGACGGTCAACGCGCGCTGATAGCTCTCTATGGATTGTTGTACATCACCCGAGGACAGGGCTACACCCTTTTCCTCGACGAGCCCGACAACTACGTGGCGCTGCCGGAGATCCAACCATGGCTCATGGCTCTCGCTGACGCCTGTGGCGACACCGTGCCGCAGGCTGTGATCTGCTCCCACCACCCCGAGCTCATCGACTACCTCGGCGGCGAGCACGGCCTGCTCTTCACCCGCGAGGTCACCGGTGTCGTCAAAGTTCGGCCCCTCGACACGAGTGCCGTCGAAGGCGGCCTCAAGCTTTCGGAGCTCGTCGCGAGGGGTTGGGAACGATGAGCTGGCGCAGAGTCAAGCTGGTCCTCCTGTGCGAGGACAGTCAGCACGAGGCGTTCGCCCACCGGTTTTTGCGCCGGACGGGTTGGCACCCGAGGGCGGTTCGGGTCGAGAAGAGCCCCAGGGCCGGGGCGCTGGCGAGCAGTGGGTTCGCGAACGTTTTCCTGGAGAGCTGGATGCGCTGTCTTCTCGCCGGCGAGTTCGAGGCCGCCGAATGGCCGGAAGACGTCGTCCCCGTCGTCTATCTGCCCGGCGTCAGCCGTCAGACGCTGAGTGCTCCTCCTTGGCAAGGCCGGCTGTCAGTTCCTTCGTTCCGAGGACCTCGGGGACCCTTCCGGCAAAGCCTGGGCCGAGCACGGGGCTCTCGACCGCACGGGGCATGACCAGGGATGGAAGCTCGCCTGGCGGATCGAGGAGCAGGTGACGGAGATCGCCGAGCAGGTCGAAGCCCTGCTCGACGCCGGCTGGGCCAGCGTCCGTGTGGTGACGGATCACGGTTGGTTGCTGCTTCCCGGCGGCCTTCCCAAGGCCGAGCTGCCCAAATTCCTCGTGGACACGCGCTGGGGCCGCTGTGCCGTCTTGAAGAGCACCGCCACCGTTGAGTTGCAGATCGTCGACTGGCGCTGGTCCACCGCCGTGCGCATCGGCCTGGCTCCCGGCGTCAGCTGCTTCAAAGCGGGCATCGAGTACACGCATGGCGGTTTGAGCCTGCAAGAGTGCCTGAGGCCCGAGCTCAAGGTGCGTCGGGAGGCTTCAGCGGCGGCGGTGGCCGTCGACGAGGTCACCTGGCGCGGGCTGCGGTGCCGGCTCAAGGTTTCCGGCACACGACCGGGCCTCCGCGCCGACGTACGGTTGAAGCCGGCGGCGCCGGAGACCTCGATCGCCGAGGACGGAAAGCCCCTCGGCGACGACGGATCTGCCTCGCTCCTCGTACCTGAAGACGATTACCTGGGCCACGCCGCGTTCGTGGTCGTGTTGTCCGCCGACGGCAGGGTCCTCGCGAATAAGACGACCACGGTCGGCGGAGGAGATTGACCATGGAGCTCGACACCCTCGACAAGATCGCGGCGAAGGCCTTCGACGGCTACCTCGTCCGCAAGGACCTCGTCCGGACCTTCAGCCGGCAGTACCCGGTGCCCACCTACGTGGTGGAGTTCATGCTGGGAAGATACTGCGCCTCCGTCGACGAGGAGGAGATCGAGGAGGGCCTGGCCATCGTCGATCGGCTGCTCTCGTCGCGGACCGTGAAAGCAGGAGAGCACGAGCTTTTCAAGGCCCGGGCACGCGAACAGGGGTCCGTCAAGTTGATCGACCTGGTGAGCGTGCGGCTCGACGCGAAGTCGGACTCCTACGTCGCCACCTTTCGAGCCTTCAACTAAGCGACGTGGGAATCGACGACGCCGTCGTCCGCCGGCACGAGCGACTCCTGACGGGCGGCTTCTACGCCGAGGTGGAGCTCGCCTACGACGCCGCCGTGGCGCAGGAAAAAAACGGTCGAGCCTTCGCCGTCGCCTCGCTGCGCGAGATCCAGCTGTCGAAGCGCGAGGTGCTGGAGGAGCTCGTCCGCGGTCGCGAGCTTTTCACCAGCGCCGAGTGGAAGCATTTCCTTCTGCGGAGCATCGGGCTCGAACCGGAGAAGCTGTCGGTGCGAAGCCAGGACATGATGCTTTTGCGCATGGTTCCCTTCGTCGAGCGCAACTACAACCTCGTCGAGCCGGGGCCTCGGGGCACCGGCAAGAGTCACCTCTACCAGCAGATCTCGCCCTACGCCCATCTCATCTCGGGCGGCAAGGCGACCGTGGCCAAGATGTTCGTCAACAACGCCACCGGGCAACGAGGTCTCGTCTGTCAGTACGACGTGATTTGTTTCGACGAGATCTCGGGGATTTCGTTCGACCAGCGCGACGGTGTCAACATTCTGAAGGGTTATATGGAGTCCGGCGAGTTCAGCCGAGGCAAGGAGAGCATCCGGGCCGACGGCAGTCTGGTCCTGGTCGGCAACTTCGAGGTCGACATCGAGCACCAGCAGCGCATCGGCCACCTGCTCGGTCCCCTGCCTCGCGAGATGCGCAACGACACCGCGTTCATGGATCGCATCCATGGCTACCTGGCGGGCTGGGACGTCCCCAAGGTGGGGCCGGAGCTCTTCACGGATCACTTCGGCCTGGTGAGCGACTTCCTGTCGGAGTGCTTTTCGCGCCTGCGTAACCAGAGCCGCCTTGCGAGCCTCCAGGGCCGGGTCCGGTTCGGCGGCGCGCTGAGTGGACGCGACACGAACGGCGTCCACAAGACGGTCAGCGGGCTTTTGAAGTTGGTCTGGCCGAGCGCCGAGGCACCCGTATCCGACGACGAGCTCGAGTGGGCCGTCCGGCTGGCGCTGGAGCTGCGCCGTCGCGTCAAGGAGCAGCAGAAACGGATCGGTGCAGCGGAGTTCAGGAACACCCACTTCAGCTACGTCCTGGGCGACGACGACGTCGAGAAGTTCGTCGCCACGCCCGAGCTCCAGGCCGAAAACGAGGTCGGCACCGATCCCCTTCCACCTGGACAGATCTGGACGATCAGCCCGGGTGATCAGGACGAGAATCCCGGGCTTTACAGGCTCGAGACCAACACCGGTCCCGGCTCCGGCGTCAAGATCCTCAACCGTCCGGCGCCGCGGAGCTTCACGGAGAGCGTCCGCTGCGCGGAGCAGAACTTGTACGCTCGCGGCCCTGAGCTGGTCGGAGACCGCGATCCCCGGCGCCACGAGTTCACGGATCGGTTCGCACCGTCGGACGTTCGAGTACTTCGGCGGCGTGCCGGAGGTGAT
>CBDUYN010000250.1:0-11837 GCA_965371445.1 uncultured bacterium | reverse complement strand
CCTCGGCGACCGGGTTCCAGCTGGCGGCAGCGTCCGTCGTCTTGAAGACCCCGCCGAAGCGGAGACCGAGGTAAAGATTCGACGGGGCCACCGGATCGATGGTCAGACTGCCAAATCCCAAGCCTCCCACCAAGCCACTGTTGGTGGCGTTCCAGGTGTTGCCGCCGTCGGTGCTCTTGCACACCCCTGAAGCGATAAAGCCGTATTCGGCGTAGAGTGTCGCCGGGGTCTGGGGGTCGATGGCCAGGGCATTGATGCGGGAGCCGCAGATGCCGGTGTTTGCTTCCGCCCAGTTGGCCGCGCCGTTCGTGGTCTTGAAGACCCCGCCGCTGAATGTGCCAGCGTAAACCGTCGAAGGTGTCGCGGGATCCACTGCAAGTGTCCGAACGTCCTTGTCGGTCAAACCGAGATTGGCCATGGTCCATCCGGTGGCGCCGTCGGTGCTCTTGAAGACGCCGCCGGCGGTGCCGGCGTAGAGAGTGGCCGGCGTGGCCGGGTCGATCGCCAGTGTCCGAACGTCCAGGTCGGTCAAACCGGTGTTGGCCGCCGTCCATCCCGTGGCGCTGTCGGTAGTTTTGAAGACGCCGCCAGCGGTGCCGGCGTACAGGGTGGCCGGCGTTGCCGGATCGATCGCCAGCGTCTGAACGTCCAGGTCGGTCAGGCCGCTGTTGGCGGCCGCCCAGGTGGCCGCGCCGTCGGTGCTCTTCCAGATCCCTTCGGAGGTTCCTGCGTAGAGGGTCGCAGGGGTCACCGAATCGATCGCCAGCGCCCGAATCCGGAAGACGGAGAGCCCGGTGCTGGCCGAGCTCCATGTGCTGCCGCCGTCTGTCGACTTAAACACCCCTCCACTCTGCCCACCGGCGTAGACCGTGGAAGGCGTGCCGGGATCAACGGCGAAGACTGCGATTCTTCCACCCGACGGGCCCGTTGGTGTCCACTCGCTGACCCCTGCCTCGGCGTCCCCGAGGGGGATGACGAGGCCGAGCGCGGCCAGTGACAACGATCGGAGTTTCATTCTCATGATGCCCTCCATTCTGTCGATCCACCCGGCTCTTGCCGGCTGTGAGTCCATCCGGATGCTCCTACATGGTTCTCACAAGAGTCGCGAAACCGCCAACACCCCGCCGGGTAGGGGAGGGCCATCCTTTGGGGTGGGGTAGGGTCTCCTACGCCTGGAAGCCCACGCAAGAAGCCTGCTGCCGCAACCGGCCGGACTACCCCCACCACGTGGCGGTTCAGGGCGAGAGCGTCGAAGTCGTCTTCCGGTAGCCATCGTGCCGCGAGGCGAGGATCCGGCCTGGATCCTCGCCGCCGAGCCGGTTAAGATCGGTATCGTGTTGAGCGAGCCCATTCGGATCGTCTTCGTCACCTGTCCCCCGGAACTGGGGCACCGGCTGTTGCGCCAGCTGGTCGAGGAACGCCTCGTCGCGGGCGGCAACATCGTCTCCGGCGTACGTTCGATCTACCGCTGGAAGGACGAGGTCTGCGACGAGCCGGAGGAGGTCCTGCTGATGGAGACCGCGGCGTCGCGCGTCGAGGCGATGACGGCGCGGCTGCGCGAGATCCATCCCTACGAGGTGCCCAAGATCCTCACCTTCGAGCCAAAGGAAGGACCGGCCGACTACATGGCCTGGGTCCGCGACGAGACCCGTGCCGGGGACTGAGGTTCGGAGCTTTCCTGCTCCAACGAGCCCAGATCCAACCTCTCCGCCAGCTCCGCGAGGATCTGCCGCGCCGCCTCGGGAACGACCGTCCCCGGCCCGAAAATCAGCGACGCGCCCGCTTCGCGGAGCGCCTCGTGGTCACCCGGCGGGATGACACCCCCGGCGACGATCACGATGTCCTCGCGGCCGAGCTCGGCGAGCGCCGCGCGCAGCTCCGGGACGAGCGTCAGGTGGCCGGCGGCGAGCGAGCTTGCGCCGACCACGTGGACGTCGTTCTCCACCGCCTGGCGCGCCGTTTCCTCCGGCGTCTGGAAAAGCGGTCCCACGTCGACGTCGAAGCCGAGGTCGACGAAAGCCGTGGCGATCACCTTCTGGCCGCGGTCGTGACCGTCTTGGCCCATCTTGGCGACCAGCAGACGCGGACGGCGTCCTTCGGCTTCGGCGAAGCGATCGGCCATGCGGCGGACGCTTCTTACGGCGTCGTTTTCTTCACCCATGGCCTGGGAGTATACCCCCGCGATCATCCGTACCTGCGCCTCGTGCCGCCCCCAGACTTTTTCCAGGGCGGCCGAGATCTCTCCGACGGTGGCCCCGGCGCGCGCCGCGTCGACGGCGAGGGCCAGGAGGTTGCCTTCGCCCGTATCGGCGGAGCGCGTCAAAGCGGCGCAGCTCTCCTCGACGTGTCGCGCATCGCGCGTACGGCGAAGCTCTTTAAGACGCGCTACCTGCGACTCGCGTACCGCGGTGTTGTCCACCTTCAGGACTTCGATCTCCTCTTTGACCTCGGCGCGGTACTTGTTCACGCCGACGATCGTCCGCTGGCCGGAGTCGATGAACGCCTGGGTGCGGGCCGCCGCCTCCTCGACACGCATCTTCGGCAGGCCCGTCGCGATGGCTTTCGCCATGCCGCCGAGGTCCTCGATCTCCCGCAGGTGCTCCTCGGCACGGCGTATCAGCTCCCCGGTCAGCCTCTCGACGTAGTAGCTGCCACCCCAGGGGTCGATCACCTGGCAGCTGCCGGTCTCGTGCTGGATGAAAAGCTGTGTGTCGCGGGCGATCTTGGCCGAGAAGTCCGTCGGCAGGGCCAGGGCCTCGTCGAGGGCATTCGTATGCAGCGATTGCGTGTGGCCGTGGACCGCCGCCATCGCCTCGACCAGGGTGCGGACGACGTTCAAGCCGACGTCCTGCGCCGTCAGCGTCCAGCCGGAGGTCTGGCAATGGGTCCTGAGCGCCGTCGACTTGGGGTTCTTGGGCGCGAAGCCACGCATCCGCTCGGCCCAGAGGTAGCGCGCCGCACGAAGCTTCGCGACCTCCATGAAGTAGTCCATGCCGATCGCCCAAAAGAAGGAGAGCCGCGGTGCGAAGCGGTCGACGTCGAGCCCGGCGCGTAGCCCCGTCTCGACGTACTCCAGGCCGTCGGCGATCGTGTAGGCGAGCTCCAGGTCGGCCGGCGCCCCCGCCTCCTGGAGGTGGTAGCCCGAGATCGAGATCGAGTTGAACCGCGGCATGTGCTCGGAGGTGTAGGCGAAGATGTCGGAGACGATCCGCATCGACGGCGCCGGCGGATAGATGTAGGTGTTGCGGACCATGAACTCTTTCAAGATGTCGTTCTGAATGGTCCCGGAGAGCTTCTCGGTCGAAACCCCCTGTTCCTCGCCGGCGACGACGTAGAGCGCCATCACGGGGAGCACCGCGCCGTTCATCGTCATCGAGACGGTCATCAAATCGAGCGGGATGCCGTCGAAGAGAAGGCGCATGTCGGCGATCGAGTCGATCGCCACCCCGGCCATGCCGACGTCGCCCCGCACCCGCGGGTGGTCGGAGTCGTAGCCGCGGTGGGTGGCGAGGTCGAACGCGATCGACAGGCCCCGCTGGCCGGCCGCGAGGTTGCGCCGGTAAAAAGCGTTCGACGCCTCGGCCGTCGAGAACCCCGCGTACTGGCGGATCGTCCACGGACGGCGGACGTACATCGTCGTGTACGGACCGCGCACGTAGGGCGGGAAGCCCGGCAGGGTCCCGAGGTGGTGGAGGCCCTCGAGGTCGGCGGCAGTGTAAAGCGGCGCGACGTCGATCCCTTCGGGCGTCGGCTGGGACGGTCCGGCGTCGACGGCTCCGTCCGGTGTCGGAAAGGAGATCTCGGGATCGTCGAAGCCGAGGCGGCTGAAGTCGGGAAGGCTCATCGACGCACCTCTTCCTCCCAGCGAGCGGTGGCCGCCTCGATGATTTCGTCGACCGTCCCGTCGTCGACGGCATCCTCCATGCCGCCGACGGCCTCGAGCTTCTGGAAAAGCTTCCAGGCGTCGCGGGCCATCTCGTCGGTCAGCTTCTCGACGTAGTAGCTGCCGCCGGCCGGGTCGAGGACGCGGGCGAGGTGGGCTTCCTCCTCAAGGACGTGGAGGGCCGAGACGGCGAGGCGTCCCTCGTGGGCCGCCGCGACGACCGATTCGGCGCCGCCGGCGATGGCGGCGAAGCTTTCGGCGGAGCTGTGCAGGAGGTGGTCCCACGAATCGCCGACGCCGCGGGTCACGACCGACGGACGCGCATGGACGACTAGCCCCGCGTCGCCGCCGCCCGAGGCGCGCAGGACTTTTGCCCAGAGGAGCCGCGCCGCGCGAAGCTTCGCCACGTCGAGGAAGAAGTCGCCGCAGGTGTGGAGCGCGAAGAGGACTTCTTCGGCGACGTCGGTGACGGTCCAGCCGTCGACGGCGAAGCGCCGCAGGTACTCGACGCCGGTCGCGACGGCGAAGGCCAGCTCCTCGACCGCCGAGGCCCCGGCGGAGTGATAGGGCTCCGTCGCCACGAGGAGCGCGCGCATTCCCGGGAACCGCCTACGGCTCTGGGCGAAGACCGCGGCGGCGGCGGCGAAATCGGCTTCGCCGCGGCCTGCGGCCTGCGTCCCCAGGGGGTCGGCACCGAAGCCGCCGCGGATCGGCGACGCCGCAAAGTCGGCCAGCGGCGCGGCGCTGTCGAAAGCGCCGGCGTCGAAGACGAGGTCCAACCGATCGAGGTCGACTCCGTCGACGAGCATCGACGCGTCCTGGGAGGAGAGCGGGGCGTCCAACCGCAACCAGGCGAGACCGACGCCCGCCTCGACGCCCGCGACGAGCGCCGTGTTGACAGCCCCGGCGTCGCCCAGGGTGTGCTCCTGGGCGATGCGGAAACCGGGTGCCGTAGGCCGTCCGCGGGTGAAGGGCGCGAGGCCCGGGAAGCCCGCGGGATCGTCGCCGCCGGGCAAGTCCGCGGCGGTGTAGAGAGGCTCGCGGACGATCCCTTCCGCCGAGCTCGACCGAAGCGCCTCCTCGAAGGACACGCCGCCGAGCTCGCCCTCGACCCTCCGTCGCCAGTCCGCGTACTCCGGCGACGCGGCCCCGGAGGGCGAGGAGCTCATCAGCCCTCGTCGCCTCCCGACGCCTCGTCCGCCTCTTCGGCGGGCTTGATCTCGATCGGCTCGTAGACCGGGATCTCGAACTCCAGGTCCTTGTGGCAGAACTCCTTCCACTCGTCGGTCACGTCGTCGAACATGACGTACTCGTCGAGCATGATGCCGTCGGTGACGACGTAGGTCTCCTGGAGGTAGAGGATGTCCTCGTCGTCGAGGGTGTCACGCGGAATCTCGACCTCCTCGCCGTCCTTGAACTCCGTCTCCTTGCGCAGGTTCTCCAGGTTCTCGGTCCACTTGGGGTACTTGCGGAAGTCCTTCGCCAGGTACGCTTTGCAGTACTTTCCCATTTCAGCCATGCAACGAATCTCCTTCTCATCTGGGTTCTGGCCCCGCGGAACCGCCTCTACGCAAGCGGGTATGACGGACGCGGAGCCTCGCGGCAAGGATACCGCCTTCCCGTCTTGCGATCCAGCCGGTAGCGGGGTGTTATCCTCGTTTTCGGGGTCCGTGTCTGAAGGAGGAGTCGGATGTCCGTTCGCGCTTTGCCGTTCGTCCTCGCGCTGCTGATCGCTGCCACGGCCCAGGGCGAGATCCCGCCGGGGCTTGCGCCGGGTGGAGAGCCGGTGTCGATTTACCTCGTCCGGTTCGCCGAGCCGTCGCTGGCACGTTGGAACGTCGGGCGTGGCGCGCCACGCCGCGACCGCCGTCTCGACGCCGCGGCGCCCGCAAGCCGCGCCTACCTCGGGGAGCTCGATCGCCTGCACAGCCGGCGCCTTGACGCTTTTGAGCGGCGGCTCGGACGCGGCTTGACGGCGGTCTTCCGCTACCGGGCGGCCTTGAACGGCCTGGCGCTGCGGCTGACCGGCGCCGAGGCCGAGCGGCTGGCCGCGCTTCCCGGTGTCGCCTCCGTCTCTCCCGATCGGCTCCATCCCCTCGACACCGACGCCGGTCCCTGGTGGACGGGTGCGGACACCGTCTGGGACGGCTCGGCCACCAGTCCCTTGCCGGGCACCCTCGGCGACGGTGTGATCGTCGGCGTCGTCGACTCGGGAATCAACATGGACCACCGGTCGTTTTCCGACGCCGTCGCTCCTCCCTACACGAACCCGTTGGGCTCGGGAAACTTCCTCGGCTGGTGTGACCCGGGCCATCCCAGCTACGACCCGGCCTACGTCTGCAACGACAAGCTGATCGGCGCCTGGGACTTCGCCGACGCCGTGACCGCCGAGGCCGACGGTCCCGTCGACGACTATTTCCACGGCAGCCACGTGGCCTCGATCGCCGTCGGCAACGCGCTCGTCTGGCCGCCGGTCTCGGGCGTCGCGCCGCGAGCGAGCCTGATCGCCTACGACGCCTGCGACGCGACGTCGTGTCCCGCCTCGGCGATCGTCGCGGCCGTCGACCAGGCGCTCCTCGACGGCGTCGACGTCTTGAACCTCTCGATCGGCGCCGGCCTTTCGCCCTGGTCCGACGCGGTCGAGCTGGCACTCCTCGACGCGGTCGACGCGGGAGTCTTCGTGGCCGCTTCGGCCGGCAACACGGGGCCGACGCCGGGCACGGTCGGCCATCACGGCCCCTGGGCCACGACGGTCGCCGCGAGCTTTCACCACCGAATCGGCAACGAGAACCTCCTCCAGGACCTGAGCGGCGGCGACACCCTGCCCCCGGCCGACATGACCGGCGTGAGCCTGACCGCGGGCTACGGTCCGGCGCCGATCGTCTATGAAGGCGACTGCTCCGCTCCCTTCGCGCCCGCCACCTTCTCGGGGGAGATCGTGGTCTGCGACTTCCTCGCTCTCTTCGGCCGCTGGGGTTACTGCGCGAACCTGGCCGCGGGTGGGGCCGGGGGCTGCGTGGTGGCAAACAACAGCGCGGGCCTCGACGTCCTCGACGCGGACTACCACGTCCTCCCGGCGACCCATGTCGATCTCGCGGCGGGCGACACCCTGCGAGCCTGGCTCGCCGGCGGGGCCGGACACGTCGCCACGCTGAGCGACTCGGCACAAGTCTACGACCTCGCCAACGCGGACCGCGTAGCCGACGGCAGCTCGCGCGGCCCGGCGGCGAGCCTCGACGTCCTGAAGCCCGACCTGACGGCACCGGGCTGGCGGATCCTGGGGGCGACCGCGGTCATCCCGCCGGGGATCACCGACGACGAGTTCCTCCGCGTCTCCGGCACCTCGATGTCGAGCCCCCACGTAGCGGGCGCCGCGGCGCTTCTTCTTTCGCTGCGTCCGGCGTTGTCGCCGGCCGAGGTCCGCTCGGCGCTCATGACGACGGCGGAGACGTCCCTGCTGGAGGAGGACGGCTTGACCGCCGCCGATCCCTGGGCACGGGGTGCGGGCCGCGTCGACCTCGGACGAGCCGCCCGGGTTGGGCTCGTCCTCGACGAGAACGCGGCGAGCTACGCCGCGGCCGATCCGGACCTCGGCGGGGATCCCCGGACGCTCAACCTTCCTTACCTCGTCGACGGGGACTGTGCCGGGAGGTGCTCATTTTCGCGGACGGTGGCAAGCATTGCGGGGGCGAGCGTCCAGTGGACGGTCGTTTTCGAAGGTCCTCCCGGGGTCGAGGTCGAGACGAGCCCCGCAAGCTTCACCCTGCCCGTCCCGGCGACGGTGCAGGAGCTCGACGTCGAGGTCAAGCTGTTGGGTCCGCTGCCCCTGGACGAGTGGGTCTTCGGCGAGCTGGTCTTGACCCCCGACGACATGGCGATTCCGGAGGCACGGCTGCCGGTGGCCGTGTGGGCGTCGAACGTCTTTCTCTTTGCCGACGGCTTCGAGTCGGGGGACGTTTTGGCCTGGTCGTCCGTCGTGCCTTGAGGCCGGGGCTGATGAGCGAGGCTGAGATCCTGGAAGCCTATCCCGATCTGATCGCCGCCGACATCCAAGAAACGTTGCGTCTGGCCGCGGTTTCCCTGCCCCTGGACCTGTTGTAGGATGTGGATGGACGAACCGGAGAAGAGCGCCGTAGGCGGCCCGCGTTTTCTGGCTCGGCCAGGCTGGGGTTGCCGCCGGGCATGCCGTGGCCGTACACTTGAACGGTAGACGGAGACCACCGAGCTGACGGAGACCAGAGATGAGCAGGGCGATGCGAACCCAGGGTCTGGCCACAGAAGGCGACGCGACAGCCGCCCGGTCGCGCTTGTCCGCGGTGAAGCCGCGTTCCGCGGAGGCCCTCCTCGCCAAAGCCCGACAGCTCCTGCGCGACGGTGAGGTCTACAAAGCCTCTCGTCTCGCCGCGGAGTCTGCCGCGGGGCATCCTGATCATGAGGGCCTCCGTCGGATCCACGAGCTGCTCAACGTCGGCCGGTCGTATCGCCGTCCTGCCACGGGCGACGACGTCCGCGAAGAGATCGAGTGGTTGCGAGATCCCCCGGAGGAGTATCGGGGGAAGTGGGTGGCTGTAATCGGCCGCAAGGTCGTGGGTTCCGCAGAGTCGCTGAAAGAGCTCGTGGCGGATCTTCCCGCGGACCTCGAGCAGACACCCCTGGCGGTCGAAGTTGCCTCGTGAAGCTGGGCTCCTTCCGGTCCCTGGGGATGAGTTCCTGACCGGGGTCAGTCGCTATTCCGACTTCCATCCAGGCCGCCCGGAGCCCCTTGCCAGGATCTACATTCCTTTCCGACCACAGGACGTTCACGTCCGCCTGCTGGGAGCGCTGGTGTCCCGCCGGCTCTTCGTTCCGCAGGACCGAAGGTCCCGTTTTCCCCGTTCTTCGTCTTCGTCTTGCCTTTCTTGCCATCTTCTTTGGCCCCAACGGGGTCCTAACAACAAAGCCCAGGGCAAGCGCAGCGCAGCCCTGGGTGGAAGAGGCTCCGAAATCCCCAGCCCTGAAAGGGCTGTACAAAGGGAGCCGGGGAGATGTGAAGCCCTTTCAGGGCTTGGAAGAATGGAAACTGTTCCACCCAGGGCTGCGCTGCACTTGCCCTGGGCTTTGTTGTCAAGACCCCGTTGGGGTCTCAAGAATCTGGCTTCCGACCCTCCCCATACAACGCTCGGGCAGGCGGCGATCTGGCCGCGGGCTTTCGCTTCGTCGTCTCTGACGCGGGACTCAGGGTCCTGATCCTGACGGCGGCGGTGATGAACTTCTTCATCGCCCCGGTGCTGGTGCTCTTGCCGTTCTACGTCGAGGACACCTTGGGATCGACGCCCGCCTGGTACGGTTACATCCTCGCGGCCTTCGGTGCCGGCACGATCGTGGGCTACGGTGTCGCCGGGCTCTTCAAGCTCTCGGGGGGCCGCAAGGTCGCCGTCCTCCTCTCGTCGCTCATCGTGTCCTCGGTGGGCGTCGCCGCGCTCGGCGCCGTTTCGAGCGCGGCCCTCGCCACCCTTTTGATGGCGGCCGTCGGAGCGCTCAACGGTATTTTCAACGTCCACGTCCTGAGCCTCCTACAAGTGGCCACTCCGAGCGAGATCCGCGGACGGGTCTTCGGGTTCTTGACCGCCTTGACCGCCGGGCTCATGCCGCTCGGCATGGGGCTCGGCGGTGTCGTCGCGGACCTCCTCGACCAGGACGTCCCCATGATCTACTTCGGCTGCGGCGCCGTCCTGACCGCGGTGTCGATCGGCATCGCGTTCAACAGGGATTTTCGCAGTTTTCTGGCTACCGACGCCAAAGAGTGAGAATCACCCAGCCCATCGTGGGCACGCCGGGCGCCGGCAAGAGCGCGCTCTTCGTGGGTCTCGATCCCGGGTTGGCCGACATCGACCCGCTGACGCTCCGGCGCTACGGCCGCATGGCGCTCGAGATCCTGGAGGATCCCGATTTCGAGCCGCCCGAGGTGGTCGCTCCCGGGGCCTCTCCGATCGACCCGCAGAAGTCCGCGGACGAGTTCCGTCCGGCGCTTCTGCGGTTCGAAGGCGTCTTGACCGCGGTGGCGGTCCAGCGGCCGTCAAGGCATCTCTGGAAAAGCAGGTGAACACGACGCGCGAGGAACTGGCTGCGACGCGCGACGAGCTCGGTACCCGCATCGACCAGACCAACGAGAACCTCGAGAGGCTGGCGCAGCAGAACAACGAGAACTTCAAGGCCCTCACAGGGCGTATGACCGAGTCGGAGATGCGTCTCGCCACCGCCACCACCGAGCTGGCAGCCGACGTCCACATCCTGTCGGATCTGATCCGTGGTTGGCGGCAAGAGCACCGAGACGATCGGGGCCGCGGCGTCGTCGCCGGCGCCTAAGAACGACCGCCCTCCCCGCGGACGCCCTCGACGAGCTGATCGACGACCGCCTGCAAGGCGTCAACGCCCCCGTCCACACGGTCGACGACGTCCTTCAACGCGGAGAATTCCGGACGCCCGAGGACGTCGGCGAGACGGGGCAGCTCGTAGCGTCCTCCGGCGTCGGCGGCGCGGCGCATGCGGTTGCCGAGGTTGCCCAGCACCGTTCGCAGGTGTTGCTGATGGTTGATGAGGACGAAATAGACCATCGCCGCCAAGAGATGACGTGCCGACTCCTCGGTCTCCCCCAAACGATCGAGGTAGTTCGAAAGGTTGCCATGCGAGCTGGACCGATCCGCCAGATCAGGAAGACGGTTGCAAACGGCCAACGCCTGACGCGCCAGCCCCACCGCCTGAACGAGGTCGCCGCGTTGATCCCAGAGGTCGGCCAGTGCCGACAACGCCTTCGCCTCTTCCGCCGAATCGTCAAACTTGCGATAGACGGCAAGGCAACCCTCCAACGTCCGCTGCGCCTCGTCGAGCCGTCCCAGGCGCAGCAACGGACCGGAACGGTTGAAGCGAGTCCTGGCGTGCTCCTGCTCGCCTCGCCCCATCGTCCGCTTCGCGTCCTCCGTCTCCCCGAGGAGCTCCAGGCCATCCTCCCAGCGCTTGAGCGCCAGGCAGGCCGCCAGAGCGATGTTCAGCCCGCTGACGAGAAGGCGTCCAAGGATTTCCGGATCAGGAGCCTCGGCGACGGCCTCGCCGTCTCGATGACGGCGCCACCACGAACGGATCTCGTCGAGACGGCTCTCGACCTCCGGCAGAACGTCAACGGCCTTGCCCTGCATCACGTCGATGCGGAACGCTTCCAGTTCCGCGCCGAGAACCTCCACCCTGGGGGAAGCGGCCTTCTCCCTGGCCTCCGCGCTCCGCAGAAAGGTTGCTTTCGCCGCGTCGAGCTGAGCGGTCATGGCAAGAGCAATCGCCCAGTTCTGACAGATCCAGCCGACGGCCGTCCAATGCTCGGACGCCTCCGCCTCCTTCGCCGCCGCCTCGTAGAACGCCAACGCCGCATCCGGCTGACCAGCGTTTTTCAGCGCATCGGCCACTAACGTCTGAACGCTCCAGCGCGTCTCCCCCGCCGGCACCTCCTCGACGACGCCCACGAGCTCGGCGACCACGCCGCGCAAGAGCCGCTGATCTCGGGTGCCCGTCACCACCCAGCCCGCGAACGACCCCAGGTCCTCAAACGCCTTCGCCCGCACGAGATAGCTGATCCCCCGCCGTCCCATCTCGGCCGCCACGTCCTGCGCCCCCGGCTCACCGGACGCGTTGATCTCCTCGAACAGCCGTCCGTAGCGGACCCCGAAGGCCTTCCACACCTCAGCGTCCGTGCGTCCGCCCTGGTCGGCCGGGTGAGCGTCCACCCAGGCGGCGACGCGTTCGCGGACCAGCTCGTGGACGCCGTACGCGGACGTCTCGTCCCGCGTCACCAGCCCGGCGTCCGTCAGCTCGGCGAGGAGCGGGGCGAGGGGCGCGTCCGATCCCTCCTCCCAGACGCCGCCGATCATGAAGTCCGACTGCGGCTCCGACGCCAACCCCAGCGTCCACAGCAGACGCCGGGCGTCCG
>CBDUYN010000249.1:0-11889 GCA_965371445.1 uncultured bacterium | reverse complement strand
TGTCCTCCGGCTGGCTCGCGCCTCGCGACCTACTTCAGGTCTGGCCGCATATCGGACAGCCATCAGGGGCGCCCCTTCAGTCATCTCAGGACGTTCGACGAAGGCAACGTCGCTACCGTCACCACAAACGGTTGATACGGCGTCGGCGTCCCCTGCATGGCATTGTTGGGCGGCCGTTCGTTTATTCTCGGGATTGCGGCGTGGCATTGATCTTAAACCCCAAGGGGGTTGTATCCCGAAGCCCAGGGTGCAACCCTGGGTAAGCGTCGTCCCCACTCCCCAACCCTGAAAGGGTTGTACATCTTCCCTTTCGGCCAGCTGGGGGATTTCGGGTTTACTCCTGCAATTCATTGTCTTCTCCCGCAAGGGTTGAGGCAATATGGACGCTTTTGTACAGCCCTTTCATGGGTATCGAGTTCGCGCCTCTGAAAGTGCGCTTTCAAAGGACTCGATGGTATCAGTCCATTTTATTGCGTGGATTGGAATTCGCACTGGGTCCGCCAGATCTTGGGCAAGTCCGCTAAACCCGCACTCGAACGCCGGGCGGAGAGGACGGGCTCCTCGGACGCGTCGACCGTATCCTGCGCCAGGCGTCGCATCCCGACGTCGATGCCCGCGACGACTTTCGTCGCCGGCTCGACGCGATCGACGAGCTGCGCTTCTCGTCGCCGTGCAAGGCGCTGCCACAAGTGCGCCAGCTGCTCGAAGAGGTTGTCCGCGAGGTGGAGCTCGGACGCGAAAGCGCCGCCACCCTCTGCGACGTCCTCGCCCAGACAGGGGGTGTCGGGTGTGCCCTCGGCGACTACCCCGAAGGCGTCGTACCACACCGCGCCTTGGGGGTTGACGACGCGATCGCCTGAGGCGACCCACCTCCCGTGTCAAGCTTTCAGGGACGAATCGCCCCCGCAGAGCCTCCCGAGGGGCGAGGAAATCGTCTTCAAGGGGTTGAGACGGGCTCGTTTTTTCAAGAAACCGTCTTGAGGGTCTCAAGACGCGCTCGTTTCCCGACGAAGAGATCGCGCGGGCCTCAAGACGCGCTCGCCTTTCCGGCGGTGAGATGTGCGAGCCTCAAAAGACGCTCGCCATTCCGACGAGAGATCACGCGGGCCTCAAGACACGTTCGTTTTTCCGACGAGAAGATGTGCGGCCTCAAAAAACGCTCGCCTTTCCGACGGGGAGGTTGCGCGGGGTCCAAGATACGTTTGTTTTTTTCACGAGGAGATGTGCGGCCTCAAGACTCGCTCGTTTTTTCGACGAGAGATCGCGCCAGCCTCAAGACTCGCTCGTTTTTCCGACGAGAGATCGTGCCAGCCTCAAGACTCGCTCGTTTTCCCGACGAGAAAATTGTGCGGCCCTTGGACTTGCTCGTTTTTCAACGGGGGGATCGTGCAAGCCTGCAAAGTGCCCGCCGGCTGTCCGCCCGAATCGGCAAGGTCTTTCAAACGATCTTTTTTTCGTACGGGCGTGTCGAGGTCGGACTCCATGTCTTCGTTTTTCGTCCCAGCGTGTCGAGATCCGGCCAGACGGCCCCGTTTTCTGTGCGGGCGTGTCGAGGTCGGGCTCAAACGGTCTCTCCCGCGCCGCGAACGTTTGCCGGCTCGGTTCCGTTGCGTCGGGATCGGGCCCCTTCCCTTGGCCGCTTGTTCGGGGCTCTCTGTCGTCGTGCGGCCAGGTCAAGGCCCCAAGAGACTCTCGGCGAAGACGTCGGCGGCGGATGGCGCGTCCCTCCGGTTCTTCTTGCCTTTCTTGCCCTTCTTGCCCCGTCCCGAAGGGACGCCGTCGTCCTGACCCGGGTTTCAACCCGGAGACCCGGCGGCTCTACGCCTCCGCCGGCGTCTCGTACTCCTCGCGACTTCCGCGCCGTACACGTCCCCGCGAGGAACGTCCGCCGCTGGTTTTCCAGGCGACTCCTGCATCCAGTTCGGAGTGGTCCCCGCCCTTCCGGAGTGCCGCCCTTGTATCTTGGATCTCATGAGTCAAGGTTATCAAGAGCTCCGGGCCTCGACGAGATTGCCCGCCGCTTGGCCGAAGTGCGCGCCTGCTCGACCATGGAGCCAAGAAGAAGAGAAAGGCATGGCAAGAAAGGCAAGGAAGACAAGACGTCGCGGTGCTCGTTCCTGGTCAGCCGATCGATCCGGCCCGGCTGACGGTCCCCCAGGGACAGGGCATAGAGATCCACGTTGTCCTTGCGGTCGGCGGTGAAGGCGATCGTCTCCCCGTCGGGAGCGATGTCCGGCACCATCTCGGCGCCACCGTCGATCCCCAGGGGTAGGACGTCGCCGCCATCGACGGACACGAGGTAGAGGGCCGGCCGGCCGTCGCGGGGAGGACGGGCGCCTTTACGCGGGTGCGCCTGGATGGACGTGACCCCGACCGTGATCGACCCCCCCTATTCGACGCCCCTTTGGGGCGCCGCGCTTGTGTGCTATCGTGGACGGGCGGCCTGGAGCCGCAGGAGGCCCCCATGAGCGCAAAAGCCGCCCTTCAAGATCTCGACTTTGAGCTTGTCCAGGAAGACGGAGTCGCCTTGGAGACCTGGTACCATCGCCTGCAGATGACGCTTTTCCTGGAGCTCGCCGACTACCGGATGCTCGAGCTCGGGCGCGAGGAGTTCTTCCTCGGCGGTGACATGTTCGTCTACTACTCGGCCGAGCAGGCGCGGGTGGTGGCCGAGGAGGAGCGCCAACTCGCGCTCTTCGAGAACGGCTTGCGGCCCGAGAAGCCGAAGAAGACCGCCTACCGCGGTCCCGACGCCTTTCTCGTCAAGGACGTCGCCCGGCGCGAGCGCCAGATATGGGTGGCCTGGGAGGAAGACGGCCGTCTGCCGGACCTGGTTCTGGAGCTGCTTTCGCCGTCGACCGCGGACGACGACTACGGCGAGAAAAAGCGGATCTACCAGGACGTCTTCAAGACCTCGGAGTATTTCCTCTACACGCCGCGCAGCGAGTCGGTGGACGGCTTCCGCCTGCTCGACAACGCCTACCAGCGGATCCCGCGCTCCGCCGAGGGCCGGCAGTGGAGCCGTGAGCTGGAGGTGGAGCTCGGTGTGTGGCACGGCGAGTACTACAGGGAGAAGGGTCCCTGGTTGCGTCTCTTCTATCCTGACGGCCGGCTGGTGCCGACGAATGCCGAACGCGCCGAGCAGGAGCGTCAGCGCGCCGACACCGCCGAGATCGAGAACGCGCGTCTGCGCGCCCGCCTCGCGGAGCTCGAAAGCCCGGAAGGCTGACTCCGCTGCGCGCCTCGCGGGACGTAAGAGAGCCCACCCTCCCGGTAATTGCGCCGGATCCTCTTCCTGCGTCCGGCGGCGCGTCTCCTGATCCTGGTGGCGGCCGTCCTCTACGCTCTGCGCCACAATGCGACGGTTCCACTCTCTTCGGCAGCCCGCGGGGCGTCTTTCCCCGCGGGAGCCGGGCGAGGTCGTAAAAAGCGGACCGCGGGCGAGGATTCGACCCGAAAAAACCGGTCTCCAAGGGATGCCGAGACCGACATGGCTTCTAAGCGCCCTGAGAGCCGCTCTGACGCGAGAAAATTTCGCGGGTCTCCAGGTATTGGGAGGGGCCAGAAATCCCGTCAGAGGCGATTCTACAGCGTCATTTTTTCAGTGGTCTGGCTGTGACACGGAAAACGTCCTCTGGAGAGGACGTTTTTCGGACCGGCGGTGCCATCGAGTCGGTGTCACCCACTTCTACTGATGACGTAGTGTAGTGGCCTGGTCCCTTGACTTGTCGGATCGTTCCCGACGTAAGGCAGGCTCTGCCTGCCGATTCCGGCGCAGGGCAGGCTTCGCCACCTCCTGGAGGTCGAGGCGGGCGGGCGGCGGGCTACTCGTCGTGCTCATCGGCTGCCGGCTCGTCGGCGAGCTCGCCGGCCGGGCTGTGAAGGTGGCCACGAAGGGCGGGCGGGGTCGTCGAGCTCGGCCGGGCCAAGGATTCCGACCTACCCCTCGACGCCGCAGGATCCGCCAGGACGGCCAATCCCTCGCCGGGGCTACTCGAATGTTGGCCCAGAGCTTGATGGGCTTGGTGATCGGGCCGGTCAGGTCTGGCCGGCATGGAACTGGCGCGGCGTTCGGCAGACATCACTGAGGAATCGGCACAGTCGAGTTGGAAGGCTCGAAATCGAGAACGTAAGAGAAGGGAGAACGGATAGCATGAATGGCGAGGGTTACGCCGCCGACGGCCATACCTTGATCTCGTCCTCGATGCGCCGCGCCCGGACGACGGAGCCGGCGTCGGGGAGGTCCATGTACTCTTCGAGGTACCAGCGCAGGTACTCGTAGACCTTCTCGGACACGGTCACGTCGAAGGGCAGCGCTTTGACGCTTGACAGCCCCCGGCGTAGGTGTCAGATTGGCCGCGAACCCGAGAGGCGCCCATGACGGACGCCTCAGGCCCACATTGAACGGCAGAGGCCGCTCCGGACCGCGGGAAGTGGAGTGCAAGTCTCCCGCCGCCCCGCGACTGTGATCGTGACGAAAGCCGCGGCCCGCCCTCCTCGGGGACGGACCGAGCCACTGGCCCGAAGGCCGGGAAGGCGCGGCGAGTAGGTCGAACGAGAGCCAGGATACCCGGCCCGGAAGCCTACGGTTTTCCCGCGGGGGAAAGGAGCCTTGCCATGACGCCGAAGAGAATCGGCGGGATCGTCTGTACGACGATCCTTACCACCGTCCTCGTCCTTCCATCCAACGTCCAGGCCCAAGACGCCGGGGCCGATGACGCCGCCCCGGAGCCCCAGGCCGAGATCCGCGACGACATCGTCGTCACCGCCCACCGTATGGAGAGCCCCGCCGACAGCGTCGGCAGCTCCGTCACCGTGATCACCGCCGAGGAGATCGCGGCGCGGGGCAAGACGAGCGTCGCGGAGCTGCTGCGCACCGTGGCGGGCCTCGAAGTGGTCCGCGGCGGTGGGGGAGGTCAGGTCACGAGCGTCTTCCTGCGCGGCGGCAGCTCGTCGCACACCCTGGTGCTCGTCGACGGGGTCCGTATGAACAACGCCGCCACCGGCGCTTTCGACTTCGCCGACCTCACGAGCGACCAGATCGAACGCATCGAGGTCCTTCGCGGTCCGCAGAGCACCCTCTACGGCTCGGAAGCAATGACCGGCGTCGTCTCGATCACCACCCGCCGTGGCCTGGGCGTTGGCGCCTCCGTCGAGGGCCTTGCCGAGGCGGGGAGCCACGGCCACCAGCGCCTGCGTCTCGGCGTCGACGGCACGGCCGGCCGCTTCGACTAC
Organism: uncultured bacterium; assembly: GCA_965371445.1. Classification (GTDB taxonomy): domain Bacteria; phylum Acidobacteriota; class Thermoanaerobaculia; order Multivoradales; family J023; genus DASWIG01. The sequence goes on along the minus strand of CBDUYN010000249.1, from coordinate 6,654 downwards.
CACCTCACCGCCTCCGACCTCCGAACCGACGGCGTCTCCGCCGCCGCCGCGCCCGCCACGGAGGACGACCCGTACGAAAACACCTCGCTCGCCGGACGCGCCGGCTTCGACTTCGCTGGCGACGGCCGCCTCGACCTCGTGCTCCGCAGCTTCACGGGCGACGTCTCGATCGACGGCTTCGACTTCCTCGCCGGTCCCGTCGACGACCTGAACCGTCTCCAAGAACGCGACGCCCTCCTCGGCGGCCTGACGTTCAAAAAGAGTCTCGGACGGCTTCAACAGACGGTTTTCGTCGGCTTTCACGACGACGAGATCCGCGGTAGCGATCCCGAGGACGCTTTCGGCAACTTCACCTTCCGCAGCCGTGACCAAGAGCTGACCCTCCAGTCCGACGTCACCGTCACCCAAGACGACGTCTTGAGCTTTGGCTACACTTTCGAGGAACGCCGCGTCGACGGGACGAGCTTCGACGAATCCATCGAGATCGAGTCGATTTACCTCCAGAACGTCTTCTCGAAGGATCGGTTTTCTTTCACCGTCGGCGGACGCTACGACGACCATTCGCACTTCGGCGGCGAGGCGACTTTTCGCCTCGCGGCTTCGTGGAAGGCGACGGCGTCGACTCGCCTCCACACGAGCTACGGGACCGCCTTCAAGGCCCCGACGTTAAACGACCTCTTCTTCCCCTTCTTCTCGAACCCGGACCTGGAGCCCGAGACCAACCGCGGCCTCGACCTCGGGCTGGAGCAGCGCTTCGGGGACAACGTGACGCTCGACGTGACCTACTTCGAGAGCGACTTCGAAGACCTGATCGCTTTTGACTTCGTGACCTTCCTGCCGCAAAACCTTGCGGCAGCCGAGTCGCGGGGCGTCGAGGCGACCCTGACCTACCGGGCCGGTCCACACTTCGAGATGAGGACGGCCTACACGTGGAACGAGACGGAAGACCTGGCGACGGGCCAGCGGCTGGCCCGGCGTCCGGAGCACCGCGGTGTCGTCGACTTTTTCTTGAAGCCGACCGAGAAGCTGCGGGCGACCGCGACCTTGATCGTCGTCCGGGAGCGGATCGACAGCGACACGACACCTATGGACGACTACGAGCGCGTCGATCTGAACGTCCGTTACCGCTTGAGCCCGAGCTGGGAGCCTTATCTTCGCGTCGAGAACCTTTTCGACGAGGACTACGAGGAGCTCAACGGTTTCACGACGCCGGGTGCCGTGGCGTTTGTGGGGTTGGGGTGGCGGTTTTAGAGGGCGGTTCCGCGGGTCAGGAAGAGACCTTCCGGGAGACGGCTCAAGGCGCCTCAGAAGTGGTTCTTTTGGCCTTGATCTGCTCTCTGCTGGCCTGTGGCTCTCCGCCGCCGGCTGTCGAAGGCTCAACCGACCCCGGACGCTGCGTCGAACGCTACGACCCCACGGTCGACTACTTCCCCGACCACCCGGAGCCCCGCCACGCCGAACGCTTCACAGTCGAGTACTTCCGCCACTACAAGGTGGTGACCGTGACCTTGCCCGACAGCGAGACGCCGCCTTTCACCTACCTCCTTGTGCAATGTGGCACGCCCCGTCCGGAGGATTTCGACGACGCCGTAACCCTCGAGGTCCCGGTACGAAGCATCGTCACCACCTCGACGACCGAGCTACCCCACCTCGTTGACCTCGATCTCCTCGACGCGCTCGCCGGACACGACGAGCTCGACTACGTCAGCTCCCCCGAGGTGCGCCGCAAGGCCGAACGCGGCGAGCTCGCCGAGGTGGGCCGCGACAGCCGTCTCAACTTCGAGCTCCTCCTGGCCCTCGACCCGGACCTGGTGCTGGCCGCGAGCATCGGCAGCCACGAGCTCGGCATCTTCACGCGGCTCCAGGAATCCGGGATCGACGTCGCCCACGTCCCCTCGTTTCTCGAGGCGACACCGCTTGGACGGGCCGAATGGATCCTTTTCACGGCGCTTTTCTTCAACCGCGAGGCACAGGCCGCCGAGCTTTTCGCCGACGTGGCCGAGCGCTACGCCGAGCTTCAGGCACGGGGTGCCGCGCTCGAGCACCGTCCTACGGTCCTCGTCGGGGGTCCCCTCGGCGACATCTGGTACGTGCCGGGCGGACGGAGCTTTCTCGCCCAACTGATCGCCGACGCCGGCGGCGCCTACCTGTGGGCCGACGAGCCGAGGGCCGGGAGCCTTCCCCTGGCGCTGGAGAGCGTCTACGAGCGGGCCGTCGCGGCCGAGTACTGGATCCATCCCAACGTCATGGCCTCGCTCGCCGAAATCGAGAGGGTCGACGAGCGGCTCGCGACCCTCGGCCCCTTCGTGGGCCGGCGGGTCTTCTCGAACGACGCGCGGCTCAACGACCGCGGCGGCCAGGGCGTCGGCGGCAACGACTACTGGGAGACCGGGACCGCCCGTCCCGACCTCGTGCTGGCCGATCTCCTCAAGATCTTCCACCCCGAGCTCGTGCCGGAGCACGAGCTCGTCTACCACCGGCGCCTCGATGACAGCTGAGAGCCGGCGACTGTCCTGGCGCTTCCTGGCGCTTGTCCTGGCGCTTGCCGCCGCCTTCGTCGCGAGCCTCGCGACGGGATCGGTGCCGATCCCGCCCGACGAAGTCTTGACCGTCCTCGCGGGCGGCGAGCCGGCGCGGGCAAGCTGGGAGAAGATCGTCGTCGAGTTTCGTTTGCCCAAGGCGTTGACGGCTCTGCTCGCCGGCGCCGGGCTCGCGGCGAGCGGCCTCTTGATGCAGACGCTTTTCCAGAACCCGCTCGCCGGTCCCTACGTCCTGGGGCTTTCCGCCGGTGCCAGCCTGGCGGTGGCGATCGTGGTCCTGGCCGGCGGCGGCGCCGTGGGGATGGCTTTGGGTGGCGGTTCCCTGGGACTGGCGGCGGCGGCGAGCCTGGGTGCCGGTGGGGTGCTCGTCCTCGTGTTGCTCGCGGCGCGTCGGGTGTCCAACCTGACGCTCCTGATCCTCGGAGTGCTCTTCGGCTACGCCACAAGCTCGCTCGTGACCATCCTCATCCACTTCAGCCTTGCGGAGCGCATCCAGGCCTACCTGACCTGGACGTTCGGCAGCTTCGGCGGCGTCACCTGGAGCGAGCTGCGGGTCCTGGCGCCGGTCCTTCTCGTGGCTCTCCTGCTGGCGCTCGCGTTGGCCAAGCCCCTGAACGCTCTGCTGCTTGGCGAGCGCTACGCCAGGAGCCTCGGGCTCGCGGTGCGCGAGACCCGTCTCGCCGTCATCGCGGCGACGGCGCTCCTGGCCGGTGGGGTGACCGCCTTCTGCGGCCCGGTGGGCTTCATCGGCGTCGCCGTGCCGCACCTCGCCCGGGGGCTCTTTGCCACGAGCGACCACCGCGTCCTGATGCCGGGCACCGCGCTTCTCGGAGCGTTGGTCGCCCTCGTCGCCGACCTCCTGGCCCAACTGCCGGGCAGCGAATCGGTGCTTCCCCTAAACGCTGTGACCGCCCTCGTCGGCGCTCCGGTCATCGCTGTCGTGGTGCTGCGGCGGCGTTTCGAGGCACGATGAGCGAAGATGGCGTCCTCAAGGCGACCGGTCTTGCCGTCGGCTACGTGTCGCGGCGCAGCCGCCGCGCGGTCCTGGAAGACGTGACAGTCTCGCTCAAACCCGGGGAGATGGTTTGCGTGATGGGTCGAAACGGTGCCGGCAAGTCGACCCTGCTGCGGGCCCTGGCCGGGCTCGATCGGCCGCTGGCCGGCCGCATTGAGCTCTTCGGCGAGGCTCTGGACGAGCTCGCGCCGCGCCGTCGTGCGCAACAGGTCGGCGTCGTCCTGCCGGAGCGTATCGAGGCGACTTTGATGACCGCCCGCGAGCTCGTCGCCCTCGGACGCTATCCCCACACAAACTGGACGGGGCGGCTCCGTCCTCGCGACCACACCCGCGTCGCCGAGGCCCTGGAGCAGCTCGGGGTGACGGAGCTCGCCGAGCGCTCGGTGGGGACCCTCTCCGACGGTGAGCGCCAGAAGGTGACGATCGCCCGTGCCGTGGCCCAGGAGCCGCGGCTTTTCGTCCTCGACGAGCCCACGGCCTTTCTCGACCTGCCCGGACGCTGGGACGTCATGAGCCTGCTGCGCGCTCTCGCGCATTCGCCGGGGCGGGCCGTCCTCGTCTCGACCCACGACCTCGACGTGGCGCTGCGCTTCGCGGACCGGCTCTGGCTCGTCGCCCCGGGCGGCGAGCTCGTCACCGGAGAGCCCGAGGAGCTCGTCCGCGAAGGTGCCCTCGTGAGGACGTTCGGGAAGCTTGCCGGGGGCTTCTTGCCAGACGTGGTCAAAGGAGATAGGTTTGCGCGGCTATGAGGAGAACGACGTTGAACCAGCCAGACCAGCCCACATCCGGAATTCGCACCCTTCTTCGGACATCCGTCCTCGGTTCCATGGCCGCGCTGGCGCTTCTCGCCTCGGCTGTGGCAGCCGAGACGCCGAAGGGTCTTGCGGAGCCGCCGCCCGACGCCAAGCGCACCGAGTCGGGGATTGCCACGGTGGTCCTGGACCCCGGCTTCGGCGAGAACCGTCCCGACGGCAACGACTTCGTGTCGATTCACTACACGGGCTACACGCCGGCCGGCGCCAAATTCGAGAGCAGCTACGACCGGGGGCAGCCGGCCCGCTTTTTCGTCGAGCAGTCTTTTCCCGCCTGGCGAGAAGGCATTCCGATGATGGTGCCGGGCGAGAAGCGGCGCCTCTGGGTCCCGGAGGGGCTCAATCCCAAGAGCCCTCAGACGCCTCGCGGGAGGCTGGTCTACGACATCGAGCTCACGGGCTTCGTCCCGATCCCCGCGCCGCCGGAAGCGCTGATCCAAGCCCCCCCCGACGCCGAGCGGACGATCTTTGGCGCTTTCTCGAAGGTCGTCTCGAAGCCTGAGAAGGGCGCCGCCTACGCCGACACCGGCGGGGCGATGACCATCTACACTCTGTGGAACGCCGAGGGCAGGGTCCTCGAGTCCTCCCTCGCCCGCGGCCGGCCGACGCTTTTTCCCATGGACAAGGTGATGCCGGCCTTTGCCGATTGCTTGAAGAAGATGGTCGAGGGCGAGAAGCGCCACATCTGGATCCCGGAATCCGTACACAACGGCCAGTGGCCCCGGGGACCCAAGGGGATGCTGATCTTCGAGATCGAAGTGACCGAATTCATCGACACGAGCTTCATGAAGCCGGGTCGTTAGACTTGGGAGCGAGCCGTGTACCGCAACCAGCCCTCCGGCCGTCAGCCCACGGGTTTCGGCCTGGGCTCAGGACCGCCGCCGCCGCGCGACATCCTGGTGCTTCTGGGAGTGGTCTTCGTCACGTTCTCGCTCCAGTTCTTCGAGTCGACGCGATTCCTGCTTGAGCTCTTGGAGCTGACGCCCGCGGTGTGGCGCTACGGCTTCGTCTGGCAGATGGTCACTTACGCTTTCATCGGCCAAAAGAGCGGGCCTATCTGGTTCCTGCTGACGATTCTGATCCTCTTCTGGTTCGGCCGCGACGTCTTCCGTGCCCTCGGACGCCGGAGCTTTTGGCGGACTCTCCTGACCGGGATCGTCGCCGCCTCGGCGAGTGCCGTCGTGGTGGCCTGTCTGATGTCGCTTCTACTCGGTGGCCTGCCGCGTTCCAGCTTCACCCTGATCCAGGGGCAGCACATCCTCACCCTCGTCCTCATCGCCGCCTTTGCCACCCTCTACGGCAACGCCACGATTCTCCTCTTCTTCGTCCTGCCGGTGCGGGCGCGTATGTTCCTTTGGCTGGAGATCGTGATCGCGTTTCTGTACTTCCTTGGGAGCAAGGACTTGCCGGGATTCGTCGGCACCTGCGCCGCGGTCGGCATGACGTACTCCAGCCTGACGATGGGCGGACCGTACCGGGCCTTCCGGGAGTGGCGGCTCAGGATCGAGAAGCTCATCCTTCAGGCGCGCATGCGGCGGATGCGTTCGAAGCGGGGATTGCGGATCGTCAAGGACGACGACGACGACGACGTCCACCGCGGGCCCTGGATCAACTAGGACGCTGCACTCCCGGGACCCAACCCCCGGGAACCCGGGATGCGTCCGGGAACCCAGGATGCGCCCGGGAACCCGGGATTCGCCCGGGAACCCGGGATTCGCCCGGGAACCCGGGATGCGCCCGGGAACCCGGGATGCGTCCGGGAACCCGGGATGCGCCCGGGAACCCGGGATTCGCCCGGGAACCCGGGATGCGTCCGGGAACCCAGGATGCGCCCGGGAACCCAGGATGCGCTTAGCGCTTATCCTGGGCTTTGGGGTTTTCTGACGACGAGTCCTTGCCAAGGGTCGTTCCCGTTGAAACGTTCTAGCCGATGGTGCTCCTCCTGGTTTTCGATGTACCGGATGACCATATCGACATGTTGGGGGCTGACCGAGAAGGCACCATACCCATCCTGCCAGCCGAAATCCCACATGCCGAACCGTTTGCCAAGCCATGTCGACGCTTTCTTTTTGACCTCCCGGACGACTCGGCTCGTCATTCTCTCCCGTGAAAGACGACAAATCCCATGTACGTGATCTTCGATGCCGCCGACCCGCAAACATTCGCAACCATCGTCCGTGAAGAGATCCTCAAGCCCAGGATAAGCGCTAAGCGCATCCTGGGTTTCTTCGGGTGTCGGTTGTGTCGGTTGTGTCGGTTGTGTCGGTTGTGTCGGTTGTGTCGGTTG
>CBDUYN010000248.1:0-11958 GCA_965371445.1 uncultured bacterium | reverse complement strand
GATCTTCTCCGCCCCGGAAAGATCGTCCTGGGCCTTGAGAACCTCCGCGAGGCCATTGTGCGCCACGACGTCGTTGGGCCAGCGGGCCACCGTCTCGCGGTAGATCTTCTCCGCCCCGGGAAGATCGTCCTGGGCCTTGAGAACCTCCGCGAGGCCAGTGTGCGGAACCGGATCGTCGACGCCGAAGTCGATCGCCTGTCGGTAAATCTCTTCGGCCCAAGCTCCCTGGCCATGACCGAGCGCGCTTGCCGCCGTGTTGCAGAGCGTCTTGATGACCAACTCTGCCTCTGTGCCCGCGTCTTGCTGCTGGCGGACGAGGTCGGTCAGATACCGTCTTGCTTTGGGAGCTTCACGGCGGCTGAGGAGACGTTCCATCTCGGCCAGTGCCTTACCGACCCCCTCGAAGGCCGCCAATCGATCGACCGAGCGGCGACGGACCTCGCGGCCCCTCTCTTTAGGACGCTCCGCTTCGGCAAGCTTCTCGACGGAAAGGTCGCGGTCAAGGCGCAGCCCTGAAAAGGCGCCCTCGAACGCGCCGCGGATCTCGAGCAGCTCCTGGCGCCAGACCTGCGGTGCCAGGCTAGCGCGCGGCGGCTCGAAGTAGAGACTTTGCCATAAAGAACCCCAGGTGGCCGGATCGCCGGCGCCGGCCGTTTCTTCGACGCGCGTCCGTTCTTCAGGCTTCAACGCCTCCCAGGCAGGCAACGCGTCTTCCGGCACGATCACGCCAGCGCTCGCCTCCTCGGCTTCGAGGAGCGGCCATTGCTCGACGACAACGTCGTGCAGCAGCTCCGGCCATTCCGCGAGGTACGGTGCCAGCCGTTCTTGCCAGAACTCCGGCGACCGCGGATAGGCGTCGTCCAACTGCCGGACGCCGTAGCGCAGGATCGGCAACGCCTCGGGCACAAAAAGTGTGGTGTCGTGGAGGGCACGCAGACCGGTCGCCACCCGCTCGACCGAAAGGGTCTCTCCGGCCTCGCGCGCCGGCGCCGACGGCGGGATCCACAAGAGCCCGGTCCAGGCGTCGAGCAGGTCGCTCTGGCGTTCTTCGCTCAACCTTCCAGCACGATCGGAGCTCTGCTCAATCAGGCCGAGCCAATGGCCTTCGAGGCTGTCGTCCGACTGCTGGTACGTCAACGCCTGACGTAACTGGCGTCCGGAGCGTCCGCCGCCACTTTGCAGGACGCTCGTCCGCAGTCCGACCTGGTGGAATGTCTTCAAAGAGGCGAAGAGCCCGGCATCGGCCGGCAGGTAGGACGCGAAGAGGAAGAGGTTGAAGACGTAGGGCTCGTCGTCGAGGAGGCTGCTCCGGGCGCCGATGGACACGACCGTCGTCCCTGCCGAGACCAGACGGCCGGCAGCTTCCAAAGCCTCGTCGAGCTCTTGGGCGCGGCTTGCAACTAGCGTCGCCAGAAGGGCGGCGATCCTTTCGGGCAGCTCCGGCTCGAACGGTGGCAGCGTCATTCCCCGGTGGACGAGATCCGCCGGGTAAAAGTCGCCGCCCAGAGCCGGCAGACGGCGACCCGCCAGGCATTCCGCAAGCCTCCCGCCGTCGTCGTTGCGGACGACGTCCCACAGCAGTTCTTTGACCGTCTGCAGGGGATGGTGGGCCAGGTTCACGGCAAGCTCCGATGACGTTCGATCCAGCCGGTGTCCTCAGGACGTGGATGGTCGCGCTCGAGGCACCGGCGGTGCTCCGTGCGCAAGTCGCTAAGCTGATTATGGTCCACAAGGGGCGCGCTGGCAACGCGGCAGAGCTCGGCGACGCAGGCGTCGGCAGCCAGCCGGCCACGCAGCGGCGGATGGATCACCTCGCGACAGGCTCCCGGCCGCGGCGAGCCCAGGTCCATGGTGATGCCGTAGCCGTAGGACGGCGGCGACGGGTAATGGCACGGGTTGTCGTTGGCTTCGATCGCCGTCGGACGGTAGAGCTCGGCCTCGGGCTCGCTCTGGTAGACGAGGGCGACTTCGTAGCGCCAGACGAAGAGCCACTCGCCGGTGTCGAGGTGTCCGAGGCCGAGGGCACGTCCCAGGCCGGTGGCGTCACCCGCGTCGACGAGGGGCGCGAGCTCCTGGGCGAAGCCGGCCCACCATGGCGGCTGGGTCTCGCCCAGGGCCTCGGTCAGGAGCGCCGCCAGCTCTTTCACCACGGCAAGGTCGCGGCCGTTGACGGCTTCAGCGACGGCGTCGACCTCGGCACCGAAGGCCGACCAGGAAGAAGCGGCGGCGCCCGCCGGGCGTGTCGGCAGGGACCGTCCGGTGACGTCGGGGAAACGGAGCTTGAGGCCCACCGCGGGATGCTGGGCGCTCGCGAGGCGCCAGAGCATGGCGTTGAGCGAGCCGACGTGGATCAGCTGCTCGTGACCGGGGATCCGGCCGCGCGGGATGACGTTCGAGGCGTTTGGCGGCTCAAGGTAGACCGAGCGGCGACCGGCAGGACCGAGGCGGGTGGGCTGGCAGAGCGCGCGCTGGAAGTAGTTGCCACAGCCTTGCCACCAGTCCTCGCCGTGGAGCGGGGAGGTAAATTCGGGGGCGGCGAGGAGGTTGTCCTCGCGGGCCGGGGCCACCCGATGGTCCATGCGCCAGTTGGCCGCGACGAACCGGCGAGTGGGGTCGGCGACCAGGTCGTCGAGGGCCTGGTGCCACGGGTGTTGCGTCCTCCGGCGGTCGAAAACGTAGGGGACGTTGGGGATGGGCGTCACAGGAGCCATGTGCGGACTATACGGGAAGCCAGCGCCAGTTCGCACGACTCCCCGCGGGCGTCGCCCGCGGAGCAGGCGGGACGCCTGCGGTCCCAGCATCGTCCCTTCGGGACGAAGAGCAGGCGGGACGCCTGCGGTCCCAGCATGAGACGGGTCCTACTCCCGGCGCTCCGGCACCACGCCCACCGGCGCCCGGATCCACTTCAGGATCTCCGCCGGCTTCGGCGGCTTGCCCGTCATCAGGATGCCGATGCGGAAGACTTTTGCCGCCGCCCAATGGACGAAGACGATCGACGCCACCATCAGAATCGTCGTCGCCACGTACTCGAAAGCGCTCGGCGGCGCCGCCGCCCGGTTCATCATCACGAAGGGCGTAAACGGCGGGAAGTACGACAGTCCCTTCGCCAGCGTGCTGTTGGGATCCTCGGCGATCGGTATCATCAAGAGAAGCGGGACGATCGTCAAAAGCGTCACCGGCATCATCATGTTCTGTGCCTCTTTTAACGAGTTACAGACCGACCCGATACCGACCAGAAGCGCTGACATGAAGAGGTACCCGAGGAAGAAATAGACCACGAACGACCCCATGTAAAAAGGATCGGTCGCGATCACCGAGAGATCGAACGGCGGATCTTCCGCCATCAGCCGCGGAATGAACTTGACCGCCAGGTAAAAGAAAATCGCCCAAGAGCCCACCACTGTCAACCCCGTCGCCGCGATCCCCGCAATCTTTCCCGCCATCAGCTGACTCGGCGAGACGGAGGACAAAAGTACCTCCATGATCCGGTTCGACTTCTCCTCGACCGTGTTGGTCAAGAGCATCTGGGAGTTTAGGAAGACCGCGAACCACAGCAGGTAGACGAAGGCGACCGGCGCGAAATGCCGGATCTTGTCCTGGACGTCGACATCCTCCTCGGTGCCTTCCTTGCCCACCGTTTTTGAGCTGAAACGAAGCGGCTCCTGGATCCACGCCGCGACCTCCTTGTCGATCTCTTTCTCTTCCAGGCGCCGCTCGCGCACCGCGTCGGTCGCCAGGCGAGAGAACCAGCGCAGGAGGTCGTCGTCGGTCAGGTTCGCCGAGACGTACTTGAACTCGCCTTCGCCCTTGACCGGGTCCTTGCCGACGACGAAGTAGCCGAAAAGCTCCTGGTCGACGACCTTGCGGTTGAGCTCCTCTAGTAGCTCTTCCTCGCCCTGCGACGCGTCGACCTCGGCGCGGATGTAGCGTCCCTTGGTGCGGGCACCGTATTTCTCGGCCTCCTCCGGCGGCAGCTCGCTCCACCAGACACGGACCGACTCCTGGATCTCCAGAAGCCTTTCCGCTGCCTCCTCGGGAACCAGCTGACGGAGCCGCTCGCCCTCCGGGCCGGAGAGGTTGGACAAGAACGTCGCGAAACTGGAAATCAGCTGCGATTCAAGCGTCCGGTCCTCGCCGACGCCCGGAACCGGCTGCTTGCCGAGGAGAGAAATCGCCTCGTCGAGGCGAATGGCGGTCTGCTGAAGCGCCTCGGGAAGCTCGTCGAAGGCGGCGCCCCCCTCGCGGTAACGCTCGAGGGCGGTGGTGAAGACTTTCTCGAGGTCTGGCGTCGTGGCGCGTTCCTCGACCGCTTTCAGAAGCCACCCCGAACGGTCGACGACGGCGTAGTGGCGCGCCTCTTTCGTCTGCTCGACCCAGATGGGGACGAGGATCGAAAGCGAGATCAAGACCGGAAAGAAGAGGATGCCGATCCAGAACGCTTTCGTCCTGACGTTTTCCATCAGCTCGCGCTGGGCCACCAGGAAGGTCTTGCTATTCATCATGGTTCTCTCCTCCCACGGCACGGATGAAGATCTCGTGAAGCGACGGCTCGCGCAAGTCGAAGCGGCGGATCGTCAGTTTACCGACCAGCTGCGCCAGGATCTCCTGCGCATCATGGCCTGCGGCGAGGAAGATCTCGGCGGTCTTGCCCGAATCGTTGACGCGCTCGACGCCGGCAAGGCCTTTGAGGATCGTCCCGTCGCCGTCGTAGTCGATGTGGATGCCGTGGTCGCCCGAGGAGCGGACCTCGGAGAGCGGCCCGTCGAGGAGCTTTTTACCCTTGTGGATCAGGAAAATCGAATCGCAGAGCTTTTCCGCCTGCTCCATGATGTGGGTCGAAAAAATGACGGTCCGTCCGTCGCGTTTCATCTCCAGGATGACGTCTTTCATCACGTCGACGTTGACCGGGTCGAGGCCCGAGAAGGGCTCGTCCAAGATCACGAAGTCGGGCGAATGGATGAGCGTCCCCAAGACCTGGACTTTTTGGCCCATGCCCTTCGAGAGGGTCTCGCACTTCTTGTCGATCCATTCGCCGAGGCCGAAGCGTTCGAGAAGCTCGGTGGCGCGTTTTTTGGCCTCTTTTTTTCCCAGGCCCTTCAGCCGTCCGAAGTAGGTGAGGATCTCTCCCGCCGTCATCTTCTTGTAGAGGCCCTTTTCCTCGGGCAGGTAGCCGAGCCGGTCCTTGATGGCCTCGGCGGTCGGATGGCCGAGGATCTTGATCGAGCCTTCGTCGGGATAAAGAATCGACATGATCATGCGGATCGTCGTCGTCTTGCCGGCACCGTTTTGTCCCAGAAAGCCGTAGATCGTGCCTTCCTGAATGGCGAGCGAGACGTCGTCGACGGCGGTGACCGCGCCGAATCTCTTGGTCACCCCTTCGAGGGTGAGTGCGTAGGACATGTTTTTTCTTCCTCCGGTTCAGGTTTCACAACCCGCGGCGAGCCAGCTCTTCCGGCGCTCGAAAAGCCACAGGTTGAGCGCCAGGATGGCGGGAGCCGCGAGAGCGTAGAGAGCGAGCCGCAAGGGCGAGTCGAGGAGCCGTTCCCAGGCGAGCGACATCGCTTCCTGCTCTTCCGGTGGAGGCAGCAGGAAGACCAGAAAAAGAAACGTCACCCAGGCGATCGGCCAGCCGAAACGGACCTTCCGGGAACCCCGCGCCTTGGCCTCGTCGACCAGGTAGTAGGTCTGCCCCAGGAGGAAGACCAGGAGATTCAAGGTCAGGAGATCGCCGGCCGAGAGAGAGGGATAGCCGAGGGTGCCTGCCGCGGCGACGTAAAGCGTCCCCAGGGCAAGCCCGAGAAGGGCGATCACGACGGCGACCAGGATCCGGGCGACGCCCACCTGGCGAGGACGGACCGGCAGTAGGAGATGAAGCGCCAGGCGGTTCTCCGTCCGGTTGCCGCGAGCGATGACGCCGAGGGCGACATAGTACGGGACGAAGGTGAGGATCGCCAGCATTCCGAGGTGCTGGTCCGTCGCCGTCGTGCCCTTCGTCGAGCGCTCGAGGAGGAGAGCGACGGCGAGAACTGCCGCCAGGGCGTAGCCCCCGGCGATCGTGACGCTCCAGTAGCGGAGCTCGGTTTTAGCCAGCAGCCACATCATTTCTCCCCCGCAGGAGCGCGACCGCGATCTCGTCGATCGGCAGCCGCGAGGCCTGGACGTCGCGGGCACCCAGCTCGGCGAGTTGGGCGCGCGTCGTCTCGTAGTCGTTCGTCAGTAGTTGGTGCTCGTCGCCCGTACGCTTGTGCTCGTAGGCCTCGGGAAAACGCACCCATTCGTGGCCCGCGAGGCGAAACGTCACCTTGCGCCAGGCGTCGGTGAGCCCTTCCTTGGAGCTTCGCTCCAGGAGCCGCCCATCGCGCAGGAAGGCGATCTCGTCGGCCAGGCGGCTGACGTCGGAGAGGATGTGGGTCGAATAAAAAATCGCCCGCTCGCCGTCTTCGAGCACCTCCCAGAGGACGTCCAGAACCTCGCGCCGCACCACCGGATCGAGGCCGGCGGTGGGCTCGTCGAGGAGCAAGAGGCGCGGCTCCATGGCGAGCGCCGCCACCAACGCGAGCTTCGTGTGGTTGCCTCGCGAGAGATCCTTCACCTTCTTGCGAAGCGCCAGACCGAAGCGCTCGACGAGCTCCTGGGCGCGCGCGCTCGACCAGCGCGGAAAGAAGCGCTCCAGGAAACGGAGGTTCTCGGCCACCGTCCACCGGCGGTAAAAGCCGGAGCTCTCGCCGACGTAACCGACGTCCTCCTTCCAGGACGTCTCCGCCGCGGCCAAGTTCCGGCCGAAGACGGTGACCTCCCCGGCGTCGGGGCGCAGAAGCCCCGCGAGGCAGTTCATCGTCGTCGTCTTGCCGGCGCCGTTCGGGCCTACGAAGGCGAGCACGCGGCCCGGCTCGAGCTCGAGGTCGAGCGGACCCAGGGTGAAGTCGTCCCCGTCCGAGGGGCCGTAGGACTTCGTCACGGCGCGCAGGGAAAAGGCCATCTCCGTCGTCATGCCGGGCTCCTTGCCGTCAAGACGTCTTCGAAGAGCCGGCGAAGCTCGGGGAGGTCGAGCCCTTCGGCCACCGCGTCTTCCACCAGTCGTTCGAGAGCTTTCAGGAATCGTTCCTCGGCCATTCTAGCCTTCCTTTTCTCCGACAGGGACCGGACGAAAAAACCCTTGCCGCGGCGGGGCTGAATCAGTCCCTCCCGCTCCAGGTTCTCATAGGCCCGCTGCACGGTGATGACGCTGACGCGCTGCTCGCGGGCGAGCCCTCGGATCGACGGCAGGACCTCGCCCTCCTCCAGGTGCCCGGCCAGGACCTTGGCCCGCAGCTGGCGCGAGATCTGGCTGTGGAGCGGCTCCGAGGAGAGCTCTGTCAGGTGAAGCAGCATCGTCGAAGCCTCAAAGCTCCCGGCTCTCGAGGACGACCGCCGTCCAGTCGTCCTCGATTTCGGGTTGGGTTTCTTCGCGGACCCGCTCGAGGAGCCGATCGAGCCACGCCTCGTCGCGCTCGGCTTCAAGGTTACGCACGATCTCCTCGAGGGCTTCGTAGCCCAGCGGCTCGCCGTCCCTGCGGCGCGCCTCGGGGATGCCGTCGGAGAGGAGGAGGAGACGCTCGCCCGGCGCGAGCGTGACCTCGCGGCTCTCGTAGGAGGCGTCCTGGCGCAGGCCCAGGGGGAGCCGCTCCCCGGGGACGGCCACCGCCTCGACGGTACCGTCGAGGCGCAGCAGGTAGGGGTCGGGCAACCCGGCGTTCGAAATCGACAGCCGGCGTGTCGCGGGGTCGAAGCGGGCGTAGGCGAGGGCCACGAACTCGCGCTTGCCGAGCTCGCGGCAGAGCCGGCGGTTGAGCTCGCCAAGCGTCGCCTCGACGCCGCGGCCGCTGGCGAGAAACGGCATCGTCGCCTTGACCGACGCCATCAGGAGGCTGGCGCCGAAGCCCTTTCCCGCCACGTCGGCGACCACCACGCCGACGCTTCCCTCCTCATGGCGGATCACGTCGTAGAAGTCGCCGGCCACGAACCGCGCCGGCTCGTTGCGCGAGGAAACGGCGAAGCCGCGTCCCACGACCTCCGGCGGCGGTAGAAGCCGGCACTGAATGTCGCGGGCCAGCTCCAGCTCCTTGACCGACAGCTCCTGCTCCCGCAGGTCTTCGAGGAGCTTCGTACGGGCCAGCTCCCGCTTCTGCTCGGGCGAGACCGGCGCCACCCGGAAGCCGTCGCCCGTACGTTCGACGAGGCCCTCGCGCTCCAGGTCCTCGTAGGCCCGCTCGACGCTCCGGGCGTTGACCCGGTGCTGGCGGGCGAAGCTGCGGACGGCCGGCAGCGGCGTCTCCTCGACGAGCTCGCCGGTCAGGATCCGGGCGCGCAGCTGGCGCGTCACCTGGGAGTGCATGGGCTCGGGGGAAAGCTCGGTGAGGTTCAGCAGCATGGACGGCTCCGTGTCGTTACTGTACATATACGACATGTACAGTCGAAGGTTTCAGCCGTCCCGGCTACGAGGACGCTTTTCGCGGCTCGGACGCCGTCGCGAGGGTAAAGAAAAACGTGCTGCCCTGCCCCTTTCCTTCCGATTCGACCCAGATGCGTCCGCCGTGCCGCTCGACGATTCGTTTCACCACCGCGAGCCCGATTCCGGTCCCTTCCTCGACCGTCCTCAGGCGTTTAAAAAGCCCGAAGATCTTGCGGTGGAAGCGCGGGTCGATCCCCATGCCGTTGTCGCGCACGTAGAGGGCCTCTTCGCCTCCCCTCTCCGACACCCCCACCTCGACGCGCGGCGCCTCCTGGTCGCCCATGTACTTGACCGCGTTGGTGAGGAGGTTCTGGTAGACCTCGAGGAGGCGCATCCGGTCACCCTTCACCACCGGCAGGCCTGGATGGACCTCGACTTTCGCCCGGCGTTCGCACACCGGCCCTTCGACGAGCTCGAGCGCTTCGGCGACCAGGCCGTCGAGCGCGACCTCCTCCGCTTCCAGCTCCTGATGGCTGAGGCGAGACAACCGGAGGAGCTCGTCGACCAGGCCCTGCATCTTTTGGGCGGCGGCGCCGACGCGGCCGATGTCTTGGCGGGCGCGCTCGGCATCGTTCTCGTCCAGGTCGCGCTCGGCCAACCGCACGAAACCTTTGATCGTCACGAGCGGACTTTTCAGGTCGTGGGACACGGTGTAGTTGAAGCGTTCGAGCTCGGTGTTTTTCTCTTCGAGCTCTTCGAGCAGTCGCTCGCGCTCCTTGATCCGCTCGCGTTGATGCTCGGCGAGAGCGCGCTCGCGGGCGATCTCCTGGTGCTGGGAGTTGATGAGAATCACGACGGTGACGGTGGCCGCCGCCGCCAGGGCATAGAGCGCGTAGGCCCACCAGGTCCTCCAGGGGGGTGGCGCGACGAAGATGCGAATCGACGCGCCTTCCTCGTTCCAGATCCCGTAGCTGTTGGCGCCCTGGAGGCGCAGCACGTAGGGACCGGGATCGAGGTTCGTGAAGCTCACCCAACGGCGGTTGCCTTTGTCGATCCAGGCCTCGTCGAAACCCTCGAGCTTGTAGCGGTAGCGGTTCCGGCTCGGCTCGGTGAAGTCGAGGACCGCGAGCTCCAGCGAGAAGAGGTAGTCGCGGTAGTCGAACGAGATCTCGTCGACGTCAAAGACCGGCCGCTCGAACCGGACCGGCTGGTTGACCTTGGTCACAGAAGTCAGGACGATCTCCGGCACGTGCGATCGCGGCTCGATCTGGTCTGGGAAAAAGGCGTTGAAGCCGTTGACGCCTCCGAAGAAAAGCTCGCCGCTTGCGCTGCGATGATGCGCGCCCATGTTGAACTCGTTCGACTGCAGGCCGTGGCTCTGGCTGTAGCTCTTGAAGGTCTCGGTCCGGGGATTGAACCTCGCCAGGCCGTTGTGGGTGCTGAGCCACAGGTTGCCGGTGGAATCGGAGAGGATTCCCCAAACTTTTTGGCCGGGCAAGCCCTCGGCTCGGGAATAGTTTTTAAACGTCGCCCGCCCCGTCGCCAGGTCGAGGCTTAAGAGCTTGTCGAGGCCGCTGCCCTTGGTTCCTACCCAGAGCTGTCCCGCCGCGTCGACGTGGACCGCGATCAGCTCGTTGCTGGAGAGGCTGCCGGTGGCGTCGGGATCGTTCAGCAGGCGCAGGAAGGTCCCGGTGTCGGGCTCGAAGAGGTTGAGGCCCCCGCCGTCGGTCGCGAGCCAGAGCCGGCCGGAGGGGTCCTCGGCCAACGAGAAGACCCTTTCGTTGCCGAGGCTTGTGGGATCGCCCGGATCGTGGCGAAAGCGAGCGAAGGTGCCGTCGCCCAAGTGTAGGTTGAGCCCCCCGCCGTAGGTGCCGATCCACAGCTTGCCGAGGTGGTCCTCAAAAAGCACGGTCACCGCGTTGGCGCTCAGGGTCTCGGCCCTTCGCGGATCGTGCAGATAACGCGCAAAGCCGGCGCCGCCGTCGAAACGGTTGAGGCCCCCGGCGTAGGTGCCGACCCACAGCACCCCCTCCCGGTCGTGGACGAGGGCGGTCACCCGGTCGTCGCTCAGGCTCGCCGCGTCGCGGGGATCGTGGCCGTAGCGGGTCCGGCGGCCTTCCGCCGCCCGGTCGAGACGCTCCAACCCGCCAAAGGTCCCGATCCAGAGAGTCCCCCCGGGGTCTTCCGAGATCGCGAAGACGGCTCGGCTCGCGGCGCCCTCACTCCGGTAGTGCGGAAACGACCACGTGCCGGGGTTCCATTTGCTGGCGCCGCCACCGATCGTTCCAATCCAGAGAAGGCCGCTGCGATCCTCGTAGAGGTCGACGATCTGGTCGCTGCCCAGGCTGTCGCGGGAGTTGGAGAGGGAGCGGTAGCTGGCGAAGCTCCGCCGCGCTTCCTGCCACAGGTTCAGCCCGCCGTCGGTACCGATCCAGAGACGGCCGTCGCGGTCTTCCAGGAGAGAACGAACCCAGTCGTGGCTCAGGCTGTCGGCATCCCCGGGGTCGTGGAGGAAACGTTCGAAGCTGCCACCGCGACGATCGAATCGATTGAGCCCCTCGTGGGTGCCGATCCATAGGGCGCCTTGGCGGTCCTCGAGGATCGCACGCACGCCGTCGTCGCTCAGGCTTTGGGGATCCGCCGGATCGTGCCGGAAGTGGACGAAGCCCTGCCGCGCGGCGTCGAAGCGGCCCAGGCCACCTTCGGTCCCCACCCAGAGGTTCCCCTCACGATCCTCGTAGACGACGCCGACCTGGTCATGGGCCAGGCTCGCGGGATCGGACGGCTCGTGACGGAAGCGTTGGAAAATCCCCGTCGACGGATCGAAACGGTTCAGGCCCGACTCCAGGGTCCCGATCCATAGGTTCCCGGCTTGATCCCAGGTGATCGCCACGACCCGGTCTCCGGAAAGGGTTCCGGGATCCTCAGGATCGTGCCGGTAGCTGACGAAGGAATCGGTGCTGCGCCGCCAGCGGGCGAGGCCTCCTCCTTCCGTGCCGATCCACAGGTCGCCCGAGGGGTCTTCAGCGATCGCCAGGATCCAGTCGTCGGCCAGGGAGCCGGGATCCCCTGCGTCGTGGTAGAGCGTGAAGCCGTAGCCGTCGTAGCGGTTGAGCCCGTCCTGGGTACCGAGCCACAGGAAGCCGAGGCGGTCCTGGAGGATGCAGTTGACGACGCTTTGCGACAGGCCTTCCTCGATGGAAAGCGGCTCGAAGCGCATCGGTCGAGGACGCGCTTCGAGAACGCCCGGCAGGGTGAGGGAGAGCCACAACATGCCCCAGGTCCGAACGAACATGCCGCTACCTTAACAAAGGCCGGGCCCGGGGAGAACGGAGGATCTTCCCCCGACTCTCCCCGGCCCTCCTGGGCTACTCGTTCGCGACCCAGAGGTTGACTTCCATCGCTTCCGTCAAGCCGCTGGACCAGTTGTAGGCATCGGTTTCCCAGGGAATGCCGTTGACCCAGGGGCTGGCGTTGACCCAGGGGCTGGCGTTGACCCAGGGGCTGGCGTTGACCCAGGGGCTGGC
>CBDUYN010000247.1:0-11980 GCA_965371445.1 uncultured bacterium | reverse complement strand
CGGTGACTGGCCCGGTCCGGCGGCGACGCCCGGCCGGGGAAGAAAGGAGGTGAAAGAACGTGGCTGAAACGAACCATCCCCTGATCACGGTGCTGGAGCGGTCCCGCTCCTACGACGCGGTGGTCTGGGCTCTCGACACCCAGTGGTATCTGGCCGAGAAAGCCCTGCTCCGCCCCGGCGCCCACCTCGCCGAAGGCCAGGTCTCGCCCTTCGGCCCGGCCGTCGCCGAGCTTCGCCTGGGCCTCGACGAGGCCCACGGAAGGCTGTCAGACGCTCATCACGCGCTGCTCGCGGAGAGGACCAAGGACGCCGAAGCGCGCGACGAGCGCGACGCGGCGGAAGCGGCCCTTCTCACCGAGCTCGCAGCGGGCCGTTCGATCTTCCAGGGAGCCTACAGCCCCGAGAATCTCGAGGTCCTGGGCTTTACCACCCGGATGCCGAACAACCCCAAGGCCCTCGTCGATCAGGCCGAATTCGTCAACCGCCAGATCGTCGCCAACGCCGCGGCGCTCCCCAAGGCGCGCAGCGGCATCTCGATCGATGCGGAGACTTTCCTGGCGGATTGTCTGCGGCCGGCAACGGTCCGCCTCAAGCGGGCCCTCGCCCGGCTGGGCCGTGAGCGCAAGGTGACCGAAACGGCGGTCCTCGTCAAGGACTCCGCCCTCGGTGCATTCAACGTCGAGTTCTTCGGCACCGCGCGGGTGGTCGAGGCCCTCTTCAAGAAGGCGGGTCTCGACACGGTCGCCGCTCGGGTCCGGCCGTCGACGCGGCGGCTGGGAACCACGGTGATCCCCTTCCCCGCGGACCCGGCCGAGCTCGAGACCGACCTGGCGACACCCGAGCAGGACGAGACCCCGGCTGAGGACGGCGGCTTAACGGACGTGAACGGTGAAGACACCGGCACGGACGACGACGACACCGACCTCGGGACCAGCACCGACGACGACGCCCAGGCTTTGGCCTAGGCGAAACCATCTACAAGCCATTTATTTCGAGCCGTGGCCCTGGGCCACGGCTCTTCTTTTGTCAACGCCAGCGTACGGCGAAAGTCAGGGCCGCGACGGCGGGTAGGTTTTCAGGGTCGCTTCGTCCAGCTTCATGAGGCTCTTGTACCACAGAAGCCTTTTTCATCTAAGTGCCCCCCACTTCTTATAGAAGTGGGGGGCACCTAAAAGTGGCGACATCTTCCACCCGGCACGTCTGAACTCCGCGTGACGGTCTCAATCCCCCGAAGGGTTCACATCCGATTCCAGCACCAAGAGGCCCTCCGCTACCCTGGCAACTTCGTGTCTCAATCCCCCGAAGGGCCCGATTACCACTTCGCCGAGGTCATGTTCTGGATCGTCCTCCCCTTCTTCGGCCTGTCTCAATCCCCCGAAGGGTCCAAATCCGATTCCTACAAGATCGCCGCGCACGAAGACGGCCTCGTCCCTGTCTCAATCCCCCGAAGGGTCCACATCCGATTCCTACGTCACAGAAGACAGGTTCACAGGTATCAGGCTCTTCTGAGTGTCTCAAGCCCCCGAAGGGTCCACATCCGATTCCTACCTGCTCCGAGGTCGGCTGGTGCTCCACGGAAGGGCCGTCTCAATCCCCCGAAGGGTCCACATCCGATTACTACTTCACTGGGCACTGGAAGCACACCGCGGCCGTGGTCGCCCTGTCTCAATCCCCCGAAGGGTCCACATCCGATTTCCACGAGTGGACTAGTTTCATTGGCAATGGCCCGAAGCCCAACGGTGTCTCAATCCCCCGAAGGGTCCACATCCGATTCCTACTTCCAGGACAGCTACGGGACACTTATGGGACACCAAAGTTTCAATCCCCCGGCGGGTCCACATCCGATTCCTACATCTCTGCGGCACGATCGGGAACGCGATGGATTTCGGGTCTCAATCCCCCGAAGGGTCCACATCCGATTCCTACCCGAATGGCCAACGTCACGGAACGCCTCATCGCCGAGATGTCTCAATTTCCCGAAGGGTCCACATCCGATTCCAGCGAAAAAGGACTTGAGCAAGATGGTCACTTCGGCCCAGACACGGCTCAATCCCCCGTAGGGTCCACATCGGTTACTAACGCAGGTGCCTCGCTGACTCTTTCGGCTTCGGCCCTGTGGGCCGAGGGCCGGCGGGACGCCGGCCCTCCCGGCATAAGAGCCGCATCGTGCCCCGCAGGCAAGTAGCTGCCGCACACCTCCCAGCCACAAAAACAAGGGCAACCCTCGGCTCCGTTATCCCTCTGAGGAAGGCCATCCACCGACAGAGCCCCAGCGAACGACTCTCGGAGCTTGCCCTTGCCACCCAGAAATCCTCAGTTGGCGGCTTTCCTGGGCAGACGACCCGTCCTTTCGAGGGGCAACGGGCGCGCCCGAATTCGCCTCTCCGTGACGCTGATGATAGCTCCTTCTGCAAGCATCCGACCATGCCCCAGGATGACCAGCTCCAAATAGTGATTGACGTTATCAGGTCGCATGCTGCCGAGTCGAAAAAGAATGACGCTCGGTAGCCGTTCACCAGACGCTGCGACAAGGTCGGTGAAGTCCAGATCATGGGTGAGTAGAACAGATCCCTCGTTACGGGCCTTCTCAAAAATATCCGGGTCAGGCAGTTTGTGCAGACGTTCCTCGACCAGATGCGCCGCCTCATGCCCGTTCTCCCTCAGGAACTTTCCTGTTCTCGGGGAGATACCCATGTCAAGGAGAAATTTCATGCGGCTGAGGTAGCCGGAATCGGGTAGACGTTCTCCTCGGCCAACCAGGCAGCGTACCGAAGAGCCTCCTGGACGTCCTCGGGCTCCAGGTACGGATACGCGTCGATGATCTCGTCGACGGACATGCCGTCAGCCACCAGGTTGAGGACCAGTGAGACGGTCACCCGCATACCCCGGATGCAGGCCCGGCCACCCATGATCTGCGGCTCGAAGGTGATGCGCTCGAATCCTAGCATGTCCAGATCTCCTTGGGCTCGTGGCGCTCCTGGCTCAGCTCAGCCCCGGTTCTGAGCCGGTCTGACCGGAGACCGGGGACGCGTGTTGACACTAGCCTACACTACTTCGGCGTGAGGTGGAAGCCCTGGACGAAGCTCGGCATGGACTTGCCGGTGCCATGGGGTCGCATTGGCCGCCCGCGGTGGCAAACAGGGCATCGCCTGGGGCCAGGTTGGAGCCTGGCGGCGCCTGCGGCTTCGTCCCTGTGGGACGAAGCGCCGGCGGGACGCCGGCGCTCCCAGCGTAAGAATCGGATGTCATTCAGTTGTCAAAGACCACCCGCATCCGTCCGCACCCCGACGCCGGGTTCTTGCCCACGTGCAAGATCTCCCCCGCCGTCAGGATCGGCAGATAACTCGACGCACCCTCTCCATAAACCATCCGTCCCATCTTGCCGCCGAGCAAGAGCTCCGTACGGTTGCGCGCCGAGTAGTCCTTGACCTCGACCCAACGGGTCTCGTCTTCGACGAGCCCAACCGCGGACGCCCGCGTCTCAATCGCTGAGCGCACCGACGGACGCAAGATCTCGCTCGCTCGGTCGCCGTAGAGGCCGCGGAAACGATCGAGCACCCGTCCGACCAGCACCTCGAACGGCACCGCACCCTCGAGCAAGAGACGCCCGTCGCGGACAAAGCGCGTCGGACTCATGAGCTCCACCCCCACCGGACGCGGGACCAGGTACCGGTCCGCCGTCAGCGTGAAGACGTCGGGCTCCACGTCCGACGGCAAAGCCGCAAGCTTGCCGCCGCATAGCTCTTCTCCACCCTGCTCCGGACGCACCCGCAAAACCCTTGTGATCCGCCACCGCTGTCGACGCTTGCCCAACCCGCGCGCCAGCGCCCGCTCGAACGCCAGCAGCGTCCATCCATAGAGGCGCCACGCCGGACCGAAAAGCGTCAGCTCCACGTACCCACCCGACGGCGGCACGTGCAACGCAAACGGCGGACGCCCGCTCCGGCTCGCCGCATACAGCACCCCGTAAGGACAGCTCCCCGCCTGCGGACAAAGCTCCTCCGCCGGACGCCGCGCGTCGTCCTGACAGCGCGGACGTCCGAAGGGACACCAGCCGTCGACGAACGCCTTGCCCAGGACGCGACGGAGCCGCGGCGCCGTCAGCGCTTCGGCCGTTCCGCCGTCCTTCGGTTGCAGCTCCACGTGGAGACGCAGGTACGGGTACATCAGTGCGTCCTCTTCTTGAAGATCGGCGCGAGGCGTTTCGCCCAGCCGACGACGTTTGCCGCCTCGTTCCAGTCGGACGTGCGTCCGAGCGCCGCGCCGACGTGCTTTTCGAGTGCTTCGTATTGCCTGCGCGAGCTTTTCGTCCGCACGGCGAACGGGCTCCTGTTGAGCTCGGACAGGAGACGCCGCGTCGCCCGCGGGTCCTGGTGACGCTTCAGGTGTGCCAGGACCACCGCGAGTTGGTTCTCCAGGACGCCGGCCCCCATGCACTGACGCGCCAGCGCTTCCCCCCGTTGCATCAGCTCTTCGTCGGTCATCGCTTCTCCTCCGGACGACGGCGCCGCGTCACCTCGTCGAGCTCCGAGAGAGCCCGGGCGTCGACCACGCCGCGGCGCGCCGCGTCGATCGCCGGACCGAAGTCGTCCACTTTGTCGTTGCGGCGACGCCAAGTGCGGACGGGCGAGCCCGACGCGAGACGCGCGGCGACGTCGCGCAGCCTCACCTTGCCGAGGCCCACCGACTTAAAGCCGCCGAAACGGACGATCCCCACCTCCTCGCCGTAGCCGGCGCTCAAAAGAAGCGCTCCGAGCTCCGCCAGGCTCAACGAGTCGACGTGAACCTCGATCGTCAACGTCGCACCCGGCGCCACGCTGTCGACGTACTCGTAAACCTTTCGCGTCCCGGCGGCTTCCTCCATCTCCCGCACGTGGACGACGTCGCCGTCGTAATAGAACTTGCGTCCCTCGACCTCGGAGATCTCGATGTCGCGTCCGCCGGTGTTCTTGGCGCGTCCCGGCTTGGCGAGGCGATGCATCACCGGGCTGTCGAGCGGCGCCACCTGGAGAGGCTCCCGCGCCGCGCCACCTTCGATCTCGCCGTCGCCGGGATGGACGCGTCCGCGGTAGCCCATGCAGCCGAAGAGCGCCTCGCCGGGTGAAAGCTCCTTCAGCTTCTCCGGCGACCACACCACGCCCGCCGGACGAAGCGCCCCGGTGACGCGTCGGTCGGTGATCTTGACATTATGAGTCGTGTCCGGCCCTTTGAGCTCGTCGGGGACCTTGAAGGCCGGCTCGCGCGATCTGTCGTCGACGAGCCCCAGCCGCGAACGGTCGTACCGCGCCCGCACCGCGCCCTTCCAGCCCGACCCCGGCAGCACCGGACGTCCCTGCCGGCGGACGATTCCACGAACCGGTAAAGCACCGCCCTTCAAGCCGCACTCCTCCGCCGTCTCGAACGCGCCGCTGCCGACGTGGAGCGGCGCCAGCGTCTCGTAAACGAAACGCAGCGTCCCGGTGAGACGTCCGGCGGCGTAGCGGTCGTGTCCGACGGCGTCGCCCCTGGCGGGACGATCCGGCAAGGAGACGAAGTCGTACGGATGCTCGCGCAGTTGCTGCGGCGAGAGCGGATCGTTGCGGCCGAGCCGCGTGTAGGCGTCGCGGTCACGCATCGTCTTCGCCTCCTTTCGGACGGTAACGGCTGGCGACGAGGACGCCGTCGCGCAGGTAGTCGATACGCTCGAAAACCTGAGAGATCTCGAACCCCTTGCGGATCAGGACGTCGCTCTTCAAGACGATCCAATCGCCTTCGCCACCACCGTCTCCATCGTTACAGTGGACGACGCAGACTTCGTCCTCGTCCCAGACGACGGTGGTCTCGGCGTCGAAGGCGAGGCCGCGGGGGAGGAGGTCGCGTCCACCCTGGCCGCGACGGAACCAGGCGTCGAGGGGGCCTTCGTCGCCGATCCACGGGTTGTCGAGGGTGGCGACGATTTCGTCGATCTTTTCTGGGGGCTCGTGGCGGATCTCTACGCCTTCCATTTCTTCCCCTTCGCCTCATCCAAGAACGACGACCAAGGACCCTCGACTAACGCTTCCGCCAGATCGTCGACCTGATCGCTCCCGACCTGCAACCGAGCCCAGCCCATCCTCGCGGCAGACCGGAGGCCTTCCGGAAGCGTCATCTCGTCATGGCCGAAAAGCTCGTAGCCGTCGGCGTCGTTCGAAAGCGTGCCGACACCGGCGAGGCGTCCTTGCGGGACGCGTCCCCGACGGGTTTCGATCACCATCTCGCGGACCCCGGCGCGTACCCAGCCGTTGCCGCGCGTCGTCCCCGAGCCCAGTTGGACGTAACCCTCGTCGAGATCGCGCAGCGCCAGGAGCACGAGCGCCAGTTGATAGAGCTGGACGTTTCGTAAAAGGATCTGTCCGTCGAACCGTCCCTGGACGACGACCTCCTGATCGAAAAGCGCGCCGCGCTTCGCCGAGCCCATGAGCCGGTCGATGCCGACCCCGTTGCGCTGCTCGACGGCATTCGCCAGCTCGAGCTGACGCCGCCGCGCCTCGCTCCCCGGCTCCTCGTGCCCGCCCGGAACGTGGTCCGAGACGCCGACGTGTCCCTTGACGTGAAGGGTGCCGAACGTCCGGCCCAGGGGCGAGCTGCCGGCGTAGGCTTCGCGGCCCGGCGTCTTCTGGTTGAAGGCGTGGACCGCGTCTTTGTCAAACGTCGGAGTGATCGCCACGTCCTCGCTCAGCAGGAGCCGTTCGCTGTGCGAGCGGACGACGCCCTTCAAGCTCGAGCCCGGGATGTAGACGCTTTTCACACCGTCGATCGCCGTGCGGACGGCTTCGAGGTCCGGACGCGTCGGGTCGGCGCCTTTGCGTCCGCTGCGGATCAGGAGCGGTCCGCGCGGGGTGATTTCCAGGTCGATGCGGATCTGGTTGAGCTGCCGGGAAAACATCAGCCAAAGACCTCCTGCCAGCGCGCTGCATGGCGCCGACGTATTCGTCGCGAAGTTTTTGCAGGGCCGGATCCTCGCGCTCTCGATCGTCCGATGCCGCTTCCACGTCCTCACCTCCGGCGAGGACGTACTCGCCGTCGCGCTCGACGAGCAGGCCGCATTCGGCGAAGCTTTCGAGCACCTTGTCCCACGCCTTGCGGGCGCGTCTGCCTTCGAGACCGAGCCCGAGCTTGTCGTTGAGGTTGTCTTTCGAGAAGCCGTGGGGCGCGGCCTTCTCTCCGAGGATCCCCTTGTCGATCCGGGGCATGTCGCGGAGGATCGAGGCCAGCGTCGTCCAGGCTTCGGGATCGCCCGTGCTCGGTAATGCCAGTTCCGGTTCCGGGGCCGCTTCCGCCGGAGCTTCGAGAAGCTCACGCTCCGAAAGAAGACGTGCGAAAGGGTTGTCCTTCTTGAGGTTCGTCTCGACGATCGACTGCCAGTCGACGCGGACCTGTCCCAGGCCGCGGGTCGTCTTGCCGCCGAGGGAGAGGTTGCCAGAGTCGAGCTCGTCGAAGAGGTAGAGGAGGAGGCCGACGTCCTCCTTCGTGGGATTGTCGACGACGACGGTGAGCCGAAACGACGTCCCGGCACGGCTTCGAAGTCGTAGAGGACGCCGGGCGCCGCAAGCTCCTTGTCGCGGTCGATGCCGACGCCGTTGCGAAGCCCGAGGAACGTCTCGCCGACGATGGGCAAGTCCGGAAAGCGGACGCGTCCGGCGAGTGCCAGCGAGCCGAAAAGACGGCACACGGTGCAGCTTTTTTCCCACACCGCCGCCGCGCCTTCGCGGGGATCCTCGAAGCCCTTGCGGATCTCCTTGGAAAGGGTCTCGTCGACGCAGGGTTCCTTCGAGAGGATGTTGCAGGTCCAGAGCGGCGTGCCGTTCCGATGGTCAGCGCCCGCGCCACGGAAGAGCGCTTCGGCCGCGCTTCTCGCGACGCCTTTCAGGCTGGACCCAGGGATGAACGGTTGACCGGCGGCGTTGCGGACGACGGCGGCGTCGGTACCGAGCGGATCGCCGCGGTCGCCGGCGCCGATGTGGAGGCTCGTCCGCGTCGTGAGGAGGCCCTCCATGCGGACGCGTCCGGTGAAGGTGTCGAGGAGGATGGCGTTCATTTCACTTCCCCCGTTGCAGGTCGAGGTATTTCAGGTACCGGCTCGCAAAGCCCAGGAAATGACGCACCAACTCCATGCGGACGAGCTGCTTACGTTCCGCTTCACCGTCGAACGAGGAGATCGCGTCGAGCGCCTGGGCGACGGCACCTTTCTCAAGCTCGGTGATCAGGCGATCGCCCAGCGGGACGCCTCCCTGCTCGCGGCGCCAGCTCTTGCCGCCGGTGTCGCGACCCATCTGGTAGCGGACGAAATTCGAGACCACAGCGGGCGATACGGTCTCCATGGCGACGGCGATCAGGTTTCTGAGCTGCGAGTCGCCGAAGTCGTTCTTGCGGAACGACACGACTCCGGTCGGATCGGGGAAGTCGTCGCCGGTGGCGCCTTCGAGGCGGGCGTGCAGCGGGCCGACGCGGAGCGCGCCCTCGTGCTCGGCGGCCTCGTCGCCGAAGAGGTCACGCAAGAGGTCGTGGCCGCGTCCGGCGGCGTTGACGAGACGGACGGCCGACTCGCGCAGCGCGCCCTTCAAGGTGCTGCCGGGGATCAGGAAGCCTTCAGGTCCGCGGGCGGTGTCGCCGTCCGACGCTCCCGTCGACTCGGCGTAGCCGCCGACGTAGAGCGACGCGTGCGGCTCGACGGTGACGACACGGCGCATCAGGCGTCCCTCCCCCAGTGACCATAAAGCTCGATCATGTCGGCGACGTCGAACGTCGGGCGTCCGCCGTATCGGGGGACGATCTGGTCCATGCAGGCCTCCTTGTCGCGGACGACGTCGGCGCCGGCCAGCTCTGTGACGAGCCGACGCCAGGCGTCGCGTCGTCCGACCTGGTAGAGGACGTGGTTGCGCAGTTGCGGCAGGCCGCGTCCGGCGTGGTCGCGCAGGATGTAGAGCTGGCTCTTGCCGATCGCGGCGGCGCGGACTATTTCGAAGCGTTCGGAGAAGGTGTCGAGCTCGTCGAGGGTGTAGGGCTTGCCGGTCTGACGGAACGCGCCGTCGTCCTCCGGCGCTTGCCCCTCGCGGCGGGGCGAGCCGTCGGCGAGGAGCGAGAAGTCGACCGCGCTGCGGACGTCGTCGCGACAGACGCGTTCCTTGGCACTCTCGAGCAGCGCTTCCGCCTCCGTCAGGAGGTGACGGACCGGGAACTTGACCTGGCCGATGGCGACGCCGGCCGCGGCGCCGACGCCCTGCAAGCCTTCCTTGGCGTTGGCGAGGCGTTCGATCTCGCGCAGAAGGTCGCGGGCGAACGGTACCGCGATCGCGCCGGGCAGGATGACGACGAGGTCGTCGCCGGCACAGATCGGACGCTGGTAGCCGTAGCCCGGTTCGAGCCGCGTCGCTTCCTCGTTGAGGGCGTAGCGCTGCCGGACGCTTTCGAAGGCCTCCTCGACGACGGCGGTCAGGGCGAGGGAGAACGACTTGTACTCGAGAGGGCTCCGGAGCGTCGAGATGATCTTGCCGATGCCGTTGCCGTCAGCGTAGACGACGGCGTAGAAGCCACCGCTGCCGCGGTCGGAGACGTCCTGGAAGTCGACGGGCTCCGCCTCGGAGTGACGCCGCGTCCCATCTCGCCGCGATGCAGCAAGACCTCGGACGCGTCCTCTTCGAGCACCTCTTCGCCGGCAAGGTCGGACGACGCTTCGAGCAGAGCCTCGCGAAGGCCGGCACCTTGCGGCTCCGTCTCGTCTTCGACCCGGACCACGAGGAGCTCGTCCACGTGGCCGCGTTGCCCTGGGAGCTCCTCCGCAACGACGAGACGCGAGACCTCCTCGGACGCGACCGCAAGACGCTTCTCGTCCGCTACGTCGAAACCGGACGCGCCATCGAGCCGCTCGAGGTCCATGGACGCCTGCGCGTCCTCGTCGCGAGCTGCGCGCCGAAGAACCTGCGCCCGGTCGAATCCAGGGCGGAGCG
Organism: uncultured bacterium; assembly: GCA_965371445.1. GTDB lineage: Bacteria > Acidobacteriota > Thermoanaerobaculia > Multivoradales > J023 > DASWIG01. Next base: position 2,015 of record CBDUYN010000247.1, on the reverse strand, counting down.
GGAACGGATCTGGAAAGCGCTCGGCGAGAAGACCGGCGTCGAGGTCGACGTCGTCGAGCAGCCCGACCTGGGGACGCTGCGCCGTCGGCTCCTCGACGGGGCGTTCCACGTCCTCCACTTCATCGGACACGGCGGCTTCGACAACGACACCGGCGAGGGATCTCTCGCCTTCGTGGCAAGTGACGGCGAGGACCAGTACGTGCCCGGCGACACGTTCGCCGACCACGTCAAAGGCACCGAGCTTCAGGTCGTGGTCTTGAGCAGTTGCTACGGCGCGACGCTGCCGCGGCGGCGCGGCCAGAGCGTCGATGCCGCCGTCGCTCCGGCTCTGCTGCGCGCCGGTGTGCCGGCGGTCGTCGCCATGCAGCTCCCCATCTCCGACGAGGCCGCCATCACCTTCAGCGAGAGCTTCTACACCGCCCTTGCCCACAACGACGACATCGACGTCGCCGTCGTCGAAGGACGCCTCGGCGTCTCGACGAACGCCAAGGCGTCGCTCGAGTGGGCGACCCCGGCGCTCTTCCTCCGCGTCGCCGACGGCAAGCTCTTCTCCTTCGCCGAGCCGGCAGCGCAGGAGCTCACCCCGGCGCCGGTCACCGCGAATTCGGCGCCGCCGTCGCCGCGGACGCCGCGGACGCCGCGGCCGGATTTTCTGCACCTCGGCGTCCGCAGCTTCCGCGTCGGCTGGGGCGAGGGTATGGAGGACGAGACCGACCGCATGCTCGCTCTCGAAGAGCACTTCGGAGAACGCCATATCCTCGACCACACCCTCTGGCATACCGAGGTTTTCCCGGCGCTTCGCGACTTCTTCTCCGGCATCGCGCGGGAGCGGGGGCGTCCGATCCATCTCGACTTTGCGGCTCATCTGAGCATCGCCTTTGCCACCGGCTATCTACTCGACGCCAAGAGCGGCCTCGACGTCCGCGTCTCGCAGCGGGGACAGCGGGGGACGTCCGACATGTGGGCACGGGACGCCTCACCGCCTGACCGCCCTCTGTGGCGCTTCGAGAAGCAACCGGGGACGGCGAGGTGTAACGACGTCGCGGTGGCCGTGAGTGTCACCTGGCCGATCGACGACGATGTCCGTGCCTATCTGAGAGCCTCGGGGCTAAGCGTTGGACGCGTTCTTCATGCATCCGTGTTGCCCGAGCCGGGGGGTGAGGCGGTGGACAACGGTGCCCATGCGCTGCGTCTTGCCCAGCTCCTGGGACGGGAAATCCGCGCTCGAACCGTTCCTGAACGTCGGGGCGTCCTCCATCTCTTTATCTCCGCGCCCAACATCTTCACGTTCTTCCTCGGGCAAATCGCTCGGAACTTCGGGCGCGTCCAACTCTACGAGCACGAGCTTGGGAGCGTGGAGCCTGGAGCTTACCGTCCGGGGCTCTGGCTGCCGCCGGAATAAGGCGCATCCGGCGAAATCTCGTCGCTTCCAGGACGCGTTCACCAAGTTGGTGGACGCGTCCTGGTGTTTTTGGGAGGAGCGCACAAAGCTGGCGAAGGCGTCCTGGGATCCCCAGGACGGGTGCTCCAAGCTGGGGACGCGTTCTGGAATCTCTAGGACGGCTGCCCCAAGCTGGTGAAGGCGTTCTGGGATTTCCAGGACGGGTGCCCCAAGCTGGTGGAGGCGTCCTGGGATTTCCAGGACGGGTGCTACAAGCTGTGGAGGCGTCCTGGGTTTTCCAGGACGGGTTCGCGAGACTGGCGAAGAGGACCCAGCAGCGCCAGGACGGCTTCTCCGGTTTGGTGAAGGCGTCCCGGGATCCCCCGAAGGGTCCTCCCCCCACCGGCGGCGTCTCCAGGGCAGGCTCTACGGGGCTTGTCCTCCCAAGGCACAAACCGTTTCCCTGCTCCGTTACCGCCCCCGCCGCCACCCGGGGTTGAAACCCCGGGCTACATTCAAGAAGACGCCCTACGGGCTTACCGGCTGAAGCCGGAAGATCCCGCGGCTTCAGCCGCAAAGCCCGAAGGGCGTCTTTTCAGATGTAGCCCGGGGTTTCAACCCCGGTCGTTCAAGG
>CBDUYN010000246.1:0-12090 GCA_965371445.1 uncultured bacterium | reverse complement strand
CCCGTTTCACCGGATCTCACCAAGTTGCGGTCCAACTGGACCCTATTGGGACCCAAGCTGGGGCTTTCCAGCCTCCCCGCGAGGGGGGTGGATTCTCTAAACTGTTGATTCTAAAGGACTTATCTGGAGCCGACGGGCGGGATTGAAACCCCGACCTGCTGATTACGAATCAAGTAGCCTCTGCTCAGCTGCACCGACCAGGTCGTTTCCCCTGATAGCCTGCCTCCAGGAGGGACAGCGATGGCGAACGATGAGCATGTGGAGATTCTGAGGAAGGGCGTCGAGGCCTGGAACGCGTGGCGAAAGGAGAATCCTGAGGTCAGGCCAGACCTCGAGGACGCCAACCTTGGGGACGCCGACCTCGAGGCCGCCAACCTCATGAGCGCCAACCTCATGAGCGCCAACCTCAGGGGCGCCAATCTCGGGAACGCCAACCTCGAGGACGCCAAGCTCAGGAGCGCCAGCCTCGTGGACGCCCACCTCAGGCATGCCAAGCTCAGGAGCGCCGACCTCGGGGGGCCCGCTAACCTCGGGGACGCCCACCACGAGAACGCCCACCTCAAGGACGCCGACCTCAAGGACGCCCTCCTCGAGGCTGCTGAGGACCTCGCGCGCGCCGACCTCGGCGCCTACCTCAGGAGCGCCGACCTCAGAGGCGCCGACCTCGGGAACGCCGACCTCGTGGGCGCCAAGCTCTCGGGCGCCAAGCTCTCGGGCGCCAACCTCGAGAACGCCGAACTCTGGGACGCCAAACTCGCGAGCGCTGACCTCGAGAACGCTGACCTCAGGCGCGCCAAGGGTTACCGCCTCGACGCTAACCACATCCGGGGCATGAAGATCTCCCGCAACGCCCGCGATCCCTGGTCGGTCCTGCGGCGCAACTACACCGGCCCGCGGTTCGTGTTCCACCTGTTGCTGCTGGCGGTCTTCGTCGTCCCCTACCTGGCCAAGACGTTGATGTGGGTCGGAGTCAACCGGAGCCAGGCCGTCATGGTCGAGGCACAAGCACAGATCAAGGCGACGGCGACGTTGCTCGAAGCCGCCGAGGATCCGACCGCCGCAACCCTGCGGCAACTCGCCGGCAACCTCGGGGAGCTCAAGCCCTGCCTGGCGGCAGAGTGCCGGGAGTACCGCGTCTGGCAGCTCCTGGTGGGCGTCGACAAGGGGCCGCGCTTCTGGGTCCTGGGTCTCTTCTTGCTGCTCTACAACGCGGGCCGGGGTTTGCTGACGTGGAAGGTGGGACCGCTCCGTGACGAGACAGAGCAGTCCGGCTACTCTCCGGCGCTCTCCGACTACATGTGGCTCTACCGCGTCCACCGCGTCGTGGTGGTGTTGCTCGTCGTGGCGCTCGTCTCTCTCGGGTACCACGCCTGGGAATGGCTGTGGAATACGACGGTGTGGATTCCGGCCGTGTGATAGAGCGGAGGGCTGAGACGATGGCGAACGACGAGCACCTGAAGATCCTCGAGAGCGGCGTACAGGCCTGGAACGCGTGGCGGGAGGAGCATCCGGAGGTCAGGCCGGACCTCGTGGGCGCCGACCTCAGGAACGCCAGGCTTATGGGCGCCAGGCTCATGGACGCCAGGCTCATGAGCGCCGACCTCGGGGGCGCCGACCTCAGGACCGCCCACCTCATGGGCGCCAACCTCATGCACGCCGACCTCGTGGCCGCCAAACTCAGGGGCGCCGACCTCAGGGGCGCCGACCTCAGGATCGCCGACCTCAGGATCGCCGACCTCGTGGGCGCCAACCTCAGGAGCGCCACACTCCGCTACACCGTCTTCGGCGCCGTCGACTTGCGCCAGGTCAAGGGCCTGGAATCCGTGAAGCATCAGGCTCCGTCCGACATCAGCACGAGCACCCTCACCAAATCCCAGGGCAAGATCCCTGCGGCCTTCCTTCGTGGCTGCGGCTTGACCGACTGGGAGATCAAGAACGCGAAGCTCTGGAACCCAGACCTCTCCCGCGACGAGCTCACCGACCTCACCTACGAGATCGTGAACCTCAAAGCCGAGAGCCCGATCATGCTCCACCCCCTCTTCATCTCCTACAGCCACGGCGACACCCCGTTCGTCGAGAAGCTGGAAGCCGGACTCGACAAGAAGCGCATACGCTACTGGCGCGACGTGCACGACATGAAGGCGGGGCGGATGGAGGCCCAGATCGACAAAGCCATCCGCATGAATCCGATCGTCCTTCTCGTCCTCTCCGAGAGCTCGGTCGAGAGCGATTGGGTGGAGTGGGAGATCTCGAAGGCCCGCGAGTTGGAGAAGAAGGAGAAGCGCGACGTCCTCTGCCCCATCGCGCTGGACGACGCCTGGAAGACCTGCGACTGGCCGGGGCCGCTTCGCCGGCAGGTGATGGACTACAACATCCTCGACTTCTCGAAGGACGACGCCTTCGACGAGCAGTTTGAGAAGCTGGTGAGCGGCATCGTCGAGTTCTACCCGTCGCCGGCGGCGGACGAGATACCGGAGGGCTGAGACGATGGCGAACGACGAGCACCTGAAGAAGCTGAGGAAGGGCGTTGAGGCCTGGAACGCGTGGCGGGAGGAGAATCCTGAGATTCGGCCCGACCTCCAGAACGCCGACTTCTGGAAGGAGCCCATTACCGACCTTGGCGTCTGGGGCCCCGAGCAAGCCATCCTTCGTGGCGTCGACCTCCGGCACGCCTGCCTCCAGGGCGCCCACCTCGCGGGCGCTGATCTCAGGGAGGCCAACCTCTCGCACACCAACCTCGGAAGTGCCGAACTCGCGGAAGCCGACCTCCGGAACGCCGACCTAACTGGCGCTGAACTCATATACGCCGACCTCTCGCGCGTCCAACTGAGGGGCGCCGTCCTCGCACGTGCCAGCCTCGTGCGCACCGACCTCACGGGTGCTCAACTGCAGGGCGCCCACCTCGCGGACGCTCACTTCAATGGAACTATGCTTGCCGACCTTGACCTTAGCGCCGTCCATGGATTGGATTCCGTAATTCACAGGACACGCTCACACATCGGCGTCGACACCCTTTTCCGATCCCAGGGCAAGATCCCCGAGGTCTTTCTCCGCGGCTGTGGTCTCCAGGACTGGGAGATCGCGATGGCGAAGCTCCACGATCCGGACCTGAGTGAAGGCGCCGTCACGACGATCACTTACGACGTGGCCAACCTCCGAAACCGGTTCACGGCGATCAGCTTCTACTCCTGTTTCATCTCCTACAGCCACGCCGACAGGTCGTTCGCCCGACGGCTTCACGACCAGCTTCAGGCCCGGGGGATCCGCTGCTGGCTCGACGAGCACCAGCTGCTCCCCGGCGACGACATCTACGAAGCTGTCGACCGCGGCATCCGATTGTGGGACAAGGTGCTGCTGTGCTGCTCTCGCGACTCGCTCACCAGTTGGTGGGTTGGCGACGAGATCGACAAAGCGCTGGAAAAGGAGCGGGCGCTGCTGAAGGAGCGAGGCGAGAAGGTGCTGGCGATCGTACCGCTCAACCTCGACGGGTCTCTCTTCGACTGGCAGGACGGGCGCGGCGCTACGATCCGGAAACGGTTGGCGGCCGACTTCACCGGCTGGGAGTCGGACAACGCGAAGTTCGAGGCGCAGTTTGAGCGCGTCGTCAAGGCGCTGCGCACCGAAGGCGCGCGGGAGGAGGCACCGGAACCGAAGCTGTAGATCGCCTGGCTCTCGGCCGTCCGAGACCACCGCGAGGGGCGGGGTGCCGGCCATCGGCTACCCTGGAGCACGCCAGACTACGTCTGTATGCTCCCCCAGTTGTTTGCTCAATGTTTGCTCAGCCGCCTGGCGGTCGGCTCAACCCAGCCCCCAAGAATCCCCTAAACTCTTTGTAATCAATGGTTTAGAGGGGACGCTCCGTCGCCATGTGGGGCTCATGTGAAGACAAGGCCAAGGTGAGGCGCGCGCGCGGACGTCCTCGGCCGGGCTCCGGCCGTCCGCTACGAGCCACGGTCGGTGTCCCTTGACCTTGCCACCCCTGGCCGACGACGATGTTCCGCGTGGGGCCCGGTCACCTTTCGAGCCCCATGTAAACCAGCCGGACGAGGACGTCACCGCTCAAGAAGCCGTTGCCCCAGACCTCGTCGAGGTCGCCGAAGCGCGCTCGCTGTCGTCCCCGACCTGTCCGTTGGCTGGAGCGCCCGCCCCCCGGGTCAGCTGTGGCAGCATCTGAGCCAGGAGGAACGTCCCGAGGGTCGACTGCCCCTCGCCGTCGCTATGCACCAGGACGGGCCGCGGCGCGTGCCGCACGAGCTCCTGGGCGACCTGCAAGCGCCGCGTCGCCAGCTGATAGCGAAGGACGGCACGGTTGTCCTTGTAGGCCTCGCCCAGGTGTTGGAGGGCCTTGGCCTCGTTCTCCGCCGCCTTGAGCTCGGCACGTCCTTTGGCCTCGGTCTGGAGACGGATGCGCTCGGCCTCGGTCTCCCGCTCCTGGAGCGTGCGGGCGACCTCTTCGCGCGCCCGGTTGAGGGCGGACCTGACCTCGATCTGTTTCGCGTCGCGCTCTTTCTTGGTACGTTCGATCTCGATTTCAAGCGCGTCGCTGCGCTGTTTCTTGACGAGCTCCCATTCCTTCTCGTAGGCGTCGAGCTCCTTGGCGACCCGTTCCTTGGTCGCCAGGTTCTGCTGGTACTGCTCGGGCAGCTGGACGTCGGGGATGTTGGCCCCGATCACCTTGACGCCGTAGCGGCTCATCTGCCGGTTCAGGTGTTCCTGCATGTCGCCGACGTCCCCGCCGCGCAGGTCGTAGGCGCGGGCGGTCTTCAGCTGACGGCTGCGCCGGCGGATGCCGTCCTGGACGGCCGAGGAGAGGGCGAGGTCGAAGTTCGACGCGCCGATCACGCGGACGAAGGCCACGGGGTCGACGATGCGGAACTTCAAGAAGAACTCGATCGACTTCAGCGGCACGTTTTCCGCCGTCGGGCAGGCCAGGACCGGCGCGGTGTAGGGGATCTCGGTCGAGGTGTCGACGATGAATTCGACTTTCTCCCACGGCCACCAGAGGTAATGGCGTCCGGGGTCCATGGTGCCGGCGATCTTGCCGAAGTGCGAGAGGACGCCGGTCGTCCCCTGCTCGACCTCGACGATGGCGCTGCGCCAGAACCACAGAGCCGAGACGGCGGCGAGGAAAAGGCCGCCGAGAGCGCCGAGGCCACCGAGGAAGCTCTGGCCGGAGAAGATCCCCAGAGCCGCCGTCACCAGGACGTAGAGTGCCACCGCGGCGAGCATCAGCGGGGCGTAGCCGCGCCGGTCCCTGGGGATGACGACCGGTACGAGGTGGCCGTCCTCGCCGGAGCGCAGGAGCTGGCGGATTTTCTGCCAGGAGGCGACCACTTCCTTGATCTTGGAAAAACCCCTCGCGACGTGCTCCGGAGCCTTCATGACACACCTCCTTCTACGGCCGCTTCGGCCACTGGTGCGGTGACCACCTGCGCGATGACCGCTCTCCTTTCCTCGATACGGGCCGAGATCGCCTCGCGCCGGGCACGGATGGCGTTCAGGTCGTCCTCGCTGTAGAGGGACTCGTCGTGGATGCCGAGCATCTTCTGGGCATGGAGCATGAAGTCGATGTTTTCCTCGTCGATCGAGCCCAGCTCGACGACCTGCGGCAGGGTGGAGGCCACGGTCTCGAGCTTGTCGAGGACGTCTTGCTTGTAGCGGTGCTCCAGGATCTCCGGGTAGTCGGCGCTCGACATCGCCCGGATGTCGAGAGCCTGGGCTTCGAACAGAGCGGCGTTGGCTTTTGCCTCGCTCTCGGCCTCCGAGAGGAGCTGTTGCGCGTAGGCGTTGGCGCGGTTGACCTCCTTTTCGTGGGCGGTGTCGATCTGCGCCTGGTGGCGGGCGACGTCGGCCCGGATCTCGGAGAGGGTCTCCTCGAGGGAGGCGAGCTCTTTGGCGAGCTCGCCCTCGTCCTGCTGCTTTCGTAAGTCGAGCTGGTACTGGTAGGTGTAGGCCTCTTTGGCCACCCGGACGACCTCGGCGGCGGCGAGGTCGCGCCGGTACTCCTCGCTCGACGGCTCGGCGTGGGTGATGTTGGCGTTGACGAAGCGGACCGCCGGCAGGAACTGCTGGTTCAGGTTGTCGAGCATCGGCTGGGTGCTCTCGCCCACGAGGTCGTAGATGGCCTCGGCGCGTTGCTCGTAGATCAGCCCGCGGGTCACCTCGCTGATGGCGTTCTCGAGCTTCTCGGAGAAGCCTCCGACACCGCCCAGGGTGAAGATGAACTCGGCCGGGTCCTCGATTTGGAACTGGAGGAAAAGGTCGACCGAGGCGTTGACCCGGCCGGCCGTCGGCGCCTCGTGGATGGGTGCGTTGTAGGGGTACTCCTTGGTCGTGTTGACGATGTAGCTGACTTTCTTCCACGGGTTGAGAAGCGCCACACGTCCGGCCTCGGCGGTGGTGACGAGCTTACCGTGCTTGGTGATCAGCGCCTGGCAGCCGTCGGGCACCATGACGAAGCCGTTGCGCCAGACGCTGAAACCGGCGTAGCCGAGAAGCAGGAGCCAGAGCTGGATCCCGGGAAAGAGCCAGACGCTCAGCCCCAGCGCGTTCACCGTGGTCCAGGCGATGGCGCCGAAGCCCGCGAGCACGAGGGTGAGGGCGATCCAGAGATAGGAGCGGCTGTCCTTGGGGATCACCACGGGAGAGATGACGTTGATACCGTCTCGGCGCGGGAAGCTGCAGTTCAAAATCTCGGCCGCTCCCGCCATCGAGGATTCCATCTGCTCGATCTGGGTTCCGGACGAGACCCCCTCCTCCCGCACCGAGGGAACGTCGCCCAGGTCGATTTGAAATCGCTCCGCTCGTTCGGCGACCTCGCCGACGGCATCAGCGAGCTTTTGTAGCTTGCTCACTTGGGGTCCTCCTTTGGGTTGAGTTTCGATGTCCACCAAAAGGATACGGGACGGCGGAGTCTGTTATTCGCAACGAGGGCCGGTCCTCTAGCGCAGCTCGATCTCGGCCTCGACGCCGCGTGCGGCAAGCGCCTCGCGAATGATGCGTGCCACCTCCTCGTCGACCTTGCGCTCGACGAGGCGCGGCACGAAGGTTCCGAGAGCACGCGCCAGGCGCGATTCGCGCCGCGCCACCTCGCCCGGATTCTTGATCTCGATGGTGATCACGGGAGCTTCAACCCCAGGATCCCCTTCTTCTTGGACTTCACCTGGGCCTGAAGCGCCTTCATGGACTCGATGGGCCGGCGGTCGGGAGACATCATCCTGACCGCACGATGCAGGTAGTCGTCGGCTTCCTCGAAGTTGCCGATCTCGCGGTGGATCTCGCCCGCGTAGTAGACCGCGAGGCCGCACTTGGGATCGATTCGTATCGTTTCACGCAGGTCGTCGAGCGACCGCTGGGCCTCGCGCTCCGGAGCGTCGCGGTAGTGGCAGTAGGCGAGCTCCGCACGGTAGGTCGAGTTCTGGGGATCGCAGTCGAAGGCGAACTGGAGCTGCATCAGGGCCTCGCGGTACTTGCTCGCCTGCATCAGCTCCTTGCCCTTCTCGAACTGGCGCTCCGAGTCGAGCAGCTGCGACTTGATGGCGAACCGCTCCGGATCGGGCTGCCGGCGGCGCTGCTCGCGGAGGTTGGCCCGGCGGGTCAGGATGGCGTTTCGCCGGTCGACGTCGCAGAGCTCGCCAAAGGCCATGCCTCCCGCCAGGAAGAGGTCCTCGGCCTTCTCGCGCAGGCTCTTGAGCTCCGGGGTGTTGAACGACCAGGGCGCAAAGCGGTGCGAGAAGTCGAGGAATCCCTTCTTGAAGTCCTCCTGGGTGCCGGTCTCGGGGACGCCGAGCAGGTCGAAAGCGTCCTGCTTGCGGTACTTGAGGTAGACCTCCATGACCTCGTCGCGCTTCTCGACCGGGTCGATGACGTCGGCGGCGATGACGAGCGTCGAGAGGGTGTCGTCCATCGTGTCGTCGAGGTCGATTTCGGCCTGCGGCGCGCCTTGGGGGAGCCAGTCCTCGGGCACCACGATGCCGAGAATCGCCAGCGAATAGAGGAGCCGCATGATCCTGTCGAAGGGGATCGTCGTCTCGGCCGCCAGCTCGTCGATCCGTTTGCCGGAGACGAGGAGGCGCGTCAGCTCCCTCTGCGGCTTGGAGAGGTGGATCTCGGCGAGCGGGTAGGGCGGTTCCGGGTGGACGTAGAGTTTCTTGCCGACGAGCGGACCGACGGCCTCGTTGACCTCCTCGTCGGGAGCGAACTTCGAGATGCCGGTCACGACGAGCTGCGGGGTCTTGACCTTCAAGGGCGACTCGACGACCGGCAGCTCGTCCGAGAGGCGGAACGTGCCGCTGCGCCAGGTGAAGCCGTCGAGGAGTTTCTTGGCGAGGTTCTGTTGCAGGATTCTGTAGAGCTCGGAGGCCGAGATGATGCCTTCGAGGATGAGGATCTCGCCGAGGGGTAGGCCGTGGGAGACGGACTTCGCGACCGCGGCCTGGCATTGCTCCTCGGTGAGCAGGTCCAGGCTGACCATGAAGCGCCCGAGGGTCTCGTGGAGGAGGTTCGAGCGGCAGTCGACGGGGACGCCTTTCTCGATCACGATCTCCTTTTTCATCGGCTTGCGCTCGATCTCGAGCACAGCCGAGCGCTCGTGGGCCGCCAGCGCGTGCAGGAGCACGGAGAAGGGGATCTCGGCGAGGTCGCCTTGCTTGAGCTTGGTGACCGCCACAAGCTGGTCTGGGTTCGGGATTAGCACCTTGACGCCTCCATCCTCCCGAAGGGTCGGGGAAGCGTGATTCTAGCCGAGTTTCCCACCGAGACCTAGCGGGCTCGGTGTAGTCTGGGGCCACGCGAGGCTCGAACTGCCAAGGAAAGGTCGAACAAATGATGCCCCAGCTGCTCCTGCTCCCTCTCACCCTGACGTCGCTCGCCGTCGGCGCGGAGGCCGCCACGGCGGCGCCAAGAAGCGGCTTGACGGCCGTCGAGGGCGTCAAGGTCGGCCACCATACGCTCGACGAGCGGCCCACGGGCTGCACCGTCGTCCTCGTCGAAGACGGCGCAGTCGGCGCCGTCGACGTGCGTGGCGGCGCCCCGGGGACGCGGGAGCTGGCGCTGCTCGATCCGGTCAACACGGTCCAGGAAGTGCATGCCGTGGTCCTTTCCGGCGGCAGCGCCTTCGGCCTCGACACGGCAACGGGTGTGATGCGCTACCTCGCCGAGCGTGGCGTCGGCTACCCGATCCGAGGCGGCCCGGTGCCGATCGTGCCGGCGGCGATCCTTTTTGACCTCGGCCTCGGGGAAAGCTCGACGCCACGGCCCGGCGCCGAGGACGGCTACAAGGCGGCCCGCGCCGCCAACGCCGGTCCGGTGGCCGAAGGCAGCGTCGGGGCCGGGGCCGGCGCCACGGTGGGGAAGCTCCGAGGCATGGAACGGGCCATGAAGGGTGGCGTGGGGACGGCTGCTTTCAAACGCGACGACGGCCTGGTCGTCGCCGCCCTGGTGGCCGTCAACGTCTTCGGCGACGTCGTCGATCCGTCCGACGGCTCGGTCGTCGCCGGAGTGCGGACCGACGACGGCAAGTCCCTCGCCGACGCCCGGCGCCTGCTGCACGCCGCGGAGCTTCCGGCACCGCGCTCCGGGGAGGCGACGGCGATCGGCGTCGTCGCCACCAACGCCCGGCTCACCCAGGCCGAAGCCACCAAGGTGGCCCGCATGGCGCACGACGGGCTGGCGCGGACCGTCTATCCGGCCCACACGCCCTACGACGGCGACACGATCTTCGTCCTCGCGACGGGGCGCTACGTTGGCGAGGTGAACCTGATGACGGTGGGCGCCCTGGCAGCCGACGCGGTCGCGGAGTCGATTTTGCGGGCGGTGCGGCTGGCAGAAGGTTTGCCGGGGCTGCCGGCGGTGCGGGACCTCGAGGCTCGTCCGTGAACCTTCAGCTTGCCCTCTTGCTTGCCTACGCCGTCCTGATGGTGGCGTTGGGGCTTTGGATCGGTCGGCGGGTCAAAACCGCAAGCGGATTCTTCGTGGCCGGACGACGCCTCGGCCCGGGGCTGATTTTCTCCACCTTCCTCGCCGCCAACATCGGTGCCGGCTCCACCGTGGGCGCCGCGGGGCTCGGTTTCCGCGACGGCATCGCCGCCTGGTGGTGGGTGGGCTCGGCGGGGATCGGGACCCTCCTGCTCGCCTTCTGGGTCGGTCCCCGCATGTGGCGCATCGCCAAACGAGAGGACCTGCATACCGTCGGCGACTTCCTGGAGTGGCGCTACTCGGCGACGGTGCGCGGCACCGTGGCGGCGCTTCTCTGGCTCGGCACGCTGGCGCTTCTCGCGGCGCAGCTCATCGCCATGGCGTCGATCCTCGAAGCGGTGGCCGGCATCCCGCGACTCTGGGGCGCGCTGATCGCCGGTCTCGTGGTGACCGCCTATTTCATGGCCGGAGGGCTCGTGACCTCGGCCTGGGTGAACCTGGTCCAATTGGTGGTGCTCGTCGCCGGCTTCGCCGTGGCGCTGCCCATGGCCGTCGCCGCCGCCGGCGGCACCGAGGCCCTGGCGGCGACGAGCCCCACCACCGAATACTGGCACCTCTGGCACAGCGGAGCCTCCGGGTGGCCCTACATCCCGCTCCTCGTGCCGGCCTTCATCCTCTCGCCGGGGCTGATCCAGAAGGCCTTCGGCGCCCGCGACGAAGCGACCGTACGGCGCGGCGTCGGCCTCTCGGCCCTGGCGCTTCTCGTCTTCGCCGCCGTGCCGCCTCTTCTGGGGATTGCGGCGCGGGCGCTCACCGGAGCCGAAGGGTTGCAGATCGACCACCCGGACCTGGCCCTGCCGACGCTTCTGGCCCACCATTTGCCGCTCCACGCCGGCACCCTGGGGCTGGCGGCGGTGCTCTCGGCCGAGATCAGCTCCGCCGACGCGATCCTCTTCATGCTCTCCACGTCGCTCTCGAAAGACCTCTACGCACGCTTCCTCCACCCCGGGGCCAGCGAGGAGAGGCTGCTCCGGGTGGCGCGGCTCGCGGCGCTCGCCGGAGGGCTCCTGGCGGTCGTCCTCGCCGTCCTCCTGCCGTCGGTGATCGGCTCGCTGCGCGTCTTCTACTCGCTTCTGGGGGTGAGCCTCTTCGTGCCGATCCTGGGTGGGATCCATTGGCCTCGTCCCGAGGACGCCTCCGGGGGGAGGCTGCGGCTTGGCACGCGAGAGGCCATGGTGGCGATTCTCGTGGGGACCGTGGCGCTCCTCGTGATGCGTCTCTCCGGCAGCGGCTTCGGCATCTGGACGCCCGAGCTCACCGCGCTTCTCGCTTCGAGCGTCGCCGTCGTCGTGTTTGCGCTGGCAGGACGGAGGCCCGGATCGCCTCGTCAGCGCCGCAGGAGCTGATAGGATCGACTTGCGCGAGGAAATGGAACGCCCCGGTCAAGGCCCTCGAGATGGCGGTCACCACGACTCCGGGGAAGACGGTCGACGAGTTGGCCCTGGAAAACGGCCTTTCGGACCTAAGGCTTGGCTCTCCGGCCCGGGTGACCTAAGATCCGGGGAAGGATCGATCGACAAAAGGAGCCTGAGCGATGAGATTGAGAATCCAAGTCGTGTTCTTCGTGCTGCTGGCCGTGGGGATCGCCACGATCTACGGCTGTGCCGGATCTGCCAGGATCGCGAAGGCCAAGTACGTCGAGAGTGAATCCGGGAGGCTGGTGACACGCTTCGGTGAGCCGATTTTCCCGGCCCCGCAGCCGGCGGGCCTGGAAGAGTCAGCCGAGGCTGCCGTGGCCAGGCAGGCTCCGCCTCCGCCGGCTCCTCCGGCCGAGGCGGAGCCCCCGGCCCCTGAGCCCGCGCCGCCAGCCCCTGAGCCCGCGCCGCCAGCTCCTGAGCCCGCGCCGCCAGCTCCTGAGCCCGCGCCGCCTGCTCCTGAGCCCGCGCCGCCAGCTCCTGAGCCCGCGCCGCCCGCGCCCATTCCGGAGCCTGAACCCGCTGCCGCGTCTGCTCCTGAGCCCGCCGCGCCGCCGACGCCGCAGCCAGAGCCCGTCGCCGCGCCTGCTCCTGAGCCTGCCGCGCCGCCGGCCCCGGCCCCAGAGCCCGAGCCCGTCCTGCCGCCGCCGGCCCCGGCCCCAGAGCCCGAGCCCGTCCCGCCGCCGCCGGCCCCGGCCCC
>CBDUYN010000245.1:0-12185 GCA_965371445.1 uncultured bacterium | reverse complement strand
CTCATCGCCTACCAAGGGTACTTCATTCCAGGCTCGGAGGCAAAGCTCTCGGCGGGCTGGGCTTCTGTACCGTCCGGATGTCGTAGGCGTCCTCAAGCAGGTGCTTCGCGGCGACGCCGGTCCGGATTTTGAGGCTCGAAATCAGCTCCCGAGCGATACGAGTCCGGCGATCATGACCTGGCAGTCGCTGGCACCTCTTGTCAGGCGTGCAACTCCTCGGCGAGGCGGGCGACTCTCAGCCACCAGTCCTTGCGAGTCGACATCCACCGACGGACCACGACCTACGGGGGGCAGGAGGCAAGGAAGGCAAGAGAGGCAAAGACCGAGGACGCCGCTCGACGGCTCCTCGCAGGGGACCCCGACCAACCGCCTGACAAAGACTGCCGCGCCGACCTGGTAAGCCCTGGTTTAGCCCGACGCAGTCCTCGTCAAGGTAAGTCAAACCTCGAATGAGACCTCGCCCAAAGGCGTCCCGAACGCCTGCGATCGATTGTTGTCAGTGACAAGAATCGTCCGCACGTGCTGCGATCGATTGTTGTCAGTGACAAGAATCGTCCGCACGCGCTGCGATCGATTGTCGTCAGTGACGAGAATCGTCCGCACGTGCTGCGATCGATTGTCGTCAGTGACGTCAATCGTCCGCACGTGCTGTGGACGATCGTTGTCACTGACGTCAATCGTCCGCAGGCGTCAGGGCCGCTTCTGGCGCGGGCTTCTCCGCCGCGAGCTCGGTCGGGGTCGTCTCTTTGCGGTCCTCCACGGGGCTCTTGAAGCTCCTCTGGAGCTTTCGCAGCGACGCTCCGACGAGCTTGACGGCCTTGGGCATGCCCGCGAGGCGTAGGAAGCTTCCGAGGAAGGCGTGGAGCCCCAGGTAGGTCCGGTCGTAGCCCTTCAAGGCCTTGTTGCGGAACATCTGGCCTGTCTCGAGATCCTTCTGCGCGTGCCCGGCGGCGGTGTAGAGGGTGTCGAGCTCTCGGACCTCCGCGGCCAGGTTCTCGCCGACCGTCTTGGGGTCCACCTGGACGGCGCGGCCCGGATCACGGAGTGGCGGGAGGGCACCCTTGCAGAGGCGTTTGGCGGCCAGCTTTCCCTGCTCCTTGAGGGTGCTCCATCGGCGCGCCATCCGGGCCTTCATGAGGATTTGGAGGAGCCCTTCCGTGCCGTAATTGATCTCGATGAGCTTCTGCAGGTCCAGTAGGCTTCCGCGCAGCTTGGCTCCCCACTTGTCCCGCTTGTCGCAGGCCTTGGAGAGGTCGTGCTGGCGGTGGAAGATCTCCTGATGGGCCTCCCTGAGCTGGTTGAAGTCGTGCTCGTCCTTGCGGCGCAGGAGCTCGAGGAGGAACGCCACGTCGGGCATGCTCTCCCCGGGTCTCACGAATTCGCCAAGCTCCTCCTCGATCCTGTCGACGGCCTTCGGCAGGGTGGAGGTTTGGAAGAAGCTGGCGATGGCCCGATGGCCCTCCAAGCGTTGCTCGAAGGCTTTGGAGTCAAATCCTACGTTCATGGGTACGTCCTACGGCGTGAGGTTCAAGCATGTTTCATATAGTACCACAGGATGTCGCGAGTGCCGACTCTTCGGCATCAGGAGCAGGCGAGACGCCTGCGCTCCCGCCGGAAGCCGTGCTACTATCCGCCTCCGGTCCGGAAACGGCCGGACGAGGAGAGCCGCATGCCGAGCCACCCCTACAAGGACACCCGACCCCGCCTCGGCGAGCGCGTCTTCCTGGCGCCGTCGGCCGTCGTGACCGGTGACGTCGAGCTCGGCGACGACGTCTCGTTCTGGTTCCACACCGTCGCTCGGGGCGACGTGAATTGGATCCGGATCGGCGCGGGGACGAACGTCCAGGACGGCACCGTCCTCCACGTCTCCCACGAGACGCATCCGCTCTCGATCGGCGCCGGCGTGGTCGTCGGCCACGCCGCGGTGCTCCACGGCCCGCGTCGCGCGTCCGCTCACCGAAGAAGAGAAACAAGACATCCTAGACACCCGCGACCGCTACGTCGCCATCAAGGACGAGTACCGCCGGGTGCTGGGGCCAGGGTGCTGAAGATATGGCTATGAAACGACGTCCAGCAGGGACCTTGAGGGCCGCCGACGCTGGCGAGCGCGTGCTGCTGCGCGCCTGGGTCCACCGCCGCCGCGACATGGGCGGCCTCGTGTTCCTCGACCTACGCGACCGCAGCGGCCTCGCCCAGGTGGTCGTCTACCCCGACGAGGCGCCCGAGGCCAAGGCCGTCCTCGACAGCGTACGAGCCGAGTGGGTCGTCGAGGTCGAGGGAGAGGTCGTGGCGCGCGAGAAGCCCAACCCGCGGCTGCCGACGGGCGAGGTCGAGGTGCGCGTCGAGCGCGCCGAGGTCCTCGCGCCTTCGGCGGTTCCTCCCTTCGTCCTCGACCACCACGGCGAAGCGTCGGAAGAAACACGGCTCAAGTACCGCTACCTCGACCTGCGCCGGCCCGAGCTCCAGAAGAACTTCCTGCTCCGCGACCTGGTGACCTTCAAGTCGCGGGAGTTCTTTCACGAGCGGGGATTCCTCGACCTCGAGACACCGATCCTGACGCGCTCGACGCCCGAGGGAGCGCGCGACTACCTGGTGCCGAGCCGCGTCCAGCGTGGATCGTTCTACGCCCTGCCGCAGTCGCCGCAGATCTTCAAGCAGCTGTGCCAGGTGGCGGGCTTCGAGCGCTACGTCCAGATCGCGCGCTGCTTCCGCGACGAGGACCTGCGGGCCGACCGCCAGCCCGAGTTCACGCAGATCGACCTCGAGATGTCCTTCGTCGACGAGGAGGACGTCTACGAGCTGATCGAAGGCCTCTTCGAGTGCGTGTTTCCGCTCGCCGGCATCGAGCCGGAGACGCCGTTCCCACGCATGACCTACGCCGACGCCGTGGCGCGTTACGGCAAGGATCGTCCGGACCTGCGCTTCGGCCTGGAGATTGCCGACCTGAGCAACGTCCTCGGCGAGAGCGGCTTTCGCGGCTTTCAGGCCGCGGTGGCCGGCGGTGGCGTGATCCGCGGCTTCGCGGTACCTGGCGCCGCGGCGGCGAGCCGAAAACAGGTCGACGGTTGGGTCGAGCTCGCCCGGCAACATGGCGCGGCCGGCGTGCTCACCTTGCGTCGGCGTGACGGCAAGCTGCAGTTCCAGGTAAAAAAGACCCTGACCGACGGCGAGATGACCGCGGCGGCCGAGGCCCTCGGCTTGGAAGAAGGCTCGCTGGCGCTCCTTGCCGCCGGCGACTCCGGGGTCGTCTCGAAGGCCCTCGGGGCGTTGCGCTCGGAGCTTGCCCGGACCTACGACCTGATTCCCGAACGACGGCACGCCTTCGTCTGGATCACCGAGTTCCCACTTGTCGAATGGGACGCCGACAGCGAGCGCTTCATGGCGCTCCACCACCCCTTCACGAGCCCCGATCCGCGGGACCAGGAGCTGCTCGAGAGCGATCCGGAGCGCGTTCGCTCGCGCGCCTACGACGTGGTGATGGACGGCGTCGAGCTCGGCGGAGGATCGATTCGTATCCACCGCCGCGACGTGCAGGAGAAAGTCTTCGGGCTCCTGGGAATCGGCGCCGCGGAGGCCGAGTCGCGATTCGGCTTCCTGCTCGAAGCGTTGCGCTACGGCGCCCCGCCGCACGGCGGTATCGCCCTGGGCCTCGACCGTATGGTGATGCTGATGGCGGGGGCATCGTCGATCCGCGACGTGATCCTCTTCCCGAAGACGACCTCGGCGGCGTGCCTGATGACCGAAGCGCCTTCGCCGGTGGCCGCGGACCAACTCCGCGAGCTTGGCGTCGCGACGCTCGGCAAGGACGAGGAGTGATGGGAGAGCTCCATCGCCACAGGCTGGATCACGCGCTCGGGCGGACCGAGATCCTGATCGGCGAGGGTCTGCTCGCCGGCGCTGCGCAGGAGCTCGGCGACTGGCTCGCGGGCCGGACCCTTTTCGTGGTGACGACCCCGCGCCTCGACGAGCTTCACGGCTCGGCTCTCGACGCGGTCCGGCGCTCGGCGGCGCGCTCGGTCAAGCTCCAGGTCGAGGACGGCGAGGCCGCCAAGACCGTGGAGGTGGCCCATCGCCTCTGGGGAGCCATGCTCGCGGCGGGCGGCAAACGAGACAGCCGGCTGGTGAGCTTCGGCGGCGGCACGGTGGGCGACGTCGGCGGATTCGTCGCCGGCTGCTTTCTGCGCGGCATCGAGTACACGCAGATCCCGACGACGCTCCTGGCGCAGGTCGACGCGGCGGTGGGCGGCAAGACCGGGGTCGACTTGAAAGGCGGCAAGAACACGGTTGGGCTCTTTCACCATCCGGCCTGGGTGCTCTCCGACACGTCGCTTCTCGCCACGCTGCCGCCGGAAGAGCTGCGCTCGGGGCTGGTCGAGGTGGTCAAGATGGCGGCGCTTCTCGACCCGCCGCTTTTGGAGCGCGTCGAGGCGCAGCTCGACGCTTTGCTCTCCGGCGACGCCCGGGTCCTTACTCCGGTGATCGCCGCGGCGGCCGCCGCCAAGGCCGACGTCGTCGAGCGCGACGAGCGGGAAGGCGGCCTCCGGCGGGTGCTCAACTTCGGACACACCCTGGGCCATGCCGTCGAGGGCGTCCTGGCCTACGAGGGGCTGCGCCACGGCGAGGCGGTGGCCTACGGGATGCTTTTCGCCGTGCGGCTGGCGGAGCGGCGCTCGCTCGCCGCGCCGGAGCTGGGCGTTCGTCTACGCGGCCTTCTGGGGCGTTTCGAGCTACCGGCGTTGCCCGAGCTTTCCCCCGAGGCGCTTTACGAGTTCATGGCGCGCGACAAGAAAGCGACCGAGGGCGGTCTTGTCTGGGTCCTGCCGGCTTCGCGCAACGGTCGTGTCTTCGGGCAGCACGAGACGGTCCGCACCCTCGGGCGCGACGAGGTGATGCGCGAGCTTCGAGCCTTCCTCGCCGCTCCCTTCGCGCCTTCGGCCAAGGTGTGAGATAATGCCGCGGGCAGCCGTCAGGCTGCGAGGAGGAAGAAGTGAGCGCTCCCCCGCCCAAAAGAAAACGTCCCCCGATGAAGAGGAAGAGGAAAGGTCCTGGCAAGCCTTCGGCCGCGACCGCCGCGCCGTCCCGGCCTCGCCGGCTGAAGCTACGGCACCTGATCTTCCTGGTGCTCCTTTTCTCGGGCATCATCCCGCTGCTCGTCTCGAGCGTCCGGATGATCGGCGAGAGCCGCGAGCTCCTGAAGACCAAGGAGACGGAGCTGCTCCATCATCGTGCCCAGGCTTTTGCCGACCGCCTGAGCCAAGACATCTCCTTTGCCAAGAAGCAGCTGCGCCAGCTCGGCATGGGATTCGTAGCGATGGAGAGCGACGGGGTCCTCGTCGAGCGTTTCAACACGGAACGCGCGGAGTCCTACTTCCGAAACTTCGCCGACGACCATCCGGAGCTGTATGCGCTCTTCGTCGTCGACCAGAACCTGCGGGGCATCACCGTGGTCAACAAGATGCCCCAGATCGAGGCCGTGGCGGCGAAGGTCAACGAGGGCCTTGCCACGACCCGCGACACCGGCGACCCGGTCTACCGCTTCGTTTCGCTCTCCGAGCAGGAAACCGCGGTGATCGTCGCCCAGTCGGTACGTGCCGGCGAGGAGGAGACCCTCATCCTCGAGACTCTGGTCCCTCTACGGCTCAAGACCGAGCTCCTGGCGGGCTCCGAGGAGGATCAGAGCCGCGAGGAGCTCTTTCTGATCGACGGCGCCGGCCACCTCCTGTGGTCTCCGGGGAGCAGCCCGCAAAAAGAGCAGGCGCTCCTCGCTTCGGACCTCGTGGCGACTTTTGCGCAGATGCCCTTCAGCGCTTCGCAGGAGTTCGACCTGCCGGTCGGCAAGGAGCTCGTGCCAACCCTGGCCCGTGTCGTACAGGTCCAGGAGACGGGCTGGGGCGTCGTCGCTCACAAGCCGATCAAGTTCGCCTTCGACGAGGTCCGGCGGATGGTGGTCAACGCGGTCATCTCCTCGGTGGTGCTGGTCATCCTGGCGATGGTCTTCGCCCTGATCGCGGCCCGCTCCCTGAGCCGTCCGATCCAGCGCATGGTCCAGGCGAGCCACGAGATCGCGGCCGGGAACTTCGAGCGCCGCGTCTCGACCAAGGGCCTCGGCATGGAAGTCGCCGACCTGGCCGACGACTTCAACCGGATGAGCGAGTACGTCGAGAACTACATCGAGCAGCTGCGCAAGGCCGCCGAGGCGAACCGGGCGCTTTTCATCTCGACGATCCGGGCCTTCGCCGCCACCATCGACGCCAAGGACCCCTACACCCGCGGCCACTCGGAACGGGTCGCGGCCTACAGCCGTTCGATCGCCCGCTACCTCGGCCTGCCGAAAGACATGCAGGAGAGGGTGTGGATCTCGGCCGTCCTCCACGACGTGGGCAAGATCGGTGTCGAAGACCGGATCTTGAAAAAAGTCGGCGTCCTGACCCCCGAGGAGTTCGAGCAGATGAAGCTCCACCCGGCCATCGGGGCGGAGATCGTCGAGCCCATCGCGGCGCTGCGCGAGATGATCCCGGGGATCCGCTGGCACCACGAGGCGTGGAACGGCAGCGGCTATCCCGACAAGCTCAAGGGCGAGCAGATCCCGCTCATGGCCCGGATCATCGGTGTCGCCGACACCTTCGACGCCATCACCACGACGCGTCCCTACCAGAACGCCTACTCCACTGACTACGCGCTCCAGACCATCAAGAAGTTGACGGGAAAGAAGTTTGACGCGAAAATCGTCACCGCCTTCCTGCTCGCTTACGAGGCCGGGCACATCAAGGTCGACAAGGAGGAGGCCGACTTCGCCACCTCGAAGATCAAGGTGCCCACCGCGGTCGAAGCGGTGGCAGGGTAGGCGGTCGATCTGAACGAACGTCCTGGCCTGGTTGAGGACCCGATGCCGTTTCAGTACATCCTCGCGAACCTTCTCGCCAAAAACGACGGCGCTCTGGCCGTTCTTTTCGTCGACGAGATCGGCGAAACCGTCGACCTGGCCTGCTCCGAGTTCACACCCTACGACATGCGGATCCTGGGAGCCTACGTCGGTATCTACCAGCGTCAGCTCAGCGAGATGCTGGCGACGAGCGACTACGGCGAGCTCGAGTTGCTGCACATCGAAAAAGATTCGATCCACCTCTACGCCACGTCGCTTCCCGACGGCTACTCCCTGGTCCTCGTGCAGCGTCGGCCAGGGATGGTGGCCAGGGCGCGGGAGACGCTCAAAGCCGCTCGGAGCGAGATGTCCCGCGAGATCTTCGGCGAGAGTTGAGCCCGGTGGTGATGAATCCCAGCGAGAAACCCTCGGACGAGCGTCTCGAGCTCTCCCCCGAGGCACGTCTGGCCGAACCGGTTGAGAGGCGCGGCTTCTGGAAGAAGCTGAAGCGTGGCCTCTTGACGACCCATACCGAGATCATCGAGCGTGTCGACGCCGCGCTCGAAGGCCGCGGCGTGCTGGACGAGACCACCCTGGAGTACCTGGAGGAGAGTCTCATCATGAGCGACCTCGGCGTCGAGACGTCGCTCGCCATCGTCGAGAGGGTTCGCGCCCACGCGAAGCCGGACGACCTCAAGGACCCGGCTCGCCTCCACCGGCTCTTGGCCGAGGAAGTGACCGAGCTCCTCGCCGAGGCCCCCCGCGCCGAGCCGCTTCCCAAGGGTCCTGCGGTCACCCTCGTCGTCGGGGTCAACGGCGCCGGCAAGACGACCTCGATCGCCAAGCTGGCGCGGGCCATGAAGGAGAGGGGAGAGCGAGTCCTGATCGCCGCCGGCGACACGTTTCGCGCCGCCGCCATCGAGCAGATCTCCCTCTGGGGAGAGAGGCTCGGCGTCGAGGTCGTGGCGCAAAAAGCCGGCGGCGACCCCGGGGCGGTGATCTTTGACGCCCTCCGGGCGGCCCGGGCCCGCAAGGTCGACCAGGTCCTGATCGACACCGCCGGACGCTTGCACAACAAGAGTCATCTGATGGCGGAGCTGGCCAAGATCCGGCGAATCGTCGACCGCGAGGCAGCCGGCTTCAAGTCGCGGACGATCCTCGTCCTCGACGCCACGACAGGACAAAACGCCGTCAACCAGGCGCGGGAGTTCCTCGGCGTGGCGGCGGTCGACGGTGTGTTCCTGACCAAGCTCGACGGCACCGCCAAAGGCGGCATGGCGGTCGCGATGGCCCGTGACCTGAAGCTGCCGATCCTCTACCTGGGCGTTGGCGAGGGAGTCGACGACATGGTGGACTTTCGGCCCCGGGAATTTGCCGAAGCGCTTTTTGCGTAGATGGGCCGCGTAGATGGAAGAGCACGAGCATTTCCTGCGCCGCGCTCTCGCCCTGGCAGGACGCGGGCGCTACCGTACGTCGCCCAACCCGAGGGTGGGCGCCCTCGTCGTCGCCGACGGCCAGGTGGTCGGCGAGGGGTACCACCGCCGCCTGGGCGGCCCTCACGCCGAGGCCGAGGCCCTGGCGAAAGCCGGCGGGAGAGCCCGCGGTGCGACGCTTTACGTGACGCTGGAGCCCTGCAACCACCACGGACGGACCCCGCCCTGCTCCGAGGCGGTCCTTGCCGCCGGCATCCGCCGGGTGGTGGCCTGCCACCGCGACCCGAACCCGGGCGTTGAGGGTGGTGGCTTCGCCCGCCTTCGCGCCGCCGGCGTCGAGGTCGACGAAGGCCGGCTCCTCAAGGAGGCGGTGGCCTTGAACTGGCGCTTCCTCGTCGCGAGCACCCTCGGCCGGCCGGCGGTGACGCTGAAATGGGCGATGAGCCTGGACGGAAAAACCGCCACCGTCAAGGGCGACAGCCAGTGGATCTCTTCGCCGGAAGGACGGCGCTGGGGGCTCAACGCCCGCGAGGAGCACGACGCGATCCTGGTGGGCATCGGCACCGCCTTGGCCGACGATCCGCGGCTCGACCGCCGAGCGGGCCACGCCATCGGGCCCAACGTCCGGATCGTGCTCGACCGGCGCCTGCGCTTGCCGCCGACGGCGTGCCTCTTGGACGTGCCCGGCGACGTCCTGATATACACTGAACCGAGCGACACCGCGTCGCCGCGAGCTGAACGCCGCGCCGCCCTGACCGAGCGCGGAGCGTCGGTCGTGGAGCTTGACCGGGTCACACCGGCCGCGGTGCTGCGGCACCTGGAGCGGCGGGGCGTCCGGAGCGTCCTCGTCGAAGGGGGCGCGGGCGTGGCCGCGAGCTTCGCCGAGTGCGGTCTTTACGACGCCGTGGCGGTGGACCTGGCACCGCTCCTGATCGGCGGCGTCGAGGCTCCGGGCCCTCTCGGCGGAGCTGGTTTCCCGACGCTTCAGGCGGCGCCGCGGCTCGCCGGGATGCGCGTCGAACGCCGAGGCGGCGACGTCATTTTGAGGGGTTTTCGAGAACGATGTTTACCGGACTTGTACGCCAATGTGGCCGCCTCGTCGACGAGCCCCGGCGCTCCGAGCACGGCGGCGTGATCCTGCGGATCGGTCACGACGCCAACCTGGGCGAGCTCGTTGTCGGCGCCAGCCTCGCGGTGTCGGGCGTCTGCCTCACCCTCGTCGAATTGGCCGACGCCGTCGTCGCCGTCGAGCTTTCGCCGGAGACCCTGCGGCGCACGACCCTGGGTGAGCTGCAGCGGGGCTCCAAGGTCAACCTGGAACCGGCGATGCGCGTCGGCGAGGTGCTCGGCGGCCATTGGGTCCAGGGTCACGTCGACTCGACGACGGAAGTCCTCGAGCGCCGTGACCTGGAAGCGCACCGGGAGGTGACCTTCGCGCTCCCGGAATCCCTGAAGGCCTTTGTGGTCGAGAAAGGCTCCGTGGCGATCGACGGCGTCAGCTTGACCGTCGCCGGCCTCGAGGAGGAGCGTTTCATGGTCGCTTTGATCCCCCACACCCTGGAGGCCACCACCCTGTCGGACCTAGGCGGCGGCGACCGGGTCAACCTCGAGGTCGACATCCTGGCGAAGTATGTCCATCGAGCGCTCGACGTCGCGGGCCGGCTGAGAACCTAGGAGGGGCCATGGTAGGTGGAGGCCAAGCGCCGGCGGGGCCGCCTCCCGAAGGAGCGGCGGCAGGCCGGGCTCGTCCTGTCGGGCAGCTCCCCGAGCCGGCCCGCTTCTGGATCGCCTTTTCGCCGCGTCAATGGCGTTCGGCGTCCGCTCCGTGGACGGATCTCGCCAACGCGCGGGTCAGCGGGTTTCGCACTGCGCTCGGCGAAGCGATCCCGGAGCTCGAGCGAAGCGACGTCGACGACCTTTTTTACCTGCCCCCTGTGGCGGGCGAGCTCGCGGCGCAGCGTGACGAGCTGGCGCGAGAGCTCGCTGCGGCGGGCGTCCCGGTCCTCGTCGAGCTCCTTCCCGGCGAAAGGACCGGGGTCGAGGAAGCGACGGTGGTCTACGATCTTCTGGGCGCGCTCTTGACCGGCGACGTCGAGCGCCTTGCCCGGCTGCCGAGCGGTGCCTCGGCGGTCTGGCCTCTGATCAGCGGTCTCTCGGACCGCAGCGAGCTGTGGGAGGAGGGCTGTGAGGCCCTCGCCGACGCCGGGGTCGTCTGCGCGCAGGCGCAGGTCGTCGAGCTGGCGCCGGCTCTGCGACGACAGCTCGCCGAGAGCTGCGGCGAGGAGGTCTTCGACGCCCTCTTCCACGGCGAAGAGCCCTCGGAGAGGGAGTTCGCGTCGTTTGCGCACGACTTCGGCCTGCGGCCGTTCATCCCTCGGCCGGCGAGCGGACCGACGCCGCGCTGCGAGCGCAATCGGTGCCTGGCGGCGGAGCTTTCGACAGCGGGCGAGCTGTGGCTGCGTCTGGGGCGCTCGGCGAGCGTCGGCAACGCTCTTTTTCGCGCCGCCCGTGGCGCCGAGCATACGGCCCACGACCTCGTGGCTCTGGTCCGCGAGCAGAACCTGGAGGTGATGGACTGGCTCGAGTCGACCAGCGTCTCGGTGATCGAGGACGTCGTCGCCAACGGCAGGTCGTCGCTCGTCGCCGAGCTGCTTGAGGAGTACTTGCGGGGGTAGGGACCCCTTCTTCCGCCTCCCGCGCCGTTTCCCGGGGATTCAACCCCTGGTCGACGTAAATTATAGCAAACAAACGCGTCTGCCACCAGGTCGATGGTGGCGAAAATGGTGGCAGCCAGGATCAACCATCGGCAACAGCCTACCACCCCCGCCAACCCTCCCCAACTGGCCCTGGGCCGTCACCGGAGCCTGCGCCGCCGCCGGACGGCGTCCTCGGACATCTCCTCTCCTCGTCCTGACCGCGCGGTTCTCCAGCTTCTCGACGAACGCGGTGTCGCCGTGGTTGTAGGAGATGAACAGGTGGTGCAGCATGATCGGGCTCTCTGCCTGTAGGTTCACGACTTCATAGGAGATCAGCGTCCGCTCGTCGCGGGTGAGGTTCGGGTTCCAGAGCTTCGCGTTCTCGATCTCCCAGTCGGCCATGCCGCAGCCACGGAGGTGCTCGTGCTGATGTCGGACGGAGCGCCATGCCTCACGGATTCCAGGCCCTGGGTCTGGCTCAAGTCGACGTTGGCGACGGCGGTGTAGCCAAGGGCAAGAAGGCCGACGCCAAAGCGGCGCCCAAGACCGACGCCAAGGTTCGGAGTGATCGGTTGCGGCCCCGCCACTTCCTAGAATGGGGGTTCCAGGCAGTAGGGCGGGATTGAGGCGTAAGGGGCGCGAATGAGGCGCGACATCGGGCGTGAATGCGGCGGTACCCCTGGGAAGCACTTCCTAGAAGATCGATTCTAGTAAGGGCCGAGAGCGTCCCCCGGGCGAGAGACATCCCCATGCTTCCCCGACGGACATGCCGACCATGTCCAACACCCTGGAAGGCCGGTCCAAGGGGCGCTCAGGTCGAGCCGGTTGTGTGGCGACACGGCAGGATCACACCATCGTGGAGAGGGCCTGGACGCCAGCCTCCCAGGCCCTGGGACGGCCTGTCCCGCTGCGGCGACGAGCACGCCGGGGACCGCCAGGGTGACGACAAGCGCGGCGACGAGCAACGTCGGGGACGCTGGCGATCGACCTCGCCGGCCGCGTTGTGCACACCGCAGGTCTGGAGAACATGGTGTACACTTGCCCACAGACAGCACCAGCGCCGTCTTTCGGCGCGAGCTCCCACTACCTCACCGCCTACGGTCACCATGCCGGCCGCGGTTGTAGACACGAGAGATGCACGTATTTCTTCTTCACCGCCTCAGCCGGTGGCGTCGCCGTAAAGATCTCGCCGCA
>CBDUYN010000244.1:0-12553 GCA_965371445.1 uncultured bacterium | reverse complement strand
ATAATTCCTAGTTATCCCTGCCTGTTCTTGTTTACCTTTTATCGCTCTGCTCCCTCTTGTTGGTCCCCTGTGGTCGGTCAGGCTCGCAAGAAAAAGAACGCCAGTGTCTCCTCGCTCTACTCCGGCTTGGCCGGTCGGTTGAGATCGGCCAGGCTATTCTTGAAAGGAGAAAGTCATGGATCGAGCAAGGCTTTCCCGCGAGGCCGCCGAACGGAGACCCCGGTCGGGCGAGCTGGCGCTACCCGCCCGAGATCCGGAGGCTGGCCGTGGAACACTGCTGGGATCGTCGCGAGGCCGGCCAAAGAATCAGTCGATGGTGATGGCAGTACTCAGCCAGGCCCTGCTTGTAGGAATCGTCGAGTTCACGTAGGTGAGTAAGCCCGCTTCGTGGGCCTGAGTGCCGTGACCTCTCGCAGGTGGCGAGTCGGAGGGCCCGCGTGATCCCAGGTGTTCGAGCTGGTGAGGATCTTCGGGTGATCGTCGGTCGCGTGTGAAAGGTGTGCCTTGGATCGTGAAGATTACGAGATTACATGAATATTAGACGGCGCTTCCGATTAATGGATGAGGTTGTGGCTCAGGCGTGAGTTCGCTTGAGGCAGTGAAGGTTGGGATGATGTTGCCTGAGCTTTTGATCCAAGTGAGATTTCGTGATATGGGTATAGCGCTGAGTCGTGCTGATGGTTGCGTGGCCCAAAAATTCTTGGACTATCCGGATGTCGGCACCGCTTTGTAGAAGAAGGGTAGCCACTGTATGGCGGAACATGTGTGGAGTCACTCGCTGAACGATCTGTGCCCTTACGGCCAGTCGAGAAACGACATTTGCGGCCCCTTGGGTCGACAGAGCCCCGCCAAACGCGTTGACGAAGAGATCAGCATGGTCAGCGGGAATATTCTGGCGGTGCTCAGCATACGTAGCGACCGCACGATAAGACTCGCTGTCAGGCAACAACGCCAGCCGTTGCCGCGAACCCTTCCCGTTGACGGTAAGCGCGCGCTCCTCCAGGTGAAGGTCGCCCAACGCCAACGATGCCAGCTCCCCCACCCGAATCCCGGTCGCAAACAAAAGCTCGACGATCGCGAGGTTCCGCAGCGCAAGGAACGTCTCATCGATCGACGTCGAAAGCCGCCGCGGATAGCGCCCAAGCTCCTGCTTCGCCTGACGCAGGATCCGACGCACCTCGTCGACCGTCAGCACCTTCACCAGCACCCTCTCCGGGGCCAGGTCCAGCCGGATCCGCCAGGTCGGCGACTGCTCCAGCTCCCCCCGGCGGACCCAGTAGCCGAAGAAGACCTTCAGCGCCGCGAACTTCCGCCGGATCGACGACGAGGCGTAGCCCGCCCCCTTGAGCTCCGCCGCCCAGCCCTCAAGCTCCTCCGGGCCGATCCTGGCGAGGCTCTTACGGCCTCCCACGTGCTCCCGGAACTGCCTCAGGTCGATGCTGTACGCCCGGATCGTCTTTTCGCTACGTTGACATGTTGAGAAGTAGCCGCTCAGGAATCGGTCGATGGCCTTGGTCAGTCGCACAAAGCTCTCCATTTCAGAGATTCCAACATCATTGAGTATCAGAATCTCTGCATTATAGAGATTTCTACTGATGATGCAGCTGAGCCTGCGCTAAAAGGTACAGATTTTGCAAATTCTGTGGACTTTTTGGAGAGAAGGCTACCGCGAGCCCGGACGCCCGGGCCCCCTGGAGGACGGCCTCAGCCCCGGCCGACCGTTGCCAGGGGATGGGCGTACACCGTATGCGCCAGCCAAGTCGGATCGCCTGGCACTGGCCCCATGGACAACCGACGTGGCGGTTGATCGAGGGCGACGTCGACACCTTCGAGATCGACAGGGGCATCCACCGAGCGAGCCTGCGGCGACATCGAGCTGGCGGTCGTAGCCGACCACCGTGGCGTAGACGTCGACCTCCGGGTCGCCGGGGCGTCACCGTGGTGAGCCGCCGGCTGTCCCGCTTGGGAGCCGCCGCGTACGAGGCTCGCCTCCTGAGGAGGACGGTTGTCACCGCGAAAACCTCAAGGACGGCCGACCGGCAGAGAAGTGGGGTAGGATCCCTGCCGGTTCCAGGCCCCGAACCTCCGAAGAGGAAGCCCCCATGGACGAGACATCCGCCCGCAAAGAAGCTCTCCGGTATCACTCGCAGGGCCGCAAGGGGAAGCTCCAGGTCGTCCCCACCAAGCCCACCGCGACCCAGCGCGACCTCTCGCTGGCCTACACCCCCGGCGTCGCCGAGCCGTGCCGTGAGATCGCCAAGGATCCTTTGAAGGCCTACGAGTACACTGCCCGCGCGAACCTGGTCGCGGTCGTCACCAACGGTACCGCCGTCCTCGGGCTCGGTGCGATCGGACCGCTCGCCGCCAAGCCCGTGATGGAAGGCAAGGCCGTTTTATTCAAGCGCTTCGCCGACATCGACGTCTTCGACCTCGAGATCGACACGACCGACGTCGACGAGCTCGTGCGCACGGTCAAGCTCCTCGAGCCGTCCTTCGGGGGGATCAACCTGGAGGACATCAAGGCGCCGGAATGCTTCGAGGTCGAAACCCGCCTGAAGCGCGAGATGGGGATCCCCGTCTTCCACGACGACCAGCACGGCACGGCGATCATCTCGGCGGCGGCGCTCTTGAACGCGCTGGATCTCGCCGGCAAGAGAATCGAGGACGTCCGGTTCGTCGTCTCCGGCGCCGGCGCCGCCGCCATCGCTAGCATCCGCCTCTACCTGGAGCTCGGCGCCCGCAAGGAGCACGTCGTCGTCTGCGACAGCCTGGGTGTGATCTACCAGGGCCGCCCCGAGCGCATGGACGCCGTCAAGGAGGAATTCGCTGCCGAGACCGGCGATCGTACCTTGGCCGAGGCGCTGCGCGGCGCCGACGTCTTCATCGGGCTTTCGCGAGGTGGGGTTTTGAAACCCGAGATGCTCCGCGAGATGGCCACGCGTCCCATCGTCTTCGCCATGGCCAACCCCGATCCCGAGATCGGCTACGACCTCGCCAAGCAGGCCCGCGGCGACGCCATCGTCGCGACCGGGCGAAGCGACTTTCCCAACCAGGTCAACAACGTCCTCGGCTTCCCGTTCCTCTTTCGCGCCGCTTTGGACGTACGCGCCACCGACATCAACGAAGAGATGAAGCTCGCCGCGGTGCGCGCCCTGGCGGACCTGGCGCACGAGGACGTCCCGGATTCGGTTTTGAAGGCCTACGGCCTCGCCGCGCTCCGCTTCGGCGACGAGTACCTCATTCCGAAGCCGTTCGATCACCGGGTCCTGTTGCGCGTCGTGCCGGCGGTGGCCAAGGCGGCGATGGATTCGGGCGTCGCCCGCGTCGCGATCGCGGACTTCGAGGCCTACGAGACCCGGCTCCTGACGCTGATCTCGCGCCGCTTACACATGATGCACGGCATTTACGACCGCGCCCGGAGCGCGCCGAAGCGCGTCGTCTTTCCCGAGGGCGAGCACGAGAAGGTCCTACGCGCCGCCAAGATCCTGGTCGAAGAGGGCATCGCCCATCCCATCCTCCTGGCGCGGCGCGACAAGGTCCGTGGCCAGCTCGCCGAGCTCGAGCTTTCCGAGGACGACGTGACCCTCGTCCACCATGAGAGCGCGGCGGGCTTCGACCGCTACGTCGAGACGCTCTACGAGCGTCGCCGCCGCGACGGCATGACCCGAGAGGACGCCCACCGCCAGATGCGTACGCGGCGCAACGACTTCGGTGCGATGATGGTCGAGCTCGGCGACGCCGACGCGCTGCTCTCGGGCGTCACCCATCATTACGCGGAGACCATCCGGCCGGCGCTGCGGATCGTTGGGGTGCGAAAGGGCGTCCGGCGGGTCTCCGGCGCCTACCTCCTCCTCTTCGAGGACCGCCTCTTGTTCCTCTCCGACACCACGGTCAACATCGATCCCAGCGCCGAGGAGCTGGCCGAGATCGCCGTCCTGACGGCGGAGCTGGCGCGGCGTTTCGACGTCGAGCCCAGGGTGGCGATGCTCTCTTTTTCGAACTTCGGCTCCAACGACCATCCTTCGGCCCGCAAGGTCCGCCGGGCGACCCAGCTGGTCCGCGAACGCGAGGCGGATCTTCAGGTCGACGGCGAGATGCAGGCCGACACCGCAGTCGTCCAGGCGATCCTCGACGAGTCCTATCCCTGGAGCGAGCTCCGGCAGCCGGCGAACGTCCTGATCTTCCCGGAGCTGCAATCGGCCAACATCGCCTACAAGCTCCTGTGGCGCCTCGCCGACGTCGAGGCGGTGGGGCCGATACTCATGGGGATGGAGAAACCCGTGCACGTCCTGCAGCGGGCCGTCGAGGTGACCGACATCGTCAACATGGCGGCGATCTGCGTCGTCGATGCCCAGGAGCAGGAAGCGCGCCGTAGCGCGCCGGCATAGATCAGCAACCCCCATCGCCGTAGGGAGACCACCGGGTCGACCCGGGTGCAGGAGCGGAATGAGCGAAGTGGATGTGAGAGCGGCAAGTGAACTCGCTCCACCCGGGCGGCGAGATGACGCTCAGGACCGCCCCCTGCGCCGGCACCGCGACGACGCTGCCGTCGCGCCGGAGCAGCTGCGGCGGACAGTGGCCGGCGTTGGTGAGCCGCAACCGCCCATCGGGCGACAGGTGTCCGAGAACGAGGGATACGAAGCGGTCGAGCGGCAGCTCGGGAAGCAGCGCTTCGTGGACCGAGGCGACGACCTCCGACGGCCGATGGCGGCCGCCGTCTCCCAACCGCTCTTCGATAAGCTCCTGGATCATCGCCATGTAGACCGCCGAGTCGAGGCCGTGGCCGGTCACGTCGCCGATGGCGAACCAGTCGCCGTCTCGGCGAGCGGAGAAGAAGTAGAAATCTCCCGTGAAGACGTCCGCCGGGACGGTGATGGCATAGAGGTCGGGCGAGGCTTGCCCGTTGCACGGGGCGGTGACTGCCGGCTCCATGGCGATTCTCAGGCGGCCCGCGCCAGGGGGCGGCACCAGTTGCAAGGTACGAGCCCTTTGGCCTCGGCTTCCCGTTCGTCGCGGACCAGAACGAGGTTCTCGGGCGCGATGTGACGCACCCCGCGGCAGGTGGGGAAGCAGTACTCGTTTCCCGACGGCGAGACCACGTAGCGGGCGTGCTTTTTATTCAGCCGATCGATCTGGGCAACGTCGACCCCCTCCCGGGTGAGCAGCCGCCGCTTCATCGCGCTGCCGTGGGCGTAGGCGCCGACCCCTCCGGTCGACGGCACGACGCGGTGACACGGGACGACGAAGGGAACAGGGTTGCGGGCACAGGTATTGCCCACCGCGCGCGTCGCCGCGGGTTTGCCCGACTCGCGGGCGACCCAGGCGTAGCTGCGCACCTCGCCCTTTGGAATCGTGAGCAACGTCTCGAGGACCCGGCGCTCGAACTCCGGCATCCGCGACAGGTCGACGTCGGGCCGCGCGCCGCTGGCGCCTTGCAGGGCTTCGGCGATCTCCGCCGCGAAGGGCTCAGGAAGCCGCGTGCGGCGCAGGTCGCGCCGGAACCGCTTCTCGTACTCGAGGGTGAGCTCCTCCGGCGACTTGGCGCCCATCGCGATCGTCGTGATGCCCTCGGAGGAGAACACGACCCAGAGGTCGACACCTCCGACGGAGACTTTGTCGTAGCCGTCCACGAGCTCGCGGATGAGGGCTTCGCTGAACGACATCGGGCACTCGCCCATGAGCGACGGCGCCGTCTCGGCGAAGCCGGTGATCTCCCCGAGCGAGTCCCGGCAGGATCGGCATTCACCGAGGTGGTCCTCGATGACTTTGCGTTCCCGCGGATCGAGCTCGCCCGTGCGCAACGGGTCCAGTCGGATCAACACGCTTCTACACCGCATGGGTCGTCTCCTCTTCGGCCAGCGTCTGGCGCAGAAGCCTCAGCGAGCGGAACACCTTTCCGCGCAATGAGGCTTCGCCGAAACCGGTGGTTTTCGAGATCTCCGCGTAGGACATCTCTTCGATGAAGCGCAGGAACACGAGGTCCCGGCTCTCCCGAGGCAGCCGGGCGATCGCCCGGCTCAGGCGCTCGAGCTCCTGCTTCTGCTCGATGCGACAGATGATCGCGACGTCCTCCGCCGATGGGCGCGGCGTCTCGCTCTCGAAGACCTCGAGAGGCTCTTCCACTGAGTGGCGCTTGCCGCGCCGTTTGTTGTGGGAAAGATTGCGGGCGATCCGGTAGAGCCAGGGGCGCAGCGCGAGATCGCGGCAGCGGTCGTCGCTGTACTGCTGCGTCAGGGCTCGGTAGGCACGCAGGAAGGTGTCCTGGACGACCTCCTGCGCGTCCGGGACGTCCTGGAGAAGCCTGTGAGCGTAGTTGAAGAGCGGCTTCTCGAAGGCCCCGATCAGGCGCTCGAAGGCCCCGTCCTCGCGCTGTCGCACCGCCAATGCGAGCCTCTCTTCGCTACGTCCCGAATCCAGGGTTCCGCCTCCGGTCCAGGTTTCGCTTCCGGTCCATGAGCTTCTCATACCTTATACAACACGCCTGCGGGCGGTGGCGTTCGCCCCGCGGCGTCGATTCGTCTCGTAGCCGCCTCAATCTTCGCGAGGATGCCACCCGACCGATACCCAGGCGCGAAGGTTTCCCCAGGCAGCGCGTCGAAGGTCACGGTGACCGCGCCGCCTCCTCGATCTGGGCGATCAGCACCCCGGGGATCGTGGTACCGAGGGTCGGGAACGCCGTCGCCGGCTTCAACGGCGGTCTGATTGACCTGGCCACCTATCTTTCGGAGCTGGAGGCGGCACGCATGGATGGAACCGACAACCCGGGCGGGATTCTACGGGATGCGAGAGGCGTTCCAAGAGAAAGGGCGGGGTCGGCTCGCGCCGTCCCCGCCCTGTCCGAGAGGTGGGGGCTCGAAAGCCCCGTCCTCCCCATGTCCGTCGTCGGTGAGCCTACTGGCAGACTCGGCTCGACGGCTTGCCGCCGGTGCAGTTGCCTACGCCCGAGCAGCAGATCGTGTTGGCGTCGCAGGGCTGGCCCTGACCGGGGGGGACACACGGAGGAGCGCTACACGTATGCACGCGCACCTCGTCGACGTACCAGCCGTCGATGCCGTTGCAGCCGTCGAGACCCATCTCGAAGCGGATCTCGATGTCGTCGCTGGCGGCGGCGATGCCGGTCAGGTCGATCTGGGACTGCCCCCAGCTGCCGACCGGGGAGCCCCCGTCCGTACCGGTGAAAGCCGCTTGACCCGCCATCGGGTTGTCGTTGCCGTTGGCGGCGGTCTCCAGCGAGCTGTTGTAGGCGTTGAAGGTGTACGCCGAGCTGGGTACGAGCGTGAAGCCGCCCCCGTTGACGCTGACCTTGACGTTGCCGCCGTCCCAGGTGAGCTCGGTAGCGACGTAGTGATCGAACGCGATCGCGGCGGTCGGGGGAGAGGCCGGGAGGGTGATCACGGGGCTGTCGAGGCGAAGCACGCCCGCCTCGATGTCGCTCACGCAATCGCCGATGGCCAGGTCCGCGACAAAGGCGGCCGATCCCGGCTCGCTGGCCGGCAACGAGCCCACCACGGCCCAGTCCGGAGTGTCGAAAGTGGGCGGGTTGACCGGCACGTTGGACACGGTCCAGCCACCGAGGCCGGTTTCCCAATCCTGCAGGTCGACGGTCGTCACCGTTCCGCCGCCGCAAAGGGCCGGCGCGTTCGGATCGAGGAGCGGCTGGAAGTTACATTGCGTCGGCTCGGTGCGGAGCTCGGTCGCCGCGATCGCATCGGCGACTTCGGTGCAGTCAGCGGCGTCGACTCTCTCGCCGGAGTCGACTCCTGTCGGGCTGAACGCATCTAGAGTGTAGATGACGTCGTTGCCGGCGTCGAGTGCGGCGCAAGCGGTTTCGAGGGCGTCGGCGTGATCCACGAAATCGCTCGCGGGTGTCAACAGGTTCTGTGCCTCCCAGTGGATGCGCGCCGTTTTGTTCAGGCCGATGCCGGTGATCGTCTGACCGTTGTAGGTGCCGCCGTCGACAATGAGGGCGAAGGCGTGATTGGGGATTCCGGAGTTGGTGTGGACGCCGCCGGAATCGCCCGTGGTGCACCAGTACTGCGAGGCCGTGACCTCCCCGGGGTCCCCGTAGCAAAGCGGGCGCCACATGTCGCGGATGGCACCGCCGAAGGCGGTATCGTCCTCGCCGGAGAGCCAGCGATAGGTGTTGTCCTTGCGCTTCGGACCATCGCCGAACTTGGAGCAATTGCTGCCGTCCGCGGCCCGCAGGCCGCCGGGCGCGTCCGTGCCCCTGCCGTTCTCGAAGTCGATCACCTCGCCCCAGATGTCGGAGTAGGACTCGTTCAAAGCCCCCGACTGCCACTGGTAGATCAGGTTGTTGGTGAACTCGGTGTAGGCGTGGCCCCACTCGTGGGCCACCGTATCGTCACCGGTGACGCCGGTGCAGTAGTTGGTGGAGGTACCGTTCCAGTTGGCGTTGGGACAGTTGATGGTGGGGTCGTTGTTGACGGTGAGCATGTGGGCATTGGAGCCGTCGTAGGACAGATAGGCCCCGTTGGTCATGCTGGCGAAGACGTTGTAGGTCTCCCCGGCACCATAGATCTCGTTGTCCCAGTCCGTGTTGCCGGTGGGGAATGGATCGCCTTCGGTCCAGACCAAGTTCGACAGGGAGCCTTCGTAGACTTCCCGATGAAATGCATGAGCATCATGGATGCCCGTAATCTGGTCGACCACCTTGCCGAAATGAGCGTCGACGTAGACGAACTCGCGAACCGTGCGAGCCTCGTTCACGACCTCGACCTCGTAGACCAGGTGATTACGGCCCTCGACGCCCTGAAGCAGGCCGGCCCGGAAGATGTAGAGGTGGCTGTCGGCGGCGAAAAGTTCCGGCTCCGGGTGAGACTTCCGAACCGCCCTGATGGCGACTCGTTCCGCGGCCGGCGCGGTCCAGGTCGGCGTGGTATCCAGCTGCAGCTCAGGAACGAAATTCCCGTTGACCGCCGCCAGGCGGCCGGCGCGGTTGAAGTGAGCGCGTAAGACGCCGGCGAAGACGGGCACCCCCTGGTAGACCTGCTGGTAGCTGACGTGGGTCATGACGTTGCCGGGCTTCTTGCCGACGAACATCAGGTCCCGCTTCGGGTCCTCGATGCCGAACATGGCGCCGTATTCGCCGAAGAAGGCTTCCGCCCGGGCTTCGAACGACCTGCCGCCGACCAGGGCCTTGTTACGGGCGTCCGCCGGCAGCCGCACGAACTTGGCGACTCCCGTCGTCTGGCTCATGCTGACCTTGGCCCTGCCGCCGGTGGCGTCTTCGAGACGCTGGAGGGCGTCCTCGGTCGGACCTGCGCCCCATGCCGGGGCTGAGACGGCCGCCAGCAACAGGCAGGCCAGGACGATGGATACGCGGAAGGCTGTACGGGCTCGATACACGGTGTTCTCCTCATGTCTGACATGAACGGTAGGGGGTAGCGGGAAGCGTCGTTCGCCTCAGCGTCGCTCCCCCCACCGGCAATCGCGGTGGCAGGTCCCGGTTCGATCCGCTCCGGTCCGGCGAAAACGACCACGGCTCCCGCTCGGGGCGAGTAGCCCGACAACAGGAGTACGGTTTGCACGAAGCGCTCAAGGTGCGGAGCCGCCACTTTCCAGCTCTCCGCTACCCCGGCGGATTCAACCGGTTCACTCAAGTAGGGTGGTCTGAGGCCGGAAAAAATATACCTGCCGTGAAAGAACTTGGTTCTGCTCTCCTACTCGCCGTGCAGTTGCTCGGCCGGATCCACCCGGCCAGCCCGCCCCAGGACGTCACCCCCCAGGTTGTCGATGACGACATCGGCGCCGGTCCAGTCGCGGACGCGCTCGACGAAGCCCTCCTCGCGCGTATTGACGAGCAACTCGGCCCCCAGCGCCTTGGCAAGCTCCCCTTTCGCGGCGCTCCGCACCGTGGTCGCCACCCGGGCGCCGAGAGCCCGGGCGATCTGGATCTGCATGCTGCCGGAGCCCGACGCCCCGGAGTGCACCAGCACCCGGTCGCCGGCCTTCACCTCGCCGACCACCGCCGACCAAGTCCCCCGGGCCGGGCGCCGCGCGAGGTTATCAGCTTGGCCCCGTCATGAGCCGGCGGAGGCTTCGGCCGCGGCAGGGTTCTGGTTTTGGTCTGGACAGGAGATCTCCCATCGCGCTCAGCTGGTAGAGCGCCGCGCGGATGCGCAGCTCGATCGACTCCGCCGCGGCGTCGCGTTCGAAGCCGAGCCGCGCCAGCTCCGCCGACGCCTGGCGCAGCTCGGCCTTTCGGGCGCCGCCGGTAAAAAGCGGCAGCCGGGCCTCAAAAGCGACGGAGTAGTCGGCCGAGTCCGCCGGTACGCCGCCGGCCGCCGGCTCGAAGGGACCCGCGAGCCCGGGCGCGGTCGGAATAGAGGAGCTGGGAGAGGCTGAGCGTGCCGGAAAGCGTGCGCTCGGCCTGGGAGCCGAAGCTTGCCGCGGCCCGGTCCTCGTCGATCTGAAGTCCCAGAGCGGAGACGTCGAGCTGCGGACGCAGCTGGGACCGGGCGCGGTGGACGTCTTCCGCCCCCGCGGCCACGCGGCGCTCGGCGGCCCGCAAGCCGAGGTTCGCCGCGACGGCTTCGCGCACCGCCTGCGAGAGGTCGAGCGTCTCGGTGACCTCATCCGTCCCTGCCTGGATCAGCTCGGCTTCCATCGTCACCCGGACACGCGGAAAGACCCGGATCGCCGTCGCCGTCGCCATGTTGATCACCAGCTTTTCCTGCAGCTCCAGGGCGACGGGCAGGGTGCCCGCGTCCTCGCCCGTCAGGATCCGCTGGATGCTCAAGGCGATGCGCCGCGAGACGCGTCTGAGGTCGGTCTGGGGCCGCGCGCCGGCCATCACGCCGAGCTCCACCTCCTCGCGGCCCGTCAGGGAAAAGCTGGGCAGGGCGCGTTCGGTGAGGCCCGCGACGAGGAGGTCGAATTCGCCCCTCGGCATGCGATCGAGCGGTGTGACGTAGACGGCCTCGGCGTCCGCGGGCAGGGCGGCCAGGGCCTCGGCGGCGGAGTCGACGACCGGAACCGGCACGAGCTCCAGACCCAGCTGGCGGGCGCCTTGCGTCACCGCCTCGGGGATCTCGGCGATGGCTTCGGGCAAGAGCGCGTCCATCAGGACGTGGACCCTCGACACGTTCACGATCTCCCGGAACCTCTTCAGGTCCCGCTGGATGCAGCCCGGACTGACGAGGTAGGTCAGGTTCCTGACGCCCGAGGTGAGACGGCCCTCGGCGTCGCTCGTCACCGGCAGCGACTGGGCGTCGATGTCGACGGCGATCGGCGCCAGGACCGGCTTCGGAAGGTCCCGGCGCTGGCAGACGTCGTGGGAAGAGAAGAGGCCGAGGGTCAGCACCAGGTCGACCTCGGGATCCGCCAGGAGCTCCTCGACGGCCCGGCGGATTCCCTCGATGGTCCAGTCGGCCGTCAGCTGCTTGTCCTCCGGAAAGGCGACGGCGAGGTCGCGGCGGGTGAGCGACGTGGTCTCCTCCCGCACCAGCTCGACGAGGTCGGCGAACTGGTGGAAGGCGCCACCCTGGCGCTCGGGTGGCGGTCCGTCGTAGACGATTCCGACGTTCTTGACCGGCCGGTTGTCGCCCTCCCCGGCGGCGAGGCCGCGGCCGGGGAATCCGGCGAGAAGCACGACGACGGGTAAGGCACCCGTCAAGATCCGACCCAAGAGACAGCTCATCGATACGTTCTCCGGGTTCGTTGCCGCGGTAGCGCGGACACGCCAGGCTGGCGGAAGGGGCTTCGTAGCGGCCAGTATAGTCGACGTGGCGCCGGACGTCCTAGGAGACCGTAACTCCTGAATAGCTGACCGAATCGCGGCCGGACGGCGGCGAGAAGCCGGGCGTGGTGCGCCGCGGGTGAGAGGGCCCTACACGACTAC
This sequence comes from uncultured bacterium, assembly GCA_965371445.1. Taxonomy (GTDB): domain Bacteria; phylum Acidobacteriota; class Thermoanaerobaculia; order Multivoradales; family J023; genus DASWIG01. The sequence continues at coordinate 693 of CBDUYN010000244.1, read as the reverse complement.
GGAGCGCCACCGGACGGGGCGCCCGGCAACCGACAGACTCCGTCCTCGCACGCCGGCGGCCCGGGGGCCGCGGGCGTGGAATCCGCCGCGGATGCCGGCAACTCGCCGATCGGGGCCGGGACGCCGTGAAAGCGCTCCAGCACCTTCTCGACGTCGTGGGTGTAGAGGCTCCCGCTCCACTCGACCTTGCCGCCGGCGTCGATCAGCAGCCCATGAGGGATGTGCGTGAACGCGAAACGGTCCCAGGAGGTGTTCGACGGATCGAGCCCGACCGGGTAGGAAATCGAGCGATCCCGCAGAAACGCCTCGACTTCGCTCGTTTCCGCCGGCGGATCGTGCAGGTTGACGTGGACCGTGACCGTCCGCACACCGCGCGGCAGATAGCCAGCGTGGACCCTGCGTACCTTGTCGACGGTGGCCACGCACGGCGGACATTGTATCGACCAGAGCTCGACGAATACGCCCTCTCCCCGGAAGGTCTCGAGCTCGACCGGGCCGCCCTCCGGCGTATTGAGCCAGGTCCGGAGCTCGAAGGGTGGCGCCACGGTGCCGACCGGCAGCCCGCCGCCGATCTTCTGGGCGCCCAATCCTTCGGCGATGGCTGCTCCCAAGCTCGTAAAACGGCGCAGAATCTCGGTAATCATGTGGGTAACTCCCCTTCTGCCAGCAAGGCAGCCGCCGTCACCCTCGATC
>CBDUYN010000243.1:0-12671 GCA_965371445.1 uncultured bacterium | reverse complement strand
GAGCGCTCCGCCTCCGCGAGCCGAGAGGTGCGCAGGAAAAGATCGCCCAGCGCTTGAAGGACGTTGGCCTCGCCCAGGCGAAATCCGGCAGCCTGAAAAGTCTTCTGTGCTTCCAGGAAGCTCCGCTCAGCGTCTCGGAGAAGGTCCCGCCACTGAAACAACTCTCCGAGAAGCAGCGTAGCGACGCCGACCTCTCGCGGCTGACCCTCGAAGATCTCCCGGGCCGCCGAAATGTGCTCGATCGCTGCCCGGTGGTCATAGAGGCGCCGAGCCGCCAGCCCAGCCCTCAAGAGAGCGTTGGCCTGCCCGTAGCTTTGCTCGATCGCGGCGTAGCGTCGAGCGGCCTCGAGATAGGCCGCTTCGGTTTCTCGCCAGCGTGGCCGCTTCGAATCTTCGTAGAGCCCGGCCAAGTCGTACCAGGTGTGGGCGAGGTCGACCGCCGTATCTCTCAGCTCCAGAAGGTCGCCGACGCGCTTACGGTGGATCTCGATCCAGCGCCCGCGTTCGGCCTCTTTCGCCACTCGCACCGGTGAGCGCAGACGTGGTACCAGGCCGGTGTCCGGAGTCTGGGAGGAAAGCGCATGGCTTCCTGGATCTGTGACGACCGCCGCCGCCCGGAGCCCTGGAAAGTGGAAAATCGCGGAGAACCGAGAATAAAAGTTGGGGGCATCCTCGCGTAGGGACTCCTGCTCCACCGCCGTCGCCCAGAAGAGCAGGCGGTGCGGAAGACGAGCCAGCCCCTCCCGTTGCAGGTCGAGTTGTCGCCCCAGCGTCGGCATGACGAGACCGACACCGGAAAACGACACCACCGGCGCGCCGCCGATCGGCTCGAGGATCGACAGAGGATGCGGATTGTCCACGTGCTCGCTCAGCGAAACCTCCACGACCTCAAGAGGCGCCAAGGCTTCGCGCAGACGTCGAACCACACCGTGCTGCACCTCGCCGCTTTCGTACACCGCCAGAGCCCAAGCTCCTTCAGCGAGGCGGAACAAAGTCGTCAGCCGTCGAAAAGCCGAGGCGTCGGCGAGGTTGTGCTCTGTGTCAGCCGGAGCGTCCGCCGTCGTCATCATCGGTCTCCCGTTCTCGTTCCAGGAGGTTCCAGAGGACCGGATGAGCGTCGCACCAGGGCTCCTCGTTGGGATACTCGATGAGGCTGCCGTTGTAGAGCAGACGCCGTTCCGTCTCGTCGTTGGTGAGCAATCGGTCGACGTGCCTTCTGCGCAGAACCTCGCGATCGGCACGGGTCAGAGGCGCCAGTGTGTCGCGGCGCAGGTCGCGGATCGCCTGTGCGGCGTCCTCGGGCGCGATCTGCTCCGCGGAGCGTTCGAGAGCGTAGAGCGCCGCGTTCCGCACCAGGACCACGAGCCATACCGGGATTCCGCCGTTCTTCGCCAGGAGGAGATCCATCGCCTCGGGCGCCAGGAGTCGTTCCTCGATTCGGGCCGTGACGAGACGCCGCAGAGCTTCACGGCCTTTCAAGTCCGGCTCGCCGCGGACGTCGTGGGAGCAGAAATTGGGTAGGAACTCGACGACCGGAAAGCTGAGGCGAACCGTGTTGAAGTCGTCCGACTGGCGCAGCGCCAGCGGAAACGTGTAGATCATCGTCACCCGCGGCGACGTGATGGTCGGCGCGTGGTCACGGAAGATGCTCGTCGCCGCCGCGAGATCGACCTTGTCCAATCCTTCGATGACGACGGCGAGTCGCTGTGCTTGATCCTTCTCGGCCTGCCCGACGACCCAGTTCAGGTGCCGCACCAGCTCCGTCATCTGATCCCGGATTCGCGCGTTGACGACCTCCCGGGTCTCGGAGGAGTGTTTGACTCGAAGCTCGAGTTGACCGAGAAACATCTTCAGCTTGACGCTGATCGAGGCGTCGGGCGCGGCGTGGCCGAAGTCGCGCCCGGCGACGATCTTCCTCCACCACTCGTAGAGCTCTTCCCATGCTTTCCGGAGCGCCTCGCTGATCGGTTGTGGGATCAGCTCGCGGTCGATCGCAGCCTGGGTGACCTGGGTCGAGACAGCGAGCATGAGATCCTCAAAGCCCAGTGTCGTGCGGCCTGTGACGTCGAGGACGTCGAAGCCGATCGTGTGGTAGCTGGCGTCGATCTCGGCGCTCAGCTTGTTGAGCTCGGTTGTCTTGCCGCTGCCACGGTGGCCGACCAACAGGATCTTCTGGGGTTCGCTGACCTCGGTCTGCGACTCCAAGAGCATGCGCAGCCGCCGGCGTGGCGATCCCGGACGCTGGACGAACCACTCCCGGAGCTCCACCTCGTTCTCAAGGGGCCTCTGAGGGTCGAAGATATGTAGTGCTTGCCGGAGGTCGGTCGCTTTCATCGTCGTCCTCGGGGTCGGTCCTCAGCTTATCAGGAGCTGTGGTCCCTACGGGACGAAGAGCCGGCGGGACGCCGGCGCTCCCAGCGCGTCCCTGCGGGACGGGAAGGCGGCTACCGCGCCACGATGTTGACGAGCCGTCCCGGCACCACGATGACTTTCCTGACGTCCTTGCCCTCGAGAAAGGGCCGCGCCCCCTGGGCGGCCAGGGCCGCTTTCTCGGCGTCCTCCTTGGAGATGCCGGCGGGCACCTCCAGGCGGTCGCGGAGCTTGCCGTTGACCTGGACGACAAGGGTGATCAAGTCCTCCTTGGCGGCCTCCTCGTCGACCTCGGGCCACTCTTGGAGGTGGACGGAGTAGGGCTTGCCCAACCGTTCCCAGAGCTCCTCGGCGATGTGCGGCGCCACCGGCGCCAGCATCCGCAGGTAGACGTCCTGGGCCTCCTCCCAGGCCGCCGTGGCGACGGCACCGTCGGCTCGGGCCTGATAGAGGTCGTTGAGCAACTCCATCAACGAAGCGATGATGGTGTTGAACTGAAGCTCCTCGAAGTCGCGGGTCACGCTCTTCAGGGTCTGGTGGAGCTTGCGCCGGACGCGTTTTCCCAGCTCCTCGCCGCCGGCACCGGGCTCCCCGGGATCCGTGAAGAGGTTCCACAGACGGCGCAGCCAGCGCGCGGCGCCCTCGATGCCGCGGCCGTCCCAGGGGCCGCCCTGCTCCCAGCGGACCACGAACATGAGGAAGGCACGGACGGTGTCGGCACCGTAGCGGTCGAGCAGCCCGTCGGGCGCCACGACGTTGCCGCGGCTTTTCGACATCTTCTCCGAGTCCTCGCCGAGGATGATGCCCTGGTTGCGCAGCTGGGTCATGGGCTCGTCGCCCTTCGTGATCCCCATGTCGCGCAGCGCCTTGTGGAAAAAGCGCGTGTAGATCAGATGCATCGTCGCGTGCTCGATCCCGCCGGTGTAGGTGTCGACCGGCATCCAGTAGTCGTACTCCTTGGGATCGAAGGGTCCGTCGTGGTACCAGGGGCTCAAGTAGCGCAGGTGGTACCAGGAAGAGCACATGAAGGTGTCCATGGTGTCGGTCTCGCGCTCGGCCTCGCCGCCGCACTCGGGACACGACGTGTGCCGCCAGGTGGGGTGGAGCTTCAGCGGGCTCTCGCCCGTCGGCAGCCATTCGACGTCCTCGGGGAGCGTCACCGGCAGGTCCTCTTCGGGGACCGGTACCGTGCCGCACTTCTCGCAGTAGACGATCGGGATCGGCGAGCCCCAGTAACGCTGCCGTGAGATCAGCCAGTCGTGGAGCCGGTAGGTCACGGCCTTCTCGCCCGTGCCCCGCTCTTTCAGGTACTCGCAGGTCTTCTCGAACGACTCCGACCCCGGTGTCCCGGTGAGCGGTCCCGAGTCGACCATGGTGCCCCAGGCGGGGATGGCCTCGGTCATGTCGTCGGGGCGTGGGAGCTCCTCGCCCTCGGCCTGGATCACCGGCCGGATCTCCAGTCCGTAGAGCCGGGCGAATTCGAAGTCGCGCTGGTCGTGGGCCGGCACCGCCATGATGGCCCCGGTGCCGTAGCCCATCAGGACGTAGTCGGCGATCCAGATCGGGACGCGCTCGCCGTTGACGGGGTTCAAGGCATAAGAGCCCGTGAAGACGCCGGTTTTTTCCTTGTCGGCGGCCTGGCGCTGGATCTCGGTCTGGCGCGAGGCCTGCTCGGCGTAGGCCGCGATCTCGCCGCGGTGCTCGCCGGTGGTGAGCTTCTCGACGAGCGGGTGCTCGGGCGCCAGCACCATGAACGTGGCGCCCCAGAGCGTGTCGGGCCGGGTGGTGAAGACCTCGAGGTCGTCGCCGGCCTCGGTTTGAAAGACCAGGGAGGCGCCCTCGGAGCGTCCGATCCAGTTGGTCTGGAGCGTCTCGATGCGCTCGGGCCAGTCGACCTTCGAGAAGTCGAGCAGCTCCTCGGCGTAGCGGGTGGTGCGAAAGAACCACTGGACCAGGTCTTTCTTGGTCACCGGGGTCTGGCAGCGCTCGCAGAGGCGCTCGTCGCCCCAGACCTGCTCGCGGGCGAGCGTCGTGTTGCAGCTCGGGCACCAGTCGACGGCGGCGTGCTTGCGGTAGGCGAGGTCGTGCTTCAGGAGCTGGAGGAAGAACCACTCGGTCCAGCGGTAGTACTCGGGGTCGGCGGAGACCGACTCGCGCCGCCAGTCGATCATCGTCCCCATGCGGCCCAGCTGGCCCCGCATGCGCTCGACGTTCTTGTAGGTCCACTCCTTGGGATGGACCTTGCGGCGGATGGCGGCGTTCTCGGCCGGCAGGCCAAAAGCGTCGAAGCCCATGGGGAAAAGCACGTTGTAGCCGCGCATCCGCTTGAAGCGGGCGCGGGCGTCCGAAGGGGAGATGGCGTACCAGTGGCCGATGTGGAGGTCCCCGGAAGGGTAGGGGAGCATGGTCAGGGCATAGTGTTTGGGCCGTTCGCCGTCGACCTCGGAGCGGTAGAGCCCGTCTTCTTGCCAGCGTTCCTGCCACTTGGGCTCGATCTCCGAAGGGGAGAAGGGGTAGGAGTCTTTCGCCGTCGTCATGGTCTTACGTTCCGTCGATGTCCGGAGGATGCCGCGGTGCGATGCGGGCCTTCCCGAGCGGGAAGGAGAGCAGACTATAGGCGGAAACGGCGGGCAAAAGAAAGCGGGAAGGCGCGAACGCCTTCCCGCTGCGAGGTCTTTCCTGAAGGATGGAGGGGCTCGATCTTAGCCTCCCTCGCCTTCCTCGGCAGCCTCTTCGCCTTCGCCTTCGCCGCCCTCTTCGCCTTCGCCTTCGCCGCCCTCTTCGGCCGCGCCTTCCTCGGCCATGGCTTCCTCGCCAGCGGCCTCCTCGCCTTCAGCGGGTGCGGCCTCTTCGGCAGGTGCGGCCTCTTCGGCAGGTGCGGCCTCCTCGGCGGCCGGCTCTTCAGCGGCCGGCTCCTCGGCGGCGGGTTCTTCGGCCTTCTGACAACCGAACGCGAAAAACACGCCCAGCAGCAGCAGAATCGACATCCATGCGGTCAGCTTCTTCATCTCCGTAGCCTCCTGATCGGGTGAATCCAATCCGGGCCGGCGCCGTAGGAACGAACACCGGACCGTCTCTTGACGGCTTGTCCACTCTCATCCTAGCGTAATCGTCCAGACTGTCAAGCGGCAGGCGTTTCGCCGTTGCTCGGCGGCGGCGGCCGCCGTAAGATCGCCCCTGACGCGGCCCGCGGCCGCGTTTCCCCCAACCGGATCGGAGAAGCTCCACGATGTTCGACGGCTTGCAGAACAAACTCCAGGATGTCTTTCGCCGCCTGCGCGGCGAGGGCAAGGTCACGAAAGAGACGCTCGATGCGGCGTTGCGCCAGATCCGCCTCGCGTTGCTCGAAGCCGACGTCAACATCCGGGTGGTGAAGTCGTTCGTCGGCCGCATCCGGGAGCGGGCCGAAGGCCAGGAGGTGCTCGCCAGCCTGACGGCGGCGCAGCAGGTCATCAAGATCGTGCGCGACGAGCTGATCACGCTCCTCGGCGAGGAAGGCGAGGAGCTCAAGATCGCCGGCTCGCCGGCCGTCGTCATGCTCTGCGGCCTGCAGGGCTCGGGCAAGACCACGACGGCGGGAAAGCTCGCCCGCCGCCTGCGCGAGCGCGGCAAGCAGCCGCTCCTGGTGGCGGCCGACCTGCAGCGCGCGGCGGCGGTCGAGCAGCTGGTCCAGATCGGCGGCCAGGTCGGCGTCCCGGTCCTGGTGCCCAAAGAGGGCGAGGACCCGGTGGCCGTCGCCCGCCGCTCGCTCAAGGCGGCCCGCGACCGTGGCCACGACTGCGTGATCCTCGACTCGGCGGGCCGGCTCCACGTCGACGAGGAGCTCATGGGAGAGCTCCGGCAGATCGCCGAGGTCACGAAACCCCTGGAGACGCTCTTCGTCGCCGACGCGATGACCGGCCAGGACGCCGTGCGCAGCGCCCAGGAGTTCGCCCGCTCGATGCCGCTTACCGGCATCATCCTCACCAAGCTCGACGGCGACGCCCGCGGCGGTGCGGCGCTTTCGATCCGCACGGTCACCGGCGTACCGATCCGCTTCCTCGGCACCGGCGAGAAGCTCGACGAGCTCGACCGCTTCCACCCCGACCGCATGGCGTCGCGCATCCTCGGCATGGGCGACGTCCTGTCGCTGATCGAAAAGGCCGAGGAAGGGCTCGACGCCGCGGAGACCGAGCGGCTCGCGAAGCGCATCGTGTCCCAGGAGTTCACCCTCGAGGACCTGCGCGACCAGCTCCGGCAGCTGCGCCGCATGGGTCCGCTCTCCCAGCTCCTGGAGCTCATGCCCAAGGTCGGCCCGTTGAAGGGGCTCGACGCGAGTGCCGTCGACGAGACGCAGTTCAAGCGCGTCGAGGCGATCATCAACTCGATGACCCCCGGCGAGCGCCGCCGGCCAGGGATCATAAACGCCAAGCGCAAGAAGCGGGTGGCCCGGGGCTCGGGGACCCGGGTCCAGGACGTCAACCGGCTTCTGAAGCAGTACCAGGCGATGCGGAAGATGATGAAAGGCGCCCAGGGCAAGTTCCTGCGCCGGGCCATGGGTGGCGCCATGGGAAACGGCGGCATGCCGGGAGGGATGCCGGGGATGCCGGGCGGGATCAAGATGCCGTACTGAGGGCCTCTGGGAGGCCCGAATGGGTGTGGGGAGGTGGGCGATCACAAGGATCGCCCCTACCCAATCCGCCCGCCGTAGGGGCGAATCTTGTATTCGCCCTTGGCGATCTTGCCACTTCCTGCTAAGCTCTGCCGCCTTCGCACGGCCCTCGGAGCGGCGCCGGGGTTCTTTTCCGTACGCTCCTACGCCGTCACAGCAATTCAGACAGACATCTGGAGGAAACGAGAGATGGTGAAGATTCGGCTTCGCCGGATGGGCAGCCGACATAAGCCGGTCTACCGCGTGGTGGTCTCCGACTCCCGCCTGACGCCGACGGCGTCGGCGCTCGAAGAGATCGGCTTCTATGATCCGCGCAAGGATCCGTCGGTGATCAAGATCGACCTCGAGCGTCTCGAGCACTGGGTAGGCCTCGGCGCCCAGCCCTCGGACGCCGTTCGCAAGTTGGCCCGCCAGGCGCGCTCCGGCGCCTCCGCGGAGGCTGCGGTGGCAGAGACCGCTGCCGAAGAGGGGGCTGCGGTGGCAGAGACCGTCGCCGAGGAGAAGGCTGCGGCAGAGACCGCCGCCGAGGAGAAGGCTGCGGCAGAGACCGTCGTCGAGGAGAAGGCTGCGGAAGAGACGGCCGCCGAGGAGAAGGCGGCAGAGACCGCTGGCGAGGAGAAGGCTGCGGAAGAGACGGCTGCCGAGGAAGAAGCTGCGCCTGCGGACGCCGGTTCGCCGGCCGCCGAGACGGCGGACGCGGTGGAGGAAACTTCGGAGGCGACTTCCAGTTGAGAAGCTCGTCTCCTGCCAGATCGCCGCGCCGGGAGCTCCAGCGCCTGATCTCGTTGCTCGTCGACGAGCCCGATCAGGTGATGGTTTCCGAGGATCGCAACCGCGGCGGCACCTCTTTTGAGGTTCGCGTCGCCAGCTCGGACCTGGGCAAGGTGATCGGCCGGCAAGGCCGGACGGCGCGAGCGCTTCGGACGCTGCTGGAGGTCCGCGGTGAGCAGGACGGCCACCGCTATGGGCTCGACATCAGAAGCTCTTGAGAGCGAGGCCCGCGCGGCCGACACGGTCGTCGTGGGCGTGGTGGTTCGTCCGCACGGTGTGCGCGGCGAGCTCAAGATCGAGATCCAGAGCGACAACCCGAAGCGCTTCGAGCCGGGCAGCGACCTCCTGCTGGCGTTGCCGCACGCGCCGCCGCGCCGGGTACGGGTCGAGGCCTTTCGCGGCGTTCGCGGCGGTGGGCTTCTGGTCTTGGAAGGGTATGAGACGCGCGACCAGGCCGAGGAGCTGCGCGGCGCGCGCCTCGAGGTCGACGTCCGCGACGTGCCGCCGGCGCCCCCGGGCCTCTACTACCACTACGAGCTCGTCGGCTGCCGCTGTGTCACCGCGGAAGGCGAAGAGCTGGGGCGGGTGGTCGAAGTGGTCGAAGATGGCGGCGGTCACCTGCTGCGGCTGCGCCGCGGCTCGCGCGAGGTCCTGGTGCCGTTCGTCGAGGCCTTCCTCAAGCGCCTGGACGTCGCGGCCCGGCGTATCGAGGTGTCGTTGCCGCCGGGGCTCGTCGAGATATGCGCGTCCGAATCCTGACGATCTTCCCGGAGCTCTTTGGGCCGTTCCTGGAGGCGAGCCTCGTCGGCCGGGCGCGGGCCGAGGGTCTCCTCGAGGTGGAAGCCTTGGACCTACGCCAATTCACCGAGGACCCCCATCGCAGTGTCGACGACGAGCCCTACGGCGGTGGCGGCGGCATGGTGATGACGGCACCGCCGTGGATCAAGGCGGTGCGCGAGCTGGAGGCCTCGGACGCGGAGGAGGGAGGATCCGACCCGCCGGATCGCCGGCCGCCGGATCGCCGGCCGCCGGATCGCCGGCCGCCGGATCGCCGGGCGTGGCGCGTCCTGCTCTCGCCCCAGGGCGAGCGGCTTGGCGAGCCCAAGGTCCGCGAGCTGGCCGCGCGGGGCGACCTGATCCTGCTGTGCGGCCGCTACGAAGGTCTCGACGAGCGTGTCGCCCTGAGCGTCGTCGACGAGGAGGTCTCGATCGGCGACTACGTGATCTCGGGAGGGGAGCTGGCGGCGATGGTGCTGATCGAGGCGATGTCGCGCCAGGTCCCCGGAGTGGTGGGATTGGCGGATTCGGTCGAAAACGACAGCTTCCGGCGTGAGCTCCTCGACCATCCGCACTATACTCGGCCACGCCTCGTCGAGGGGCTGGGTGTGCCCGAGGTGCTGTTGTCGGGTAATCACGCCCGAATCGCCGCCTGGCGGCGGCGGCAGTCGCTCAAGGCGACGCTCCTCAAGCGGCCAGATCTGCTGGCCCGGGCCGAGCTCGACGAGGAGCAACGCCGCACCGTCGCGGAGCTCGCCGAGGAGACCGGCGCCGCTTTGCCGCCGGCATCGGCTTCGCCCTCCCCACGGCGGGCTTGCAACGCCAGGAGCACTTCTTGATAATAGGGTGTTCGCCCCCCCTGGGCGCACCGAACCGGAGACTTCAGGGTGCCGCGCTCCGCGCGGACACCCGGGTGAGATACGCCGGCCTGGCCGGTGACGAGGACAAACGACGATGAGTCAGTTACTACAAGTGGAGCGGCCCTATCTCAAAGACGAGGTGCCGGAGTTCCGTGCCGGCGACACGGTTCGGGTGCATGTCCGGGTCGTGGAGGGTGCGAAGGAACGAATTCAGGTCTTTCAGGGCGTCGTCATCAGTCGCCGCGGCGGCGGGACCCGAGAGACCTTCATGGTGCGCAAGATCTCCGGCGGGATCGGCGTAGAGCGCGTATTTCCCCTGCATTCGCCTGTGATCAGCAAGATCGAGGTCGTCCGGCTGGGGAAGGTTCGTCGAGCCAAGCTCTACTACCTGCGCGCCCTGCGTGGCAAGGCGGCACGAATCGAAGAACGCCGTCGGGTTTGACGCCGTGACGTCCCCCCCCGGGGATGGCGGTCCCCCATCGGCGGTGGTACCGCCGGAGACCTAGCCGGCAGGGGGCCTAAGACGAAGCCGGGAGGGATCGCGGCCAGGCTCGACGGGCGACGGGAGTTTGTTTGACGACCATAGCTCAGTTGCTGGCCGAGGCCTACCGCCTCCAGCTGATGCGGGGGCTTGAGGAGCTCCTCTTCGGCTGTGGCTACCTGCGGCTCGCCGGCGTCGACGAGGCGGGCCGCGGTGCCCTGGCCGGCCCGGTGGCCGCCGCGGCGGTGCTGGTCGACGGGGATCACGCGGTGCCGGGGGTCGACGACTCCAAGAGCCTCGGCGCCCGGGAGCGGGAGCGGCTCGCCGTGCGTGTCCGGGACGCTCATCCAGCCCACGCCGTCGTCTTCGTCTCTCCCCAGGAAATCGACCGCATGAACATCCTCGAGGCGACCCGGCTTGCCATGCGCCGGGCGCTCCTGGCGCTCGAGCCGGCCCCGGAGCTCGCGCTCGTCGACGCCGTGCGCCTGCAGGGCCTCGCCTACCCCTGCTTGCCGGTCATCCGCGGCGACCAGTTGAGCTATGCGATCGCCTGCGCCTCGATCCTCGCCAAGGTCGAGCGCGACCGGGTCATGGTCGAGCTCGACCGCCGCTATCCGTGCTACGCCTGGAAGTCGAACAAGGGCTACGGCGCCGCCCAGCACCGCGCGGCGCTCCGCGAGTACGGTCCCTCGCCGGCCCATCGGCTGACCTTTCGCAGCGTTCTCCCCCAACGTCATGCGAGCCTGGGAGGACGCTAGATGGCCGTCAAGCGCGAAAAAGTCGTCAAGAAAGCCGAAAAGCTCGTCCAGAGGGGCAAGATCGAGCCGGCGATCAAGGAGTACCGCCGGATCCTGGCCGAGAACCCCAACGACGCCAACACGCTCAACCGGGTGGGCGACCTCTATGCCCGGATCGAGAAGTTCGACGAGGCCGTCAAGCTCTTTTCCCAGATCGCCGAGCAGTACACCCGCGACGGGTTTTTCGTCAAGGCGATCGCGATCTACAAGAAGATCATCAAGCTCGCGCCGCAGTCGCTGACCGTCTACGAGCGGCTGGCCGAGCTCTACCACCGCCAGGGCCTCCTGAACGAGGCACGGGGACAGTACCAGGTCCTGGCCGACCACTACGAGAAGCGCGACAACTACACCTCGGCCGCCAACATCTACCACCGGATGTCGGAGATGGACCCCGACAATCCGGCCTACTACCTGAAGCTCGCGCAGCTCTATCAGAAGCACCAGCTCAACGACAAGGCGATCAAGGCCTACCAGCAACTGGCCAACCTCTTCCTGGTCAACGGCTCGATCGAGGAGGCGACCCAGGTCTACGTGACGGCGCTCGACACCTACGCCAGCAATCTCGGCTTCGTCCGCGAGGTCGCCGGCGGCCTGTACGAGGAGGGGCACATCGAGGCCGCCACCAAAGTGCTCGAAAAAGCCGCCCGGGTCAACCCGGATGCCGAGGCGATCGCCAAGGAGGTCTTCGGCGAGCCGGAGGTAGAGCTCGAACCCGAGCCACCGCCGCCTGAGCCGGAACCCGAGCCCGCGGCGCCCGAGCCCGAGCTCGCGGCGCCGGAAATCGACCTGGAGCTTCCGGCGCCCGAGCCCGTGCCGGCGGCCGAACCCGCGGCGCTGGAGCCGAGCCCTTTTGCGGACGTCGAGGACTTCGAGACGGAGGTAGAAGAAACCGTCTTCAGCCTCGACCTCGACGACGAGGAGATCCCCTCGACCCAGGTGGCTCCGCCTCCCGACATGGTCGACGACGAGGTTTCGCCTTTTGCCATGACCGAGGCCGCGGCCGACGAGGCGGTTCGGGCGTTCCAGGCCGAGGACGACGAGAGCGAGGTCTCGATCGACTGGTCGACCAACAGCGTCTCCGACCTCGAGGAGGCCTCTCCGGTGGCGACGGCGGTCGAGGGGGAGGAAGAGTTCGAGATCGAGCTCGAGGAGTCCTCGGAAATCCTCCTCGAGGCCCCGCTGGAGGAAGAGGCGCTGCAGGAGGAAAAGCCCCCCGCGCAGCCGCGCCACGAGGAGGACCTCCTCGCCGAGGCCAAGGTCTTCGCCAAGTACGGGTTGCGGGAAAAAGCCGAGGATCGCCTGCAAGAGCTTTTCGCCGGCCGCCCGGAGCACCTGGGGGCCGCCCTGTGCCTCATGGCGGAGATCGACCTCGAGGCCGGACGCCACGACACCGCGATCGAGCGAGCCAACAAGGCGGCTCAAGTGGCGATGGCCGAAGGCGACCTGGGTCCCTGGCAGGAGCTGCAGGAAAAATTCGCGAAAGCGGGCTTCGAGCTCGCCGACGATCACGTGGCCCGTGAGCCCGAGCCAAAGGAAGACCGCATCAGCCAGCTCCTGGAGGTCCTCGACGAGACCTCGAGCGGCTTCGCGATCGGCCCCGAAATGGCGGAGCTGCCGGAGCCGGCCGTGCCGCAGCCGGAAGCCCTGGAGCCGGAATCTCTGGAGCCGGAGGTACCGGAGATCGAGCCGCCGGAGCTGGAGCCTGTCGTCGCCGAGACCGACGGGGAAGGCGTGGAGGCGATCCCGCACGGAGAGGAGACGATCACCATGCCGGCCATGCCGGCACAGCTAGGAGACGACGAGACGATCCTCGTCACCCCGGAGGCGGCCGAAGAGGACATCTTCGGCGACGACTCGACGATGTCGGCCGACACGGCCGCGGCGGAGGACGAGATCTTCGCCGCCGGGGCGCCGGCCGCCGGGACGCCGGCCGCCGGGACGCCGGCCGCCGGGACGCCGGCCGC
>CBDUYN010000242.1:0-12676 GCA_965371445.1 uncultured bacterium | reverse complement strand
CACAGAAGTGGTCCAGGCCGAGCGGTCTCCGGACTCAAAGCCGTCGCTGAAGATGAAGCCCGTACAGCCCACGTTCACTCCGGGAGCCGACGAGACCTGCTCGCACCAATCGGTCGGGGCGTTGGTGTCTCTGCCGGAGCTGTCCCGACCCAGCACCGAAGCACCGGTCGCCGCCACCGCGGAGTCGCCGGTCCAGCTGGTTCCCGAAGGCGGCGGCGTAGTCGAGCCACCCCAGCGCACGAAGTCGACGCCCGCGACGGTGTCGACGAGAGCGGCTGAGCCTGCCTGGTCCGGATTCCAGCAGATGTTGGCGTTCAGATAGAGCGTGTCTGAGGTGCCGGTTCCACTGTTCTCGAGGACATGGACGTAAGCACCCGGCGCCAGTGTGAATGCCGGCAGCACGTACTGAGATACCGTGCTTGAGCCACATCCCGTCGTCTCCAGAACCCAACCTGCGAGGTCGACCGTGCTCGAGCCGGCGTTGTACAGCTCGACATAATCCGGAGAGCCTCCGAAGACCTCGTTGATCAGGACGACAGAAGTCAACGGAACGTAATGCACCGTGACCTCATGCAGTCCCTCCGGCATGGTCGCCGTGTTCGACGTCAACGCGCTGGCGTCGTTGTCCGTGCCCGTCCAACGGCTCACGGTCCAACCCGAGTCCGGGATCGCCTCCAGCAGGATTTGCTCGCCTTCTGCGTATTGGCCCGCCGGGCAACCCGCCGTGCTCGGCGACGCCGACGGCTGAGTGCCGTTGCCCGTCTGCGTCCGTACCAGCTCGAAGCACGTCGGACCCGACTCGACGTAGTGCACCATGACCTCGTGCGGTCCTTCTGGCATCGTTGCCGTGTTCGACGTCGACGTGCTGGCGTCGTTGTCCGTGCCTGTCCAACTGCCGATCGTCCAGCCGGGGGCTGGGCTCGCCGTAAGCTGGATCTGCTCGCCTTCCGTATACTGCCCCGCCGGGCAACCCGCCGCGCTCGGTGAGGCCGTCGGCTGTGTACCATTGCCCGTCTGCGTCTGTGTCAACACGTTGCAGGCCAGGCCATTGTCGATGACGACGACGTGGTCCTCGACCTCGCCGTCGGGCGCCGCCCCGGTGAACGAGAGGCCGCCCGCGCTGCTCAGCCGGAAGCGCCCGACGGTGCTCAGCCCGCCCACCGCGCCGGCCGGCACCGCGAAGGTGAGCAGGTTGGCGCCAGCCGACGGCACCGGCTCGTTGACGAAGATCTGCTCGCCGGGATCGGTCCAGTCGCCGTCGCCGTTGAAGTCGATCCAGGCGTCGAGCTTCGCCGGAGCCGAGACCGTGACCGTCAACGACGCCGACGCACCCGGGACCAGCAAGCTCGCGGAGGCGATGCCGTCCTCGTCGTCGGGAACGCCGGTGAGGTCGTCGCCGGCGGCGCTGGGATCGGGGATGCCGTCGACTTCCGCGTCGGCCCGCTGACCGAGCACCGGGCCACCGAGCGTCAGGAGATGGCGCGCGCCGTCGGCGGCGAAAAGCGTCGGATAACCCGCCGGTGCGTCGCCGTAGTCGTAACCGAGGATCGGCTGGACGTAGTCCTCAACCTCGCCGTCGAGCGCCAGGCCGGTGTACGACAGGCCCCCCGTGCTGCTCAGGCGGAAGCGGAGGAAGGTCCGCTCCGCCGGGACAGCGCTACAGGGCACCACGAAAGACAAGGCGTTGACGCCCGCGACGAGGCTGCGGCTGGCGAAGACCTGCTCGCCCGCATCGCCCCAGTCGCCGTCGCCGTTGAAGTCGACCCAGGCGTCAAGGAGGCCGGAGGCGCTCGTGGTGACCTCGAGATCGGTTTCCTCGCAGGACACCATCGGTTCGAGAAAGACCACACCGTCCTCGTCGTCAGCTCCTGCGTCGTCGTCGCCGACGGCGCCCGCACTGGGTTGGCCGTCGTCTTCGCCGTCGATGTCAACTCCGAGCACCAGGACGGGGTCGACGCCATGGCGAGCGCCGTCGTCGGACAACCGGGTCGGAAAGCTCCACTCCACCCCCGTGCTTGCATCCGGCGCGTCGCCGAAGTCGAGATCCCGGCGGCTGACCGAAGCGCTGGCCTGATCGTTGCCAGGATTGGGATCGTCGATTTCCGACGGTAACGAGACGCTGGCGACGTTGGTCACGGTGGGCGGGGCGTCCGGAGCCAGGGTGGCCTGCATCGTGTAGGTGGCGACCCCGTCGTGGTCCAGATCGAGGTCGCCGTCCACCAGGGCGCCGGTGCCGGACGCGGTACACGAGCCGCCGACCGCGGAGCAAGTCCAGCTGACGCCGTTCAGGCCGACGACGACCGGGTCGCTCAGGGTCGCGCCGCTGACGCCGCCAGGTCCCTGGTTGGTCACCGTCACGGTGAAGACCACCGACTGCCCGGGTGCCGCCGCCACCGGATCGACGCTTTTGGAGACGGCAAGGTCGACGCTCCGGGTCACATGGATCTGAATCGTCTCGCTGTCACTCTGGGGATCGGAGGGATCGTCGTCGGTGACCACCACGTCGAGGGAGTAGGTCTGCGCACCCTGGGCATCCGTCGGCGTCCAGGTGAAAACACCGGTGAGCGGATCGATCGACGCGCCGGCGGGAGCGTTCAAGAGGCTGAAGGCCAGGCCGTCGCCGTTGGGGTCGCTGGCGGTGGCGGTGAAGCTCAGGAGCTCGCCAGAGTTGACCGTGAAGGGACCGCCGACAGGATCGAGCGTCGGCGGGCTGTTGTTCACCTGGGTGCTCTCGCTGTCGCTGTTGTTGTCGGGCACCGGATCGCTCTCGTCGCCCGTCACCGTCGCCGTGTTGGTGATCAACCCAACCACGGACGGATCCACGACGACGACGAAGCTCAGGCTGATCGACCCGTCCGCGGCCAGCGCTCCGAAAGCACAGGTCACCGTGCCACCCGCCTCCGAGCAGCCGTCCCCGGAGCTCGCGAAGCTCAGCGCCGCCGGCAGCACGTCCGTCACCTGGCCGCCGGTCGAGTCCGACGGTCCGAGGTTCGTCACCGTCAGGGTGTAGATCAACGGGCTCCCAGGAGCCAACGGGTCGGGAGAGTCGTCTTTGACAAGGGAGAGGTCCGTCGCCGCCTCGACCGCCGTCCCCTCGGTCGCACACTCGTCGCCAGGGTTGGCGTCCGGCAGGCTCGACGTGACGCAGGCCGTGTTGAGGATCGCGCCGCTGGACGCCGGATCCGGTTTCACGGTGAACGTGTATTGCCTTGATGTTCCGGCCGCGATCGTTCCCAGTCTGCACGACGGGATCGCGTTCGGATCCTCGGCACAGCCGCTGGTCGCGATGAAGGTCACGCCAGCCGGAAGGGTGTCGGTCACCACCACGTCGGGAGCGTCGAACGGACCCTGGTTGGTGACCATCACGGTGTACGAGAGCTCCGCACCGGCCACGGCCGGGTCGGCCGAATCGCTCAGAGTCAGGGTCAGGTCGGCGGTTGCGGTAATCGTCACCGGATGGTCCTCGACCTCACCGTCGCTCGCCGTCCCGGTCACCGAAAGGCTCCCCGCGCTGCTCAGACGAAAACGTCCGAAAGTGCTGAGACCGCTCGGTGCCGTGGCAGGAACGGCGAAGCTGAGCGCGTTGGCGCCGGCCGCCGGCACAGCCTCGTTGACGAAGATCTGCTCGCCGGTATCCGCCCAGTCGCCGTCGCCGTTGAAGTCGATCCAGGCGTCGAGTCTGGCCGGCGCCGAGACCGTGACCGTGAGCGACGCCAGGTTGCCCGAGACCAGCAGACCCGTGAAGGCGATCCCGTCCTCGTCGTCGAGAGGACCGTCGAGGTCGTCGCCAGCGGCGCTGGCCTCGGGGATGCCGCCGGCTTCCGCGTCCACCCGTTGACCGAGCACCGGGCTGCCCAGCGACAACAGGTGACGCGGCCCGTTTTCGGCTCGCAGGGTCGGATAGCCGGCCGGCGCGTCGCCGAAGTCGAAGCCGAGGATCGGCAGAGCGTAGTCCTCGACCTCGCCGTCGAGCGCCAAGCCGGCGTAGGACAGGCCGCCTGTGCTGCTCAGGCGGAAGCGAAGGAAGGCCCGTTCCGACGGGACGGCGCTACAAGGCACCACGAACGACAAAGCGTTGACGCCCGCGACGAGGCTCCGGCTGGCGAAGACCTGCTCGCCCGCATCGCCCCAGTCGCCGTCGCCGTTGAAGTCGACCCAGGCGTCGAGGAGGCCGGCGGCGCTCGCCGTCACCTCGAGGTCCGCCGTTTCGCAGGTCGCCATCGGCGTCAGGAAGACGACTCCGCTCTCGTCGTCGGCGCCGGCGATGTCGTCGCCGACAGCGCCTTCGCTGGGCTGGCCGTCGCTTTCGCCGTCAATGGCGACGCCGAGCACGAGGAAGGGATCGACGCCGTGACGGGCACCGTCGTCCGCGAGACGCGTGGGGAAGCTCCAACCCGGATTGAGAGAACTGTCGCCAGCGTCGCCAAAGTCGAGGCTCCGCAGGGAGATGCTCGTTGAACCGGAGTTGTTGGCGGCGTTGGGGTCGCTCACTCCGGCGGGAGCGGTAACGCTCGCCTGGTTCGAGACCAGACCGCTGGCCGTGTAGGTGTGAGTGACCTTGGCGCTCACCGTGTAGGTGGCCACGCCGCCGCTCAGGAGGTCGACCGCGTTGTCGGCGATATTGCCGCTGACGGGTCCCGCGGTGCAGGACGATCCGGCGGAGGCGGTACAGCTCCAGCTGACCTCAGTGAGATCGGCTGTGAAGACGTCGCTGACCGTAGCACCGGTGATGCAGCTCGGACCGTCGTTCCTGACCTCGACCGTAAAATCTACGGTCTGGCCGGGCAGAGCTGACGTGAACGTGCTGGTCTTGCTGAGGCTGAGGTCGGCTTGGCGACGGACATCGATGACGACGGTGCCGGAGTCCGTCTCCCCGTCAGGGTCTGCGACGTTCACAGTGACGTTGTAGATCTGCGGCGCCGTTCCGCATGAGGGCGTCCAACTGAGGAGCCCGGTGGAGGGGTGGATGGTGAGGCCCGAGGGGGCCCCAGGGCCGAGGGAGTAGGTCAACGGATCGTTGTTGGGATCGGTCGCGGTCACGGTAAACGCCAAGGAGTCGCCGACGTTGACCGTCAGGGGGCCGATGGTGGAAGGAAGATCGGGAGGCTGATTGGGCTCGGCGACGTTGAGCGTGATCTCTGCCGCCTCGTTGTTGCCCGAGTCAGCTTCGGGGATGACTCCCGTCGGGTTGATCCGGGCGCGGATCGTATGCGAGCCAGGGACCTCAGGAACGGTGAATGGCAAATCAAAGGTCTGCGAGTGGGAAAGATCACCCCGGACGTCGGCGTAGGTTCGGTGGAGAAGATGCTCCTGGCCATTGATGTCGATGAAAACTTCAAACTGCGGCAGCCTGAGGTCAAATCCGTCCCTGATGTTGTTGGCAGTGTAGCGAACCGTTTGCTGTGAGCCAGGTTGCAGCGCGGAGCTGGTAAACGAGCCCGCATTCAGAGTGAAGTCGGGGAGATCGTTGTTGACCACGGTGATCCGGGCGTTGTCGTACATGTGATCGGTCGTCGAGCCGATCGTCCCGGTGCCGTGGACGTTGATGTAATAGGCGCCGGTCGGAAGATCATCGTCGGCCAGGAATGTCTTGGTGCAGTTGCCGTTGCGCCCGACGTCCAGATATCCGAGGTAGCAGATGTAGGGGCTGCCGCCGAGGATCCTCATGTTGTAGGTATTTGCCACCTCGAATTCAAGGATGACGTTGGAAATTCCCTGTGAGCCCAAGTTAACGACGTCGAAGCGGATGTCGGCGCGTTCGTTGGCTTCGAAGATGCCGTTGCCATTGTCGTCGTCGACGACGGCGGCCGCTTGCCAGCGCAGGTAAGCTCCGGCCTGGGCTGTGTCGTTGACGATGATGATGTTGGTGCTGATGGTTCCAGCGTCGGTCTGATGGACCTGGAGAGTGGCGTTGACGTCGCTCAAGCTACCGTGGTTTAAGTCGGTATCAACCTGGAGCTCGTAGAGCACCTCGCCGGCAGGCAAGATGACAGAGCTCGGATGGAAGAGCGCGCCGCTCGGGCTCGAGCTCAAAGTAAGCGTCCGGTTGTAGTCCACGGGGGTCTCGAACCAGATGGAGACCTTGGTCTCCCTGCCCTCCATGACGAACGTCGGGTAAGCGCTCACGTACATCTTTGGGGTGCCGTCTTCTTCCGTCGTGAACGTAAAGCTGACCGGAGCGGGTAGGGGGTTGCCGTCGAGATCGGAGATCGAGCCGGCCGGAACTTCGGCGACATGGCAGGTTCCCTTGGCCATGGAGCTGTCGAGCACGAAGGTCAGGCGCTCGTCATGGGTTCCGCTGCCCAGCACCGGGGTGAAGCCGAGGGCTGTGCCGTCGCATTCTCTGAAGGCCAGGCTGTTGAAGTTGGGGCCGGCGGCGATGTCGCGGTTGAAGGTGACCGCCGGCTGGGTGGTGGTGGAGACTCCGGTGTTTCCGCTGGTCGGGTAGGTGTACTCGGCTGCGAAGGAGTCAGGCAGGGCGAAGGAAGCGGTCACGGTGAGGTCGGAGTACATGGTAATTGCGCAGGGTGCGAGGCCGTAGCAGCGATCGCCCATGAAGCCGATGAACTGGTCGCCGGTGCCGGTGAGAGTCAAGGTGTCGCCGTCGTTGTAGGCGACGCTGGTGGAGGTGCAGCCGGGGCCGCAGCTGATGCCTTCGCCGGAGACGATGCCGTCGCCGTCGCCTTGCTTGAGCACGGTTAGGGTATAGCCCGGTCCCGGATTGGGTGGATCCCAGGTGAAGGTGTGGCTATGGACCTCGACGTTGTTACCGAGGGTGTCCTCGACGAAGAGGCGGAGAGTCACCGATCCGGCAGAGGCGCCGTAGTTCGCGGGGTCGACATCTGCGCTGGAGAAAGCCCCGCTGGTTCCGGAACAGGCAGGTGTGGTACCACCACATAGCGTGAGCGCGGACCCGCCATCGACGAAGAACACCTTGACTCGCGACAACCCATCCGGGTCGGAAGCCGTGACGGACACCGTTACGTCACCTATTTGGCTACTGTTCGGTAATGTGATCTGGCCAGAAGCGCTCGTGTTCGGAGGTGAAGGACGGAGATCATCACATGACGAGTTGCCGCTCTTGGACAGAGGCCGATCAAAGCTGCTACCGGAAGTCACCGCACCAGGATTGCAGGCGTCGATTTCATCCACCTCACAAGTTCCTAATGAGCAAATCAGCCGCACATTCCCGCTATCCTCATCCCAATACATATTCCCAAATTGAAATGTCTGCATGACATCATAGATTTCCCCTAGATCTCCAGGGAATAGCGCTGTATCTGAAAATTCATTTCCTGTGGGCGCACCCAAAATGTCTTGATATTGCCACCAGAGAAACCCCAGGCAGCCCTGTAGAAGGAAAGCGCGCTCGGCTCCCGGCGTGTGGACAATGGTCTTTTGACCGTTCTCCGGATGATTGACATCTTGAAGGTAGACCTCGATTGCCGATCCGTCCCCAGAGTACTCGAACGTATATCGATGGATCCTCGCACCACCACCGTTGTCAAGGGCATTGCCGAGCTCAGCCGTGCCGCCAAATCGGTTGAACAGGTCAGAGACTCTCTCGCTCGTGCTGCCTGCACGATAATCCCAACCCTCTACATCCCCAGGCACCAGATCGAGAGGGGCGTCTCCAGATGCCCAGCGCCCGATCTGTAAGTCCTCGTGAGGCTGGTGATCGTCGAGATCAGCGACAAACGTTGCCGGGTCGACGGTATGCTCCCTGGATATGTTGAAAAAATTACTTTCACCTTGTGGGTATCCGACTTGTTCTTTTATTTCTTGAGGGACATACCACAACTGGCCTTCGTCGTCGTTGGAATTCAGTAAATTCCATTGGTCTGATATATTTACGTGACGGAACAGTTCCGTATAGTTACTCCCTAGATTTCTTAAATTATTTGCCCAGGTCGGCAGGCTGCCGTCTCCGGGAAAATAGGCCGCGGCATCCCCGTCGATGTCGACCTGAAAGTGGAGATGATAGCCGGAGGATGTTCCACTGGTTGCGACATAGCCGAGAGTTTCGCCCTTTCCAACATAGGTTGTAGCGCAGGGCGGAGCGGCCGACGGCTCATCGCATACCGGGATATCCGATTGTAGATGAGCATATACAGCGAGCAGGCGATGGCTCTCTGGGTAACCCGGAATGTCGAAATGTTCAACGAGCACGTGATTACCCCAACCTCCGTTTCCACAGCCATTTTGTTGAGTATCCGGACACGTTCTCGTGACGTGAATTACCCTGCCCGCGAACATGCTTCGGACCTCCGTTCCCTGAGCTGCTGGATAATCGATCCCTGGGTGCCTGCCATAATCTGTGCCGCGAGCGTTCGCTGAGCCTGGATATCCGTCGAGATAGTGATCCAGCCAGGCCGTAGTAGGTGCCGGAGTCGACTCCAATGGATGAATCAGCCCCGTGAATTGGTAACGGGTCTGCCCAGCCAGCGGGTATGCGGCAAGGACCAGCAACAACGCAATCGTTGGAACAGGGATTGTTCTAATTCGCATCTCGTCACGGCTCCATCTCAGGTCAAGGTTGAAGAATGGTTCAATTTCTAGGCTCTGCACGCTCCCTCGCGATGGTGGTTTGCTCATCGAGTTCACCAACGCCGCGAGGCCCTCATCAAGTAGATCAGGGTTTCATGCCCTGTCTCTATAGGTAAACGCGCGCGACTGCCGGATAGAAGGTCATCAGGTGGGAAAAGTAGATGTTGGTCGACGCCTAACCACGCAGGATGATACCGCTTCTCTCGCGGGCCGCCCGAGGTGTCAGTTCCCTTCAGGGACGTACGCGAACCTGATTCCGAGAAGCCCGACGTCACCGCTATTGGTGTCGAGACTGGATTGCCGAGTCAGCGTGAAGACGAGGATCTCGTCACCGGTCGAGAGTCCGTTGTCGAGAGTGATCACGGTCTTGTAGATTCTTTCGGATCCCGAGCTGTCGACCGGTGTAGTGACCATGATCTCGTCGTCGTTGTTCAGCACATTACCCGTCGTTCGGGCGGAGTAACTCACCCGCCAACGAACGTTTCCGCCGTCCTGGTCGGTCACCCAGAAGAGCTCCATGTTGATCAGCCCGACGTCACGTTCCCGATAATCAGGAAGCGTCGTGATTCCGGAGGTGATCGTGTTCCCCACGGTGAGGTGGTTGAAGAAGTACACCGGTGTGTCGACGTCGAGATCCGCGCCACTGATGTAGCCAAGGCCGCCCGAGCCCAACTGAATGGGCCCGAGGTCATAGATGTTGAAGGGCCAGGTACGAACCACAGGAAGGCCCTTGTTCTCGATGGTGATGGTCTGACCGCTGGAGGAGATGTTGATGCCGTTGCCTTCGCTGAGACTGATCGAGCCTTCCAGGCCGCGCAGGGACTTGACAACGGCTGTGTCTTTGATCGTAGGGTTCGGATAGGAGCCTTGCAGGTCGCCGCCTGCGGATCCTGTCGAGGGCCCTGGTGGGCCGGCGGGTCCAGTTGGGCCGATAGGACCCTCGATGTTGGCTGCCAATACCCAAGCCCCGGACTCTTTGCGGTACACGTCACCGCTCATGGTGTCGAGAAACAGGTCCGTGTCGGCACCGATCGTGTCGACCGGAATGCCTGGGCCGGTCCACCAGGTTGCGCCATCGGTTCCTGGTGGCCCTGGCGACCCATCGGAGCCAGCTGGGCCAGTCGGTCCCATAAGACCCCTTGGGCCTTCCGGGCCAGTGGTGCCGGTGGCCCCGGTAGGGCCAGGATCGCCCTGCGGGCCGGTGGCCCCGGTGGGGCCAGGATCACCCTGCGAACCTTGCGGGCCGGTCGCCCCTGTGGGGCCAGGGTCACCCTGCGGACCTTGTGGGCCGGTCGCACCGATAGGGCCAGGATCGCCCTGCGAACCTTGCGGGCCGGTGGCCCCGAGAGGGCCAGGATCGCCCTGCGTACCTTGCGGGCCGGTGGCCCCGGTAGGGCCAGGATCGCCCTGCGAACCTTGTGGGCCAGTGGCCCCGGTAGGGCCTGGATCACCCTGAGCGCCAACGGGTCCAGCCGGGCCGGCTGGACCTTCCGGGCCCTCCGGACCTATCGGTCCAGCAATACTGGTCTCAAGTGACCATATACCCGCGAAGCGATGGTACACATCGCCGCTTGTTGTGTCGAGGTAGAGATCGTCTTCCGCACCCTGAAGCGGATCCGGGCCTCCCGAGCCTGTCAGCCACGTGGCGCCATCTGTACCCGGCGGGCCGAGGTCGCCTTGCGGACCGAGGTCGCCCTGCGGACCAGGAACGCCCTGCAGACCAGGATCGCCTTGCGGACCGGGATCGCCTTGCGGACCGGGATCGCCCTGCGGACCGGGATCGCCCTGCGGACCGGGATCGCCTTGCGCGCCAGGATCGCCCTGCCCGCCAGAATCGCCCTGTGGACCGACGGGTCCCTCGGGGCCTTCGTTTCCAGAAAGTGCAAAGAGGGCGTAGGGTGTTGCCGTAAGAGGCTGAAGTGGTAGAAGGGAGCTCAAAGGTCCGGAGCCCGCCTCCCGGACCCGAATCTCGAGCCAACGCTTTTCACCCGCGAAGACAGCAAGGCCAAAGTCGAGCTCGACGGTGAACTGACCGTCTTCGATCAGGACGTCGGTCTTGGTCTCGCTTCCGAGAAGAGTCCCGAGCAGGGGATCGGAGTCGTCGAAGAGGTTGAACTGGATGTCGTAAAACCCATCGACGGGCACTTCGTTTTCTTCGAGAACACCCTGGTAGGTAAAGCTGGTTTCGAGAGGAGTCTGAGCCGCTGTATCGGGTACCCAGAAACTGACGGCCATCGTCAGTACCGTGGCTAGTGCGAGGCGGATCGCGGGGCTCGAGATCCGTGGGCGGGAGCAATTCTTCAATCTCTTCATGGCTTCTCCTGACGTGTTTCCTCAGTTACCGGCGACCGCGGACCACCGCGACAGGCCTCCGCTCTCAAAGCCGTCTTGGAAGATGCTCTGTCGGCTCGAAGGCGAGAGGAATCCTCCTTCCACAGTGAAGGTACCGTCACTCGACCAAGCGGCGTCGGTTTGCCCTGTCGTACCTGTGAGGGCAAAGGTACCGTCCGAGCTGATCGTGCCGCCGCTGTCGACGGTGTACCAGCTGATGGAGTAGCTCGCCCCACCGGCCTGCTCCTCTGAAGCCTGATCCGGGCCGGTGCGCGCTGGGTCTTCCGGTGCGCCGGTCGTGACTTCGACCGTCGTCCATATTGCGATGACGACAAGCAGGGCGAAGACTCCGCCCCGAGGATGGTTCTTCTCCGGCATTCTTCTCTCCATGGTTAAGTCCCTTTACCCTTTGGTCGCCCACACCTGAAGCAAACCGTTGTCGCGTTCTGGGTTCAGACTTTCGGGGAAGGGCGACTTCGAAGGACCTCTGCTCAACGCCCTGTCGGACGCCTCTATAGGGAAACGCGCAAGGCGTCGGTCTGGAAGGTCATCTCAAGCGCGAAGCGTCCAATTCCAGCCTCTCGCCGCTCACGGTCGACCCACGATGAGCTCGGCCCACACGGCTCGCGGCCCTCTGGGGAGTCGACCCGGGCGGTGGGATTGTGCGACGTGGTATGACCTTCTGGTCGACCGCTCTGCGCGTTTCCCTATAGGGCAGTGCCGCTTCGGGGGAGAGGCTGTCCTCCACTTCGCCACCCGGGAGCGCTTCGACGAACGCATCCCGCCGAAAGACCAGGAGCCACGGGTCCGTTTTCTCCGGCCTCTGGCATCGTTCTTGCTAAGATTCGATTCAAGGACTTGAGAAGCTTCATCATAACGCAGCCTACGGCCGCAACCAAACCATGGATCTGATGGTCAGTAATCTCTGGTTTGACGGTCACTCCTGCGGTTGCCGGCGATTCGGGGTTCCCATCCGGCCAAGCCGAGAGCCGATTCCATGGAGGTGACTCCTGCAGTTCGAGGCGCCAAGACGCCGTGCTGCTGGTGGCCATCGATCCAGGGACCGCCTACCGAGGCGGCGGGTTCGACGATCCTTGGTAGGGCTGAACGGCTTGATCTGGTTGCAATCTTCATGCCTTCAGAACAAAATCTCTGGTCTTCAGAGATTTCTCTTGAAGTGGAGGCCCGTCGTCCGGCAAGATCCAGACTAAGTAACGCCCGTGTGGGCGCCTGTGAAGGGGGCTGTCTACGACGCGGTGCGACTCGTCGGCGAAGGCGCCCGGATGACCCTCGAGGTCGACGT
Source organism: uncultured bacterium (assembly GCA_965371445.1). Lineage (GTDB taxonomy): Bacteria > Acidobacteriota > Thermoanaerobaculia > Multivoradales > J023 > DASWIG01. The sequence continues at coordinate 495 of CBDUYN010000242.1, read as the reverse complement.
CTTGCCGCGGGCCAACGGCAAGATCCTCTGCTCGCGGTGCCTCCGGCCGGCCCCCGGCTACGACACAGCCCGGAAGCCGCGCCGCTTCGACTTCGTCCCCCTCTGGAACATCCCGGTGGTCTTGCTCTACCGCATGCGGCGCGTCAAATGCCGCCGCTGCGGCGTGTGCGTCGAGGCGGTGCCCTGGGCCGAGGGCAAGCAACGCACCACCCGCGCCTTCGCCTGGTTTCTCGCCTCCTGGGCCAAACGGCTCAGCTGGAAGCAGACCTCCGAGGCTTTCCACACCAGCTGGGACACCGTCGCCCGCGCAGTACGCATGGCGGTCGACTGGGGCTTGGCTCATCGCCTCGTTGCGCCTCAGCGCTATCCAGAATTGACCCACCTTTGCTCGGCAAAACTGAGCCACCCTTGCCGGCGTTTTGGCGCGCGCCAAGCCGCTCTGGCGCGCGCCAAGCGCACGCCGACCCGGATGACTGGCTAGAGAAGAGTAGGCCC
>CBDUYN010000241.1:0-12897 GCA_965371445.1 uncultured bacterium | reverse complement strand
GTGGCCTCCGAGCCGCCCGGAACGCGAAATCCATTCTGGATTGTGGCCTCCGAGCCGCCCGGAACGCGAAATCCATTCTGGATCGTGGCCTCCGAGCCCGCCTGTCGGCGGGGCCTGTCGGCGGGGCCCTGTCGGCGGTGATGAATTCATGGGCTATCCTCTGCCGTCCCTGCGGGACTGGAAGGCAGGCTTTGCGTCCGGGCGAGGGCCCGGAGCCGGCGCGCCTCCTCGCGTCCCTTCTCGCCGGCGTGCTTCAGGTAGTAGCCGTCGAGGTAGGTGAGGATCTCCTCGGCGGTTTCCGGCGGACCCTTGGCGATCTCCTCGGCGAAACGCTCGAGGGCCTCTTCTATGGGGACGAAGCTCACCTCGGGAACCTTCCTCAGCTTGTCCATGATGTCGTCCCGGTAGATCAAGACGCGGGCCCGGACGAGGTTCGAGAAGAAGACCTCGTCGTGCCGGCGGCCGTTTTCCTGGGGACCGACGTAGGGGTAGTCCTGGTGGATCATCAGGTGGATCTCGTTTTCGGCGAGCCACTCCGGGGTCGCCTGTTTCTCGTGCCCGGGGATGCCGCGCCGGCTGATGGGCAGCCGCGCCAGCGAGTACTGCGTCAGGCCCGTCATCTCGACGACGTAAGGCAGCTTGCTGTAAAAAGCGAAGCTCGCCATGCCTCCCTCGACGATCACCCGGGCTCCGGAGCCCAAGAGCGCCCGGCCCACGGCCTCCGCCTGGAGCTTGCGGTTGGCGATCGACTTCGGCGGGTAGAAGTGGGGCTCGTCGGCGATGTAGGAGATACGCCGTTCATCCCCGCTGTAGAGGGGATAGGGCAGAAGGCTCAAGACGAGCGCACCGGCGAAGATCGTCCCCCGGAGCTTCGGCGCCCGGAGCCGCAGGAGACCCGCCTCGGCCACCAGGAAGAGGAACGGCAGAGCCGGCACCAGGCGCCGGGCGAACATGAAGTCGCCCCCCGAATGGGCTACGTAGACCAGGTAGACACCCCCCGCCGCGGCCAGCAGCACGAGCTCCGAGGTCGCGTCCGGCGGCCGCAGCGCGCGTTGCCGAAACAACGCGATCAGGATCGCGAGGCCGGCGGCGACGAGCCCCCAGTTCCTGGCAAAGAAAAGGCCGACGTAGAGGATCCCCTGGGCGTAGTAGGGATCGGCAGCCGACTTGGAGTAGAAAGCGGTCGGCAGGAGCTCGCCGTAGTAGCTCAGCTTGAAGGCGACCAGCGCCACGCCGGTCGCGGCGAGCGGCAGGGCAAAGGCCGTCCAGGCCTGCCAGCGTCCCTGGCGCGTCCACCACGCCGCCAGGAGCCAGGCACCGGCGACGGCCGCGAAGAGGAGCCCGTCGGGCCGGGTGGCCACCACGAGACCCAGGACGACTCCGGCAAAGAGCAGCCACCGCCAATCCTCCTTTCGAGCCAGGAGGACGCCGGCGAGCGCCAGGAACGCGAAGCACGAGGTCTCCAGCCCCCCCGTGGCCCAGACCTGGAAGTCCTCCATCGCCAGGACGAGACAGGCCGCGAGCGGCAGGAACGCTCCGCCTTCCCGCTCGCTTCGGTAGTAGGAACGAAGCGCCAGGAGGGCCGCCAGCAGGCCGTAGAAGAGGATGCCCAGGAGCTTCGCCGAGACCACCGGGTCGAAGCCGCGGAGGATCGCGAGCGCGATCAGGAGCGTCCACGAGAGGTTCGTGTAGCCCTCCACCCGCTCGCCGGGATTGAAGACCAGGCCGTGGCCCAGGACCAGGTTCTCGGCGTAGCGGAAGGAGATGAAGCTGTCGTCGCAGACCCAGGCGCGTTGCCGTGCCCGGTACGAGGCGTAGAAAGCCAGCAGGAGCACCAGGACGACGGCGAGAAGGCGCCCGGTTCGTCCGGGGGCGTTCATGGAACGGATCCTAGCACCCGGCCAGACTTCAGGACGTCAACGCCGCGACCACCGCCGCGACGGCTTCGTCGGCCAGCGCCCGCACCTCCTCGTCGGTACGGTCCTGGATCGGATGCGGCACGAGGACCAAGGCCGGCTTGAAGCCCAGAGCCCTCGCCTGGGCGGCGGCGGCCTCGGCGAATTCGCTCGACGCCACGAAGAGCGAAGGCACCCCTCGTGCTTCGAATTCCGACGTGTCGTGCACACTGCACGACGTGCAGGACCCTCAGTCGGCGAGGGCCTCGATCACCGCGTCGGCGCGCTCGGCGATCTGCTGGCGCAGGTCGAGCGGCGCCGGACGCGAGAACGTCGGTTTCTTATAGCTCTCGACTTGCGCACCGAGATCGCGAAGGCGCTCGGCCAGCCGTTCGAGGAAGACGTCGCCGCGCGCTTTCGAAATGTCGAGAAGCGCGAGCCTGCGGCCCGCGACGCTTTCGAGCCGCGGCACCTGCTCACGTTCCGGGGCCTTGCGTTCATCGGTCGGATCGAGGACGGTCAAAGGTTCATTCATTCTCGAATCTCCACGGTGACCGGGTCGGTGCCCGTCTTGGAGTTGACCCAGCCGCCGATGATCGCCGAAAAAAGCCCGGCGGTGCCCCCGGCGTGGACGATCAGAAGCCCTTCGGGACGGATCTTCGGCAGTGTCCTGCCCCCTTGATCCCCCCAGGGGGACAGTGTCTTCCCCCCTTGATCCCCCCAGGGGGACAGTGTTTTCTCAAGCATCTCCTCCGGCACGCCTTCGGCGATACCGCCGGCGCCGCGGACGATCTCCTCGATCGGCAGCATCAGCCGCGCCACGAGCTCCTGGCGCAGCCGCGCCTTGTCCCAACCGGCCTCGTGAAAGACCCGGGCATGCTCGGGCGAGACGACGAGGACGGCGTCAAAAGCGAACGGCAGCTTGGGATGGCAAATGGTTTTCAAACAGGAGGCGAGGCTCCCGGCAAGCGACTCGGGCGTTCGCGACAGCTGGTCGACGACGATCCGGGGCCCCTCGCCGCCGAAGAGGGTGACGGTCGAGGCTTCGGGCGAGAAACCCCGCTCGACGGCGAGCGATTCCCAGGGCGAGCCCGCCTCGTCCTCGGCGAAACAAAAGGTATGTTTCCCAGGGTTGCCGAACGTCGCGCGGTCGACCTCGCCGGGGCGTCCGCCGCCGACGTTTCGCACCACCAGCTGGAGGGCACGGCCGATGGTGGCGTTGGCGCGGTGGCCCTGGCCGAGGACGTTCGTCCCGGAATTCATCCCGAGCCGCCGTACGACAGGACCGTTGACGATGACGACGGGGCCGTGCGACATGGTCGTCGCCAGGAGCCCGTGGAGGCCGAATTCGTCGCGGCAGGCGGCCTCGACCGCCGCCAGGACGACCGGCAGGTATTCGGGTCTGCAACCCGCCATGACGGCATTGACGGCGATCTTTTCGACCGTGCAGGGGGAGAGGTTCGGTGGGATCTCGGCCACCACCTCGCCGGGGTTGCGCGAGGTGCCGGCGAGCATCCGGAGCACTCGCTCCGGGGTCGGCGCCACGACGGGCAGGCCGTCGGTCCAGCCGCGTTCGAAAAGGGCCTCGTGCTCGTCCTCGGCGGCGCCGAGCTCGACGCGGCGCGACTTCAAGGTGTCGCCGTAGAGGGCCTCGAGCCGTTCGGCGACGCCGGGCTCGACAGAGCGCGAGCCGCAACCGGGACGGCTCTCGGGAAGCCCCGCCCCGAGGGGCGCCACACCGCTCGTCTCCTCCCACTCGCGCCGGTTCCAGCCCTCGCGGCACGTCACGGCCTGGCCGCCGCGGAGCTCGACGAGCGACGGGACCGTTCGTATTCCCAGGCGATAGGAGACGGCGAGGCCGCGGTCGTCGCGGGCTGCAAGGCCCGGCGGAAAGGTGGGGTCGTCCTGACTGTAGACGACGAGGCCGACGCCGGCCTCGGCGAGCTCGGCGAGGACCGGCGCGACCGTCTCGCAGGTCGGACAGGACCGCTTGACGACGGCGACGAGAGCGTCGGCGGGAAGGTCGGCTGTCGGCATGGGCGATAACATAGCACGCTTCGCCAGCCTGACCGGATACTCCAACGAGACGACCTTCGGCCGCGCTTTCAGGAGGTGCTTCGACCTACTGCCGGACGATTATCGCCGCAAGGTCGAGGAAGACAGCGGGCCTTCCCTGGGGGCAAGGATCGCCAGGGGCCTCCGGGGAGAGCTCGAGCCGGCCGAAGCCGCAGCGCTCCTTCTAGAGCTCGATGTCATCGTCGCCAAGCTCCAGATCCTGTGCGGGCGGGCTCGCTCTCGGACAGATCCGACGGCCTGCGCTCGGCATGGAGCGACTCCGGGGAGAGCTCAAGGACTGAGCCAAACGGCCCGCACCACGTAACGCTTCTTGGTGGGTACGACGCTGCCGAACGGATAACAGGTGAGAAGCGTCAGGACGTCGCCCGCCGCCCGGTCGAGAACGCTGCCGTCGTCCTCGTGGAGGATCTCCCAGCGCTCGACGCGGTAGCGCTTGACGCTACCGTCGGCCGTCTCCAGGAGGAGCTCGTCGCCCGCCTCCAGATGCTGCAGGATGAAACCCATCCGGCAACCCCTGAGCCCGAACATCTGCGAGACCTTCTATATGGCGCCCTGGTTGAGCTGGCAAGAGCCGCAAGCGGCGTCGGGCGGTTACTGCCGGATTCGGAGGTTGAGGAATGAGCAAGAGATGGATCTTAGGTCTGGTCGTCGCCTCACCATGGTTCGACCGGTTGGCTTCCGAGCTAATGGCGAAGTGACGGACCTCCTCGCCAAAGGTACCGCAAGGTTGGTACTGAGGGATCCCGACAACTGGGACCTCGGCCGAGCTATTTCGATACAGGGTTTTCTTGAGGAGTTCGTAGAGTTCAGCTGCCCCATCGGCGGAGCCTCTGTTGGCTATTGTTCAAATTCGGGCTTCGTCAGCGGTTCGAATCCTCAGCACCCGTTCTCATGCGCCTGCATGTGAGGAGGTTACGCGCGCTACACCGTGGACCTCCCCTAGCCCCCGTCACCGACACGGAGACGTCACCTGCTGGCAAGCCCCTGGGGTAAGCCGTCAGCCTTCAACCCCTCGGGGCTTGACTCTCGATATGCTTCAGCGCTATCCAGAATTGAGCCACCTTTGCTTGGCAAAACTGAGCCACCCATGCCGGCGTTTTGGCGTGCAGCAAGCGCCCGGAGGGCGACCCATGGTAGCCCGGGGTGAGCCTGCGAACCCCGGGACCACCGGCCGGTCCCAACCGATGAGCCCGGAGGGCGACTCATGGTAGCCCGGGGTGAGCCCTGCGAACCCCGGGGACCACCGCCCGCAACCCCATACATTTGCGCTAAGGCGGCGGACGATAGCGGTAGATCGCCAGGACCGGCGCGCCGTCGAGCCCCCAGGCGACCTCCGGCTCGAGCCAGCGGAGACAGTCGACCATCAGCTCGTTCGCCCAGTCGCGGCGCTCGACGAACATCACGTAGACCACCCGTTCGCGGGCCAGCTCGCGGGTTCGCGCCAGGCGCTCGGGCGCGATCCGCGGCGAGAACGGAGTCGTCACCGGCAGGAGCACGACGTCCTCGCGCAGCCGCTCGGAGGCCACGAGCCGCACCGCGTGCTCAACCACCGGCACGGCGAGAAACGAGCCCGGCTCGGCGTTCTCGTTGAGCCATTCGAGCCCCAGCCGGTAGCTCATCCCCCAGTAATCGCCCGCCTGGGGCAGGTTGCGCTCGTAGGCACCCGCCGGTCCACCGGCCAGTACGTTCCAGTAGGCGATCTGGAAGGGGTGGGTCGCGACGAGCCTCCAGGCGCCGGGCAGGAGCACAAGGGCGAGGAGCGCCGCTTTGGCCGGCCGGCCGGCCAAGGCCGGCCGCCATCGGCCGGCGAGGCCGATCAGGCTCGCCGCGCCCAGGCCCGCGACCGCCGCCATCGCCGGGAAGATCTCCAGGAAGTGGCGCACGCCGTCGAAGTTGACCGCCTGGGGGAGGAGGAACCGTCCCAGGACGACGACGATCCACGACAGGTAGAAAAGCGCCAGGCGGTCGCGCTTCCAGGCGCGCTTCACGCATGGGACGAGGCCGGCGGCAAAGAGCGCCAGAAAGGGCAACGGCGTCGTCAGCAGCAGCGCTTCCAAGGCCGGCGCGAGGCTCTCCACGCGGGTGTAGCCGCGCCGCAGACCGATGTAGCGCAGGTGCTCGGCGTAGCGCCCCACCGGGTCGCCCCACAGGTAGGGCCACACCGCCACCATCACCGCCACCGCCACCACGCCCGACGCGATCAGCGCGAGCGCCAGGCGCACACGCCGGCCCCGCCAGGGCTCGCCCGTCCCTCCGAGCGCCAGCATCAGGAGCGGGACGGCGGGGAAGAAAAGGGCGTTCCCCTTGGTGCCGAGCGCCAGTCCCAGGAGGACCCCGGAGCCCACGACTGCGCCCACCGAGCCCTTTTCCAGGGCGCGGAAGCCCGTGATCGCCGTCAGGGTGAAAAAGACCAGCAGCGGGAAGTCCTTGACGTTGGCCATCAGGTGGCAGAAGACGCGCGGTGCCGTCAGCAGCAGGACGATCGCCGCGGTGGCCGCCAGGAGTCCCTCGCGCCGTGCCAGGAAACGGTGGAAGAAGAAAACGAGGGGTGCCAGCAGCAGGAGGTTCACGGCGTGGAAGCCGTCGAAGGGGTCGAGCCAGCCGAGCCAGCGCGAGAGCACCGTCGACGTGGCCGCCGCCAGGGTGTTGGCCACCGGGTAGTACTCCCAGGGCCGGCCCTTGAAGGGCGAGACGAAGAGGTCCGGCCGGCGCTCGGGAGGATAGGGGTTCTCGAGGAAGTCGAGGTAGGCCCCATCCCAAGAGGTGAAGAACGACAGGTAGCGCTCACCGAAGAAGAGGTCGCCCAGCGCTTCGTCCCAGGTGACGTTGTACTGATCGAGCGCCGGGAAAGCGAAGCTCAGAAGCGCCGCGACCAGGACGAGCGGCGTGAGGAGGCGCCACTCACCAGAGGTGAGCCCGGCGCCGATCCTGCTCCGGCCTGGTCCCGGTGTCTTCACCCGTGGCAGCTTACCGTAGAACCGGGCCTCCAAGAGGCCGCCATGGTGTAGGCTGCCGTCCAGCCGAGAACGGACCCTGGTCATGGAGAGCCCCCCTGCCGCGCGTCTGCGCACCGCCCTTCGCGATCGCGGGCTCTGGGCGTTGGTGCTGGTGGCGGCGGCCGGCTTCCACCGCGTGCTTTTCTTTTCCGAGTCCTTCTTCTTCCGCGACCTCTATCTCTACTACCTGCCGCAAAAGGACATCTTCGTCGACATGGCTCGCAGCGGCGAGCTCCCGTTGTGGAACCCGCTGATGCACGGCGGGACGCCTTTTTTCGCCAACATCAGCCAGCACCTGCTCTATCCGCCGAACCTGCTCTACTTCCTGCTGCCGACGCCGCGCGCGATGAGCCTGCTGATCGCCGGCCACGTGTTGGCTTCTTCACTCGCCGTCTACCTGCTGGCCCGCGTCCTGGGCTACCGTTCGTCGTCGTCGGCGCTCGCCGGGGTGATCTACGCCTATTGCGGGCCGACGCTGTCGAGCACCAACCTGCTGGTCCGCCACCTGAGCGTGGCCTGGGTGCCGCTCGTGGTGCTCTTCTGGCACCTCTACCTGCGCGAAGGCCGGCGCCGCTATTTCGTGCTGACGGTTCTTGCCGGCGTTTTACTGACCTTCGCCGGACAGCCGGAGATGCTGGTCGTCGGCCTGTTGACGGCGCTCGGTTGGGGATGGGCCGATCCCGCGACCCGCTTCGCCCCGCGACAGCGCCTGGCGCTTTGGCTCCTGGCGGTCGCCGCCGTCGCCGGGCTGACGGCCGTGCAGCTCGTGCCGACCGCGGAGCTCGCGGCAGAGTCGATGCGCGGCGAGGGGATGAGCCTCGAATCCTTCGGTGCCTATTCGCTCCATCCGCTGCGTCTGCCGGAGCTCGTGGTGCCCGAATTCCTGGGCCGTCCCGACATCCTGACCGACTTCTGGGGCGAGAGGCTCGTCGATGAAGGGTTTCCCTATCTGCTGAGCGTCTACCTGGGGGTGGTGCCTTTGAGCTTGGCGCTCGCCGGCGCGCTGCGCCGGGGCGGGGAGGTGCCGCGGCGGCTGCGGCTCTACCTCGCCGCTTTGCTCTCGCTGGCGCTGCTCGGTGCCCTGGGGCGCCACCTCCCGGGCTTCGACCTCCTTTACGAGGTTTTTCCGCCGCTGCGGATCTTCCGGTACCCGGTCAAGACGCTGGGTTTTGCGAGCCTGCCGTTGGCGCTCTTGGCGGCGGCCGGCTTGGAAGCGCTCTTCTCCGCCGCCGAGCGCCGCCCGGCACGGCGTGTCCTTCTCGCCGTGGGGACGGGGCTCGGCTTGCCGATGCTCGCCGCCTGGTGGGTGCTGGGCTTGCCGGCGTTCGGCGAGCGCTTGCAGCTCTTCTTTTTCGGCCAGGCCGCAGAGGCGGCCACGGTGGGCTTGCGGGGCGGGCTCGCGCAGGCCCTGGGGATCCTGCTGACCGCTACCCTGGTGACGGTCCTGGCGGCACGCCGGGCGGACCTTGGATGGGGTTGGCTGCTGGTGGGGGTCGTCTTGCTCGACCTGTCGCTCGCCGGCCGGCGGCTCAACCCGTCGATGCCAGTGGATTTTCTCACCTCCGAGCCGCCGGCGGCGGCGCGGGTGCGGGAGGTGGCGGGCGAGGACGGCCGCTTCTACCGCGCGCCGGGGCCGGATCGATTCGACCTGCGTGCCCCGTCGAGCGACAGCCATTGGTACGACCGCTGGAACCAGGAGGTCCTGGGGAGCTACCTCGGCACCGCCTACGGCATCCCGATGATCTTCCACGACGACTTCGACGGGCTGGCGCCCCGACGCATCGTCCATCTCTCGCAGGCCTTGAAGGCTTTGCCGTGGGAGCGGCGGTTGCCGATCCTCTCCGCGGCTTCGGTGCGGGCGATCGTCGCGGCGGACGAGGTGGCGCTGCCCGCCTTGGAGCGCGCCGGAGTGATCCAGAACTCGAGCGGCATCCCTTTCCACATCTACCGCAACGCCGAGGCCGCACCGCGGGCACGGCTCGTCTACCTGTGGATGGTGACGGGCTCGGAGAGGCAGACGGTGTCGGCGATGCTGGCGCCGGGCTTCGATCCGCGCCGCCACGTGGTGCTGGAGGCGTCGGCCGAATCTCCGGAGCTCGCCGACCGGTCGCAGCCGGAGTGCCGCGGGGGAGAGCTGGAGGTGCGGCGGCGGAGCCTGCGCGAGAGCCGCTTCGTGATCTCGACGCCGTGCACCGCGGCGCTGGTGCTCTCGGAGGTGTTCTACCCGGGCTGGAAGGCTCGGCTCGACGGTCGTCCGGTGCCTCTCTGGCGCGCCAACTCCGCATTCACGGCGGTGATGGTGCCCTCCGGGGAGCACGAGGTGGTGTGGCGCTACGCGCCGCCGGCGCTCGCCGTCGGAGCGCTGATCAGTCTGGCGACTCTGGCCGCGCTGGCCGCCGGATGGAGGTGGGCCGGGCGGCGGAGCGCCGGGCCCGGCTCCTGACCCCGGAAGGCTGGTGTAGCCCCCCCTCGTTCCCCCCAAGGGGACGGTGTTAGGAGGCTGTAGGGCATAGATCTATGCCCTACAGCCTCCTAGCGCAGCTCCCGGACGTCGAAGCGGCCGTCCGCGGAGCGGTAGAGGACGCTCGTGCGCTCGCGCAGCATCTGCCCCAGGACGCCGGGCAGGTCGTTTCGCCGGGGACGCTGCCGGCGGTCGAGGACGACGTGCGTAATGCCGCGTTCGCGGAGCCGGCGGTAGACCTCCTCGCCGGTTCTCGCCTCCGCCAGGTAGGCGGCGATCTGCGACGCTTCGAAGAAGCTGTCGGCGAGGTATTCGCGGTCGCAGAAAAAGCCCAGGTTGGTGTTGAGGAAGAGAAGCCGGGCGTCGGCCGGGAGGTGCTCGTTGACGAAGCGCAGGTGCGGCGGCACGACGCTTTCCCTCACGTCGCCTTCGATACCCGAGAACGCCGCGACGGTGCGCACGCCGTCGGTAAGGCCCGGTGCGGCGGCGCTCGCCACGAGGGCCAGAGCGCCGGCGAGCGCGAAGCCGTGGCCAACGCGGCGCCAGGACGGTTGCCGGAGCCGTTCGACGAGGTCCACGACGGCCGTCGCCGCCGCCAGGGCGAGGAGCGGTAGGATCGGGATCAGGAAGCGCATCTGTTGCGACGTCGCCGCCCACACCAGGAAGTAGAGGCCGGCCACGGCCAGGGCGCGGCGCACCGTGCCGCTCGTGCGCGCTCCGAAAAGCGCCAGCGGCACGAGGACGATCCAAAAGAGGCCGATCTCGCCGTCGAAACGGTCGTAGCCCCGGCCGCCCAGCAGGATCACCCGCAGCGGCAGGAGGAGGTAGTCGAGCACGCCGCGTCCCATACCGATCTCCCACTGCCAGGCGCTCAGGTGCCCGGCGAGCTCTTCGTTCCAATCCGGTCCTCCGAACCAGGCGTGGAGGAACGGGTAGAAGGGATTGCCCGTATACCAGGCCGCCTTCACGAGCCACGGGACCCAGAGCGCCGCGACGGGTAGCGCGAAACGCACGAGGAACCCTCCCGCCGCGGCGCGTTCGGCCGCCGGTGCGGCGCGTCCGGCCGCCGCCTCGGTGCGCAGCCGCGGCAGATAAAGCGCCGCGATCACCGGCACCCCCAGGATACCGCTCACCTTGACGCTGGCGAGGAGGCCGCAGGCAAGGCCGGCGACGAGAAGAGCGTTCGCCCCGTCGCGGCCCTTGCTTAGCGCGGCCTGCTCCATGAAGAGGAAGGCGGAGAAAAAAAAGAAAGCGTGCGCCAGGTCGACGTAGGCGGTCCGCAGCTCGAAGAGCACGACGCCGTTGGCGAGGAAAAACGCGGTGGCGAGCCACGGCGTCGCCCAGGGAAGCGGACGCCGCCGGGAGCGGCACGCCGCGAAGAAGGCGTAGACCACCAGCAGGGCGAAGCCGAAGTGGACCGCCTTGGCGAGCGTATAGCCGTGCAAGAGCATGGCCACGGCGTAGAGGAGCTGCACCTGCAGCGGCCAGTTCGAGTAGACGCTCATCTCCACCGGGCGAAAGCCGCCTTCGGCGAGGTAGAGCTTGGGCAGAGTGAGGTGGTAGACCGCGGCGTCCCAGCTCACCGGCGGGCTGACGTTCAAGGCGAGAAGGGGCAACAGGACGGCGGTCAGGACGAGGCACGCGGCGAGCGACGCGAACGAAGGGCGTGGGACGGCAGCCTGCGCGGCCCGGGACCAAGCCTGCCTTAGGAAGACTCGGCGAGCCGCGGCCACCACGACGAGCGCCGCTGTACCTGCCACGAGACCCCCTCGGTTCAGCAAGCCCGTCGCCGCGAGGAGGAACGTGGTGCTCGACCAGTAGCCGATTCCGAGGCAGAAAGCGGCAAGGGAAGCGTGGGGGCCGCTCATGGAGGAGGGCAGGAGCACCCGGCCGGACACCCAGGCGGCGGCGCCCAGGGCGAGAAGGGCGGTGGCGTGCTCAAGGAGGTAGATCATTCGGTGGGGCTGGATGGTATCATCCGCTCCTCATGTTCGGCCGGCTCAAGACCCCTCTCATCCACCAGAACAAACGGCGAGCCCGCCTCCTGCTCTACCTGGCTCCCGCCCTCCTCGCCGTGGCGACGCTCGGCGTGACGTTTGCCTCCAGGTTCTTCCGCTTCAGCCAAGAGGACTGGATGCGGACCCGCTACGACGAGTACGAGTCGGTGCGCCTCTTCCGGGAATACCTGCGTATCGACACCGGCTATCCGACGGGCAACGAGATCTCGGGCGCGGAATTCCTCGCCCGCGAGTTGGCGCGAGCGGGCCTTGAGCCGCGCGTCGAGCGCATCGGCCACCGCAACGCCAACGTCTGGACGGTCCTCGAAGGCGAGGAGGCGAGGGCCGTGGTGCTCCACAACCACATCGACGTCGATCCCATCGCACGGTTGGACGATTGGCTCTACCCCCCCTACACCCCGATGATCGATCTGCCTTTCATCGCCGGCCGCGGCAGCTTCGACATGAAGAGCGTTGCCATCGCTCAACTGATGGCGATGAAGGACCTGGTTAGCTCCGGCGAGCCCCCGCGGCGCTCGGTCGTCTTCCTCGCCACCGGCGACGAGGAACGCGGTAGCCGGCTCGGGGCGAAGTGGTTCCTCCGCGAGCATCCGGAGCTCGTCGAACGCTTCGACCTCGTGCTCACCGAGGGCGGAGCCATCGAGGCCACCGACACCGACGAGGTCAAGCACTGGGGCACCGAGGTCATTCAGAAGCGCTTCGTGAGGATGGAAGCCTGTGACTCCAGCCCCGCGCGCCTCGAAGCTCTGCGCCAGGACATTCTGGAGGCTTACTCCGACTACGAGCGGTGGCAGCTCGGCGAGCTGCCACCGCCGATAGTCGGGCTTCTTCGCTCCTATGCGGCGACCCGTGCCCGCCCCGACTTCGTCTTCTACCTGGAAGACGCCCTGGCCGGCGGCGGCGGATTCCCCAGCCTGCCACCCTACATGAGGGCGATGATGCGCAACGATCTCTGGGTCTCCCAGGTCGAAGAAGACCCCGGCGGCGGCTACAAGCTGTTGCTCACGCTGCACCTCCTGCCCTGGATCGAGGACGTTGACGCCTTCGAGCAGCTCCTGCCCGGCGGCCTCCCGGAGCTCGCGACGGCGGTCGAGGTCTCCTATCCACCGCTGCCGCTCTACGAGCTGACCGGCCCCGGTTTCAAGATCATCGACGCCCTCGTCGAGGAGAGGTACCCCGAGTTTCACCACGGCCCCCTTTTCGTGCCCTTTGCCGCCACCGACGCACGCTTCTTTCGCACCGCGGCCATCCCGTCCTACGGCTTCTCCCCCTTCCTCATCCTGACCTCCGACTCCCTCAAGATCACCGGGCCCAACGAGCGGATGATCGCCCCGGCGTTCCTCGACGGCGTGGACCTCTACGTCGAGCTCGTCCGACGGTTGGCCGGAGCGGCCGGCGGGCCGCTCCCGGCCGGGCCGCTCCCGGCCGGGCCGCTCCCGGCCGGGCCGCTC
>CBDUYN010000240.1:0-13054 GCA_965371445.1 uncultured bacterium | reverse complement strand
AAAGAGGAGCCAGTCCGAAATGGGCGCGATGGGCCGCGGCAGAAGACGGGGCAGCAGCTTCCAGAGATTTCTGAGATACGCCGGGGCGAAGACCATGAGCTTCCGAATCCACGACCACCCTCACGCCCCACGGATGAGGACGACACCCACCGACTCGCCACGCGGAAACTATGGCGCCAAGCTGTCGCTCGCAACTCGGGCCCGCAGCTCCGAGATCTCCCGCTCGAAGCCGCCGGAGAGGATCGGAAAACGGCACCAGCTGCGGGGGTCCAGGTTCTCGTCGTCGACGTGAAAGGACGGGGCGTAGCGTTCACGCTTCCACTGGTTGCGACACCAGAGGCGGAAGAACCGTTCCACCCAGGCTCCCAGCTGTGCGGCGGAGTAGTCGCCGAGCTCGGCACGCATCAGCTCGTAGACCTCGATCGGCACCCTCTTGTCGCGGATGGCGGCCCGCTCGATCGCGTCGAGCACGGGGTAGGGCATGAGGTCGTCCTCGTCCGTCTGGCCGGCGCTCTGGGGACGAAGCTCCGCGGTCGGCTGCTGGCGGTTGACCTCGGACAAGGCAGGGATCGGCGACAGGCCTTCGGGGCCCTCTTCTTCCATCCACCGGAGCCAGTGGCGCAGAAACGCCTTGTCGATGCCGGCGATCGGCGAAAGCCCGCCGCAGGTGTCGCCGTCCATGGTGGCGTAGCCCACCGCAGCCTCGGACCGGTTGCTCGTCGAGAGGAGAAGGGCCCCGCGGAGATTGGCCAGCATCCAGACGCTGGGACCCCGGGCTCGCGCCTGAATGTTCTGTAGCGTGACGTCGTCCCGCTCCCAGGTCAGCTCCCGGCCGACGGCTCCCGCCACCAGGGCCTTGTACGACTCGACGATAGCGTCGAGGTCGAGCTCGTAGAATTCCGCCCCGATGCTCTCGGCCACGGCACGGGCCGCGTTGCGGGTTGTCTCGGAGCTGTTGCGCGTCGCCTGGTAGACGCAGACGAGAAGCCGGCGGATGACGGCCTCGGCCGTCGGATCGTCGAGGCCCAGGTAGGCGAGCTTCTCGCAGAATGCGTCCGGTCCGAGGTCCGCGAGGCTCAGCCGGACGGCCAGCGCCACGAGGCAGCTCGTCGCCGCCGAGTCGGCGCCTCCGGAAAGCGACACGACGAACCCCCGAGAGCGGCTCTTTCGCAGGTAGTCGAAGAGCCCCAGGGCGACCGCGCGAGAGAGCTCCTCCTCTTTGAGACGGGTACCGCGTTCCCAACTCGCGACTTCGGGCTTGGCGCGGTCCACGCTCGCCGCTGGAAAGGCGAAGTCGACACGCACCTGGTCGCCGGGTCGGGGATCGAGGTCCGGCTGATAGCTCGCCGAGCGTGCCTGAAGCATCCGGGTCTCGTCGACGTCGACGACCGAGGTCACGAGCTCCATGTCGGCAAAGGAGAAGCGCCGGCCTTCCGCCAGGAAGCTCCCCGCGGAGGCGATGAGCGAACCGCCGTCGAAGATCACCCGGCCGGCCTCGTTGCCGAGCAGGTTGGCGTAGACGTAGCTGACGCCAAAAGCCCGGGAGCCCTCGACCACGAAGCGCCGGCGGATCTCGTGCTTGCCAAAAGCGAAGTGGCTGGCACTCGGATTGAGCAGGATGTCGACGCCGCGCGCCGCCAGACGGCTGCCGGGGCGACGGGCCACCCAGGCGTCCTCGCAGATCTCGAACCCCACGGAGACGCCGTCGCAGGTGAAGTAGAAATCTCCGAGCGGGTAGAGCTCGCCACGGAGCTCCACCTCGACTCGGCCTCCCTCCGGCCAGGGCTTGAACCATCGGGGCTCGTAGTGGAGGCCGTCGCCGGCGAGGAAGCGTTTGGCTACGAAGCCGGCGATCCGGCCGTCGACGAGAAAGGCCACGACGTTAAACAGCGCCTTGCGGAACTGAAGCGGCAGGCCCAGCGCCACCGCCAGACCCTGGGTCGAAGGGAGGATCTCGTCGAGGAGGACATCGACCGCCGTGCTCTGCACCCCGGCCGACAGGAAGGCGTCTTCGCAGCCGTAGCCCGTCACGCAGAGCTCGGGGAGGCAGAGCAGGCTGACCCCCTCCTCCCGGGCGCGGGCGACGGCCGCGTTGACGTTCTTCGCGTTGCCGTCCCAGTCGAGCGGTGTCTGGTTGAGCACCGCGGCACCGACCTTGATCAGCTTCAAGCCGTTCGTCCTCCTCGGCCCACTCTATCCGAAGTCCGGATTGTCGGCCGTCGGCCCGTAGAGCTGCGGCAGCGGGACGTCGAGCAGCCGCAGGTAGACCGAGAGCTGGCCGCGATGGTGGATCGTATGGCTGAAGAGCCAGCCCCGAAAGGCCGCGGCACGAGGCATCTTCATCATCACCTGCTCGCCCTGCGTCATGGACCATTCGGCCTGAAGCTCCTCGTCGCTCAACGGAGTCACCGTGTCGACGAAGACCTTGACCTGCTCCTCGAAGTGAGCCAGGAGCTCCTCCCTCGTCTTGGGTTCAAAGGGCACGTACTCCGAGCCCATGGTCGCCATGTCGAGGGAGGGACGCACCATCCAGGCGACCCAACCAGGGTTCTCGGCGAGATGGCCGGCAAGACGTCCCAGAGTCATGGACTTCTCGTGCGGCTTCCAGTCGAGCTTCTCGGTGGGACAGGCTTCCAGGACCTTGCGGGTGTTCGCCGCTTCCACCTGGAACTCGGCGATGAAGATGTGGCTTAACGACATGGTTCAGTCTCCTTTGTTGGCATCTGAAGGGTTCGGATCAACTGTTCTTTGAGACGATAGAGGTGGAGGTCGAGACCGACCGGAAAGATCGCGGGTCTCTCGAAACGCCGGCAGGCGTCGTCGAGAGACCCGAGCTGCCTCTGGGCCCGTTCCCGGACCGTATCGAGCGCCGGCTGCCGGTACACCGAGGCGCCGCCGCGCGTGACCGGAACCAGGAGGTCCTCCCCGTCGGCGCCGTCGGGCAAGGCCGATTCCCGGCCTTCGGCGTCGACGAGGACACAGGGATCGGAGATCCCCTCCAGCTCATCGTAGATGACGTCGGCAAGAAAGCGGCCGTCTTTCTGGAACCGCCGAACCTGGGGGATGCCGGGGTTCGAGACTTTGACGGGCTCCTCGGAGAGCTTCAAGACTCTCGTCCACTCGCCGCCGGCGTCGCGGAAGGCAGAAAGCTTGAAGACGCCGCCCAGCGCCGGCTGGTCGTAGGCCGTGGCAAGCTTGGTGCCGACGCCCCAGACCCCGATCCGCGCGCCGGCCGCCTTGAGCTCCAGGATCGAGCGCTCGTCGAGGTCGTTCGAGGCGACGATCTGGGCCTCCGGGAATCCGGCCGCGTCGAGCTTGCGGCGCGCCTCGATGCTGAGCCGGCAGAGGTCCCCCGAGTCGAGGCGAATGCCGATCATCTCGTGCCCGGCCGCTCGCAGCCTTCTCGCCGACTCGATCGCCCGGTCGATCCCTCCCAGAGTCTCGTAGGTGTCGACGAGGAAGATGCAGTTGTTGGGCAGCGCCCGGGCGTAGGCCTCGAAGGCCTCCTCCTCGGACGCAAAGGACATCACCCAGCTGTGGGCGTGCGTTCCCTTGACGGGAATGCCCAGCCGCCGGCCGGCGAGGACGTTGGACGTGGCGACACACCCGCCGACGTAGGCGGCACGGCTCGCCGAGAGCCCGCCGTCGAGCCCCTGGGCGCGGCGTAGCCCGAACTCCAGGACCGGGTCGCCGGCTGCCGCCTGGCAGACCCTGGAGGCCTTGGTGGCGATGAGGGTCTGGAAATTGAGGATCGTCAGCAACGCGGTCTCCAAGATCTGGCACTCGACGAGCGGCCCGCGGATCCTGAGCAAGGGCTCCAAAGGGAAGACCACCGTCCCCTCGGGGACCACGTCCACGTCACAGGAGAAGCGCAGCCCGTTCAGGAAGTCGAGGAAGCCGCGATCGAAAAGCGCCTGGCTGTCGTTGCCGCGGAGGGTTTCCAGGTAGGCGACGTCCTCGTCGTCGAAGCCGAAGCGCTGGAGAAAATCCACCACCTGCGCCAGCCCGCAGGCCAGGCTGTAACCGCCGCCGAAGGGATTGTGGCGAAAGAAGAGGTGGAACACCGCCTCGCGCTCGTCGAGGCCGCTTTTCCGGTAGCCCGCGGCCATCGTGAGCTGGTAGAGGTCGGTCACAAGGCCCAGCGGGCTACGTTCGAGCGAGATCATGGTCATGGCTGCCGGAAGGGCTTCCAGCCGACGATAACCCAGAACTTGCCCGGTGGATACCTCGGCCCGGGGCGATTTTCCGCTCAGGCAAGAGATTCTCGCCCGGGCTGGCGCGCCAGCAGCTCTACCAGGCCAGGACCTGCAAATCGCCGCCGCCGCGCCCCGGCGGCGGATCTCTTGCTGGCAGAAAGTTCTGTTTCCTGGGTAATTTCTCTTCTATGCAGAGACTTTACGCTGCTATCAATAATTCATTTCGTTTTATAGTAATGACGATAAAAGCTCCATTTAAACCTTGACTTACGCCTCGTTAGCGCCTAGCCTGGAAAGCAGAGAAGGGATCGACCGAGAACACTCGCCGCCATGGGAACGCTGCACCACATCCTCCCCGAGCTCCGTCAGACGCTCGCTTCGGCGCGGCTTCTAAGCGGGCGCGAGCTCGCGGAGGAGCGCCGGCGCCGGCCGCAGGAGGCTTACCTGCCGACGGCTTCGGCGGCGTTTGACCGGCTGCTCGCCGGAGGCCTCGAGCGCGGGACGACGGTCGAGGTCGTCGGCTCGCGCTCCAGCGGGCGTTTCGCCTTCGTCCTGAGCGCGCTCGCGGCGGTCACCGGGACCGGGGAGGCGGTGGCCCTGATCGACCTCGGCGACGGTTTCGACCCCCAGAGTGCGGCGGCGGCGGGGGTGGAGCTGGAGCGGCTCCTCTGGGTCCGTCCGCGGCGCATGAAAGACGTCCTGGCGAGCGCCGAGGTGGTCCTCGCGACGGGGATGCCGCTCGTCGTCCTCGACCTGGGGATGCCGCCGCTTACCGGCGGGCGCGGCGCCGAGGCGGCCTGGTTGCGCCTGGCGCGTACGGCGCGTACCCAGCGCACAGCCCTCCTCGTCGCCAGCCCCTACCGGGTGAGCGGCACCGCCGCACAGGTGGTCCTGGAGCTGCGCCAGACGCGGACGCGCTGGCGCGGCGGCCGGGGGGGGGCGCGGCTTCTCGCCGGCTGCGAGAGCGTCCTCGAGCTGCGCAAGAGCCGGCCCACGACGACGGCGCACCGCGGCCCGCGCTCCGGCCGCGGTGCCGTCGCCTGGTGGGTCGACGAGCTCGTCGAGCGTCCGCCGGAGGTTTTCGGCGACGTCGCCGAGCTCCCGGCCGCCAACGTGCCGGCTTTTGCCGAGCGTGCCATCGCCTGAGCGGGAGGACGACGTGAGCGTCCGGCGCATCGCCTGCCTCAAGGTCCCGCTCTTTCCCCTCGCGGCCCGTCTGCGCAGTGATCCCGAGCTGCGCGAGGAGGCGCTGGTGATCTTGGCCGGCCGCGGCAACGCGGCGCGCGTCGTGGCGGCGACCCGCCTGGCGCGCCGGGCCGGCATCCGTCCCGGCTTTTCGTTGACCCAGGCCCGTGCCCGGCTCCCCAAGCTGATCGCCCGCGCCCGCGACGCCGCCTGCGAGGAGGCCGCCCAGGAGGCGCTCCTCGACGTCGCCGAGAGCTTCTCGCCGCGTATCGAGGACGCCGGCGAGGGTCTCGCCTACCTCGACGCCGACGGCCTCGAGCGCCACTTCCCCGGCGACGCGCCGGAGGAGTCGCTGGGCTGCGCCCTGACCGACGCCGCCGAGCGCCGCGCCGGCCTGCCGGTCTGGGTGGGGATCGCGGCGTCGAAGCTCGCGGCGCGGCTGGCGGCGGAGAAGCCGGGCTCTCCCACCGTGGTCCCGGCGGGCGGCGAGGCGGCCTTCCTGGCGCCTTTGCCGCTCGTCCAGCTTCTGCCGCCGGCTCGGACCCTGACGAAGCTGGAGCGTTGGGGGATCCGTACGATGGGGGAGCTGGCCCGGCTCCCCGAGGCCGAGATCACGAGCCGCCTGGGGAGCGAGGGCGACGCGCTCCAGTCGATGGCGCGCGGCGAGGACCCGCAGCCGCTCGTGCCGCGCCAGGTGCCGCCGACTTTTGCCGAGGGCATGGAGCTGGAGTGGCCCCTCGTCCAGGTCGAGCCCTTCCTCTTCGTGGCCCGTGCCGCCCTGGGACGGCTCGTCGGGCGCATGGCCGGCCACGGCCTCGCCTGCGAGCGGCTCTCCCTCTGCTTCGAGCTCGAGCCCGACGGCCACCACGAGCGCTCGATCACTCTGCCGGCGCCGACCCGGGACACGAAGACGCTGCTCGAGCTCCTACGCCTCGATCTGGAGGCGCGTCCGCCGGGGGGACCGGTCGTCGCTTTCTCGCTGACGGTCCACCCCGACCGTCCGCGCCGGGCGCAGCTGGGGCTTTTCGGTCCGGCGGTGCTCTCGTCCGAGAAGCTCGCCACGACCCTGGCGCGGCTCTTTGCGATGCTCGGCGAGGGGCGGGCGGGCTCGCCGCGCACGGTCGACGCCCATCGTCCGGAGCGCTTCGCGCTCGTACCCTACGCCCCGCCGCCGCCGCCCGAGAGGCGCCTCGCGCCCAGGCCCGGACGCCGGCTGCTGACGGTGCGGGTGCTGCGTCCGCCGCTCGTCGCCGAGGTGATCACCGCGTCGGTGGAGGCGGGCTCGCCGGTCGAGGTACGAACGGTGGCGGCGGCGGAGACCGAGAAGCGGCCCCGGATCGAGGGCCGCGTCCAGGTCGCCTCGGGGCCCTGGGGCCTGGAGGAGGGCTGGTGGGACGAAGCGCCGCTCGCGCGCGACTACTGGGACGTCGAGCTTACGGGCGGCGGCCTCTACCGCCTCTTCCGTGACTGCCGCAGCGGCGACTGGTTCGTCGATGGGATCTACGACTGACGAGATCTTCACTCACACTCGACCTTGAGCGAGGAGACCGCGTCGTTGCCGACCGGCGTGCGCCCGAGCTCCGGGGTGTCGGAGCGCAGGACGGCGATCCGTCCCCGGTAGCCGGTGTCGCGGTAGAGCGTCACCGTGCAGCCCTCCGGGACCTTGATCGAGGTGGCCCGGTCGTTGCGGATCCGGCTGTAGCGCAGGTCGGCGTTGCCCTCGTAGAAGGTCTCGCTGTCGCCACGATAGTAGGAGTCCTCGTAGAGCGTCACCCCCAGGCGCGGCTTCGCGGTGGGCGGCTTCGCCGCGGCGGGGCTCTCCTTGGCGATCTCGACCGGGATGGTGTTTGCGCCCTGGTAGTCGCGGGCCACCTCCACCTCGCCCAGCAGACGATAGCGCAGGGTCGCCGTCTTGCCGGCGCCGCGGCGCAAGGCCTGGACGACGGCCGAGCCCTTGTCGTGGTCGGTCTCCATCAGGTCGACGTTCTCGCTGCCATCGTCTTCCAGGGTGATTTCGGCGCTCAAGTACAGCCGCTCGCCGGTCGGGTTCTTGTCCTTCGGGGAGAAGAGGCGCAGGATCACCCGCTGCCCCGGATTGAGCTTCAGCGAGTCGCCCGGCAGGATCGTCGTGAGCTCCGCCTGGTCGGCAAAGCGCCAGACGGAGATCCGCACGGCTTCGACTTTGCCTTCATAGAGCGGATCGGCCCAAGCCGCCTGGACGGTGAGAAGCGAGAAGGCGAGTGCCACCGCGCCGAGGACGGCCGGGCCGCGAACGGCCTTCGGGCTAGGGATTGCGAGGGAAAAGCTCGGCTTCGAGTTCATCTTGACCTCCATCGTCGGTAGATTCTTGTCCCAGCTGTCGGTCAAACTCTACAGGGGAACGGCGCCGGCCGCAAAATGGAAGCAAAACCCGGCCGCGGCTACGACCTTTCGGCCGGCGCGGCTCGCGAGCCGTGGTTGACGTCGAGCCGCGACACGCCGGAAAACCGGGCGCTACGCCGCCTCCTGATCGACACCGCGATCGATCTCGTCGAACGCGAGACCTTCATCGAGGGCATGTTCTGGTGGAAGTGGATGCCGGGCCGCGTGAGCTCCCGGGATTTCGCCATGCACGATCCCGAGGCGCGAGAGGTCCTGCGCGACAACTGGACGTACGGCCGCTAGGGAAGATCCGGCCCGGGAACCCACCCTCGCTCGGCTCTTGGGGGGGCGCCGTCAGCTCACCTTGGCTTGCCGGCGCGGAGGCGCCTCCGGCGCCGTCAACGGGGGCACGCGCGGCGTCGCTTTGCGGCATGGGACTATACTGACGTTCAAAGACGGGCTCACGCTGGCGTGGGTCCTTGTCCCCGAAGAGGCCAAGCAGGATGAAAATCGATGACATCCGCAAGATCTGCGTCACCGGCGCCGGCCAGATGGGCTCCCAGATCGCCATGCAGGCGGCGCTTTACGGTTTCACCGTCTCGCTCCACGACATCTCCGAGGAGCAGCTCGGGAAAGCCATGGCGGGCAACCGCCACCAGCTCGGCCGGCGCGTCGAGAAGGGCAAGCTCAGCCAGGACGAGGTCGACGCCGCCCTCGCCCGGCTTACGCCAACCACCGACCTCGCCGAAGCGGCCCTGGAGGCCGATTTCGTCGTCGAGGCGATCGTCGAGATCCTCGACGAGAAGCTCGAGCTCTTCCGCGAGCTCGACCGCCTGACCGGCGAGCACGCCATCCTCGCGACCAACAGCTCCTACCTCGGCAATTCGCAGATCGCCCCCGCCACCGGACGACCGGAGAAGGTCGTCAACATGCACTTTTTCTTCCCACCGCTCGTCATGAAGCTCGTCGAGGTGGTCAAGGGCGAGAAGACCTCGGAGGAGACCGCCCTGCTGACGGCCGAGGTGGCGCGGCGGATCGGCAAGGTGCCGGTCGTCTTGCACAAGGAGCTGCCGGGCTTCCTCGTCAACCGGATCCTGCGGGCGATTTCCAACGAGGCCTACTTCCTCCTGGAGAACGGCGTCGCGAGCTTCACCGACGTCGACCTCGCCTGCGAGCTCGGGCTCAACCACCCGATGGGTCCCTTCAAGCTCGCCGACTTCTCGGGGCTCGACATCGGCTACAACGCCCGCATGGAGGTCTACAACAAGACAGGTGACGAAAAAGACCGTCCGGCGGCGTCGCTCGAGCGCCGGGTGAAGCGCGGCGACCTGGGACGAAAGAGCGGCCGCGGCTTCTACGACTACTCGACGAAACCGCCGGCACCGACGGAGGACTAGTGACGTCCCCCCTCACTCCCCCAAGGGGACGCTAGCCCTGCGTGCCGTCTTCCTGGGGGCGTCGAACGTCGCCCGCAGCCTCGCGGTGGCCGTCGAGACGGCACGGCTGCGCCTTCGCCCTTGCGAGGAGGGCCTCGACGTCCTCGCCGCGGTCGGACGCGGACGTTCCTACGGCCAGCGCAGCCTTCTCCTTGGACGTGGTCTCGTCGGAATCCTCGACTGTGGCCTGTGGTCGGCGCTCGAGAAGGGCGAAGGACCGCTCTATGCGCTCCTGACGGACATCGGCAACGACGTCGGCTACGGCGTCGCGCCGGAGGAGATCGCCGATTGGGTCGAGGAGTGCGTGCGGCGCTTCACGCGGCTGGGGGCACGGATCGTCCTCACACCGCCGCCCACGGCGTCGATCACGCGCCGCGCCGACTGGCAGATCCGCTTCGCTCGCCAGGTGCTCTTTCCGTTCTCGGAGCTCACACCCGCCGAGGCTCGTCGCCGAGTGGGCGAGCTCGAGGAGCGGCTGCGAGAGGTGGCGGCGCGTTGGGAGCTCGACTGGGTCGACCACCGCGACGAGTGGTACGGCTTCGACCCGATCCACATCCGCCTCCCCTACCTGCGCCGCGCCTGGGCCGAGATCCTCGCGCCCTTCTCGAACGGCGAGGCGCGGCTCGCCGCGCCGCGGCTTTCAAGCCGCGTGCGGCTGGGACTGGCGCTTCCCGAGCGCTGGTCCTACCTGGGGATCCCCTTCGGGGGCCGCGGCACGCGGCTCGCCGACGGCGTGCGCGTCGAGCTGTACTAGGCTTCCGCCTCCTTTCCGCCTCTGTTTTCTCAAGAATGAGAATCGGGCTTTCTCACTTTTGAGAATCGAGACCGCGCCGCTGGAAGAATCCTCAATGAATCCGTTGTTTTTCAGCCCGTCCGACGAGAGCTTTGCCTGGTTTGATTCTTGCACAATCTCCTACCTCCAAGATCGGGCGCGGGACGCAACAGCCGATCTATTCACAATAGCCATCCAGCCATAGATCGCCCCCGCGCCCTGAAAATCGGCACGAGGCGCCAGACCGGCGCCTAACTTCAATCGCAAAGGAGATTGACAGATCCAGTCGAGCCCGACGCCCAACTCGACGAACCTGACGCCGCCGGCGAACACGCCGCCCACGGCCAATATCATCGAGGCCTCGGCGACGGCGGTGCAGTCGGCGACGATGTCCAACGCGGCTGCGAACGGCGACTGGTCCGAGGGCACCTTGGACGCCGCCGGCATCGCCGCTATCAACACGGCCGGTACGACGCAGCTTCGCGTCTACTTCAGCCTCGACGACAACGACGACGGCGGCAACGACTACATCGGCTTCTACGCGGCGGACAACTCCAGTTCGGCCAACCACCCGCAGTTGGTGGTGACCTACCAGGAGTGGCTTGGCGAAAGGGACGTTCTCGTGTCGAGGGGCCGGGCTTATGCCCGGCCCTTTTTCGACGACGGCCTGACGTGATATCGGAGCCGCGATTCAGGGCCTTCCCCATTGAAACGGGACGCATTTCTTGAAGAAATGGGTGGTACCTAAAAGTCACCTGCGGCCACCGGTCTCCCGAGTGACGAGCGTCGGACGCGCAGCTCAGAAACGGTACTCCACCCGGATCTCCAGCGCACGTGGTTCTTCGACGAACCTCACCCTTCGAGGCGCCGCTCGGTTCTCGCCCTCGTCATAGGAGTACCGCTTGTTTCCGTTCGCACCCAGGAGATTCTGGACCGAGATCCGAAGGCCAAGGTTGTCGCGGAGCTCGTAAGAGAAAGAGGCGTTGGCGCGAAAGTCAGGCTCGAATGCGTCCACCTCTCTCACCCTCCGGATGGCCCGCTCTACGTCCGCCTGCTCGGGCTCGCCCGCCACTGCGAGGCGCAGTCCCTCGAGGCTATCCTCCCGGCCTTGAAAGTCCCACTGAATTCGGGCATCCGCGTGGATCGTCATGCGTTTGGAAAGTGTTAGACGTCCGAAAATCTTGAATGACTGATTCGGCCAGTTGTTGAGGTCGTTGCCGATTCCCTGCAGCACCGCATTGGAGCCTCTCAGAGGCAGATCATAGTCGGCGTAGCTGATCCCGTTGCGCGTAACCCCCGGGGCGAGGTCCCAGTCCAGCTGCTTGACGAACGAGTAGTTGGCACCTGCGCGTCCCCGGGACCCCTTGAAACCGATCTCGGCCTCGAGGCCGTAAAGTCGTAGATTGCCCACCGGAGTGGTGGCATTGACGTCCGGGTCGAAAGCGATGACCTCGACGTCGTTCCAGAACCCGGCCAGGTCGAACGAGAGCCGATCGTCGACCGACGCCGAGTAGATCAGCTCGAGCCCGATCAGCGACTCCGAGTCGGGGTCGCGACCGTTCCGGACATCGGTGAAGTCTTGTCCGGCGGTGTTGAAACGGCGCGACTCCTGGCCAACGAGCTTCAGGACGTGCCGGTCCGCCAGTCGGGCAATCAGGGCGATCCGCGGTGAGACCAGCCAGTCGGAGTAGGTGCTGCGGTCGGCCCGACCCGAGAGCAGGATCTTGAGCCAGGGGCGCACCTTCAGGTTCGCCTCGGAGAAGAAAGAATAAGTGCTCGTGGTCCAACCGTCGCCGGCGAAGAGCGCGGTTCCGTCGCGGTCCGCACTGCCACCCGAGCTCGGATCGATGGCGTTCGAGTCAGGACCGCTCACGATGAAGCCGTTCTCTCCGAGCCGCATGTCCTCTTCGCCGTCCCCCCACCCGGGTCCATATCGGTCCCACGAGACCTCGGCGCCGAATGCCACCTCGGTGTGGTCGCTCGCCTGCCAGCTCAGCTGGCCGCGCACGAAGAGCTCGGTCTCACTGAAGCTGCTCTTCTTGTTCAGGGCGTGATCGGGTCGGGGGTGACGCACCGACCCTTCCCGGCGTTCGGCGTCGAAGGAGTCCGCGCTCAACATCGTGGTCAGGGTCAGGTTGTCGCGGAGCTCCCTCTCGTATTCGAGGGTGGCCGTCCATTGCCGGTCCTGGGTCGATTGTTGGTTTCTGAGCTCACCGCCGAAGTCGGTCTTCACCTCGTTGCCCCGCCAGGTGGATCCTTCCTGGGTGTATCGCAGCCAGACCTTCCAACGATCCGCGATCTCGAGGGCCATGTGGAGCTTGATCTGGGGCTTGTCCTGGAAGTCCGCGAAGTACTCCATCGGCACCTCGCCCGCCAAGATGTCCTCTCCGATGAAGCCCCCTTCGTTGCCGGCGGTGACCAGGAACTGGCGCGCGTTAAAGCCTGGGGTCCGGGTGACGCTGCCGAACGTAAACATCGAGACTCTCTCGGACTCGTATCCATGAGTGATCGTCAGCCCGCGGGAGTCATACTTGTCGTTGAACCTCATGACGATCTTGTCTTCCTCAAAGCTGCCGGCTCCTCGGGTGAGGATGTTGATCACCCCGGCGACGGCGCCCGGACCGTAGGTGACCGACCCGGGACCGCGGACGATCTCGATCCGCTCGATGTCGCCCAGGTCCCATTGCTCGAGCTCGGACTTGGCGCCGTAGTGGGCCTTGCTGTTCATGACTCTTCCATCGAGGCGCAGGACGAACTTGTAGTTGCGGTCGACGATGCTCCCGCGGACTCCTGGATGAGGTCCCAGCTCATGGTTCATCCAAATGGCACCCGGGACGTAGACCTCGATCAGATCGTAGATGTTGCGGGCCGGGGTATGCCGGATGTCGTCGGCTGTGATCACCGTAATCGAGGCGGGTGTCTCGTCGGGCGCCAATTTGGTGATCGCGGCCGGACCGACGATTTTGACCTCCTTCAGCTCTTCCAGCGACATGTCAAAGACGTCCGGAAGCTGCTCGTCGCCTTTGCCTTGAGCGTCTGCTGCCACGGCGAAGAGTGAAGAAAGAAGCAGAAGCATCCATCCTCGAAGGGGCCCCCGTCCCGGT
>CBDUYN010000239.1:0-13057 GCA_965371445.1 uncultured bacterium | reverse complement strand
TCCCGGGTCCCGGAAATGCCATCCGGATTTCTCAGGTGCCCTTCCCGGGTCCCGGAAATACTATCCCGATTTCTCAGGTCCCCTTCCCGGGTCCCGGAAATGCCATCCGGATTTCTCAGGTGCCCTTCCCGGGTCCCGGGGACGGCACCCAAAAAGCTCACCCCTGATTTCCGGGTCCCGGAAACGGCACCCGGATTCCTCAGGTGCTCTTCCCGGAGCCCGGGAACGCGGCCTGAAAGGCTCACCCTGATTTCCGGGTCCCGGAAGCGCTACCCGGGTTTCTCAGGACCCCTTTTCGGGTCCCGGGAACGGCACCCGAAAGGCTCACCCCTCTCTCCCGGGTCCCGGGAAAGGGAGCCGAGGACGCTCACCGTGTACCTGGACTGCCGCATTCGCCCATCGGGTGTGTCGTAGTGGTCTACCCCGCCCGCAGATACATCCCGACGAGCACCAGGATCGCCGTCAAAAGGCCGAGAGCCGAGGCGACGATCGCTGCGCGTCCCGCCCCGCGATGACGAGCCCGCGTCCGCGGACCCTCGGCGACGCTTCCGTCCGGGTCGAGCTTGCGCGCCAGGAGGCGCGCGATCGTCCCGGCGACGATCATCGCCAGGACAAAAGTCTCGTGCGTCCACAAGACGGCCCGTGCCCCGGAGCTCCACAGATCGAGCTCCTCCTTGCCGAGGACGAAGACCTTGGCGACGTAGGAAGCGAGGAAGAGGAGCACCAGGACGACCGTCGTATTCATCCACCGCTTGTGGGCCTGGACGTCCTGGCGGCGGATCGCGCGCCAGCCGGCGAAGGCGGTGGCGACGATAGCGGTAAACAAGGGCAAAGCCGCGGTCCAGAAGGCGAGCTTGGGGTCCATCACCGTCCCTTTCGGGCCGCGGCGAGCGGCCCCATCTTCGAAGAGGCCATCCGCAGGACGGCCCACCCCATCCCGGGGGAGGCCGCGGCGTCGAGGGCGAGCCAGACCACCGTCTCCTGTCCCGCGAGGCGCGCCAGGCAGTGGCAAAAAGCGTCGGATTTCAGCTGCACCTCGGTGAGCGGCGCGGGACGCTTCGGCACGGCGGGCACCATGATCTCGGCGACCGCCTCCATCTCGGAGCCGCGGAAGACGTGCTCCGCGAGGCGCGACATGGCCGCCGTGTGGCTCTCGGGAAACGAGGCGCTCCAACAGCTCCCCAGGCACTCGCGCGACACCAGGTCGAAAACGGCGGCGGCGACCGCTTCGGGCAAGCCCTCGACCATCTCCCGGCAAAGGGCGTCGAGGCTTTCCCGGACGGTCTCGGTGGAGGCGAAGACCTCCTCGGTGGAATCTTCGTCCTCCTCGCCCAAGGCGTCCATCAGGAGCAGGTTGAAGACCATATCGATCGTCTGGCGCGGCGACTGGACGTCGGACTTCACCC
Source organism: uncultured bacterium (assembly GCA_965371445.1). Classification (GTDB taxonomy): domain Bacteria; phylum Acidobacteriota; class Thermoanaerobaculia; order Multivoradales; family J023; genus DASWIG01. The sequence continues at coordinate 11,651 of CBDUYN010000239.1, read as the reverse complement.
GAAACAGCGCCTCGGAGCTGGCGCAGAGAGCCCGAAACGCGTCGAGGCCCTCGGTCTCGCCGAGCTCGGCGTGGTGGACCTCGCCGGCGACGACGTAGATGGCGCCGATCTCCTCGCTCTGCACGCCGCGGATCCCGAGACGCGCCGTGCGCTTCGCCATGTTGAGCATCTGGAGGACGTCGACGAAGGTGATGCGCCGGTGGGTCCCCGAGAACTGGTCCTTGACGAAAGCCGACTGCACCTCCTTGATCAGGAGGCCCAGCTCGAAGGGCTTCTGCAGGAAGCGCAGCATCCGATGCGGGCGGATCCGTTCCAGAGCCTCGGGCGCCGTGTAGGCGCTCATCAGGATGAACTGGGTCTCTACCAGCAGGTCCTGCAGGTCGAGCACCAGGTCGACGCCGCTCTTGCCGGGGAGCCGCACGTCGCTGATCACGAGCCGCGGGGAGAAATTGCCGTCGATTTTTTCCTCGGCCGCCTCGGCACTCTCCACCGCCTCAATCTCGAACGTCGGGAACGACAGGCTGAGACCGCTCTTGAGCGCGTCGCGCAGGGTAGGCTCGTCTTCGACCAGGAGGACCTTCATGACGCGGCGTATCTTAAGCCAAAGACGCCCGCCTGGAGAAATCCTGGCACACAATCTGCTAGAAGGACTGTCGAGTCCGAGCCGCGACGCCCGCAGGCGCGTCTTTCCGGGGTACCGGGGCGCCGTGGGTGTGTCAATCTGGCGCGCGGCGAGTCGTTTTTGCCCAGTCCGGGTCTCTTTCGGGGACGCCAGACGATCTTAGGACGCCGCTCAGAAGAGGGAATCGATGGAGAGTAACGGTAACCGATCGGAAGCAGCAGTCGTGCTCGGCACAAGCCCGCCGCCGGAGGAGGAGGCCCCGCGGCCAGCGACCCGGGCCGAAACCCCCACGACCGAGAAAGAACCCCGCGTCGAAGACGCGGCGAACGTCGAAGACGCGGACGAGCCCGAAGACGAAGCCGCGGACCAGCCGGACGGCGAGGTCCTGATCGAGGTCGAGGGCCTCGTCAAGCACTATGGACCCATCCGCGCCGTCGACGGCATCAGCTTCTCGGTGCGGCGCGGCGAGATCCTGGGCTTTCTGGGACCGAACGGCGCCGGCAAGACGACGGCCATGCGGCTCGTGACGGGCTTCCTCGAGCCCGACGCGGGGCGCATGAGCGTCTGCGGCCACGACGTCGCGAACGATTCCCTCGCCGCCCGGCAGAAGATAGGCTACCTGCCCGAGAACGCGCCGGCCTACGGCGAGATGACCGTCGAGGGCTTCCTCGAGTTCATCGCCGAGGCGCGGGCGGTTCCGGACGTCCAGGCCGCGATCACCCGGGTGGTCGAGATGACCGGCCTGCGTGAGGTCGTCCACCAGACGATCGAGACCCTGTCGAAGGGATACAAGCGCCGCGTCGGCCTCGCCCAGGCGCTGATCCACGATCCCCAGGTCCTGATCCTCGACGAGCCCACCGACGGGCTCGACCCCAACCAGAAGGCCATGGTCCAAGAGCTGATCTCGAAGCTCTCGCCGCAGAAGTCGATCGTGCTCTCGACCCACATCCTCGAAGAGGTCGAGGCGATCTGCAACCGGGCGATGATCATCTCCCAGGGCAAGATCCTGGTCGACTCGACCCCGGACGAGCTCATCACCCAGGCACCCAACCACAACGTCATCCGGCTGAGCCTCCAGCAGGAGAACCCGGAGCTGGTCGAACGAATCGCCGGCGAGCCGTGGTGCAAGAAAGTCGACCGGCGCTCGGCCCACGCCATCGACATCTACCCGTTGGGGGGCGAGAACCACCTGGCCGACCTCCTGAAGGTGGTCAAGGACGAGCCGGTGCAGAGCGTCCATCTCCAGGAAGGGCGCCTCGCGGACCTTTTCCGCAAGGTCACGGAGGGCATCGCGACATGAGTCGTTTCACCGGATTGAAAGCCGTCTTCAAGCGGGAGTTCAAGGGGTATTTCTCTTCGCCCCTGGGCTACATCTTCATCGTGATCTTCCTCGTCTCGAGTGGCTGGCTGGCGCTCTCGCGCGACTTCGGCCGTTTCCTCGAGCTGCGCCAGGCGAGCCTCGACTCGTTTTTCACCTACGTGCCGTGGGTCTTCGTCGTCCTGGTGCCGGCGGTGGCCATGCGGCTGTGGGCCGAGGAGAAAAAGACCGGGACCGTGGAGCTTCTCTTCACCCTGCCGCTGACGCTGGAGGCTTCCTACGTCGGCAAGTTCCTCGCCGGCTGGTCGTTCCTCGGCTTCTCGCTCCTGCTGACTGCGCCGCTCGTCTTTCAGGTCGCCCGGTTGGGCGATCCCGACTGGGGCGTGATTGCGACAGGCTACCTCGGATGCGTCCTCCTCGCCGGCTGTTATCTCGCCATCGGCATGCTGTTTTCGGCGATCACCAAGAACCAGGTGGTGGCTTTCATCCTTGGCACGGCCGCGACGACGCTTTTTCTGATCGTCGGCCTCCCGCAGTCGCTGGAGGCGATCGGCGCGCGGCTCGGCGGCTACACCGAGCAGGTGATGGCGAGCCTGTCGATCGCCGACCACTTCGAGACCCTGACGCGGGGGCTGGTGGAGGTCGGTACGATCGCCTTTTTCGTGCTCTTCACCTGCGGCTGGCTGGTCTGCGGCATGCTCGCCCTCGACCGCACCAAGGCTTCCTGAGGAAGGAGGAAACGATGCAAATCGACTGGACCAAGATCCTCAGCTCGCGCGTGACGACGGTCGTCCTGCTGGCTCTCGTCGTCGTCTTCGCGATCCACGTCATCGCCCAATACGGCGAGAACCTGCGCCTCGACATGACCGCCGAGAACCTCTACTCGCTCTCCGAGGGGACCCACGAGATCCTCGGGAAGATGCAGCAGGAGGGAGTCAAGCCCATCGAGATGAAGCTTTACTTCTCGGAGACGGCGGGCAAGTCGCTCCCCAAGTTCATCAAGGACTTCATCACCTACAAGGAGTACCTGGAGGCGCTGCTCCAGCAGTACCAGGCGGCCTCCGTTGGCCGCATCAAGGTCTCCTTCGTCGATCCCGTGCCCGACAGTGACGAGGCCCAGGACGCCGAGGACTACGGCCTCGACGGCAAGCCGATCAACCAGCACGGCGACCTCTTCTTTTTCGGTCTCGTCTTCGAGACCCAGACGGGGAGCCGCGACAAGATCGAGTTCCTCTGGCCCAACCAGCAGGAGACCATCGAGTACGAGATCGCAAAGCGCGTCACGAACCTCCTCTGGCCGCAGAAGGAACGCATCGGCGTGCTCTCCAGCCTCGAGGTCGTCTCCGACGCCTCGAACCCCTACATGGCCCAGGTCCTCGCCGCGCAGGGCAAGAGCCCCGGGCAGTCCTGGATCGCCATGCAGCTCCTGGAGGAGCGGTACGAGGTCAATAAAATCGACAAGGACACGGATAGGATCCCGGCCGACGAGTACGACCTCCTCGTCGTCGTCCACCCGAAAAACCTCGGGGAACGCGCCCTCTGGGCGATCGACGAATGGGTCACCCGGGGCGGCAACACCCTGATTTTTCTCGACCCCTACGCGATCGACGACCAGCCGCCGTCCAATCCGCAGCAGCAGCCGTGGATGCAGTTCCAGTACGAGCCGTCGTCGAACCTGGAGCGGCTGCTTACGAAGTGGGGCCTCGAAAGTCCCGCGAACCAGATCGCGGCCGACTTCAACCTCGCCGTGACGCGTCCGGTGAGCCGCCGTGGCCCGGCGGAGCGGATGATCGTCGACCTCATGATCGACGAGCAGAGCCGCGGCGACACCTTGAACGCAGCCCACCCGGTCGTCCAGGGCCTCGTCGACCTACGCTTCTTCCTCGCCGGCAGCCTGACACGTATCAAAAAGGACGGTGAAGGGGGCGCGAAGGAGGGTGGGCTCACCTACACGCCGCTCATCACGACGACGGCGGAGGGCTCGACGCTCGAGATGAAGGCGGGCTTCCCCGACTCGGAGACGCTGGTCTTCACGGATCTCAACAATCCGGGCAAGATCAACGACCAGTTCTCGCCCGGCACCCAGCCGGTGGTGCTCGCCTACGCCGTCCAGGGCCGGTTCGATCCGCTCTATCCCGATGGCGCCGACGTCCCCGAGGAGCCGCCGGCCCTGCCGCCCGGGCTGCCGCCGGGGATCAACTTGCCGCCGCCCACCGGCGGACCGACGATCCACAAGGAGGCGGTGCCGGAGGAGGAGCGCGCCGAGGCGACGGTGATGGTTTTTGCCGACGTCGACTTCATCTCCGACCAGGTGGCGTTTCAGCAGACCCCCTTCGGGGCGATCGCCGCGAACGACAACCACAAGGTCTTGCTGAACGCCGTCGACTACCTCTTCGGCTCCGAGGAGCTGATGAAGGTACGTTCGAAAGCGACGATTCGGCGTCCGTTCCTGCTTTTCGACGAGATCGAGGCGGAGGCCGACCGCGAGACCCTGGAGCGCGAGAAAGAGCTGCGCGCCGACATCGCCCGTTTCCAGGAGGAGCTGCGGGAGAAGCAGTCGAGCGGCTCGGCGCGAAACGCCGCGCTCTTCCAAAAACAGCTCCAGGACGAGGTCGACGAGCTCAACGAAAAGATCCAACAGGCCAACGCCGAGCTGCGCGAAATCCGCAAGGCCAAGCGTGCCGCCCTGGAGTCAGAGGAGGCGATGGTGCGATTCGCCACGCTCGGCGCGACGCCGGCGCTGGTGCTCGTCCTCGGACTTTTCCTGTTTTTTCGTCGCCGGCGCCGCGACATCGAGGCAAGGAGGAACAAGCCGTGAAGCTGAACCGCAATCTGGGAATCGCCGCTCTCGTCCTGCTCGTCCTTTCGGCCTTCACCTACCGGGAGAGCGTCACCCGCGCCGAACGTTTCGAGCGCGGGCAGAAGTTCCTCCAGAACTTAAACCCCGACGAGATCGCCGAGATCATCGTCAAGAAAGGGGACGAGGAGACGCTCCTGCGCCGCCAGGGCGAGGAGCTCGTCGTGGTGAGCGCCAACGGCTATCCGGCCGCGAACGACTCGGTCAACCGTTTCCTCCGCGACGTCCTCGAGCTGTCGCTCGAAAAAGAGGTGGGCTCGGGCGAGAGCCTCGAGGAGGAGCTCGCGCTCCGACCCGGCGGTGAGGAGACGATCGAGATCGCGTTCAGAAACGACGCCGGCAAGGACATGGTGCACTTCCTCGTCGGCAAGAACGTCGAGGACGGAGGCTCGGGGAGCTACGTCCTACGAACCGACACCGACGACGACACGATCTATCTCACCAGCTCGCGGGTGTACCTGCGCACCGGCGAGGACGAGTTCTTGAAAAAGGACGTCGTCGACGTCAAGAGGGAAGAGGTCGTCCGCGTGGTGGGCCCGGGCTACGAGCTCACCGACGAGGAGGGGACGATGAAGCTCACAGACCTCCCGGCGGGCAAGAAGGAGACGTCGAAGGCGAACCAGGCGAAGTCGATGCTCGCGAGCCTGCGTTTCTCGAAGCACCACCTCGCCGACGCGTCCGAGGTCCAAGACCTCCCCTGGACGGCGGTCGAGGTCTATTTGAACGACGACTCCGGCTACGTCGTCGAGGTGGCGTCGGTGGACGAGGGGTCGGACAACGAGAAGCACTACCTGCGGATCCAGGGCTTCCACATGACGCAGCGGGTAGAGATCGCGCGCGACGCGGGCGAGGAGGAGGTCAAGGAGACCGCCGACACCCTGGCCCGCATCGACGAGCTCCAGGAGTTCAACGCCTTCCACGGCTCGTGGGTCTACGAGGTCACCGAGTACGTGGCCAAAAAGCTCAAGGTGACGCGCGACGAGCTGATGGAAGACGCTTAGAGCTTCGCCGCCGCTCCGGTCCTTTCTGGCCGGCATCGAGGCCCGGCAGGGTGAAGCAGACCGTGGTGCCCCCGCCGTCGCCTTCCGACTCGATCCAGGCTCGGCCGCCATGGAGCTCGACGATGCGGCTGACCAGGGCCAGGCCGATACCGGTGCCTTCCTGGCTCGGATCGAGTTGCTCAAAAAGCTCGAAGACCCTGGCGTGGTAGCGCGGCGCGATGCCGATGCCGTTGTCGCGGACGAAGATCACCGAGCCGTCCTCCCCCGGCCGGAGACCGATCTCGATCCGCGGTGCCGGCTGAGGACCCATGAACCGGGCGGCGTTGTCGAGCAGGTTGTAAAAGACCTCGATCAAGCGGTGACGCTCACCGATCACCGTCGGCAGATCGGCGGCGACCTCAACGTTCATTCGGCCGAGGTCATGGCGTCCGGCGTTGGCCGCGAGGGCCTCGCGGGCCGCTTGCCCCAGGTCCACGGCTTCGGGAACCGGCGGACGGCCGCGTAGCTGGGTGAGATCCACCAGCTCCTGGAAGAGCCTTCCGATCTCGCCGACGGCACCGCGGATCCGCTCGACGTCGGTGCCGATACGCTCCTTGTCGCGCGCCTTGACGTCGCGCACCAAGAGGCCGAGAAAGCCCTCAATGGTGAAAAGGGGGGTCCTCAGGTCGTGCGAGAGGGTGTGGGTGAGCTGCTGCATCTCGGCGTTGCGGACCTCGAGCTCGGCGATCAGGCGGGTACGCTCGGTTTCCATCTCCTTGCGCCAGGCGAGCTCCTCGGCGAGCGAGACGTTGCCCTCGCGCAACGCCAGGCGGCTGCGCTCCTGGAAACGATGCTGGACCAAAGCCACGGCGCCGACCGTCACGATCCAGACGAAAATCCAAACCTCCCGGGCCGCCCGGCTGGCCTCGTGGAGCAGGCCGAGGGCGTGGAAGACGTAGTGGACGGCGGGTAGCACGAGAGCCGAGGTGACGGTCTGCCAGCTGTTGCTGTAAAGATTTTCGCCGGGTTGGGCCTCGCCTCCGGCAGCGTCGGGAACGTCGCGCTCCGAGGGCCAGCGGGCGGCCAACCCCAGGAGGGCGAAGGGCAGGTTCCAGGCAAAATAGGCGAAGGGCATCCAGCGTCGCCAATCCGTCGGATCCGCAAGGTAGATACCCCATCCCAGGAGGTCGCAAAACGCCATCAGGCCGGCAACCCCGGCCATGGCGCCATAGATTCGTCGCCAGAGGGAGGCCCGGCTCCGCTGGCGAAGCAGCAGGAAACGGCCGAGGAGAAAGGTTTCGAGGACCAGGCCGAGGAGCATCGACGGCACGTAGGCCGTGTAGCTCTCTATGTCGAGAAAAAGTGGAATCAGGGAGAAGTAAACCAGGAGCCCGAGCACCAGGACGCTTGCCGCCGGCCAGTCCAGGACCTGCTCCCAACCGCGCCGCGGTGGGGCTTTGACGTGCGGCCGCTGCTCCGCCGCTGCCATCGCGAAGACGTAGAAGAGGCTGTAGAAGACATCCGCGGTCATCCGAACGGCCGGCGGTGACGGGCCGGGGACGACGAGCAGCAGGACGTTGACCAGCCACCAGCAGAAGGTCGCGGCCATGAGACCGGCCCAGAAACGTCGCTCCCGCTTGCCGGCGTCCGGAAAGTCCTCCCGTCGACGATGGAGCGCCGCCAGCGCCAGCGTCAGGACGAGCACCAGGGGATAGCGCTCCCTGAGCAGCACGCTCTGATCGCCCGGCAGGAGCGGGACGAGGTAGTAGAGCGCCGCGCCGGCGACCGCGGCGACGAGTGCCCAGGACAGGCGGTCCGGAACCACTCCACGCCCGGCGGCCTGGAGCTGCGCTGGAGGTTGTCGCGGCACTATCCTCCGAGCTTGCCCTTCGGTCGCGGCGGCGTCAAGTGACCGGCTACTCGTCGGCGAGCGTCGCCTGCGCCGCCGCGAGGCGCGCGATCGGCACGCGGAACGGGCTGCAGGAGACGTAGTCGAGCCCCGTCCGGTGGAAGAAGTGGATCGACGACGGGTCCCCGCCGTGCTCGCCGCAGATGCCGATCTTGAGATCCGAGCGCACGCCGCGGCCCTTCTTCGTCGCCATCTCCACGAGCTGTCCGACGCCGGTCTGGTCGAGCGAGGCGAAGGGATCCTCGTCGTAGATGCCCGTCTCGACGTACATCGGCAGGAAGCTGCCGACGTCGTCGCGCGAGAAGCCGCAGGCCATCTGCGTCAGGTCGTTGGTGCCGAAGCTGAAGAACTGCGCCTCTTCGGCGATCTCGTCGGCGACGAGCGCCGCCCGCGGCACCTCGATCATCGTGCCGACGAGGAAGTCGACGTCGCCGATCTCGGCTTTCACCTTCTCGGCCTCGGCGAGGATGAGCGCCTTCTGGTTCTTGAGCTCCTCGGGATGGCCGACGAGCGGCACCATGATCTCGGGCCGCGCGTCGACGCCCTCAATCTTTAGCTCCGCGGCGGCCTCGAGAATCGCCCGCGCCTGCATACGGGTCACCGCGGGATGGCTGATGCCGAGCCGGCAGCCGCGGTGGCCGAGCATCGGGTTGAGCTCATGGAGCTGGGCGAGACGCGCGCGAATCGCCTCCTCGTCCTTGCCCATAACCTCGGCGAGCTCCCGGATCTGCTCCGCCTCGTGGGGCATGAACTCGTGGAGCGGCGGGTCGAGGAGGCGTATCGTCACCGGCAGGCCCTCCATGGCCTGGAAGATGCCCTTGAAGTCCGCCTTCTGGTAGGGGAGAAGCTTCAAGACGGCTTTCTCGCGCTCCTCGTCGGTCTCGGCCATGATCATCTCGCGCATGGCGCGGATGCGCTCCTCGCCGAAAAACATGTGCTCGGTACGGGTCAGGCCGATCCCTTCAGCGCCGAAGCGGCGGGCGCGGGCGGCGTCCTCGGGGGTGTCGGCGTTGGTGCGAATGCCCAGGCGGCGGACCTCGTCGCACCAGCCGAGGAGCTTCGCCAGGTCCTTGTTCTCCTCCGGGTCGATCTCGATCAAGGGCATCGCGCCCACGTAGATCAGGCCCCGGGTGCCGTTGACGGTGACGACGTCGCCCTCTTTCAAGACGGTGTCGCCGACGGTGACCGTGCCGCTGTTGACGTCGATGTCGAGCGCCGCGCAGCCGACGACACAGGTCTTGCCCCAGCCGCGGGCGACGAGCGCCGCGTGCGAGGTCATGCCGCCCTTGGCGGTGACGATGGCCTGCGCCGCGTGCATGCCGTGGACGTCCTCGGGGCTGGTCTCGGCCCGCATCAGGACGACTTTCTCGCCGTCCTTGCCGAGCTCTTCGGCGCGGTCGGAGGTGAGGACGATCTTGCCGATGCCGCCGCCGGGACCGGCGGGCAGACCCTTGGCGAGGGCCTGGGCGCTTTTCTCGGCTTCGGGGTCGACCATCGGATGGAGGAGCTCGTCGAGCTGGGAGGGCTTGACGCGCGAGACCGCCGTCTTTTGATCGATCAGCCCTTCGTCGGCCATCTCGACCGCCATGCGCAGCGCCGCCGGGCCGTTGCGCTTGCCGGTCCGGGTCTGGAGCATCCACAACCGTCCGTCCTGGATCGTGAACTCGATGTCCTGCATGTCCTTGTAGCGGTCCTCGAGGCGGCCGCGGATCGCGTCGAGCTCTTTGTAGGCGACGCCCATCGCCTCCTCGAGGGTGGGGAGGTGCTCGTTGACGTCGGTGCGCGAGGCCTCGTTCAGGGCGTCGGGAGTGCGGATGCCGGCGACGACGTCTTCGCCCTGGGCGTTGGGCAGCCACTCGCCGTAGAAGGCGTTCTCGCCGGTCGCCGGGTTGCGGGTGAAGGCGACGCCTGTGGCCGAGGTGTCGCCCATGTTGCCGAAGACCATGACCTGGACGTTGACCGCGGTGCCCCACTCGTCGGGGATGCCCTCGATACGGCGGTAGGCGATGGCGCGCCTGCCGTTCCAGGACTGGAAGACCGCGCCGGCGGCCCCGTAGAGCTGCTCCATGGCGTCGTCGGGGAAGGGCTTGCCGATCACCTCTTCGACCTTGGCCTTGTAACGCTCGCAGAGCACCTCCAGCTCGTCGGCCGGGATGTCGGAGTCGAACTTGAAACCCCTCGACTCCTTGACCTCCTCGAGCATCTCCTCGAGCTGGACGCGGATGCCCTCGCCCTCCTTGGGCTCCAGGCCGGCGGCCTTTTCCATGACGACGTCGGAGTACATGGTGACGAGGCGCCGGTAGGCGTCGTAGACGAAGCGCGCGTTGTCGGTCTTTCGGATGAGGGCCGCAATCGTCTTCGAGGTCAACCCGACGTTCAAGACGGTCTCCATCATGCCCGGCATCGACGTGCGGGCGCCGGAGCGGACGCTGACGAGGAGCGGGTTCTCCTCGTCGCCGAACGTCGAGCCCATGATCTCGGCCATGCCGCCCAAGGCGGCGCGGATCTGGCCGTCGAGCGCCTCGGGGTAGGTGCGGTCGTTCGCGTAGTAGTGGGTACAGACCTCGGTGGTCACGGTGAACCCGGGGGGTACGGGGATGCCGAGCTGGCACATCTCAGCGAGGTTGGCACCCTTGCCGCCCAGGAGATTTTTCGTGTCGGCGTGGCCCATGGCCTTGCCGGCGGAAAAGGTGTACACGTAGTCGGTCACGGTGAGGGGTCTCCTTGGGTTGAAGCGGTAGCTCTCCCCTGCGGAAATCAGGCGAGCGGCGAGTTTAACCACATTCGCGCAGGAAAGTGGCCCTCTCTTCGGGTGGGCCGAGCGACGTGGCGGGGTGGCTACCGGCGAGGCTGGGATACGATGGCCCGGCAACCACCGAGCCCAACCGCGATGCATCCCGTCCTCCGACGCTTCACCCGCTTCCTGACGCCGCCGCTGCGGCTTCTGCCCTCGCCCGGCGAGGAGCTAGCGAGCCTGGCGCTCGCCGAAGTCCGCGCCGAGAACCGCTTCTACCTCCATCTCGTCACCTGGGCGGCCTGGACGGTGTGGCTCGCCATCTTGAACCTGGTCGCCGCGGGGGGTTGCTGGCCGCCCCCGGGCTTCATCCTGGCGGCGTTTTGGGGCTCCGTCGTGGCCTTCCACGGCCACCGGCGCCAGGTTGGACGGCGGCGTTTCACCGCCCACCACCGGGCGTTGCGCCAGGAGGAGGTCCGCTCGTCCCAGGGCGACGCCGGGGCCGAGGTCGAGGTCCTGCGCCAGCGTTTTCTCACCGCGGCGGAGGAGGCGCGCAGCGTCCTGCGCTCGGCGAACCCGAAGACCGGCGCCCAGCTGACGCGCGGCGAGGGGCAGGCGCTCGCGACGATCGCCTGGCTCGCCGACGCCGTCGAGGTCCTCTCGCACCACCGCCTCGACCCGCAGCTACGCCGCGCCGTGACCCATCAGCTCTCCGAGCGCAGCGGCGACGGCCCCACGCGCCGGGCCATGACGTCGCTTCTGGCCGTCGTCGACCGCTACGACGGCCGCCTCGCGGATCTCGAGCACGACTTCGAGGCGCGGCGGGCGCGTCTGGAGTCGTTCCTGCTCGCCCTGGAGAACGTCAAGATGGCCGATTCCGGCGCCGGGCTCTCGCCCGCTATCGCGGCGTCGCTCAAGCGCCATGTGGGGCTCCTCCACTCGAGTGCCCCGGCTCCGGCCACGGAGGAGATCTCCGGGGAGCGTATCCGCGAGGAGGTCCGGCTCGCCCGCGACCTCCAGCTTTCCATCCTGCCCGAGGCCGCCCCCGAGGTCGCCGGCCTTCGGGTCGCCCAGCTCTACAGCCCGTGGAGCGAGGTCGGAGGCGACTTCTACGACTTCTACGCTCCCGAGACCGGACGGCTGTTGCTCGCCATCGGCGACGCCAGCGGCCACGGCCTCGACAGCTCGATGATCTCGTCGATGGCGAAAAGCGCCCTCTACCTCCAGGTCT
>CBDUYN010000238.1:0-13150 GCA_965371445.1 uncultured bacterium | reverse complement strand
GCATCCTTGATACCACCGGACCCTACGGTGCGCGCGCCGCAGCTCTATCCCGACCCTGAAGACGAGCGCGGTCCCGCCGTGTTACGGGTCGTCGAGCTCATGGAGCCGTGGCTGGAGGAAGAACCGGAGGATCCGGTTCGCGTGGCCTCCGTGGTGTGGGCGCTCGACCTCGTGACGGCGCATCATTACGAGCTTGGCCGACAAGGCGCCGGCGCTCCGGCAAGACGTTCTCGGCCGACTTTGGCACCGCCGTCCGCCGCCAGAGTCACCGGCGCCCAGCGACCCGGATTGGGTCGACGTCCCCGCGGGGACCTTCCTGATGGGGAGCCCGGAGAGCGAGGGGTCCTATTCCGAGCGGCCGCAGCACGAAGTGACGCTGTCGGCCTTCCGGATGCTGCGCCACGAGGTGACCGCGGCGCGCGCGGGCTGTCCTCACCCGTACTGTCGGCGAGACGGCAGTGCAGGTGACGTCAACGACGTCGCCTGGATCGACAGGAATTCACCCGGGATGGCGCACCCGGTCATGCAGCTCGAGCCCAACCCGTGGGGCCTCTTCGACATGCTCGGCAATGTCCTGGAGTGGACGGCCGACCCCAACGCCGAGTATCCGGCGACGTCCGAGGTCGATCCGTGGGCCTCCAGCGGCGGCTGGCGCGTGTTTCGCGGGGGCAGCGTCAGAAAAAATGATGCGGACTGGGTGCGCGTGGCACGCCGTAGCTGGAACATCCCGGACTTCATGAGCATGGTCCTGGGTTTCCGGGTCGTTCTCCCCGGCCGCCCCGAGCTCTTGATCCTTGATCATTGACCAGGTAGAGCCGTTCATGGCCGTGGCACAGTCCGTGGCCGGGGCGAGGGTTAGGGCTCGAAGGGTGTCGAAGGTTCCTCTCAGGCGGCCGGGAGAACGACCCGGAAACCCAGGGCTACGCTCTTGGCGACCAGGGGGCCCCTGTAACGGAACGCGATGTGTGCCTCGCCCGCAACGCTCATGAAGCTACCCCCGCGAGCAACGCGCCTGCCGCCGCTAGCGGCGACCCACGGATCGCCCACGGTCGACTCCGGATTGCCGTCGGCCGTCCACTCGAGGACATTGCCGAGCATGTCGAAGAGGCCCCATGGGTTCGGCTCGAGCTGCATGACCGGACGCGGCGAGCGTGCATTTGTCCATATCCAGGCGACCTCCTCGACGACGGCGGGGCTGCCGTCGCGCCGGCAATAGGGCTGCGGACAGTTGGCCCGCGCCGCGTATTCCCACTCCGCTTCGGTCGGAAGCCGGCCGCCCAACCAGGCCGCATAGGTGTGCTGGCCGACGCAATGACCGACGCAGAGGGCGATGACGATGAAGCGCGAAGAGATCATCTCACGCAGCGACAAGGTGATGAGCGGAACGCTCGTCTTTGCCGGCACTCGTGTGCCAGTTGAGAGCCTGATCAACCACTTGAGGGCCGGGGATCGGCTCGACGACTTCCTCGACGGCTTTCCCACGGTAGGTCGTCGACAGGCAGAGGCCTTCCTGGACCTGGCACTAAGAGCAACTCGCGAAGGTCGGTAGACGGCGCCGCGAAGCCTCCGTCGCCATTCTCCCCAGCCGAGCGCCCACGGAGAGGCGTCCGCCTCGCTAGAACCAGAAGGGCTCTTCCGGCGAGACCCCCTCGACGCCGGGGCTCCGGATACGGCCGCGGAGAAGCGGCACCGGATCGGCCCGGTCGGCGATCGAGAAACACGCCTGGAGGTCGCTCTCGAGGGTCGCGTCGGCGCGGCGCAGAAAAGCCCTGGCGAGCTCCTCGCCCTCGTTGACCTCGTCGCCGATCGAGCGCTCGACTTGGAAGGCGACCTCATGGTCGATCTTCGCTTCGGCGGTCAACCGTCCGCCGCCGGCTCTGGCCAGGAGCTCTCCCAGGCTCCGGGTGTAGACCTGTGCGAGCTGCCCCCCGCGTTCGGCCCGGATCACGACCTCGTGGGGCGCGAGAGGACACTCGGGAGCGTGCAGCCATTCCGGGTCCGCGCCCTGGATGGCGGCCCAGCGGTCGAAGATCTCCCGCGCCGTGCCGCTTGAGATCGCCTCCTCCAGGACGACGCGCTCCAACCGTTCGCCGCTCAGCTCCGAAAGCTCCTCCGAGAGCGCCAGGACGACCTCCATCAGGTCCTTGGGCCCCTTGCCTTCGAGGCATTCGAGCGTTTCCCGGACCTCGGCGGTGTGGCCCACCCAGCGTCCCAGGGGCTGGCTCATGTCGGTCACGAGGGCCCGGGCCTTCAAGCCCAGGGCCTCGCTGGTCGAGACCAGCATGTGAGCAAGTTTCGCGGCGCGGTCTACTTCCGGCAGGAACGCGCCGTTGCCCGTCTTGACGTCGAAGACGATGGCCGAGGCGCCGGTGGCCAGCTTTTTCGATAGGATGCTGCCGGCAATGAGGGGCAGAGAAGCCACGGTGGCGGTGCGGTCGCGTAGGGCGTAGAGCCGCCGGTCGGCCGGCGCGATCTGATCCGTCGCCATACCGATCGCCATTCCCGACAGCTCCAGGGCACGGCAGCAGAGCTCACGGTCGAGCCCCATCCTGAGCCCCGGGATCGCCTCGAGCTTGTCGGCCGTACCGCCGGTGTGGCCGAGGCCGCGGCCGGTCAACATGACGACGGGCCGGCCGCAAGCGGCCATCAGCGGCGCCAGGACGAGCGAGACCTTGTCGCCCACGCCTCCCGTCGAGTGCTTGTCGCCGAGGTTCGGGAAGTCTTCGGAGAGACGCCAGAGCTCGCCCGACTCAAGCATCGAGAGCGTCAGCTGGCGGGTCTCGTCCTCGTCGAGCCCATGGATCGCGGCGGCCATCAGAAAAGCGCCGAGCTCGGCGTCGCCCCAGGCTCCGGTCGCGGCACCCTCCACCACGGTGCGCACGTCGTCGGCCGAGAGCGACTCGCCGTGGCGTTTGGCCTCCAGAATGCGATAGGTCGTGGGATCCATGTGCTGTCCGCAGGGAGGATCAGGTCGAGGTCTTCTGGCGCGCCTTGACGGCGAACGACGACGACGGGTAGTCGTCGAGGATCCGCTGGTAGTAGGTGTTCGCCTCGTCGCCGCGGTCGAGGGCCTCCAAGGTTTCGGCCAGCTCGTAGAGGAGGAGGTCTTCCGGCAGGCTCTTCTCCTCGGACTCCAGCTCGGCCTGGAGCTGCTCGACGACCTCTTCGCCCTTGCCCTGGTCGCGGTCGAGGCGGATCAGGTTGCGGCGTACCGAGATGGCGAGGGCGTCGCCGGAGTGGTCGTCGAGGAACGCCTCCCAGGCGGCCCGGGCGCTCTCCGTGTCGCCCTCTTTGAGCGCCACCTCGGCCAGATAGAGGCTTGCCACGTCGCCCGCCGCCCCACCCGAAATCTCGGAGAAGGCCTCGCGGGACCGCGCCACACGCTCCTCTTCGCTCGCGAAGCTCGGGCTCTTGGGATCGTCGGGCTTGGCGTCGGTCTCGACGATCGGCGCGTTGTAGATCTCGATCGCCTTGGCGAGAGCCAGGCTCGACGTCTCGTCGCGGTTCCGCTTCCAGGCGACCGCGACCGAGATGGCGACGGCCGCCGTCAGGACGCCGGCCACGCTCCAGATCACGAGCTTTCGGTGGCTCGCGATGTTGTCGACGGTCGAGGTCACGGCCGTCTGGAGATCGTCGTGCCGGATGTCCTCCTTGATCTGTTTGCGCGTCAGTCGTTTGCTCATGTCGGTCCTACTCCCTTGGAGATCGCCATCGGCGGGCGATGGCCTGTACTTTTTGCCGGGGTTCTGGTGGTGCGGCTGGAGGGACTCGAACCCCCGACCTTGAGTTTAGGAAACTCCTGCTCTATCCACCTGAGCTACAGCCGCACAGGAGGGGCGATTATACACAGGACGCGGCTCCTGGGAGCCCCGGGCGGCAAAAGTCGCCTGCGGCGCCGCGATACGCTACGATCCCCTCGCTCAAGGACTTCCCGCAGGAGACCTCACCATGGCCCAAGCGGCGGATTCCGATCGGCTAACGCAACCGCACCGACGCCGCCTGGCGCTGGAGCTGAAGCACCATGACATCGGGGTCGACGACGATGCGCTCGGGCTCGAAACCGCAGCGCAGCTGAAGCTCGCCGCTCTCGCCGGCGCCGAGCGTGAGCGTCCCCCGGCAGTCTTTGTACTCCGGCGAGACGGTGCCGTCGCGCCCGAAGCGCCGCCCGAGGGTCGCCGCCACCTCGACCGGCATCGTGCCCGTGCCGGCGTTTCGGACCTCCACCTCGACGTCCCACTCGCACTCGTCGCACTCCGGCTCGACCGGCCGCTTGGACGCGCTCGCCACCCGGTACTCCGGGACGTCGGTACCGAAAAACCATGGCTCGGTGAAGCCCTCGTAGGCGGCAAGGTCCGGAGCGTAGGGACGCAGGGCCGCGACGAAATCCTGGATCACCGGGTGGTCTTCGCTATGGTGATAGGTGCGGAAGTAGTCGCGGACTCCGTCGAGAAACGCGTCGCGTCCCATGTGGTGCATCAGCATCCAGAAGACCCAGCCGCCCTTGTTGTAGATCACCGTGCCGTCGCCCGGACGAAAGCGCGTGGTCTCCGCGAGCGGCCGCTCGCTCGACGGCTGGCGGTTCTCGCCGTAGATGCGCTCGCTTTGCCGGGCAAAAGCCTGGCGCTCGAAAGGACCCCGGAGCTCGTCCATCAGCATCAGCGTCGCGAATTCCGCGCCGCCTTCGGAAAGGACGACACCGCCGGGACCTTCGCCGTTCGAGACGACATGTCCCCACCAGCTGTGGGCCGCCTCGTGCGCCGCGACCATGAACGCCAGGTCGACGCCGAAAGACGGTGTCGAGAGGGTCAGAAAACCGACACCCTCGGAGAAGAAGATGTTGGTGGCGTTGCCGCGGGCGTAGATGGTGACCGATGGGAACTCCGAGAGCCGCAGCTCCTGCCACGGATAGGGGTGATACCACTCGCTGAAATGACGGCGGGCGCCGTCTAAAGCCTCGAGCATCGTGTCGACGTTGTAGGCATGGTCCGGGTGATAGAAAACGGCGGTCCCCTCGCCGCGCTTGACATCCCAGCGGCCGGCGATCACGTTGAAGACGCGTACCGGGTAGTCGGACTCCCAGGTCCAGGTACGCCGCTCGCCCCGCTCCTCGACGCCGGCGAGGATACCCGTCGAGTTGACCGTGAAATCAGCTGGTGCCGTGATGCGCAACAAATGCGTAAAGGGCGAGCGGTCGAGGTCGCCGCGGGTTAAACCTTCGTGAAAGTTCCGCGGATGAAGCCGCGGCTCGTAGCGATTGTCCTCGTCGACTCCGACGTCCGGTAAGAAACCCACGACGGGGACGAAGTCGGGATTGCGTCCGGTGGCCGCGAGGCCCGAGGGGAGGATGAACTCAAAAGTCCCCGGCGGCAGACCGTTTCGCGTCGAGCCCTTGGGCATCACCGACTTGTAGCGAAAACCGAGCCGTACGGTACCACCGGGCGGCAGGGGCTCGGTGAAGCGGAAGAGGTAGAGGCCGGAGCGGTCCTCGGGCTCGAAGGGCTCGCCGTCCAAGGTCCAGGAGACGTCTTCCCAGAAAAGGCCGCCGGAGACCGGCATCCACGGCAACGCCTCCGCCGTGTCGTTCCTGAGGTCGTAGAAGCCCTCGCTTTCGACGCGCCGCTCGGCGGGCACAAGCTCCATGTCGAGCTCGGCGTGGACGAGCTCGGGCAGCAACGCCTCGGCGGAGGCGCCCCAGGTGGCAAGGTTTTGCCGCCAGTAGCGCTCGGCCTGCTCCCGAGCCGTGTCGCCCTGGAAGCTCGAGTGGACCTCGCTCCGTAGGGCGAAGCCCGCAACCAGGGGAATCGCCGAGGTAAAGGACCCGGTTCAGGATGAGCGCCTTCCTGTCGAGCTCAAAAACCGAGATGTCGCTCCAGGAAAGGAGGGTCAGGAGCGGCCAGTTCGTCAGCCACGTCATCTCGCCTTCGATCAGGAGGTAAGCCGTCGCCGCGATCAAGACGAGGGCCGCGCCCCAGGTGGCGTAACGGCTGTTCGTCAAGGCGTAGGCCGCGGTGACGAAGCTCATCCAGAAGAGGAAGGTCGGCGTGAAGAGGAGCCCCCAGACGATGAGGAAGGGCTTCAGCTCGATGGGTGCCGTACCCTGACGGGCTATGCCGAGGAGCACCGCCGCGAACGTCGCGCGGCTGGCGAGAAAGCCCGCTTCGTAGGGGATCGGCTCCGTGTTGTAGAAGCTGATGCCGCGGTCGACCATGAGCCAGTTCTGCTTGAGCCAGCGAAAGCCCGAAGGATCGGTGAGCTGGAGCGCTCGGACCACCCCCGCCAGGAAGACCATCCCCGGCAGCAGGAAGACGAGGGCCGGCATCACGTAGCTGCGCAGCTGGAACGGTCCGTAGGCGTCGGCGCTCCCCGGGTCCGGCAGGAAGTGGCTGAAAGCCATGGCCGAGACGACGAGGACCGCGATCACCGCCAGGACACCGGCGAGCGACGCGGCGAACTTCCCCCAGACGTATGCGGAGATCCGAAGCGGCGTCGAGTGAAGGAGCTCCCCCACGCGGTGCTGGAAGTCGCGTACCAGCGGCATCCCCGTCGCCAGAGCGACGAAAAAGCCGACGAAGATGAAACCGATCAGCGCCGTCACGAACGCTGTCTGGAACTCCGAGTTGAACCACGAGACCTGGGTCCCCACCGAGGTGTCGACGCTGCGGTAGAACCAGGCGCCGCGCGACATGAGGTAGCCGTTCCAGGCGAGGAAGAGCGCCCACAGGATCTGCTAGTACGGCGTCGAGCCGCCGATCTTACTCGTCGGTAGGGGAGAGGGGCGCTCTAGCGCCCGTAACGCCGCTGGCGTTCGTGATAGGCGCGCAGCGCGCGGAGGAAGTCGATTTCGCGGAAAGCGGGCCAGTTGGTGTCGGTGAAGTAGTACTCCGAGTGGCAGCTCTGCCACAGCAGGAATCCCGACAGGCGGACCTCGCCGCTGGTGCGCAGGATGAGGTCGGGCTCGGGTTG
Source organism: uncultured bacterium (assembly GCA_965371445.1). Taxonomy (GTDB): domain Bacteria; phylum Acidobacteriota; class Thermoanaerobaculia; order Multivoradales; family J023; genus DASWIG01. Next base: position 6,187 of record CBDUYN010000238.1, on the reverse strand, counting down.
CCCGGAGGTGTAGAGATGCGGCTCCAGAGACTCGGAGTCGAGCTGGCTCAGCACGTCTTCGAGCTTCTCGCCGCGCGCCATGTGCTCCTCGACGTAACGGCGAAAAGCGTCGGCGATCTCCTCGCGGCCGCCGTAGGCCATGGCGATGTTGAGCTCTTGCTTTCTGTAGCCGGCAGTCGTCTCCTCGACCCGGCGGATCTCGCGCTGGAGGCTTTCGGGCAGGAGCTCCATGCGGCCGATGAAGCGCACCCGGATCTCGTTCTCATGGACCTGGCTGCCTTCGGCCATCTCCCGGGCCTTGGCCTCGAAGAGGCTCAGGAGCCCCTCGACCTCCTCGGCGCTGCGCTGGAAGTTGTCGAGCGAAAAGCACCAGACCGTCACCACCCGGACTTCCATCTCGGCGCACCAGGCGAGGACCTCATGGAGCTTGTCGGCGCCGCGGTGATGGCCGATCAGCGTGTCGGCAAAACCGGCCTGGCGGGCGAAGCGGCGGTTGCCGTCCATGATGATGCCCAGGTGCCGGGGGTGCTCCCAGGTGTGGGCCTTGGCCCGCAGACGCCGCAGGTAGAACGCGTAGAACGGTTGCTTGATCTTCTCCTTGAGCTCCTCCCAGAGCGTGCCGGCCAGCGCCGGCAGGCGCCGGCCCAGCGGCGGCGCCAAGCCCAGGAGGCCGGTGTCGAGTGATGAAGCCCTGTCGTTCAATTGCGTCTCCCCCGGTTCGCCTGTACCGCGCGGCTCGCCGGTCGAGCGAGGAGCCCAGGATGACGAGGAAATGTGTCGAAACCGTGGACGTACGAAGACCTTTTGAGGGTATCTCGCATCGTCCTACGGCCAGTTACGCTACTTTCTACCACATTTTGCGGCCTAGCCAAGAGTCTCAGCTGGCGCGGGCCGCGGCGGGGGCCTCGCGGGCCGCGGCCGGCGGCACGATCAGGACGCTCGTGTTGGCGCGGCGCGCGACGTCGGCGGCGACGCTTCCGAGCAGCAGCCGCTCGAAGCCGCTGCGTCCGTGGGTGCCGAGGACGACGAGGTCCGCCGGCCGTTCCTCGAGCTCCGCGACGATCTCGTGGCGCGGCATCCCGGTGCGCAGCTTCGCCTTCGCCGGCCAACCGACCTTTTCCGCCAGCAGCGCGGTGTGGCGTTCGAGCTCCTCTTCGGCGAAGCGCTCGACCTGCTGCGGCGTGAACTGGTTCGATCCGCTGCGCTCGTTGCCCGACAGGACGAAGAGCGTCTCCACCTCCGGCGGCGGCTCCTCCCCCATCAGGCCGCCCAGGATGGCGAGCCCCCAGGTGACCGACTGGTCGCAGAGCTCCGAGAGGTCGACCGGCACCAGCAGGCGCTTCGGCGGCACCGCCGTCCCTTCTCGGGCGACCAGGACCGGGACGCGCGCCTGGCGTAGCACGCGGTCGGCGGTCGAGCCCAGGAGCGGCTCTAGGGGAGAGTGGGTGTCGCTTGACCCGACGACGATCAAGTCGGCGCCAAGCTCCTGGGAGGCGGTGATCAGAAGCCGGTGCGGCGCGCCGGCGGCGAGCACCTTGCTCGTGACGGCTTCCGGCGCGATGCGGAGGCGCTCGAGCTGCTCGTCGAGCCGTGTTTCCACCTGCTCGCGCTCGCTCTCCATCGGGTACGGGTGCACCGTGGCCATACCCATCGGGCTGCCGTAGAAGACCGCGGAAAGCGGGTACGCGTGGAGCAGGTGAAGCTCCGCCCCGGTGAGCCGGGCGAGCTCGTGGCCGGCGGCAACGACGTGGTCGCTTGTTGCGCCCAGCGACGTGGCGACGAGGATCTTGTGGACGTGGTGGAACATTTCGGGCCCTCCTCGATAGGTTCTTGGCCCCATTATCCCGCATCGGCCACCCGCGGGCTACACCCGTTGGGGTGGGCCAAACGCCGGGGGCCCTACGGCCCCTCCAGGGGGTGCGGCCGGACCTGGCGCACCCGGCCGAGCTCGACGCCTGAGTAGTAGTGCTCGAGGATGTCGCGGTAGCCCAGGTGGCGCGACGCCATCCCATAGGCCCCGGCCTGGCACATGCCGACGCCGTGGCCCCAGCCGCGGCCGCGGAACAGCCACCCCGGCTGCCGGTCGGCGCTCTGGTGACGGCTGGCGTAGAACCAGGTGTCGGGGATGTCGAGCGTCCAGCGGATCGCCAGGCCCTCGACAAGCACCTTCCGGCCGCCGCTGCCCAGGAGCTGGAGCTTGCCGACCCGGCCGGAGACGCCACGGGTGAGGACCTCGAAGCCCTCGAAAGGGAAGCCGGGGTAGCGTGTCTGGACGGCGTTTTTCAGCCGGCTGTGGCTCATGAAGCGGGTCCAGCGCTGCTTCGGCGCGTGGCGGTCGAGGGAGACGGCTTGCGCCTCGACCGGCTGGACGAGGGCCAGCAGGTCTTCGCTGTACCAGTAGAGCTCCAGCCGGTCGCCGGCGGCGAGGTCGAGGGGGGCGGAGGAAAGCCCCCGGCCGTTGCGCCGGAAGGTGGCAAGGCGGACCGGGAGCTCGTAGGCCACCGCCATCGAGGTCCGCAACCGCAGCGTCCTTTCCTCGATCGCCAGGAAGTGCGTCTCCTCGCGGCGCAGCACGCCCAGGTAGAGGGCGAGGTGGTAGAGGAGCTGCGCACGCTCGCCGGCGCCCAGCTTGCCCGGGCGCTCTTCGAAAAGGCCGCTTTTCGCGAGGTAGGTGGCCAGCTCCAGGTCCCGCTCCTTCCACTCGGGTGGCGGCTTCTCGACGAGCCGCGCCAGGTTGCCGCGGAGCATCCGCGGATCGAGCGCCAGGTCGAACACGGAGGCGAGGAACCGCCGCACCTCGCCGCTTTCGACCGAGCGCAGCTGGTCGCGGGGGATCGGCAGCCCCGCGAGCAGCGCCAGGTGCTCCAGCCGCGCCGAGAGCGCGAGGTGCGCCGGTCCCGACGAGGAGGGGAGGAGCCGTTCCAGGAGCCCCTCCGGGAAGGAGACGCCGGATCTGAGGTCACCCCCGATCTGGTTGAGGCCCGCTTCCATACAGGGGACCCCTCGCAGGTAGTCGCCCCTCTTGAGCGGAAAGATCACCTCGACGTTCTCCGTGTGGCCGCCGCAGGTCGCACCGTAAAAGGTCTCGGCCGGCTCGTCGTCGAAAAGAACGACGAGGCCCGCGGTCTCGGCCACCGCACGGTCGGAATCCGGGTGCTCGACATTCATGCCGCCGTAGACCTGGCAATGCGGCGTCGAGCAGATGTCATAGCCTTCGGCCGAGAACTCGCCGAGGTTGCGCACCGCGTAGGTGCGGGCCGCCACCGCCTGCGCCTTCAAGGCCTCGAGCTGGTTGAAAAGCTCCGGACCCATCTCCTCGGGGACGACACCCCGCAGGTACTCCTCGAGGTCGAGCTCGTTGATCACGTTCAGGCGCGAGCGGTCGTTCAGGTGGATCAGGATCCGCCCCCGGTAGCGGCCGCCCGGGAAGGAGATGCCGAGCCCCGGCGGCGCCTCGACGGCCATCCAGCGGCCGGGCACGAAGCGGCGCTTCTTGCCCTCGAGGACCTGAAAACCGGGATCGACGAGCTGGGGGCCGTCGCTCGTGACCCAGGCCTGCGTCAGGCCGAGGCCGGCGAGGCCGGCGAGGGCCGCTTCCGCATCCTCGCGGCTCGCAAAGCGGCCGTAGCGGACCTTGTAGAGATCGGTCCCGGCGTCGAAGACCACGTCGGCCGGCTCCCCGGTCGTCTCGGCGAGGTAGGCGGCGACGCCGTGGGCCTGGCGCTCGTCCTTCAAGGCGGCGACCTGGAGCCGGTAGACCGGCTTCGCGGCCAGGGCGTGGGCCGGCGAGAGGCGGACCGGGGCGGTGAGCGGCCAGCGTTGCTCTCCCGCCACCAGCTCCAGGCGGCGGTCGCAGCACGGCAGGCTGAGCTCGGCGAGGTCGGTGGCGAGGCCGACCCGGATCTGAGGCGGCCCGGCGTCGACCATCTCGGGTCCGCGCTCGACGACGATCGACGGCTCTGTGCGTGGCGTCGACGGCCGTGGCTCCACGGCCGGGGCGACCACCTCCGGCCGGGTGGCCAGCTCCTGCGGCACGCAGGCCAGCACGGCACAGATCGCCACGAGGAACCGTAACGACGACTTGGGGAGCCTCTTTCGTCCGGTCATCGCGGATCAGCTGACGATTCGTGGCACCTTGACCTGACGCCGATAGTCGAGGTTCTCGAGCGTCACGGGCTGGGCCATCTGGTACAGCCGGCTGACGAGCGACACCGAAAGGCGGTCTTCGAGAGACTCGCGGGGAGGGCCCTGACGCGCCTTGAAGGTCTCGATCGAGTCGTCGATCCGTGCGATGTCGGCGTCGGAGCCCACCGGGACCGCCTTTGCTCTGGGCGTTGCCGGCTCGACCGGGCGCTCCAGAGGAAAATTGGTGGTGAAGATCGTCGGCAGACGGCGGGTGTAGCGGGTGTTCAGGATGAAGTAGAGAGTCTCCCTCACCCAGTCGGTCGGCTTCTGGGCGCCGAGCTCGTCGAAGACCAGGACCTCGGCGTCGATCACCGGGTCGAGGATCTGCCGCTTCGATTCCTCTGACGACGCGTCGAACGTCGAGCGGATCTGATGGAGCAGGGCCGTGAAGTCGATGAAGAGGCCGTGGACGCTGTAGCGCCGGACGAGCTCCGCCAAGACGGCGGCCGCCAGGTGGGTCTTGCCGATGCCCGGCGGGCCGACGAACAAAAGCCCCGCCTCGAGGAAGCTGCCGTCAGTGCGGGCAAACGTCTCGACGTAGCGCTCGCCGGCTTTGCGAGCCCGCATCAGGGTGGCCTGGATCGCGGGATCGGGATTGGCGGTGTTGAAGTTCTGGAACGTGCAGCGCAGGTAGCGCTCGGGGATCCCCGCTTTTTCCAGGAGGAGCGCCGTGTGCTCCCGGTGCCGGCATTCACAGGGCACCGCCTTGCCGGCTCCGCCGTCGGGGACGACTTTCCAGCCGCGGCCTCGGCAGTTCGGACAGACGCCCTCCGGCTCGGGGGCGAATCGCTCAGGCGGGATCGTGGGCACGTCGATCTGCATCAAGGGAAATGCTAGCATGCCGCCGGACGTCCGGGGACCCCAGACGCCGGCCGACGAGGAGGAAAGCGATGAGCGAGTCCAGCACGATCAACATCCGCAACCTCTCGATCCGCTGCGGACACTGCGACACCTACCAGACCTTGAGCGCCTACCAGCCCCGCGACGACGGCTGGAACGTCTACACCTTCGAGTGCGAGAACGACGTCTGCGACCCGGCGGTGACCCGGACCTTCCTGGAGGTTCCCCGCGATCTCGACGAGTTCGCCAACCGCGATCCCAACTGGCACGGCGGCAAGCCTCATCCGCACCACTAGCGAGGCTCTGCCTCAGACCGACGAGCATATTCTGCTGAGCCGGCTTCAGCCGGTCCTCGTCCATAGCACGGGCCTTGAGGCCCGTTGCGGGAGCGGCACGACGCACGACCGTTCGAGGCTCGGCGACCTCCGCAACAGGCCTCAAGGCCCGTGCTATCTATGGGCGGGAAAGAACGGCTACGCGCCCCAGGCTAAAGCCCGGAACAAGGAGTCGAGCCATGCCTGAAGCGCCAGCCTGGCATCGGTCGAAAGGGCCGGTGCGTTCGACGAAGGGTCCGCCCCCCGAGGACCTCGAGCTCTTCCTGGCTTTTGCCAACGCCGTGGATTTCGGCGGTGGAACCGGGGAGCTCGCGAGCCCGCGGACCTTGAGCACCTGGCTGGTGCGTCGGGGCCTCGTAGCCCAGGACGAGGAGGCCACGACGGACGGCCACGACCGTGCGAAGGAGGCCTGCTCCGGGCCCTGATCGCCGGCGCCGGCGCCGACGAGGGCGCGCTCGAAGGGCTCGATCGCCTGACGGCGACGGCGGCGATCCGAGCCCGCTTCGCCATCGACGCGTCTCGAGCCGCGGTCCGACGGGCTCGCCGGTGTTCCCGAGCGTCTCGTCGCCATCGTCGCCCGGGCGCGCTTCGAGAACCTCTGGCCGCGGTTCAAGATCTGCGCCGACGGCACCTGCCGCCGTCGAGCTCGTCTTAAGCGTCTCAATTAAGTGCCCCCCATTTCTAGAAGAAGTGAGGGGCACTTAGATGAAAGCCGATGGCGCGGTGCGGGCGGTGGTGGCTGGGGTCGAGGCCAGCCCCCGGAGGGCCGGCTACCCACACCTCCGCCCGAGGTCTTCCTCGCCGTCCGCACCGATCCCGAGGCACGA
>CBDUYN010000237.1:0-13238 GCA_965371445.1 uncultured bacterium | reverse complement strand
CTTACGTCTGTGCGCCCCCTCCTTCGGTTCTGCCGGAGCTTGATGGCACTACACGCCTGGCTCGAGGGAGAAATTACGAAGCGGCTCGCTCGGCTAGACCTTGCGCTCTCAAATACGTTGTATGGCCACCTTCGACCTGTGTTGGCTGCTGCGGGCAAGAGTGAACTCGACAACTACGTGTGGTTCGGCCTCTTTACCGAGGAGTCTGGCCACTACCTCGTGGATCTCAGGTCGTCCTCCCGTGCAATCACGCTCCTCTCTGCTCGCCAGTACCGATCTGCTCGGAGTCCGGCCTTTCATCTGCTAACCCTGTTCGGTACCTCTGTTCCATACCCCAGGTCGGTCGCGCGTCTAGTATTTGAGGGCAATGAAGCCGGTAGTTTTTCCCTACCAAAGGCGGCCTATGCGTCAGACGTACCAGACTATGCGAAGTCCGAGGAGCAGATCTTTCCTGGCGGGGTGATCACACTCGTTCCAATCGCCAAGCTCCGCCGAGCTCGACTCACGTGTGGATTCCCAGCGACTTATAAGGGGGAGTTGTTGGAATTGATCGAAGCGAGCAGACCAAAGTTGAACGACCTCTTCGAGGCCCACACGAAGTCGGGTTTACGCTACCTTAAAGAGATCAAGCGGCAACTTGCAGATCTTGACTGGGCAGCGGCGGGGGAGTTTCTCGGGAGCTTCAGTATGGCGGCAATAAAGCAGATGACGACGCCATGACCGCGCCATCTAACCCGAGGATGCACCTGACGGTCGCCTGCGGCTTGAATGTTCTGTAGCAGAGGCGATAAAGATTCAGGCAGCTCGAAACCGGTCCCGGGAAGCTGACCCGTGCGGTCGTCACGGCACCGGGGTGAATCAGTTCTCCTCTCGCTCCCCTCTTCTTGTCGCCTCTCGGGCCAAGACAGACGTCCGATGACCGTGAGCTGGCCGGCCACTCTACTTCGTGGGGTCGCCGCGGAGGCGCCTCAGGACACGGCAGCAGGCGAACGAGGTCGCAGTGGGCGAGGCACCCAGGCAGGAGCGTGCCCGGCAGCGACCGCAGGTTCACGGACAGAGCTCTTGCCCGTCTCCGCGCCCGGTGGTACCATGGACCTTATGGCCAGCACACCCTCACCCCCGACCCTCCAGGCCCCAGGAGCCTCGCCGGGAACCTCCTATGAGCTTCCCGCCTGCGATTCCCGGAGGGCGGAGCCTTCGGCGGCTATCCGGGAGGGTGGACGGTCTCCGGCCAAGAACCTCCGGCCAAGAACCGTGCTCCCGCAGAGAGCGGCGCCGAGATCCGGCTGCCGGGTCGCGGTACAGGTGCCGATCCCCCGGGCCTGCGGTGTGCGGCGAATCTTCGCCGGCCTGGCCCAAGAATGGTCCGCAAGAGCACGTCACCCACCGGCCAGGCTCCAGGAGGCTTCTCAACCCCGATGGAGGGCAAGCGGCAATGCACATCGTCACCAGGAAACGGCTGAACGACTTCGCCGCAGCTCATCCAGAGACTCATTCCGCCCTCGAACGGTGGTATCGTCTTGCGAAGCGACGGAATTTCTCCTCCTTTGAGGATTTGCGGTCGACTTTCTCAACTGCCGACAAGGTCGGAAAGTTGACCGTATTCAACATTGGTGGAAACAAAGCGAGACTGATAGTAGCTATTCACTACAACCGCCGCAAGATCTACATTCGTGCGGTATTGACTCATGACGAGTACGATCACGACACATGGAAGGAGTGAATGATGGTACCCCTTGAAGCTCAGGAAGCATTGCATCTATGGCCATCGATGGCGCCGGTGGTCTATGTTCCTCATACCGAGGATGAATACGAACGTATCGTTGCTCTCCTTGACCAATTGATTGATGAGGTGGGCGAAGAGGAGAGCCATCCGCTGGCTTCGCTGATGGAGATTCTTGGAGTTCTGGTGGAAGCGTATGAGACTGAGCACGTTCCAGAGCTGTAAGACCGCAGAACCATGCCATGCAGGGGACGCCGACGCCGTATCAACCGTCCGTAGTGCCGGTCATGGTGTTGTCTTCGTCGAACGTTCTGAGATGGTTGAAGGGGCGCCCCTGATGGCTGTCCGTTCGGCAGCACACAAGTTAGGAGAGCAGAAGAAATGCCGACATTTTGCAGGTCATGGTGGCGTAATTGTGCCCTAGAAGCAGATTCTGAAGTACTGGACATCGATAGGATAGAGGACGATATTGCTCCCATCGCCCCAAACGTCTCGAGGATCCGTGAGCTTATATCAAGTCTCGAATTGTGCCATCACAAGGCCGAACGATGGGTCCACAATATCATCGAGGCGATCGGTGCCGGCGAAACCCAAAAAGGGCTAGGCACGCGTTCTCCTGGTCAGCAACACTCGGCTGAGAAAGTATGGCTAAATGCCTGCGCCGCTCTCTCAGCGTGGTGTGCGGGATGTGTGAGCACAAAGATCGATTTATCTATCGACACCGTTCCGGCGTCTCAACTCCTTGCTTGCCTTGGGGAGCGCTCGCCGTTGAAAGAATGGCAGGTCCAACGGGTGATTGAGAAGATCCGCAGCTCGATCCATTGGCCACAGTCACTTGACGACCCAACGGCCCAGTATGTGTGGATTCTTCTAAGTGGAGGTGAATATGAACTTGCTTACCGCAATGAGTGCCCTGAGCACTACAAGGAACATGAAGATTTCTGGCTGAAAACAGTTCGAACGATCGTTCATGACAGCGAGAGTGGGCATCAGGCAGAACTCTCCTTGGGCCTGGCCATCGATATGCTTATGCCCTGCCACTGGAGGTTTGTGACAAATCTTCAAATTGTTCTAGAGGCGATAGGCGGGAAACTCAATTTGGATAAGCCATTTGCAGCGTGTGGTAGGAACATCACCCTGGTACCAATTCGTCGCCGGATGGAAATTGTTTCCAATACTCTAAAGGTTTTCTGTGGCGACCGGGAGTTAAACCAGGAAGTGGATAGGGATTTGCTGGCCCTACTTGGAGAACCGACAGAAGTAAAGAGATGGCTTGCCGCCTCCTTAGACAAAACAATAAGGCTTCAACTGAGCCCGCCGGCCGAACTACGAGCAATGTCTGCCCTGGCGGGGCCTGACTGGATAACACAGTAAAGCTCCAGTTGAGCTTATGAGGAATTTTGAGGATACTGCCGAACAAGATGCTGCACCGGACGGCAATTCCGCTGTGCTCCATTGCCGCCGGTGAGCTTTGCCGTGCGGCTCACGAGAATAGACACGAGGGAGCCGCGGCTACGGGAGGCCGACCGATCGGCTCCAAGCCGAAGTGTCGCCGCTTTCGAATCCGTCGACGAAGACGACGGCGCTCGACACACCCTCGTGGACGATCAGCGAGAACGGCTTGTTGTCGGTCCGCGACTCGGTGTCGGAGACCTGCAGGGTGAGCTCCGAGATCCCCACGAGCCCGGGCTCGCCCGAAATCGTGCCCGTGGCGGCGTCGAGGCTCAGGCCGGGGGGCAGCGATCCCTCGACGACGCTCCAGGCGTAGGGAGGGCTGCCGCCGGTCGCCGCCAGCGTCTGGGAGTAGGAATAGCGCACGGTGCCCTCTGCCAGCGAGGCCGTGGCGATGGACGGGAAGGCTCCGGCGGCCGTCCTCAGCTCGCTGGCGTAGATCCCGTCGCCGACGGTGGCGGCGTAGAAGGTCGTCCCATTCGTCGAGGGGTCGACCACGTGCCCGCCGTCGCGGGTCAGCCGGCGGACGCGCAGCTCCTCGAGCCCGTCATTGAACGGCGTCCAGATTCCCTGGGTGTTGCCGCCGCGATAGACGCCTCCCGCGTGATCCGAGAGCAGGCTCACCAGCACCTCGTCGGAATGGGGATCGATCGCGACGGAGGTGACGGGGACGCCGGCGGGCAGGCCGAGGGAAAGATCCGTCCAGGTCTGGCCGTCGTTGTCGCTGAAGAAGACGCCGCTGTCGGTGGTGGCCCAGATGCGCCGGGCGGTGCCCCAGATGCGGCGGGCGGTGCCGGTCGTCACGTCGTTGACGTCGCGGTCGGTCAACCCGTTGCCCGCCGCGGAGGTCCAGGTCTGCCCCAGGTCGTCGGAGTAGACGACCCCGTCGCCACCCCGCGTCGTGGCCCAGATGCGCCGCGCCGACCCGATCAATTCCAGCTCCAGGGAGGTGAGCTCGAGCGACGCCAGGCCGGTCGCTGCGACGCTGAACGTCGCCCCGCCGTCGGCCGAGAAGGCGACGCCCTCGCCCACGACGGTCGCCCAGATGCGCCTCGCCGAACCTTCGTTGTCGGTGACGAGGTCCGTGATCTCGCCGCTCGCCTGCGCCGTCGCCGTCCAGGTGATGCCCGAGTCGGTCGTCTTGAAGACGCCGTCGTCGGAGCCGGCGAAAAGCGTCGTAGGGGTGTCGGGATCGAAGGCGAGGGCGTTGATGTTCAGGTTCGTCAACCCGTCGACCCGGCGCACGAAGCTCTGCCCGCCGTTGGTCGACGCCTGCACCCCGAAGCCCTCGGTGCCGGCGAAGAGCAGGTTCGGATTCGTCGGATCCACGAGGGTGACGTTGACCTGGCCGGCCACCGTCGCGTAGCTGTCGAGCAACAGCCAGGTCGCGGCGCCGTCGGTGGAGCGGTAGACCCCGCCCTGGCCGGTCGCGGCATAGAGGGTCCCCGGGGTCGTGGGGTGGGTTTGGATCGCGACCACGTCGAAGGAATCCAGCGCTCCCGGGATCCGCGCCCAGCCGCGTCCCCCGTCGCTCGTCTTGTAGATGCCGCCGGTCTCGCCGGCAGTGCCCGGATGATCGGCGCCGGCATAGGCGGTCGACGGGTCGGTCCACTCGACGGCGAGGCTCAGCACGGGCTTGTCCGGCGACGTCGTGGCGGTCTGCCACAAGCCGCCGGGATCGAGGAAGTAAACGCTACCTCCCCAGGAATCCGTGGCGTAGACGTAGCGGGAATCCGAGGGGGCCGGCTCGAGGACGTCCATCCAAGTGGGGCCGGCGGCGACGCCCCAGGTCGCTCCGCCGTCGTCGGAGCGGGCGATGCCCGAAGAAGCCGCCCTGTACACCCGGCCGGCGACGTCGTGGGCGAAGGCGAGGGCGCCGGCGAAGCTGGTGTCGATCAGGGTCCAGGTCTGGCCCCCGTCCGTGGTCCGGTGGAGCTCGCCCGCGGCGTCCACGGCGAGCATGACGTCGGAGTCGTTGGGATCGGCATCCACGGCATCGAGCGCCCAGCCGAAGGTGGACGGCGGAGTGATCAGGCTCCACGTCAGGCCCCGGTTGTCCGAGCGCAGGAGCCCGGAGTGCGAGGCCACGATGAGGTAGAGGTCCGGGTCCGCGGCGGAGATGATCGGCTGCGTGACGCCGAAGGCCGACAGGTTGACGCCGCCGGACGTCCAATGCTCTCCGGCCGTGCGCGAAAGCTGGACCTCGCCGACGGTCGTCGCCAGCATAAGCTCGTCGGGCAGGAGGGGGCTGATCGCCATGCCGGTCAGGCCGCGGACCACCAGTCCCCGGTTGCGGGGGCCCCAGGTTTCGCCGCCGTCGGCGGTGTGCGAGAGACCGCGCGAGGAGCCGACGTAGTAGTCGTCGGCGTTGGCGGGGTCGATGGCGAGCGAGGTCACGTCGGTGGAGATCGTGCCCTCGATCGGGGGACGACTCCAGGTCGCTCCGTGGTCGGTGCTCTTCCAAAGCCCGCTGGAGGTGCCGAAGAGGATCACGGAAGGATCGCTCGCCGCGCGCCGAAAGCAGCAGCCAAAGCCAGCGAACGACAGCGCGATCGGTTGCCGGGTCCAGGTGTCGCCGCCGTCGACGCTTCGTTCGAGGTAGTAGTCGAAGATCTCGTCGGTGACCCGCACCACGTCCAATGGATCGGACTGGGAGACCGCGATCCCCAGGTAGTCGGCGTCGTACCCGATGATCCTGCCGATCTCCGTCCAGGTCGCTCCACCGTCGGTGCTGCGGCAGGCGACCGAGACGCGCCCCCCCGCGTCGTCGCCCGTACGGATGGCATACATGGTGTTGCCGTCGGAACGGGAGATGCTCAGATCGCCGCTGCTGGAGTAGAGCCCGAGGTTGCCGCCGCAGAGCGTGCCGATCGTCTGCCAGGTCGCGCCCTCGTTCCCCGACCGCAGGAAGTCGCCGGTGCCGTCGCAGTTCGACGAGAGGTAGACGTTGCCGAGGGCGTCGAAGTCGATGGCGTCGAGCTGCTGGTTCGTCCAACCGCAGGGCTCGGTGTCGACCCAGGTTCCGGAGCCTGGATCGTAGCGGAACGCGTTCCCATTTCCCCATTGCGGGATCGCCCAGCCCACCGACGACGGGCTGATCGTCAGCCATCCCGCGGTGCCGGCGAAGCCGTTGTTGATCGAGATCGGCCGCCAGGACCCGCCGGCGTCCGTGCTCTCGAACACCGCGTCCTGGCTCGGATCGAAGGCATTCTCGTTGGCGCTCATGAGCCGGTCGGAGTCGGTCGGGTCGATCGTGATCTGGTTGACCGAGGTCTCGATGATACCGAGCAGGCGCCAGATGCCGGTCCCTCCCAGGGTGACCCGGAGGTTGTAGCTGCGAAACGCCGTCGCCGCCGCCGAATCCTCCACCCGCAGCGTGAAGCTGTAGCGGCCCAGCTCGCTCGGCGTCCCCTGAATGCTCTCGCCCGTGATCCCCAGGTCCGGCGGCAGGCTGCCGCCGGCCAGCGACCAGCTGTAGGGCGGCGTTCCTCCCCGTGCCTCGAGGCGGCGGTCGTACGGCCGGCCCAGCTTGGCCCTGGGCAGGCTGGGGGTGACGATGTCGAGGGCCGGGGTCGTTGTGACGCTCACTTCGTAATCGCGGCTCGCGCTGCGCGCCGACGCGTCGGTGACCTCCATCGTGAAGCTGAAGGCGCCCGCCGCCGTCGGCGTCCCGGCAAGGAGGCTGCCGTCGAGCGTGAGGCCCGGCGGCAGGCCCGCGGTGTGCGACCAGGCGTAGGGGACGCTTCCCCCCGAAGCCGTCAGCACCCGGCTGTACGGCTCGCCGACGACGCCTCCGGGCAACTCGTCGACGTCGATGCGCAGAGCTTCGGGCAAGGGCGCGGCGCCGACGCTGCGATCCACCTTGCCGTAGCCCCAGAGCTCGTTGGGGACCGCTCCCGTGAAGGCGTCGGCGAGCGCCGAGCTCACCAGGACGTTTCGCACCTGGATCGCGTCGAGGCTCGGGTCCGTCGACAGGATCCGCGCCACCAGCCCCGTCACCACCGGCGCCGCGAACGACGTCCCCTGGAGCATGCCGAAAGCGTGGTCGGCGGCGTTGTCGGTGAGCAGCGCGTCGACCTCAGGAAAAGGGTGAAACCGGTAGATGGACGCGGCAGAGAGGCCGGGCAGGGCATCTCTCGACACCGCTCCCATCACCCGCTCGCCGGGCGCCGTGAGCTCGGGCTTGATCCTCCCGTCACGGGTCCTGCCGGGCGACGAGAAGTCCGAGAGGTCGCCGTCGACGGCGGTCGCGTCGAGGCGCGAGAGGCCGTTGACGTCGGTCCAGGACGTCAGGAACCGGCTCGCCGCCTCGTGCTTGGCGAAGCTCCCCACTGTGACAGCGTTGTAGGCGCTACCCGGCTTGCCCACCAGGAAGAGGTTGTCGGCGTCGGCGGAGAAGTAGGGGCGCTCGCCGCCGAGCGCGGAATCGTCGCTCAGCCAGCCGTCGTAGCTCCCCGAGCCGACCTCTTCCCCCTCGAAGGAGAGGAGCCAGTCGCCCGGCGCCGGCGCCGTCCCCGACCAGTCGTCGATCAGCACGATCGCCTCGACGTCCCCGTTCTCCGGGTTCGCGCCGCCCATGTTGGCGATGAAGACGTCGCCACAGGCCGTTTGGACGTCGGCGAATTCGCCGAAGGGGACGCTGACCGGCGCGCAGCCGGGAGGCACGACGCTCAGGGTGTGGCGGTCGGCTCCCTCGTGCCAGACGTCGATCAGGATGCGGTCGTTGCCGAACCCGGGGCTGGGGGTGTAGGCCGGGACGGTGAGGGTGTGGCTGCGGCTCAGGCCCACGTAGGCGGTGCCGCGGAAATGATGGAACCGGCCCGAGCGGTTCTCCGACGAGTTGCCGGCGGCGACGACCGCGGCCTTGCCGGGGATCCCGGGACCGACGAGCGCGTCGAGGGCCTGCTCCTCGAGGGAGCGTCCATCGTGGGAAGAAAAGATGGTGCCGAGGGAAAGGTTGACCACGTAGGGCAGGCCCAGCTCGGCCGCCTTGTCGTCGACGAAGGCGAGGGCGTTGATGACGTCGGCGGAGGTGAAGGCGAGGGAGTCGTCGTCCCGGGTCGCCTTCACCACCAAGAGGTCGGCGCCGGGGGCGATGCCGGGCAGGAGGGGATCGTCGCCCGCGGCGATCGAAAGACCGTGGGTGCCGTGGCCCGCGGTGTCTTTTTGGGCGAAGTCTCCGGCCGCCAGGGCGGCGTTGATCTGCGCCTCGGTGTAGAGGGTGCCGCCGAAGGGGCCGGCGCCGTCGAGGACGCCGTCGCCGTCGATGTCGCCGGGATCGGAAAAGTCGAGGAGGAGCTTGATGCGCGTCTGGCCCGTCGTATTGTCGCGGAAGTCTTGGTGGAAGACGTCGACGCCGGTGTCGACGTAGCCGATCAGGACGCCAGAGCCGGCGAGGTCTTTCGGCGGCACGGCACCAGCGAGATCTTTCGGCGCCCCGGCGTCAGGCGGGGGAAAAGGCGCCGCCGATCGGGGCACAGACGCCTGGGGCGAGAGCAGCCGGCTGGGCTCGACGCGGGCGACGCCCGAAAGCTCGGTAAGCTCGGCGAGGCGAGCAAGCTCGATCGAACCGGTGTAGACAGGGCCGAGCCGGGCCTCGACCGCGAAGCCGGCGTCCGCGAGCCGTGCCTCCTGGCCCGTGAAGCTCACCAGCAGATGGAGCCGCCGCGCTCCGGCTGACTTGCGCGTTCCCCAAGATCCCGGCAGCAAGCGGTCGAGGATCTCCTCGGCGCGACCGGACTTCTCAAGGGTGGCGCCGCGCTGGGCGCGGTAGAGCAGCTTCAACGAGGTGTCGAGACGCCGTTCGAAACGCCGGACGTCAGGAGGTAGCTGTGAACCCGCACCGAGGGCTCCAGCGAGGAGGCCCACGAGAATCCAGGTGAGCGCTCGTTTCATCAAGCCGCCTTTTCGGGCCGATAGGAAAAGTCAATGAATGAAAGGAACTTTGTCCTGCATAGCAGATTCCACCCTTGGCTGTCAAGCTATTCCTTGTCCGCCTCGATTTCCTTCTCGAGCCGAGACGCTTCGGCGAGTAATGCTGCGGCCCCTTGCTCGTCGCCCTGGCTCGCCAGCAATTCCCCCCATCTCTTGAGCGCCATGATTTCGCCCTCGGGATCTTGCTCTTCGGCGTAGAGGCGGCGGGCCTCTTCCAGCATCTCCCTGGCTTCGTCCGGGTGGTCCTGGTCCGTGACGACTCCCGCAAGCCTCACCAGGGTTACCGCCACGTCGCTGGTCTCTTCGAGATCCCTGAAGAGCACGAGCGCTTCTTCGTAGCATTGGCGTGCGAGATCGAGCTTCCTCTGCGCGTAGAGCACCTCGCCGAGATTGTCCAGGGTCCAGGCGACCCACTGGGTGGCGCCGACGTCGCGGAAGATGGCCAAGGACTCGCGATAGGTCGCCTCGGCTTCCGCGAGCTTCTCCCCGCCTTCCCAGAGGACCGTCGCAATGTTGTTGAGCGCCCGGGCGATGCCGCTTCGGTCGGCGACCTCACGCGAGATGGCGAGCGCCTCGGAAAACTTCGCCTCGGCGCCGGCGAGGTCGCCCTGGGCGACGAGGACGTTGGCGACGTTGTTGAGCTGCTTGGCGATGCCGCGCCGGTCGCCCACCTGGCGAAATTGCTGAAGAGAGCGTTCAAAACCCTCGAGCGCGGCTTCCATCTTGCCTTCGATCGCGTGCGAGACCGCCAGGATGTTCTCGGCCCTGGCGGCCCGCGCCCCGTCGCCCGTGGCCGAGAAGATGCCTTTGGCCTCCCAGCAGGCCTCGCGGGCCTGGACCATCTCTCCGAGCTGGAGGCGGGCGTCGCATTCGGCAAGCCGCGCCTGGGCGTAGAGGAGCTTGGCGCCTTGGCTCTCCGCGCGGCGACCGGCCGCGGTGGCGGCCTCGAGCTGTGCCGAGAAATTGGTCAGCGCTTTCGCCGCCGACGCCGCGGTGAGGTCGAGGCGGGCGTCGTCCGAGGCCGGCGGCGGGAACCGCCGCAAGGTGGCGACGACGGCCAGGGCGTCGTCCGCACGGCCGGCCTGGATCTTCGCCTCGGCGAGGCGCAGGCCGTAGTCGAAGTGGTCCGGGTAGACCACGAAGAGCCCGTCGTAGATCTTGACGGCTTCCGCCCATTCGGCGTGGAGCTCCCGGTAGCGTCCTTCGATCAGGAGACGCTCGGAGCGCGGCAGCTCGCCGGAGCTTTCGTAGGCCCGGCGCGCTTCCTGCCGGGCCGACTCGTCGTAGCCGAGGGCCCACCAGGCTGAGGCCAGCGCGGCGTGAATCAGGGGATGCTCGGGCTCGACGGCGACCGCTTCTTGCAGCAGGTCGCGAGCGGCGAGGGCGTCGTAGACGCGCAGCTTGGCGAGCCCCTGGGCGTAGAGGCGCGCCGCTTGCGCCTTGGCGGGCAGCGCCGCCCGGACGCTGCTCTCCTCCTCCGGCGAAAGCGCGCCGATCCCGAGCTCCTGGCGCAACCTGGCGCCCGCCCTTGCCACCAGGTCGAAGAGCTCCGCCTCGGTGCCGGTCTCGGGGACGGCGACGAGCACGTCGCCTTCCTCGGTTTCCTGGACCCGGGAGTCGAGCCGCAGCTGACCGCCGGCCTCGGCGCCCAGGCCGAGATAGGAGCCGAGCACGACCAGGTCGGTGCCGAGGATCGAACGGATCTGGCGCAGGGTGTCTCGCGCCAGGCTGTCGGCCGTGGCGAGCGACAGCTCCATTCTCATACGGTCGACGTCCTCGCCGGAGATGGTGCGGATCTCGCCGCCGGCGGCTAGCTCGGTGCGAATCATCTCGGTCAACGCCGTCGAAATCCAGTCCGCGTCGTCCCGGCCGAGGTTCTTGAAGCCGAGCACCGCGAGCGACGTGCGCATCTCGGTCGGGGGCGTGCCCGCGAGCGCCGACTCCTGAACCTCAGGCGCCGCGCCCTCCCGCGTGCGGCTTAGAAAGGCGACGGCGGCGACGAGGACCAGCAAGACGGCGGCACTGGCCACGACGGCCGGGCCTCGGCTCCTCCCGCGGACCTCCGGGACTCCCTCACCGGAAAGCGCCTCCGCCACGTCGTTCACGTCGCCGAAACGATCCTTCGGAGCGCGCTCCAGGCAACGGAGGATGACCGTCTCCCACACCCCTTCGAGATCCGGCACGAGCGTCCGCGGGGTCGACGGCTTCTCCTGGAGCCGCCGCAACGCGACCGCCAGGGGCGTGTCGGCGCGGAAGGGCAGGCGACCCGTCATCATCTCGTACATCACCACGCCGAGGGCATAGATGTCAGTCTCAGGTCCGATCTCCTCGCCCACCACCTGCTCGGGAGCCATGTAATGCGGCGTGCCGACGACGAGCCCGGTCACCGACACGGGAACCGCCATGGTTTCGCTGCCCTCGTAGCGGCGGGCGAGGCCGAAATCGGTGATGACGGCGCGCTCCCCCTGCTCCGAGGCCACCAGCATCACGTTGGCGCTCTTGAAGTCACGGTCGACGATGCCCTGCTGGTGGATGGCGGCGAGGCCCGCGACCATCTGGCGCACGAGGGGGAGGGCCTCGGCGGTGGTCGTCCGGCCCGTCCACCGCAGGCGCTGCGCCAGGTTCTCGCCTTCCAAGAGCTCCATGGTCAGGAACAGGACGTCTTCCCCGGCGCCCTCGGCCGCCGGCCGAC
This sequence comes from uncultured bacterium, assembly GCA_965371445.1. GTDB lineage: Bacteria > Acidobacteriota > Thermoanaerobaculia > Multivoradales > J023 > DASWIG01. The sequence continues at coordinate 1,437 of CBDUYN010000237.1, read as the reverse complement.
GGTGGTGGCCGAACTCGAAGAGGCGGCAGACGTTGGGGTGCGTGACCTTGCGGGCCAGGTGGATCTCGCGCTTGAAGCGCTCGATGTTGACCTCGGCCTCGGCGACCTGGGGCCGGATGGTCTTGAGGGCGACCCGTTCGTGAAGCTCCAGGTCCTCGACCTCGTAGACCTCTCCCATGCCGCCGTGGGCGATGAAGCGAACGACCTTGTAGCGCTCGCCGAGGACTTCGTCCACCGCAAAGGCGGCGGGGCGCGAAGCCGCCGGCACGGTATCGGCACCGCCTCTCTCGCCCCTACCTGGCGGGAGAGGCGTGGTGGCGCCCAGCTCGAGGTCCGACGCCGACTTCCCGCGCAACTTGCGCGTCTTGTCTCGGTCACTCATCGGGCTCATCCTTGCCGACGGATCCAGACTCTCATCCCTGGACGATGACCCGACTATACCAGCCCGACAGGAAGAAAGTCCCTACCAGCTCATCGTCGTCTGCCCGTCCCACTTTGTCTGGGTCGACGATGATTCCGGAGGCGGCCTGAGACCTCTCATCAAGGCGGAGACCTTGAGCGCCGGTTGGTGCACCGTACAGATCTGCGGCTGGTCCAACGGCCGCCCTGACTTCGACTTCCGTCTGCGCTATGGCCGCTATAACTCCGGCAACCCAAACTGCGGCTCTTCGACGATGGCGGTGTCGCTTTCCACTGATCAGGGGGAGAAGCTTGGGAAAGGCGAGGATTGATCGTTCCCGAGGAGTGGCTGAGCCTCAGCTCACCCCGACAAAGCGGACGACGGCGTCCGCCAGAGCTTCCCCCTGGTCTTCCTGGAGGAAATGGCCGGCGTTCTCGATCGTCGTGTGCGGCTGGCCGGCGCATCACGCTCGAGATTCACTCGTCGACCCCGAGCCAACCTTTACCAGGGACCCAGCGAACGGCCGTGCCGCCGTCCAGATCTACCCGCTCGGAGACACCCTCCTCCGGTAGAGAAGACATCCAGCCGGCGAATCCAAGCTCGGCCCACTGTCGTGACTCGGGATGGGGATGAGCCTCGGCATGGAGGAGTTGCTGACGCCGCCGCCTCAGCTGGAGCTCGTGCCGGACCGCCTCTTGAACGAACTCGTTGCGGTCCACCGCCTCGGAATCGATATCTCGAATCAAGTCAAGTGGCAGCTGCACGGTGATGGTCTGCGCCGACATGGTCTTACTCCTCCAAGGCATCGTCGCAGGAACGTCGGAGTCAGAGAAGCGCTCCCGCGCCTGAGCGACGGCAAGAGCCCCCTCGCCCGAGCTTCTTCGAAGCCTCGCTCGGTTAGTCCCCGCTTCCGTAGCTGCACCCACCGAGCTCCGGCATCCCGATGGGACTGCCCGGCGGCGGCGGCGCCGGATGGACGACCTCGCCCGTGGCACGGATCTCGCGCCCCAGAAAACGGTTCAAGTCCGCGGTCAACG
>CBDUYN010000236.1:0-13415 GCA_965371445.1 uncultured bacterium | reverse complement strand
TCCCAATGCGCCGGAATCTCCCCCAGCCACTCGACGCCGGAGTCCTTCATGGGGACGTCCGGGTCGAGGCCCTTGGTGACGGCGTGGGTGATCAGCGCGGTGCGCTTTTCCTGAAGCAGCTCGATGAGGCGTTCTTTCTTCTGGATCAGGGCGTCGATTCTGGCTGTCTCGCGATCGAGGAACGCGGCGATGGCACGCTGCTCAGAGAGCGTCGGCAACACGAGTCGCCGACTCGACGTAGAGTTCAGATTCATCCGAGATCGCGTAGCTCCAGTGGCTAGCGCAGCTGCCGACGCCGGCGCTGAGCTCGAAAGTTGATAGGCTGCGAATCTCGGTATTGCCCGATCGAGATCTAGTCGAAATCTGAAGCAATCCGCCTTGACCATTGCCGGCTCGATGCCGTCGGGGGCCGCGCAAGCTCTCCCGACGGGATGCCGGTCGTCGCCGAGTCCAGCAATGAGTATGTCGCCAGGAGCTATCGAGTGGTCGCCAAGCTCGTGCTTGTAGTACTCCGGGTCGATAAATGCCGCATCGTTGGCATTAAACTCGGCAAATCCGATATTTTGTAAACGAACAACGCGGACGCCTGAGGATTTGTAGTGCTCCGATTTAAGACCTGAGCCGAATGGTCCATCGCATCTCGATTTGGTGACCCTAGCGAGAGCGAGAAAAGTCCAATGCGCCGGAATCTCCCCCAGCCACTCGGGGCCGGAGTCCTTGTACTCCGGGTAGGGTCGGTATCGTTTCGTCCGTGTCACGACGCCATGGCTTCCATATAGGGCATGATCACGCTCCGCACCCGACCAACCTCAGCCGCCCGTAGGATTTCGTCGACCGTGGCACGACGCTCGGTGAAGACGTCACGCAGAGCCTCGAGCGCTACGTCAAGGCCGAACTTCTTCCTGTACCGGAAACAGTCGACCACAGTGCGTGCCGGTGAGGTGATCCGGACGGGCACGCCGTTCATCTCGACGGTGTCCACGCCATAAGTAAGCATCGGCCCGGAGAATCGCACGATGCGCACCGGCAAACGGCCGAGCCGGGGCTTGCGCGCCTTGCGGTTTATGGCAATCCACACCTTCCGGGGAAGCTCTGTACCGATGTCGTGGAAATGTAGCGCCGTCAGCAGGCAGACGACCGCCTGGGGAACCCGGGCGACGACCGTGGAGATCGTCTCGTTCTCGTCCGGCTCGGCGTCGGTACGCAGATAGAGGCCGCGCTCCAGTTGCTCGACCACGCCGCGCCGAAGCCAGGTCTCCAGACGGCTGCGGGGGATGCCATGGGCCTCCAAGTCCCGTGGGCGGAACACGAAGGGCAGAGGCAGGGCGTCGAGGGTGTCGGCGTAGGCGGTCATAGGACCAGGATACGACAAAACGTCGGCACTTACGCGGATGTGCCGACGTTTTGTCGTATCCATGACCTTGGGGCGGGCCTGAAGACGCCCTTCGGGCGGGCAAGAAGACGCCCTACGGGCGGGCAAGGACGCTAACGCGTCCGGCCGGCGGGACGCCGGCGGGCCAAGTGGAAAGACGGGCTTCGCCCGAAGACGCCCTTCGGGCGGGCAAGAAGACGCCCTTCGGGCGGGCAAGAGGTCTTCAAGGAGGTTGCAGCGGGCCGCGAACCCTTGTAGGCGCCCGGCGCGGCCGGTGGAAGTCCTGGGCAGGGGTTGCCGGCCCGTCTCGCGCGCGGCGGAAGGTCCGGACGGCGGCCGCCCGTCGGCTGCACGATCGGCAAAAGTTTTGAGCACGGCTTGCCCAAAACTTTCCGCGCCGGCGAGAGTTTTGAGCAGGACTTGCCCAAAACTTTCCGCGCCGGCAAAAGTTTTGACCAGGGGTCGCCCAAAACTTTCCGCGCCGGCGAGAGTTTTGAGCAGGGCCTGCCCAAAACTTTCCGCGCCGGCAAAAGTTTTGAGCAGGGGTTGCCCAGAACTTTCCGCGCCGGCAAGAGTCTTGACCAGGGGTTGCCCAGAACTTTCCGCGCCGGCAAAAGTTCTGAGCAGGGGTTGCCCAAAACTTTCCGCGCCGACAAAAGTTCTGAGCAGGGGTTGCCCAAAATTTTCCGCGCCGACAAGAGTTCTGAGCAGGGGTTGCCCAGAACTTTCCGCGCCGACAAAAGTTCTGAGCAGGGGTTGCCCAAGACTTTTCGCGCCAGCAAAAGTTTCGAGCAGGGCTTGCTCAAAACTCTCCGCGTGGGCAAAAGTTCTTGCCAGGGCTTGCCAATTCGTCGTGCGCGCCGTAGAAGTCTCCGGCAGGGCGTCCCCGTCAGCCCCGAGACTCGAAGCTCACCAAGCCCTGCCTCACGGAGCCAGCTCCTCCGGCGACGAGCCCGTGACCTCCGCCAGCATGCGGACGATGTCCTTCTCGACCGCCTTGATGTCCGCCTCGATCTCCTCCAGCGGACGCGGCGGCGTGTACTCGTAGAAGTAGCGGTTGAAGTTGATCTCGTAGCCCACGAGCCCCACCTCGCCGTCCTTGGGGTCGCGCTTCGTGGTGTCGATCCAGGCGTCGGCGACGTGGGGCCGGACCTCGCGCTCGAAGAAGTCCTCGACGCTCTCCGCGAGCGGGACGCTCTCCGTGTCGCGCAGGTCCGTGTCGGGCTCCGGCTCGCCGTCCTTGTCGCGGCAGACCTCGGCCGTCTCGTCGCGCTCCGCGAGCGCCGAGAGGAGCGCTTTTTTGAGCGGCGCCGGGAGCTTGACGCCGACGTCGGCGAAGGTGCCGAAGAGGACGTCCTCGAAGGCGTCGCGGCTCTTGTAGAGCTTTCGGTCCTCGAAGTCCTCCAAGATCTGGAGGATGAGCTCCTGCATCTCCTGGCCTTCCTCGACCTCCGCCTGCGCCGCCGCGCCCCGCTTGCGAGACACGGCCAGGTTACAAAACGCCTTCGTCTGCTCCAGGCGCGCGACGCGCTCCGGTGTCACCTGAAAGCCGAGGCGCAGTGGCCGCTCGACGGTGATCTTGCGGAAGCCGAAGTGCGTGCTCGGGAAGATCTTGGAGTGCTCGCCCTCGGCGAAGGAGCGACGCAGCGCCATGATCTCTTTTGCTTTTTCCGGCGGGATCTCGCGCCGCTTGTCGCCCAGGCTCTTGCGCATCGGCACCCAGAACGACGTCGCGTCGATCAGCTGTACCTTTCCCCGGCGCTTCGGTGCCTTGCGGTTCGTGAGCACCCAGACGTAGGTGGCGATGCCCGTGTTGTAGAAGAGCTGCTCCGGGAGCGCGATCAGGGTCTCAAGCCAGTCGTCCTCAAGGACGTAGCGGCGGATCTCGCTCTCGCCGCTGCCGGCGTCGCCCGTAAAAAGCGGCGAGCCGTTCATGATGACGGCGATGCGCGTGCCACCCTCTTCGGAAGCCTTGCGGTGGGCCAGCATGTGGAGCAGGAAGAGGAGCTGTCCGTCGCTGATGCGCGGCAGCCCGGGTCCGAAGCGTCCGGCGAGGCCGCGCTCGTGCTCGTTCCTGACCACCTCGTCGTCGCGTTTCCAGTCCTTGCCGTAGGGCGGGTTGGCGATCAGGTAGTCGAAGGTGGCTCCGGCGTGCCGGTCGCTCGAGAGGGTGCTGCCGAAGAGGATGCGCTCGGCGTCGCGGCCGTCCTCGGACTTCATGAAGAGGTCGGACTTGCAGATGGCGAAGGTCTCGGGGTTGACTTCCTGGCCGAAGAGGTGGACGGCCGCGTCGGGGTTGATGGGCTTGCGAACCAGCTTCTCGCCGTCGCGGACCCCGAAGTTGACGTGATCCTTGGCGATGGTGAGCATGCCGCCCGAGCCGCAGCAGGGGTCGCAGACGGTCAACACCGCGCCCTGGCGTCCGATGCGCTTCTCGTCGCCGGCGAGCAGCAGGTCGACCATCAGGTGGACGACGTCGCGGGGCGTGAAGTGCTCGCCAGGGTTCTCGTTCAAGGCCTCGTTGAACTTGCGGATCAGCTCCTCGAAGACCGTCCCCATGGTCGGGTTGTCGACCTTGTCGGGGTGGAGGTCGACGTTCTTGAAGCGTTCGAGAACCTGGAAGAGGAGGCCGGCTTCGTCGAGCTTGCTCAAGGTGTTGTCGAAGTCGAACTTCTCGACCACCTCGCGCATGTTGGGGCTGAAGCCGGCGATGTAGTTGCGCAGGTTGGCGGCGAGGTTGGGCGCGTCGGCGAGGAGCTTTTCGAAGTCGTAGAGCGACGTGTTGTAAAACGCGAAGCCCGAGGCCCGGCGGAGCTGTTTGTCCGGGTTGTCGAGCTTACCCTTGAAGCGGGCCTGCGCCGCGAGGACCTGGGGCTTTTTCTCGGCCAGGACGCAGTCGAGCCGGCGCAGGACGGTGAGCGGCAGAATGACGTCCTGGTACTTGCCGCGCTTGAAGGTGTCGCGGATCAAATCCGCGACACCCCAGAGGAAGCTGACGATCTGAGAGTGGTTCAAAGTCTTCGGTCTCGTTTCATTTCTGTTCGCCCTTCCCGAACGCCACCGGACGCGCCGCCACGGTGGCCGTCAGGGCCGGGTCCCCTTCGATCCATGACAAGAGAAGCTTGGTCGTCTCCTCCACCAGGGACTCGCGTCCCTGCTCGGCGGCGCGGTAGATCAACGGGTAGAGCTTCGAGAGCTGGTGGTCGTGGACGTAGTGAAGCGCCGCCGCGGTGACCCAGGCGCCGTCGTCGTCGCCCACCGACGGGGCGACGGTCAAGCGCTGCAAGGTCGCCGCGGCGTCGGACGGTGAAATCTCGAAGAGACGCTTCGCCTCGCGCAGCCGGTCGCTCATCGGCACCTCGTCGATCACCGCGAAGACCAGGCGCTTCACCTCGCCTGAGAGGACGTTGTCCAAGAACTCCAGGGCGGTCGCCCGCTGACGCGTCACCTCGCTCCACAGCCCCCGCAGCGCGGCGCGGATGTCGCGCGGCGTATGCAGCAGGGCGAGGAGGCCGAAGAGGTTCCTCACGTGGTCGTCCATGCGGTCGGCCAGGAGCCGTTGGAGCAGATGCGGCTCGGCGGATCGGTGCCAGACGACCCGCGGGCCGCGAAGCCCGAACCTCCGGCCGCCCGAAAGGCTCCACAGGTCGACCACGGTGCGCAGGTAGGCGTGGCTCTCCGCCGCCACCTGGTCCTCGACCACCGCCCGGTCGACGTAGACGCCCGGATCCGCCGCGTGTACCCGGCCCAGCGCTTCGATCACCTTGCGGCGCAGGAAGAGGTCGCTCGCCTGGAGGCTTTCGAAAAGAGCCTCCATGGCGGAAGGACCGCCGATCGCGGCAATCGTCTTGGGCAACGCCCGGCGTACCCAGATCTCCTCCTGGACGTCGTTCAGGAAATGTTGCAATGCCGGCACGACGGTGGAGCCGTAGGCCACGAGGGCGTTGCGCGCGTCGTGCTTCACGCGCCGGTTGTGGAGCAGCGAGATCAGGATCGGGACGTAGAGCGGGTTCTCGCTCCCGGCGTTGACACGCCGCTCGACCGCGGTCACCGCGGCACGGATGACCTCGTGGTCCTTGTCGTAGAGGAGTTGGACGAGCCCCGCCTGGTGCAGGGGATCGTTCATGCCGCCGATCGCCTTCGCCGCTTCGAGGCGGACCGTCGAGTCGCCGTCGGCGAGCATCTCGACGAGCGTCGAATCGGCCTGTTGACGGATCTCGTCGTCGTCCTGCTGCGCGAGGTAGCTCACCGCCACGCCGCGGACCCGGACGTCCGGGTCGCGCAGATGGCTGAGCATCAGGTGCCGGATGTCCTGGGGCGTCAGGGCCACCAGCGCCAGGGTGGCGGTGGCGCGTACCGTGGGATCGGAGTCGACGAGGAGCTTCTCGACGAGCGGCGAGACGTCGCTGCGCTCCTGCTGCTTCAGGATCCTGAGCACCTTGCAGCGCACCTCGGGATCGTCGTGATGGAGCATCATCGGCGGCACCAGGTGGCCGCGGTCGTTCGCCTCCAGGAGGTCCAGGCAGTAGAGGACCTCGCGCGAGTCGGAGCTGCCGATTCCCTCGATCAGTACCTCCAGGGTCCGGACGTCGGCGACGTCGAGCCGCCGGTCGGCCTCCAGGCGCCGCGTCTGGAGGGCGTCGCGAAACGACGTCACGTAATGGCGCTGGGTGGCGGTGATAAGCACCATCCAGACCACGATCAACGCCAGGCTGAACCACACCGTGTGCTCGATGGGGATCCAGCCAAAGCTCACCGTGAAGAGCACCACCGCCGCCGCACCCTTGGCCAGACGCTGGACGAATACGTCGATCATCGCCTTCGCCAGCGGCCGTTGGTGGGTGGGCACCGGCTGGAAAAGAAGCTCCCGGGTGGCCTGGTCGAGCGAGTAGCGCAGTCCGTTCTCGCTGATCTTGAGCAACCAGGCCGCGGGGTACATGAGCGGCGACATCGTGATCGCGGCGATCGCAAAGAGCACCGTCCCGAAGCCGTTGGTCAAAGGCAGGACCCGCAGCGCGAAGCCGACCCCGAGGCGCCGGTGGATCCGCGACGTGAAGGCCATCTGGAAGATGAAGGCCGAAAGGCCCATGATGCTGAAGAGGTTGCCAAAGGCGGCCGTGCGTTCCTGGAGGGTTTCTTTTGACTGCTCGACCACCCAACTGAACTGCATGTCGATCACCTGGGCGACCATCGACATGATCAGCATGACGGCGGCAATGAGCTGCAGGTAGCGCGAGTTGCGGACCACGTCGAAGCCGCCTTTGGCGTCGCGCAGCGCCTCGGACGCGCCGCGCGCCGCGGCCGGCTCCTCGGCCTCCCCGCCGCCGGCCCCCCTCAGCACCAGGACGGCGAAGACCACGAGCACGCCGGCGGCGAGCAGCAGCGCGTCGCGGGTGTGGAAAAGCGAGCTCGCCAACGTGGTCATCTGGCCGCCGGCGATCGATCCCAGAAGCCCTCCGGCACCGATGAAGCCGAACAGCCGCTTCGCCTGGCGCGGGTTCAATCGATGGCTCGCGAACGACCAAAACTGGCTCACGAGCAGGATCCCGACGATCGACACCCAGACGTAGAAAGCGGCGCTCACCCAACGCGCGTCGAGGGTGAAGAGCCACCAGAAGGCCCCGAGGGTCGCCGCCACCAGGAGCGCCGAGGCGACGAGCAGCCGCTGCTGCTCGTAGCGCGTGACGAGATATCCGTAGAGGCGCAGCACCGGGTAGGAGACCACCGCGATCAAGAGATAGACGAAGGGCAGCTGCTCGGAGCCCCAGACGTCGATGTAGGTCGCCTGGCGCACCGCTTTGGACGCGTACTGAAAGGCGAGCAGCAGGAAATGGATCGCAAAGAGCAGGCAACACAGAGTCCCCTCGCCGGGGCGCAGGTCGACCCCCAGGCGCAGCAGGCGGGAAGACGGAGTCTCCTGGGCGGTGTCGGGCATGACGTCTTGATCTTGAATCAGGCCGGAGCAGGCAGTGTTTTCCCCCCTTGATCCCCCGAGGGGGACAGTATACTGCCGCTCCGGATCAGGTCTCCGGGCCGATCTTTTCCACGAAGAGGGCTCCGTCGTCGAGGCGGACGGCGCAGAGCTCGTCCTCCCAGGCGGCGCCGGCGTCGAGGCCGAGGACGCGGGATTCGAGATACACACCGAGCGCCGCCCAATGCCCGAAGGCGATCCGCGCCCAGGCGCTGCGGCGTCCTTCGATACGAAACCACGGCCGGAAAGGTTCGGGTGCCGTCTCCGGCGGACCGGTGTGGTCCGAGAGGCGGCCCTCGGCGTCGACCGAGCGGATGCCGGCGAGGACCGCCAGGGTGAAGCGCCTTCGCTCGCGACTCTCGTCCCGGACCGGGATCTTGGCGCGCCAGTCGGCCAGCAGCGTCGCCGCGTCGTCGCCCTGAAGCGCGGCCTCGGCCTCCCGGGCCCGCGCCTCGGCTTCCCCGACCGTCCAGTGCGGCAAGAGGCCCGCGTGGACCAGGACGTCGGCGCCGCGGCGATAGAGAAGCGGCCGCCGCCGGAGCCACTCGACGAGCTCGTCGCGGTCCGACGCGCGAAGGACGGCGTCGAGCGTGTCCCGTTTCCTGGGGCGGTCAACGCCGAAGGCAAAAGCCAGCAGGCGCAGGTCGTGGTTGCCGAGGACGACGGCGAAGCGCCGTCCGAGCTTCGATTCCAGGCGCCGCGCCCAGCGCAACACCTCGAGCGAGCCCGGGCCGCGGTTCACGAGGTCGCCGACCATCCACGCCCAGTCGCGTTCCAGGTCGAAGCCGAGCTTCTCCCAGAGCGCCTCGAGGGCCGCGAACCGGCCGTGGACGTCGCCGATGACATAAGTGGCCACGCCGGGAGGTTGCCGCAAAGCCGGCGGCGACGCAACCGACGGCGATGCAACCGGATTGCGCCGACGCCGGGGGCCTCAGTTCCAGCTCGCGATCTCGGCCAGGTCGATGTCCTCGGCTTCGGCGACTCTCGACGCGATGCGCCGGAACGTCTCGCAGACCTCCGCGACGGCCTTGGCCTCCTGGCGCTGCTCCCACTCGGCCCGGACGTCGGCCTCGGTCAGCGTCACCAGGGGCCGCAGCCGTCGGATCAGCCCCGTCACCTGCTCGACGGCAGCTTGGGCCGCGCAAGAAAGGCGGTACTCCTCCGAGGCCGCCATCCTGCCCAGCCGCATCGCCTCCGGATACTCCTGCGGGAGCTCGGCGAGTATCTTCCGGAGCCGGCTCCGGATCCCTTCGAGGTCGGCCACGATCTCGGCGATCTCCATCTGGGCCGTCTGCACCTTGGAAATCTTGATCCGTTCCTTCATTCTGCTCAGTATCCTTTCGCTGTCCGCATCACCGCCGCCCGATCGCGGCTGGCCGCAGCCTCCCGCGCCGCCGCCTCGCCGTCCCACTCCTCGACGACCCAGCCCCCCAGGTGACGCATCACCAGGTCGAGGAGAAAAGCGACGTGCTCCTCGCCGTCGTTCAGGCACGGAATATATCGAAAACGCTCACCGCCCGCCCCGAGGAAAATCCCGCGGTTCAGCTTGTCGATCTCCTCCAACGTCTCGAGGCAGTCGATCGAGAAACCCGGACACATGACGTCGACCGACTTCGTCCCGCCCGTGGCCAGGGCTTCAAGCGTCGCGTCGGTCGCGGGCTTTATCCACTCTTGCTTGCCGAACGTCGACTGAAACGTCGTCACGTAGCGGTCCTCGCTGAGCCCCAGCTCGTCGGTGAGCAGCCGCGTCGTCTTGTAGCAGAAGCAGTGGTAGGGGTCGCCGTCCAGAAAATACCGCAGCGGGATTCCGTGGTACGAGAGGACGAGCTTCTCGGGCTCGCCGTCCTTGTCCCAGACCTCGCGGATTGACGCCGCGAGCGCCTTGACGAGGCCCGGCTCGTCGTGGAAGAAGTGGACCGTGCGTACCTCGGGCACCAGGCGCCAGGTCATGAGCTCTTTCATCACCGTGTCGAAGACCGCCCCCGTCGACGTCGACGAGTAGTGCGGGAAGAGCGGAAACACCAAGATCCGCCGGCAGCCCTTCTCCCGCAGGGCGGCGAGAGCCCGCGCGATAGACGGCTGGCCGTAGCCCATCCCCAGCTCGACGTGAAGCGGATTCCCCACCCGGCGCTGAAGGGCGTCCGAGAGGGCCTTCTCGATGCGCCGCGAGATCACCAGGAGAGGTGAGCCCTCCTCCGTCCAGATCGAAGCGTAGAGCTTCGCCGACCTCCGGGGCCGGAACGGCAGCACAAAGAGGTTCAGGATCGTCCACCACAGCGGACGCGACATCTCGATCACCCGCGGGTCGCTCAGGAACTCCTGCAGAAAAGGCCGCAACGCCTTCGCCGTCGGTGCCTCCGGGGTCCCGAGGTTGGCCAAGAGCACTCCGACCGCCGAGATCTCGCCGTGCTCGAAGCCGGGGTCTCCCCGGTAGAGGTTCTTGGGCACCGTCGTCCTCCGTCAAGGTCCGGAGCGTCCACCGTTCCGGACGGTGGATATTGTTCCAGCATCCGGAAGTGGCGTCCAGGGGCTTGAACGGCGGGCCCTCGACGGCGCACGGGGCCGCGGATTCGTCGACCGAGCCCCGGATCGCGGCCTTTCGTCCCGCCGGGGCGGGATCGCGGCACGAATCGTGCAAAATCGGACCAGGCGTTCATTGCGCTGCCTCGAGCTCCAGGTCCTTCCAGCTGGTCCGATGATTCGACCCTCAGGAGAAAAGCCATGAAATCGAATGCGAGGAGAGCCGTCCGGAAAACCTTCGTCCTCTGTGGGCTCGCCCTGACGCTTGCCGCGGGTCTCGCCTGGGCCGACGGTGAGGAGCTACCGAAGACGTTTAGCGAATCGACGACGGTCGTGGTCGTCGAGGTCCCGGTCACCGTCCACAAGGACCGTTTGCCGGTACGAGGCCTGACCGCCGAGAACTTCGAGATCCGCGAAGGTGGTAAGCGCCGGGAGCTCGTCGGCTTCGAAGTCGTCGACCTGGAGCTTTTCGGTGCCGAAGATTCCGGAACCGGTGTCGCCGAGCCCGCGGCGGTGCCGATCGCCGGCCGGCGGTTTTTCCTGTTGCTCTTCGACCTCTCCTTCACCCGGCCGCACTCGATCGCCAAAGCGGTCGACGCGGCGCGGGGCCTGCTCGACAGCCTCCATCCCTCCGACGTCGTCGCCACCGGTGTCTTCGGCACGGCGGGTGGCGCGCGGCAGCTGCTCGGCTTCACCTCCGACCGGCGGCAGGTGGTACGCACCCTCGACGTCCTCGACCAGCTCCTCGACGGCGACCTGAAGACCCCCGAAGAAGGGGTCGACGTGCGCGAGGACCCGCTCGGCCTGGTCACCAACAACCCGGTGGCTCTGGCCGCCGAGATCGGCCGCGCAGCCGGCGTCAAGCTCTCGGCCGCCGGACAGGCGGTCTTCGACGGTGTCGAGATGCTGTCCAGCTCCAAGAGGGCCAACGGCGGCGTCCTCCTCCTGGAGGTGCTCTACGGCGTCGAGGAGGACCACCAGGAGGGGGTTCGCCGGAAACGGCGCGCCGAGGTCCAGGACCTCGCCGATTCCTTGAGCGAGCTCGCCGAACGCACCCGGGGCCTCGAAGGACGCAAGTACCTCGTCTTCTTCTCCGAAGGCTTTGACGACGCCGTCCTCCACGGCAAATACTCGACCGTGCGTTCGGTCAAGGCCGCGGCCGCCGCCGACACCTACACTCCGGGTTCGGGCGCCATCCGCGTCGTCCAGGAGATGGTCGACCGTTTCCGCCGCGCCGACTGGGTCATCCAGGCGGTCGATCCCGCCGGCGCCCGCGACCGCGACTACCTCCTCGACGAAACGGGGCTCACCAACAACGGCTTGACCAACAACTTCGATTCGTCGAACGGCCTTGCCTTTTTCGCCTACGAGACCGGCGGCGAGTTCTACCGCAGCTTCAACAACCTCGGAAAGGCCATGAAGGGCATGCTCGACAAGACGAGCGTGACCTATCTCCTTTCCTTCCAGACCGAGGAGATCCCTCTCGACGGCGCTTTTCACCCGATCAAGGTCTCCCTGAAAGGCGCGCCACGGGGCGCCAAGCTCGTCCACCGGCCGGGCTACTACGCGCCCGAGCCCTTTGCCACCGTCGACGAGGAGGCGACGAGCTTCGCCATCGCCCAGCTGATCCTTTCCGACGACGACGGCGGCGAGCTCGACGTGGCGGCGCTGGTGACCGAGTTCAAGGCCGAGGAGTCGAAAAGCGGCCTCGCCGTCTGGCTCGAGGCCGACGGCGACACGCTGCTGGCCGGCCATGGAGGAGAGGCCGTCGAGGCCGACGTTTTCGTCTACGCCCTCGACCGCGAAGGCCGGATCCACGACTTCTTCACCAAGAAAGTCGAGCTCGACGCGGTCACCGCCGAGGCGACGCTCACCCAGGGAAAGCTCAAGATCTACGGCGACCTGCTGCTCGAGCCGGGCCGCTACCGGCTGCGTACGCTCGTGCGCGACGCGAAAAGCGGCCGCTACGGCGTCGGCACCGTGCCGGTCGAGGTCAAGCCTTTCTCGGCGGCCGAGGTGCGGCTCTTGGAACCTATCCTCTTCGACGACCCGACGCGCCTCTACGCCGCGTTCCGCGAGACCGAGACGGCGGTCGGTACGAAGAAGACGGAAAGCCCCTTCGCCTTCGGCTCCGACGCCTTTTTCCCGGCCATCCGTCCGACGCTCTCTGCCGGGCGCGACGCGCGCTTCTGCCTCATGGCCTACCACCTCTTCCTGGAGGGCATGCAGATGCGCGCGGTGGTCACCAAAAGCGACGGCTCGATCGTCGAGCGGGACCGCCTGGCCGTCGCCGGCCGCGCCGAGACCTCCTTCGACGGCCTCGACCGCTTCTTCTTCGACTTCCGTCCCCAGGGCCTGGAGCCCGGCGAGTACACCTTCCAGGTGGCGATCGGCGACCCGGCGGCCGGCGACCCGGCGGCCGGCGAACCGGCGGCCGGCGATCCGGGGGCCGGCGATCCGGGGGCGGCGGCGGCCTATACGGCGTCGAAGCGGTTCCGGGTCGTGGAGTGATCGGTGCTGGGACCGCGGGCGTCCCGCCCGCTCTTCGTCCCGAAGGGACGTCTTCTGAGACCCTGTCGGGCCATAGGTGCGGATTCCGCACCTATGTCCCGAGGGCCTTCTTCCGGAGGTGCGGGGCCTGCACCTCTGTCCAAGAGGCTCAGGGTTCCAGGATCGGGGGCTTCACCCTGCGATCTCCTCTCCCTCGATCGGCCAGTAGCGCGGGATGCCTTCCTTGCGCAGCCGCCGGACGAATCGCCGGTCAAACGTGGCCACAGCGTCGTAGCGTCCTTCCCGCGCCACGGCGGCGAGGACGGCGTCGGCAAAGTCCGGAACGCGGTCCGGCCACAGCTCCAAGACGAGCGTCCAACTGAGCTCGTCGACCGGTTTGGCGCCCGGTGACGAGAGCAGATCGTCGACCATCGCGGCGATCTCCCGCGTCTCGACCTGGTACAGGTTGCCGAGGACGTAGACCATCTCGGCGACGACCATCTGGTGGAGGACGATCTCGACCTCACCCTGCGCCGCCGCCTCGAAGAGCGCCGCCGCCTGCGCCTGCTGCTCGGCGTCGCGGTCCGTCAGGAACGAGACCAGGACGTTGGTGTCGAGGACGATCCGCTTCACGGCGTCTCGGTACCCCTCAGGCGGCGCGCCTCCCGGACGTCGTCGACCGCGGAGCCCGGCCCCACGTGGAGGCTGCCCCGACGGTCGAGGAAGCCCCGCCGCGCGGGGACGACCCGGATGTCGCGTCCTACGACTTCCCACCGCAGGGTGTCGCCGGAACGCAGATCGAGCTTCTGCCGGATCTCCTTCGGGACGGTGGTCTGGTACTTGGCGGTGATCAGGGATTGGGGCATGGCGTCCTCCTTACGGAATTGTAGGAAACGTAAGGGAGCAAGTCAAGCCGGCGCAATTTGTTCCAGAAACAGCACGACCGTAGTTGGGGACTTCAGGAGGGCTGGTCGACCGTAACACTTGAATCGATAGTGGCTAAGTGTCTGGGTGGCAAGGGCAAGCAGAGAGCGCCGGTGAAAACCGGCAGAGTGTAGGAGG
>CBDUYN010000235.1:0-13536 GCA_965371445.1 uncultured bacterium | reverse complement strand
GCGTCAGGAATAACCCCCCGCCTAGTGGTGGACAGACTAAGACAAGTTCACCTACCCCCCTTTCCTAAAGGGGGGTTTCAGAGAAGAATCCGGAATCTGGTTCCCCCTTTAGGAAAGGGGGTTAGGGGGATTTTCAGTATTCCAGCTCGACGACTTCGATCCGAAGCTTGCCCATGAGCGCACCGACCCGGGCGATGTCGCGGGCGGCCGTGCGCTCGTCGTCGAGGGTCGACGTGGCGAAGGTGATGTGGGTGGCGTCGAAGCGCGTCCCGTCGAGCGTCGCGTCGAGATCGATCCAGCGTCCGTCGACGAGCGCCTGGCTCCACATGTGGTAGCCAAAGATCTGCGACGCGCCGGCGAATCTCTCGGCGTAGACGAGCCCAGTCACCACCCGCGCCGGGATCTTGGCGGCGCGCAGCAGGGCGGTGAGCAGGACGGCGTGCTCGGTACAGTCGCCGGAGCGCGTCTCCGCCACTTCCGCCGCGGTCGCAAGGAGGGTGTTGAGGTCCTTTTCCACGACGTAGCCGTTGACGAATTCGCGCAGGGCTTCGGCGCGCTCAAGGGTTCCCGCGGCCACGCCCTGCCCCGCGAGCGCCTGGGAGAAGAGCTGGCGGATCCTCGCCTCGTCGTGGGAGATATAGGTCGAGGCCTTGAGATACGCCTCGGGGTCGACACCGGAAAGCCTCGGGCTCGAGCCCATCTCGACGGTGAGACGCAACCGGCCGTCGAGAACCTCGACCCGCTGCGCGGCCAAATCCGGCACTTCCGGTAGCTCGTCGCCTTCGATCGTCAGCTCGTAGACCGCCCGCCGCGCCCGGCGCGGCCTCTCGATCCGCTCGCTCTCGACGAACGAACGCACGAGCAGCTCCGGCGCCGTTAGCGCCGTCCCCAGCACCGTTTCGCGCGGCGCGAGCACCGCGGTCATCTCGAGGCCCATCAGCGGCGTGACGCTCTTGACGAGGCGTCCCTCGGCGTCGACGTGGGCGATCGTCACGATCTGAGGCGCATAGTCCGGCACTTGACGCCAGCGGTTCGTCGTGTACGTCCCTTGGCGGGTTTCGACCTCTTCGCCGCGGGCCTCGAGAATCCACCGGGTGTCGACCGGCTCCACACCCAGGAGGGGATCGAGGGTGCGCACCGAGAGCTCTTCGACACCCGCTTCGATCCTCTCCAGGAGGTGCCGCTCGAGGGCTGCGGGGGTGAACCAGTCTCCCTTCGGCCACGCCACCTCCCGACGCCGGCTCTCGCCCCTGTGCTCGGTCACGACGACGATGACCTCAGGCGTGAATTCGTAGCTCGTCACCAGCGGTAGCGAGCCCAGCATCTGCCGTGCCCAGGCCTTGATGGGCCGGCCGTCGCGGCTCTCGACGAAGCGGCTCTCCATGTCGAGCGCCACCACCGCCGTCGAGCGGCTGAATTCGAGGTGCATCCTCGACTCCGTCACCAGGTCCTCGCCGCGGCGTCCCTCCCGGGTCATCATCCAGCCGGCCGGCTCTCCCTGGAGCTCGACGTGGTACCAGAGCTCCCGTTCTACGACGGCCGCGGCGGGTGCCTCGGCCCACGAATCAAAAGCCGCCAACGCCAAGAGGGCTCCGCAGAGGAGCCCTCTTTTGAGGAGCGCCCTACGCAGATTCCTACCTGGCTCCGTCCATTCAAGCATCTCCGTCTCCTCGACCTCGTCCTCACTTTTCGGCGCCGGAGCAAAACCACAGGGCACCTTTCTGCGTAAAAACAGGTGAAACCTTCCTCTCCTTCTCCAAGCCCCTGGAGGGTGACGGCCTCCAGGGGCCTCCTTGTCAGGTCATGTCCCCCCTCGTTCCCCCAAGGGGACGGTCACGGCGAATCCTCGATCTCGACCCAGGCGGAGAGCACGTCGGCGAGGACCCCACGGCCTACGGGTTTGGGGACGTAATCGTCCATCCCGGCGGCGAGGCAGCGATCACGGTCGCCGGTCAGGGCGTGGGCGGTGAGCGCCACGATGGGCGTGTGGCGCTCGGAGCCTTCGCGCCGCCGGATCTCGCGGGTCGCCTCGTAGCCGTCCATGACCGGCATCTGGCAGTCCATGACCACCACGTCGAAGGGCTCGTCGCCGATCGCGTCGAGCGCTTCCCGGCCGTTTTGGACCGCGACGACCTCGAGGCCCAAGCTCTGGAGGAGGCGATGCGCCACGAGACGGCTGACCTCTTCGTCCTCGACGAGCAGGACCCGTGCCTTGGACCCGGGTTTTGCCGACGGTTGCGCTTCGGCGGCAGCCGGAGGGCCGGCCGCCGGAGCGCCGGCCGCCGGGGCGCCGGCCGCCGGAGAGGGGGCCGCGTCGTCGACGACGTCGAGCGGCAGGACGAAGCTGAAGCGCGAGCCTTCGCCCGGAGTCGAATCCACCTCGATCTCGCCCCCCATCAGCTCGAGGAGCCGCTGCGAGATAGGCAGGCCCAGCCCCGGACCGCCTTGACCGGGTTCCAGGGAAGCGCCGGCCCGCGCGAACGGCTCGAAGAGGTACGCGTGGTTTTCGGGGGGGATGCCGATGCCGGTGTCCTCGACGCTGAAGCGCAGCCGTACCCGCGACGCGTCGATCACCTCCTCGACTCCGACTTGGAGGACGACGCGTCCGCTTTCGGTGAGCTTGACCGCATTGCCGACCAGGTTCCTCAAGACCTGCCCCAGACGAAGGGAGTCGACGCGTACCGTCTTCGGAACCTCGGCATCGACCTGGCTCGTGAGCTCCACGCCTTTCGATTCGGCACGCGGCTGGAGGAGTCGAACCATGCCTTCGGCGAGGTGCCGCACGTCGCAGTCGCCGTCACTCAGGACCATCTCGCCGGCCTCGATGTTCGAATAGTCGAGCATGTCGTCGACCACGGAGAGGAGGTGGCCGCCGCTCTCGCTCAGAATTTTGATCCACTTGCGTTGCTCCTCGGTCAGCTCTTCGAGGAGGAGCATGTCGGAGATGCCCAGGAGCTCGTTCATCGGCGAACGGATCTCGTGGCTCACCTGGGCCAGGAACTGACTCTTGGACCGGCTCGCCGCCTCCGCCCGGGCCCGCTCCCCTTCGAGTTCGGCGGCGTTCGCTTCCAGGCGGCGGAGCGCGTCGCGAGCCATCTCGATCGTCGCCGAAAGCTTGCGGCGCCGAATCTGCGAGGTGTGCCCCGCCGTCAGGATGTAAAGGTTGCCGAAGTAGAGGAGCAACGCTTTCAGGAGCTCGCTGCTCCAGAAGATCGGACGGCCCTCCCCCCAGGCCAGGTAGGCGATCAGGAGAAGATAGGCCACCACCGTGGCGTGGGCGAAAAAGACCGTCCGCCGAAAACTCGCCGAGGTCTGGTCGGCGGTGCGCAGCAGCAGGATCGCCGCGAGCCAACTCGCCTCGCCGCCCGAGGCGTAGATCGCCGCTGTCAGGAAAAAGAGGTCCGTCACCAGAAAGGCGAAGGAGAGGTCGAAAGGCAGCAGCCGCTTGTAGAGGAAATGCAGACCCGCCCACACCAGCAGCGCATAGGTCACCGCCGAGGTGGTGAAGACAAGCGCCGCCTCGTCGGAGTCCGCCGTGGCGAAGATCCGGTTGTGCAGGAAGACGGCGACACCGAGGAGGGCAAAGCCCAGGATCCGCAATCTCGGGATCAGGAACCGGTTCAGGCGCTCCTGGCGCCGGTGCTTGCGAAGCCGCGCCAGCTCCGGGTCGATCTCGATCGCGGAACGCGAGCGCTCGTCGAGACGGACGCTCACCCCGGAAGCCTCGGGGACCTGGCTTCCTCCCTCTCGAGCCTGGGCATTTGCGTCGCGCTGACCGCCGGCCATGGTCCCAAGATCATAGAAGAAAGCGCGAAAAAATGCCTGTTCTTCTATATCTCCGTCCCCGTTGCGCCCTGAAACGGGTCTCTCAGCGCTCCCAGACGAGGCCCAGACCCAGCGAGCGGCCGGCGGCGAACGGCGCTCTGCGGTCGGCCGCGGTCCAGTAGAGCTCGTCGAGGAGGTTCCGGCCCCGCAGCGTCAGCGTCAGGTCCTCGGCGAGCCGGACGTCGAGCGCCAGCGAGAGGAGGTCGGCCTCGGGAATCGCCTTTTCGCCGCTCCCGGGATCGTCCTTTTCGGCCCGGTACTGGTAGGCCAGGCGGCTCTCCAAACGCCCTTGACGAAACTGAAGCGTCAGCTGGAGGCGGTCGGCCGGGACGTCGGCCAAGGGGCCGCCGTCGAAATCCTTGCCGTCGAGCAGGTGCCCGCTCCACGACACCTGCCAGCTTTCGTCGATCTCAAAAAAACCCTCGAGCTCCAGGCCCGTCACCGTCCCCGAGGTCAGGTTGACGAAGCTCCGGAGCTCGTCGCTCAAATCGACGCGCTCGACGTACTCGTCGATCTCCAGATGAAAGAGCTGGCCGGCGAAAAAAAGCCTGCGGCCGTACCAGCGCAGCCCGAAGTCGATGTTGAGCGAGCTTTCGGGGACGAGGTCCGGGTTGCCCAGGACCTGGCCGCGCCCGGTCGTGCCGGTGAAGAAGCGCTCGGAGAGGCTGGGGAAGCGAAGCCCCGTGCCGAAGTTGAACACCAGCTCCACACGCCCGATCGGCCGGACGACGCCGAGAAATCCCGTCACCGCCGAGTCCTCGCGGCTCGGCCAGCCGCGGTTTGACTGCTGCTGCCAGGTCGCCCGGGCACCGCCTTGAAAGGTGGCGCGGCCCCAGCTCCAGGAAAGCGACGCGAACGCCGCGGCCTCGTCCTGCTCGCCCTCGAGAGTCTGCTGCTCGGTGCGGGTGCCGGCTACGAGGTCCTCGTCGCTCTCCAACGCCTCGACGCCGCGGCGCCCCACGTAGTCGAGGCCGTAGCGGCCCGACAGGTTGCCGGAAAGCGCCATCTCGCGCTGGAAGCTCAACCCCAGGTCAAGCGCGTCGTTCGTGACGACGTTGAGCTCCGGACCTTCCACGACCTCGGTGGTCAAGTCGTTGGGATGAGCCCAGGCGTCGAGGCTCCAGCCGGCGGATGACGTCACGGCGAGCTTCAAGAGCAGATGGCTCTCGTCGGGATAGCTCGTCGTCCGCTCGGGGAAGTCGGTGCTCGACTTGCCGATGTCGTCTCCAAAGGCGGGCAGCGCCTGGAAGCGGAAGGCATACCGGCCCTTCTCCCAACGCCGGGAAAGGGATGCCGAGACCTGGGTGAAGTGGTCGTTCAGCTCGGTCGAGTCGACCGTGTCGTTCGACCGCGTCCGGTGGGCGAGCCCCAGGGACCAGACGCCGTCGCCCCAACCGAGGACCTGGTAGGTCTCCTCACCCCAGCTGTCGTAGCCGAGCGAGAGGCGCAGCGTCTCGAACTCCCGCGCGAAGACCTGGACGACGCCGCCCAGGGCTCCCGAGCCGTAGTAGGTCGACGACGGGCCGCGCAGCACCTCCACCGAGCCCATGAGCAGCGGATCGACGAACGACGTCGACACGCCGGCCCGGCGATCGCCGGTGATACGCATGCCGTCGACGAGCGTCATCACTCGCTGGCGCGAGACGCCGCGGATCGAGAAGGTCTGAAAGATCCCGCCCTGGCCGTTCTCGGCCACGCCGGGCACCCCTTCGACGAGCTCGGTCAGGGTCGACGGGGCGGCGGCTTTCTTCTCGACGTGGATCACCGTCGAGGCGATCGCTACCGGAGCGAAGGCGTCGCCGCCGCGCTGGGCGGTCACCACGATCTCCTCGTAGATCTGCTGCTTGGCCTCGAGGGTCATGACGAGCTCGGAGGTCGGCTCTCGGACCTCGACCGGCAGCTCCAGGAACCGAGGGTGGCTGACGAGGAGCAGGCAGGGCGCCTGGCAGGCGAGCGTGAAGGCCCCCTGGTGGTCGGTGTAGACCTCGACTTTGGCCTGGACGGCGGTGACGAGGGCGTGCTCGATCGGCACTCCGGAGCGGGTCTCGACACGGCCGCGGACTTCGCTGGCGGCGGCAGCAGGGATCGTTGTGAGGAAGGAGACGGTTAGCAGGTTGGCGAGAGCGCGTATCGTCATGGCTTCCATGGTGTCGTGAACGAGCAGGTGGAGGAGGGCCAGGAAGGTCTCCGGCGAGACGCATGGCCCAGGCTATCCCAGGGCGAAGGGCTCCGCAAGGAGCGGGAACGGCCTCTGGGAGGCTAGAATGGCGTCCCATGAGCGAGATCGCGATCACCGTCGAACGCCTGCACAAGGTCTACCGTGTCTACGCCTCGCCCTGGAGCCGGCTGTGGGAGCTGGTGCTGCGCCGGCCGCTCCACCGCGAGTTCCATGCCCTGGCCGACGTCAGCTTCGAGCTGACGAGGGGTGAGGGCCTGGCGGTGATCGGCGAGAACGGCGCCGGCAAGTCGACGCTCCTGAAGATCCTCGCCGGGGTCACGGCGTTGACCGCGGGCGAGGTCTCGGTCTCCGGCAAGGTGGCCTCGATCCTGGAGCTCGGCTCGGGCTTTCATCCCGAGTTCACCGGCCGGGAGAACATCCAGCTGAACGCCGCCATGCTCGGCCTCAGCCCCGAGGAGGTCGCCGCGAAGCTCCCCGCGATCGTCGCTTTCTCCGAGCTCGGAGAGTTCATCGACCAGCCCGTGAAGTGCTACTCGACCGGCATGTCCATGCGCCTGGGCTTCGCCATCGCCACCCAGGTGGAGCCTGACGTCCTGATCATCGACGAGGCTCTGTCGGTGGGCGACGGTTACTTCCAAAAAAAGTGCATGGACCGTATGCAGGAGTTCGTGGCCGCCGGGGGGACGCTGCTCTTCTGCTCCCACGCGATGTACTACGTATCGAGCTTTTGCCGCCGGGCCCTGTGGATGCGAAACGGCCGGATGGAGCAGCTCGGTCCGGCCAACGAGGTCGTCCGGGCCTACGAGAGCTTCCTGCTCAAGAAAAGCGAGGCCGCCGAGGAGCCGGGGGCCGAGGAGCCGGAGGGCGAGATCGCCCGCGCCGCCCGCATCCGGTCCGTCCGCATCCAGGGCGGCCGGACCCTGGGGGGTCAGCTCTATTGCAGCTATCGCGAGCCCTGGAGCCTCGACGTCGAGTGGGAAACCGAAGACGAGGACCTCCAGTTCCATCTCGCCGTCGGCATCGACCGCAGCGACGGAGTGCAGGTCGTCGCCTTTTCGACGCTCCACGACGAGGTTCCGGTGATGACCGGCGAGCGCCGCTACCGCCGGGTCCTGGAGCTCCCCGAGATGCCGCTCATCAAGGGCGAGTACACGGTCTACGTCTACCTGATGGACGAGCACAACCTCCACCCCTTCGACACCAAGGTCCTCCCGAGCGCTTTTGTGATCGAGAACGCGGCCTACGAGATCGGCCTCGTCAAAGCCGAGCACCGGTGGTCGGCCGAGGCGTGACATAGCCCGGGGCGGGCAGGTCGCCGTGACCGGGGACGGCCAGGCGCGCTATTCACCGGAGTCCCGCGTTTCTGGACACTCTTCGACAGCTACGGCGGATGAGGCTGCCGGCGAGCCCGGCTCGCTCCCGAGGGCGACAAAGCGGAACGGCGGACGGACGCTCGGCGTGTAGGCCGCCGCCGCTTGGAGCCCGAGCTCGATCAGCCGGCGACCGATCTTCATCCCCGCGGCGAGCAACGCGTGGAGCGCGCCGTACGCATGGTGCCGACCGGAGCCGATCACCGCATAAGGCTTCGCCTGAGAGACGAAGAGCTCCGGACCGATACACCACAGACCGCCACGGCAGCCCAGCAGGATCATCGTCTTGCCCGGTAGGACCTGGTCCTTGCCCGCCGCTCCCGCGGTCTCGACGGCGCGCCGGATCTCAGGCATCACCTCCTTGACGAGGAACGCCGCCAGATCCTCTTCCGCCGGCGGATCCGGGAGCTCGACCTCGTAGCGCAGGATCTGGCCGATCCGCAGGGACCCGCAGTAGCCGATCAGGTACGCGCCGCGGACGAAGATCTTCTCCTCCATGATCTCGTAGATCTCGTCCTGGGAACCGCCGGCGCTGTCCGCGCCGGCCTCGATCGTTTTGCCGTCGGAAACTGCGATCACGACGCTCATGATTTGCCTCCTTTCAGCGGAGTCGGGAAGAGGGACGGCTTCCGCCGTAGGAGCCCTCCGGCTGGGCCGGCCGGCCGTGCGTGCTGATGTCGTGCTTTGTCGATCGTCATTCCCCACACCTCCGAAAAGACGCCCTGGGCCACAACGACCCGGGGCCGTGTTCACAAAGTTGGGAGGCCAGGTCCCTCACGGGCGGCCGTCGCCTCCTGGCCGAAAAAGGCCCCGGGGCCTGGCCCGGGGGCGAAGGATGGCCGAGGGGGACCTCGAAAGGGGGCTGTGGAGCCCCGTTCTGAGAGAGAGGGGGAATCGTCGGTCGAGTAAGAAGGTGAGGCCCCCTCCGGCCGCGTGTTGCTGCCCAGCCGAGTCAGGGACTCCGGGTCAAGCGGTGATGAACCGCAGACCCACCCGAAACGCTCCGGACCTTCGGAGGTGTAGCACGAGGGGACTCCAAAAATGCCAAAACCGACCGAACGGTTGGGATGGAGTCAGGGTCGAGGCTACGACTTCCCTAGCCCGACGGATCCACCATGCCGCTGTGACCGGCTCTAAGGCCCGAGTTGACGTGCATTTTCTACCCCTTCCACCGGCAACCCGAGCCAGCATCATGCAGGCCGTTTGTCCGGCCCTGCTATCATGTCCCCGGACATGCCCTCGGAGGGTAAGAGAATGGGGTGGAACCAGTCAGCTACACGAATCGAAGAGCTACGCGAAATGACCGGCCGAGACCCGCGAGGGACACTTGCCGAGATCGAGGCCGCCCTCGAGGCTCAGCCTTCCCCTACGTATCGAGCTTCCCTCTACGGCCTCAAATCCGCATGCCTGCGACACCTTGGCCAAAACGAAGCGAGCGCCGAAGCCCTCGACATCGGGGACGGCTTACGCCGCGTTGGTCCTCTCGCCCGCGCAGATCTCTCAAACCACCGCTCCTCTCTTCTATCCCTCCAAGAAGACTGGACCGGCGCGATTGAAGCCGCCAACAAAGCCCTATCCCTACTTCCCCCAGAGAAGCCAGTCAAAACAATCAAGACAGCATGGGGACGACGACAGCAACGCACCCGCCAGGCCCGCGCAGCTGCCGCGTACATGCATCGAGGTCAAGCCCGCCTTGGAACGGGTGGAACGGGTGACATCCAGAGAGCCCACCAAGACGCCACCAAAGCCCTTGAGATAGCGCCCACCCTTCGAACACGCCAAGCAGCGGTAACCCTACTAGCTCACGCCATCATCAAGGGCGGTGGTGTCGACGACCTGAGGCGCGCGGGCCAGCTCCTTGAGAAAACTGCCAAAGACATCCCGCGGAGTGACCTCATAGCAACCGCTCAAGTGCGGTGGTGCCGAGCGCTGATCCTGGCGAGATTCGGATCCCTTGAGCAGGCAGAATCGTTCCTCACCAAGAGCATCGATACCTTCCGCGACCTGGGAGCAGTCACCGAGTACCGAAACGCCACCAAGGCCCTTGTGTGGTTGATCCGAGACCGTCAAGGCAACCCAGACCGCGCGCGCTTCATGGCCAAAAAGCTCCACGACGAGGCACCGTAAGCCATGGGGGGCTCGGGGGTGATGCGAGGGGTGGGTCCAGCGGCCGGAGGTTGAGGCAGGGCTCGGAGGGCTTCTCGAGCACAGCGAAGGGCTCTGGATCTTGTTCGCCATCCGTCGGCCGGAGGTTCGGCGCGGATCTGGCGAGGCGTCGAGGAGGTCTGGGAGCTCGCAGCTCTCGCTGCTCCGCTCCGGCTCCAGGCGGTTCGAAGCAACGGCGAGCCATCGCCGTGGGCGGGCGGCCGCGCCACACGAGATGGTCCAGCGCCTTGAGCTGCATCCCTTGGCCAAGAAGCTGTTAGACTAGCCGAAGAAAGGTTGGCGGCACATGACTCTAAAGCGCATCACGACGGACCCCGAGATCTGCGGTGGCAAGCCCTGCATCCGCGGCCTCCGGTTTCCGGTCTCCCGCCTCCTCGGCCTCCTCGCGGCTGGTGAGTCGGCCAAACAGATCCTCCAGGCCTACCCCTACCTGGAGCCCGGGGACATCGAAGACACCTTGCAGTATGCCGCCATGCTGGCGGACGAGCAGATCATCGAGTTTGCCACCGGATGAAGGCCCTTCTCGACATGCCGGTGTCTCCGGCCCTGATCCAGGTTCTCGAAGAGGTCGGACATTCCGGTGTCCACGCCTACCATATCGGCAAGAAGAAGGCGTCCGATCGTGAGCTCTTGGAGATCGCTCGCCAGGAGGGCAGAGTCGTCATCACCGCGGATTTGGACTTCCCGCGCCTGTTGGCCCTCAGCTCGGCTCGGGGGCCGGGCTTGATCCTGTTTCGTGGGGGGAGCTACTCCGACGCGGAAATGTGTGAGCTCCTGAGGGAAGTCCTTGAGAAGGTCGAGCCGGCCGCCCTCGAACGATCCGTCTGTGTCGTGGACAAGAGACGGGTGCGGATCACCCGGCTGCCGCTCCGGGCTGTCTAGCCACCGGCTTGGCTTTTCTCGCCGGGCCGCCAGGTCTTCAGCCTGGGTGGGGGCGGGCTACCCCCGTGCCCGCTCCGGACGCAAGAACGTCAGCCCCCGCTTCACCAGCGTCCCCAGGACGCCGAAGCGCGAGTAGGCGCCGCTGAAGTCGCGCGCCTCGCTCGCCAGGTACTCCGCCTTGAGCGGACACCCCTGGCAGCCGGAGTCCCCCTCGGGACGCAGCATGTTGCGCCGCAGACGCTGGGCCTCGGGGCCGAAGAAGACGTCGGCCAGCGTCTTGCCCTCGCTCAGGCGTCCCAGGTGGCCGCGGTACCACGGACACGGACGCACCAGGTCCTGCTCGGCCACCATCACCTCCGAGAAGGGACGCGGACAGTAGGTGCCGGCGAAATGCTCCGCCGCCGTACCGCGGGCGTGGCGCGACTTGAAGCCCCGCGGGAAACGCCTGGGTACCGGCACCTCGCCCAACGCCTGATCGGAGGCGACGGCGTCGAATTCGGCGAGGTCCGCGACCGGCTCACCCGTCGCATCGAAGCGTTCCGGCGTCTCGTAGGGCGGCGGGATCGTGACGTCCACCTTGAAGCGCGCCGCCGCCCGCAGAGCCTCCTCGCGGTAGTAGTTGTAGCGCGCCCGTTGATGGCAGAGCATCTCCTCGGGGTCGTTCATATAACCCGGGATCACATGCCGGAAGTCGATCATCCGCACCCCGAGCCGCGACGCCATCTCGACGAAGACCGGAGCCTCGTGGATGTTGCGCGACATCATGACGAAGTCCATCACCAGGATCGGGTAACGCGCCCCGGCGGCGCGCTTCAGGTCCCTGAGCGCCTTGATGTTGGCGAGGATCCGCTCGTATTTCGCCCCCACCCGGATCGACTCCAGCGTCGCTTTTGACGAGCCGTCCATCGAGAGCATCAGGTGACCGACGCCCTTCTCGATCAGGAGGCGGCGGATCTTGGCGTTCATCAGCATCGCGTTGGTGCAGAATTCGACGTCGACGTGCGGGTGCTCATCGACGACGTAGGAGAGGATGTCGGGGAAGTAGCTCGAGGTCAGGGGCTCGTCGGCGCAGGAGAGGACAACGGTGCGCACGTTCTCCGCCAGGCCCTCGAAGAGCGTCCGGAGCTCCTCGGGACGGACTTTTTTCATCGGCCGCCCGAAGACCTCCGGATCGGAGTAGCTGCACATAATGCAGCGCAAGTTGCACTTGTTGATGACGTCGAGCCGCAGGGTGAGCCCTGGACGCCGCGCGAGGCTCCGGCGAAGCTCCACTTCGAGCTCGTCCGGGTCGAAGCCGCTGTAGCCGTCCGGGTGCAGGTCCACTTGCTGGACGCCGTTCGAGGACGGCTGGAGCCGGAGCGAGTAGCGGCGGCGGCGGAAGCGTTCGCGCACCGTCACGGTGCAGTCGATCGCCTCGCCGGGACCGAGCTCGCCCGCCGCCACCTCGACGGCAAAGCCGCTCGCCGCGGCGTTCGGGTAGCGGTCGTAGGCTGCGGCGACGTCGGGACGGCCGTGGCCGTAGCTCACCGGGAGCGTGCCGCCAGGCAGGTGGATCTCCATCGCCTCGATCGGACGCGAGCCCAGACACCAGCCGGCAAGGCGTACCGGTCCCTCGGTGCCGTTCATGGGGGTATCAATACAATAGAGAACCTGGTGCGACATCAGGTCCCCATCATACACCGAGAGACCCGGTGCTCAGGCCTCGGCCTCGGCGAGCGGCGCCGCCTCCTCGGTCAGCACATGCTCCGAGCTACGCAGGCGCATCGCCAGAAACGCCGTCAGCGTCACGGCGGCGGCGCTCAGCCAGAACGGCCCCGCCCCTCCGAAGGCCGCGGCCGCCGCCGGTGGACGCAGCTCGTAGACCAGCCCGGCGCAGATCGGCGCCAAGAGACGGCTCGAGCCGCCGAAGGCCTGCTGCACGCCGTGGATCTGCCCCCCCTCGCCGTGCGGTGCGAAGCGCGAGATCAGCGACGTCGTCGCCGGGAAGAGAAGCGCCGTCCCCACCGGCATCAAGAGCAGCACCATCAGGAAGAGCCACGGTCCTGTCGCGAACGGCGCGGTGAGCATCCCGGCGGCCAGAGCCGCGATACCGAGCCGCATCACCCGCACCTCCCCGAAGCGATGCACCAGGGGGCCGAGGAGGAAGCCCCGCATCACGAACGAGAAGAAGCCGATCACGGCGTAGAAGGCCCCGATCGACTCCTTGGTGACGCCGAAGCGGTCGGAGAGATAGAGGCTCATGATGCTCGTCACCCCCATAAAAGCCAACATACCCGAGGCGTAGATCCAAATCAGGGCGTGGACCGGCCGCGCCGGATGGCGCAGCACCTCGACGACCGCACGCCCCAGCGGACGCCGTTCACGCGACGCCGCGCGGCTTTCGTCGGAGGTCGACTCCGGCAGCCAGCGCCAGGCGAAGAGGATGTTCAGGGTGCAGAGGGCGGCGGCGATGAGCCCCGGGGCGGCGGTCGAGCCCGTCCAGCTGAGGCTCGCCGAGCCCATGGCCGGGCCGAGCATCACGCCGGCGCTCGTCGCCGCGGTGATCCAGCCGAGCGCCTTGGCCCGCTCTTCGGGACGGACGGCGTCGGCGACGTAGGCCTGGTTGGCGGCGATCGTGCCGCTCCCCGCACCCTGGGCGAGGCGCGAGAAAAGTAGCAGCCACACGGAGTCGGAAGCGGCGAAGAACAGAAAGGCGACGGCGTTTAGCACCTGGCCGCCGACGATCACCGGGCGCCGTCCGATCCGGTCGCTGAGGCGTCCCCAGAGGGGTGCCGTCACCAGTTGGGCGAAAGCGAAGGAGGCGAGCAGGAAGCCGATCGTCGTCGGCCTGGCCCCGAAGTCTTTCGCGTAGAGCGGCAGAAGCGGCAGGACGAGCGCGAAGCCCACCATGTCGACGAAGGCCGTCACCATGAGGACCCAGAGGCGTTTCAGCGAGAGCTGGCCCATCTCCTAGGCGTCTCGGCTTGCGGTTTCAGGCGTCATGCTCGGGGGTCCTTGGACGGGAAATGTCCGGCGGAGTGCTCTCATAGTACGTAGGAAGGCCCGTTCAGGGTTTCTTGGGCGGCTCACTGGGCTACCTTAGGACTCGACCCCGGTGCCGCTCCGAGGAGGGCC
>CBDUYN010000234.1:0-13537 GCA_965371445.1 uncultured bacterium | reverse complement strand
CCCGAAGGGCGTCTTTTCAGATGTAGCCCGGGGTTTCAACCCCGGTCGTTCAAGGACGGTGTGCCTCGTGCCTTGTACCTCCGTCCTCGGAGTGAGGTGGCTTGCCACCCAGAGGCAGGCGGAGCCTGCCCTACTTCTTCTTGTAGGTGCGGCCGGCTTCCTTGTCTTCGTCGTCGCCGCCTTCGTTGGCTGTCGGGGTGGGGGTCGGGTCCGCCGGGGCTTTCTCGTCCTTCGGGGCTTTCTCTGCCATGGTCTTTCTCCTGCTGGAAGTCGGTGGCCGTTGGCGTCTACGTCGACGCTTTCCTTCCCCTAGACACGGCGACCGCGACTTTTGGGGGAGTCCTCAACGCCAATCCCCCTGGACGACGAACGGCGCCCAGAAGTAGGGGGCGTCCCAGGCGTCGTCCTCGAGCATCGTGAGCTGCGCCCGGCGCAGCGCCGCGGCGGCCGGCAGGCCCTCGTCGAGCATCCCGCGGTAGAAGCGCTCCATCAGGACCGACGTGGCCCGGTCGTTGACGCTCCACAGGCTCACCACCACCCGCGACGCGCCGGCGTGAAAGAAGCCCCGCGGCAAACCCAGCATGCCCTCGCCCCGCACCTCCTTGCCCAACGCCGTCCGGCAGGCGCTCAGGACGACAAGATCCGCCTCGAGCTCCAGGTCCGCGATCTCGTGGAGACGAAGGAAGCCGTCGCGCGGACGCCCCGCCTCGTCGACGAGCGCCAGGACCAGCCCCGACAGCGACGGATGACGGGTGTTCAGGAGCCCATGAGTCGCGAAATGGACGATCCGGTAGCCGCTGAGGGCGCCGCCCGTGATGACCGTCCGGTTGGCGTCGAAGTCGAGCGCCCGGAAGCTAGGCGCGCCGCGGGCCAGGGCAAGAAGCGCCCTGGCCTCCTCTCCCGAGTAGGGAAGCCGCTCAAAGCCTTTGACGCCGAAGTCGCCGGCGGATCGCGTGAGCTCGTCATCGACGGCCGTCTCTTCGGCGTCGCCGTCCGCACCCAGGCGCGAATCGTCGGGGCCGAAGACCGGATCGGCGACCACGGCCAAGAGCCCGGACGGCGGCGTGCGTCCTCTGCGTTCGCGCAGGGACGCCAGCACCGACACCGACGGCAACGACACCACCTCGTGCTTCACCAGAAGCGGCGCCGTCCCTCCCGGGATCGGCAACGCCGCGAACGGCACCAGGAGCAACGCGCCGTCGGCGACCACCGCCAGACGCTTGCCGGTAGGCACCGCGGCCACGGGAGCGAGGACGGCGTCGCTCAATGCCCGGCTCGCCATCTCCGCCTGGCGCCGGTATCCCCGTCGCCGGCTGAACGGCAAGATCTCCGCCACCTGACGCGCCAGCACCTCGATCTCCGAACGCGGCCCCAGGACGTGCGCCTCGAACGAATCGAGCCCGATGGTCCAAAGGAAGCTCCTTTCCTCGCCCAGGGTGTAGACGAGAAGGAGCGTCCCCTCGTCGAGAAGCTTCCGGACCTCCTCCAGGGTCAGCGGCGCGGGAACGCTCGGAAGACCGCGGATCTCTCCTCTTAGCTTCTCGTAGTCCAGGAGAAGCGTTCCCAGCTCCTCTTCCAGGCGTTCGGCCTCCTCCGAGGACGTCCCGGCGCTCAGGAGGGAGATGCGCCGGTCCTCCTTGGCCTGGATCCGCGCGCGGAGGCGCCGCTCGCGGACGAGAAGCTCCGGCGGTACACGGTCCCCTTGGGGGGATCCAGGGGGGGAGACACTGTGACGCGGACGCCCGCCTGTCATCTCCTCAAGGAGCCCACGCGCCCTGACGCGCTCGCTCGCCAGAAAGGCCCGCTCGGCCTCGCCAAGCTCCATCAGGACGTCGATCAGGACGCCGAAGTCGTCGTGACGACGCGCCAGGTAGGAGCTGCGAAGCGCCGTGCTCTGAAGACGGCTGCGCACCGACTCGACGATCTTGAGCCCCGCCTCGACGTATCCGCGCGCCGCCTCGGGCGCGCCGCGCCGCTGCTCGCTCCGGGCCAGGGCGACGAGCGCCGACGCTTCGCCGTTCAGGTCGCCGAGCCGACGGAAAAGCTCCAGCGCGCGGCGTCCGTTCTGAAGGGCCGCCTCAATGTCACCGCGCTCCGCGTGGACGCGTCCGGCGGCGAGAACGAGGTAGGCCTCGTCCTGCAGGTTGCCGGTGTCCGCGAGGGCCTCCAGGGCGTCGCGATAGGCGCCGAGGGCGCGGTCGCCGTCGCCCGCCTCATGGTAGGCGGAGCCTATGAGCTCGAGGGTGACGGCTTCGCCCTGCCGGTCGCCCGCCGCTTGCCGCAGGGTCAGGGCCTCGCCGTAGGCCTCGAGGGCGCCGGCGCGGTCGCCTTCGAGGGCGCGGACCCAGCCGAGGGCGGTCAGCGTCGTGGCGAGGCGCGACGGTTTGCCGAGGTCGGTTCGGATCGCCAGGGCCTCGTCGAGGAACCTGCGTCCTTCCTCGGTGCGTCCGAGCGAGGTGTAGCAGACGCCGAGGTTGTGGAGGCTCGTCGCCTGGCGCGAACGGTAGCCGAGCTCGCGCCATTCGGCGAGCGCCCGGTCGTGGTAGTCGAGCGCCTTCTGCGGCTCGCCGAGCGAATCGTGGAGGATGCCGAGGTTGTTCAAGGCGACGCCGATCGCCAGCCGGTTGCCGATCGGCTCGGAGACCGCGATCGCCCGTTCGTAGAGGTCGCGCGCCCGCTCTGCCTCGCCCAGCAGACGAAAGGAATAGCCGGCGTCGTTGTAAAGCGCCGCCAGCTCCCAGCCGTTGTCGTAGGAGCCGTAGAGCTCGAAGGAGCGTTCGAAATGTTTTACGGCGGCGCAGACCTCACCCAAGTCGTCGAGGAGGTTGGCGATGCGCCGTTCGGTACGGGCGGCGAGAAACGGCCCTTCGTCGTCCCGGACATGGTCCAAGACCTTCTCATAGGTGGCCAGCGCCGATCGCTTCGACTCGACGCCCGGCTCGCCGCGCAAGCGCTCCGCCGCCGCGTAAAGACAAAGCGCCTCGGCGAAGTCCCGGTCGCCGTCCTCCGGGGGACCGAGCGCGCGGAGCTCGAGCTCGTAGCGTCCCGAGCCCACCGCGCGGACCTCCAGGCGGTGGACGCCGTCCTCCGTGGCGACGGCGGCGACGTCCTCCGGACCTTCGGGACCGTTCGGCCCATCGACGGCGAGGACGACGGCGTCGTCCGGATCGCGGAGGAGAACCGCGACGTCGACGTCGACCTGGGTGACGACGACATGGAGGTATTGGCCCTCCGCAAGTCGGACAGGATAGGCGTGCGTCTCCCCTTCGGCGATGCGGTATTCGACGGCGGGGCCGACCGTGAGCGTCTCGCCGGGATCGACGGCGCCGCGTCCGCAGGAGAGGGCGAGAGCCGCCGAT
The DNA here is from genome assembly GCA_965371445.1 of uncultured bacterium. Taxonomy (GTDB): domain Bacteria; phylum Acidobacteriota; class Thermoanaerobaculia; order Multivoradales; family J023; genus DASWIG01. The sequence goes on along the minus strand of CBDUYN010000234.1, from coordinate 10,178 downwards.
GCCAGGAGCGCCCTAATCGTGCGTGATCTCGAGCGCATAGGTCGCGAGCTCCTCGCGGCGTTCGTCGTCGAGGCCGGCGAGGTCGATCCGATAGCGTCCCGGGTCAAGGAACGTCCGGGGGATCTCGAGGACGAAGATGCCCGCGCCGGAGCGCTCGACTCCGGGTTTCGTCCAGACGACGTCACCCGCCGCGTCGCGGATCGTCACCTCGTAGGACGCGAAGGGCCGCGTCTCGACGAGAGCCAGGACGACGACGACCCCGTCGGCCGATTCCGGCACGCGGACGGTTTCGCTGCGGTCGCGCCGGACGTCGTCCGGAGCGAGCTCGACGATCGGCAAGTTGACGCGGGGCCGTGGCGAATCCCGCGGCGAGAGGAGGACGACGGCCAGAGTCAACGTCGTCGCGAAGAGGACGGCGGCGGCGGCCTGCGCGAAACGTAGCGACGAGCCGAGCCGTTCGAACCAGGAGGCCGGGCTGGCGACCACTTTGCCGGCGGCCGCGTCGTCCTCGCGGAGGCGGTCCTGGAACCGCCGCCAGCCGCGGTCCAGGTCGTCCCCGGTGACGCGGCGTGCCTCGTCGACGGGCTCGACGTCGGGGAAGCTGGCCATGTCGAGGACGGTACGGGTGCAGCGCGGGCAGGCGGCAAGGTGCCGGAGGATCCGTTGCCGGACCTCCTCGGTCCCTTCGCCCTCGTGGTAGCTCAGAAGCTCCTCTGGCGAGGGGTGGCCGCCGTCGCCGCGCGCCGCCATGACGGCCCGGGCGGCGGCTTCGAGATCGGTTTGGCGTATCTCCACGGAATCTCCTGGGGTCAGACGGCGAAGACGTCGGCGTGTTCTTCGAGAAGCGGTTTCAGACGTTTCTGCCCGGCGGCGAGGTGCGACTTCACGGTTTCGACGGAGACTTGCATGACGGCGGCGATCTCGCGGCTCCGGAGGTCCTGCCCGAGGCGGAGGAGCATGCACTCGCGCATCTTCGCCGGCAGCTCGTCGAGAGCCTTGGCCAGGACTTGCTGCCGCTCGTTGGCCAGCACGCACTCGAGAGGTCCGTCCGCGGGGTCGCCGGGCTCGCGGCCACCGCCTTCGTCGTCGTCGAGGACCTCGTCGAGCGACAAGCGGTCGGCCTGGCGCTTCAGCGTCGCGCGGCTCCGCAGGGCGTTCTTCCAGAGGTTCGAGGCGATCTTGAAGAGCCAAGTCTCGAAGCTCGCGTCGAAACGGAACGTCCCTATCTTCCTATAGACACGAACGAGCGCGTCTTGGGCCAGATCCTCGGCCGCGGCGGCAGAGAAGCCCTGGTTGGCGAAGTAGTGGGTGACCGGGCCGAGGTAGAGCTCGAAGAGGCGCTGGAAGCTCTCGTGGCGTCCGTCCTGGGCCTCGCGGACGAGACGTTCGATCTCGTCGCGGTCATGGGGTTGGCGGGCTTCGTCGTCTGACATCAGGGCTGCCGAGTCTATCAGCCCCGACGGAGCTCGCCGCGCTGCCGACTCCACGACGAAAGCCGCTCCGCCACGATCGAGGTCGAGGTCCCGGGCGCCGCCCCCTTCACTGTGCCGCTTCAGACTCGCCAATCGCCTTCGAGTCCAGCTTCAGCCCAGGCGGTGACGCGCGAGCTAGCGCCAACGCGCGGGCGCTACCCCTCGTCGAGGAGCCTTCGAACGTCCCGCAACAGTTTCTCGACCTCTTGGGTGTCAAAGGCGTCGTAGTAGCCGCGGATGCGTCCGGCGCCGTCGACGAGGACGAAGCGGTTGCTATGGACGATGGGCTCGATCGATTCCCCGGCCTCGCCGGCCGCGGCCTGCTCCTCCTCGGTCGCCTCGGCGACGGCGAGCAGAAAGCCGTCGCGCGACAGCGACCGGATCGCCTGGCGCTTGCCGGTGAGGAAGTACCAGTGGTCGGGTGCGTCGTGCCGCTCGGCGTACTCCTGGAGCACCTCGGGGGTGTCGTGGTCGGGGTCGACCGAAAAGGAGACGAGGCGTACCGTCGCGGCCGAAGGGAGCTCCGCGGCCACGCGGCTCATCTGCCGGGTCATGAAGGGACAGATCCCTGGGCAGCGGGTGAAGATGAAGTCGGCGATCCACGGCGCGCCGGCGAGCTCGCCCAGGGTCACGCTCTCGCCGTCGCGGTTGGTGAGCGTGAAGTGCGGTAGCTGGGCGTAAACCGGCAGGGGCTCGGATGGGGGCGTCCGGAGGCGTTTGAGCAGCGCCGTTGCGGTCAGCGCCAGGATCACGGTGACGAGCGTTCCCCAGATGAGGAGCTCGCGGCTCGACGGGTGGTAGGGCGGCCGGCCGGAGGTGGGCTCGCTTTCCGGAGAAGACATCTCGCCACCTAGCCGCCGACCTGGTTGGCCACCATGAGGATCAACGTCATCGGCAGGTAGACCACGGAGACCAGGAGGACCCGTCGGGCGTTGTGCGCCGTGTGCGAGAGGCCGAAGGCCACCGCCGAGGCCACGAAGCCGGCGTTTAGAACGATGGCGCCCGCGAAATAGAGCGCACCGGAGACGCCGAGGACGGCCGGCAGGAGGCTCACCGGGGCCAGCGCGGCGGCGTAGAGGATCATCTGCCGCGAGGTGCGCTCACCCGTTTCGTCGCCGTCGGCGAGCGTCCGCAGCCCGCCGTTCTTGTAGTCGACCCGGTACATCCAAGCGATGGCCAGGAAGTGCGGGATCTGCCACAGGAAGAGGATGCCGAAAAGCATCCAGGCCACGGCGTCGATCTCGCCCTTGGCCCCCGCGTAGCCCATCATCGGCGGGAGCGCTCCGGGGATGGCGCCGACCAGCGTCGCGAGCGCCGACTTGCGTTTCATCGGCGTGTAGACGAAGACGTAGCCGGTGAGCGTCAACGCACCGAGAGCCGCGGTCAGGAAGTTGACCGTGAAGGCCAGGAGGAGCATGCCGGCGATCGAGATGGCGGCGCCGAAGGCGAGCGCCGTCTCGAGCTCCAGGCGTCCGGCCGGCAGGGGCCGGTTGGCGGTACGCCGCATGCGCGAGTCGGCGTCGATCTCGAGCACCTGGTTGAGGGCCGAGGCGCCGCTGCCGAGCAGAGCCGTGCCGAGAAGCGTGCTGAGAAGCACCCAGGCGTCGACGCCGCCGGACGAGCCGAGCAGGAATCCGACCAGGGTCGTGACTGCGACCATCACCGTGATGCGGGGCTTCGTCAGCTCGAGGAAGTCGCGCCAGCAGATCTCTACCGTCGGTTGCGTTACGGCTTCAACGGACAAGGGTCCTACCTCTCGGGTTGGGTTTTGAGGGGAGACGTCGCGGGGAGGCCCGGGACGCATCGGAAGGGCGGATTGTACAGATCCGGCACCGAATGCGCAAATCTGTGCTCATCCGCGCAGCCGTACAGCGAGCCAGCCCAAGACCATACGCAAATGCCGGGGCCGCAGGCGCGGCAGGAGCGCCAGGAACGCCCGCACCCCGCCGCCGCGCAGCTGCGCGAGCGTCGTCCGGACGGTATGCCCGGCGACGCGCTCCGCCATCTGGCGGTGATAGAGCTTCGCCGCCTCGCCGGCCCAGCCCGCGCTGATACGCCGCAGACGCTCCAGGACCTCGCGTCCTTCCTCCCCCCGTGCCCAGCGAACGGCCCATCCGTCGTCGACGCGTGTCGGCACGACGGCGAGGCGGCAGACGCCACTCCGGTCGAGCTCCAGGAAAAAGAGCCCACCGACGCGTTGCGCCTCAAAGGTCTCCTCCAGGACGTCGACGCCCTCCGTCCAGTCGAGCAGCAGATTGCCGAGGTTGTAACAGACGACGCCCCGCTGCGTCGCCTCGATCCCCTGGAGGACGTGGGCATGGTGAAGGAGGACGACGTCGGCGCCGGCGTCGAGAAGCGCCAGGGCCTCCTTGCGCTGCGCCGGATGCGGGTAGTCGACGTACATGTAGCCCATGTGGAGCGACACGGCGAGGACGTCGACCTGGGACCGCGCCTCCCGAACCGCTTCTTGCAGCTCGCGCGCGTCGTACTCCCAGAACGACGCCTCGGCACCGTCTTTCTGGGGCAAGTGGGTGCGTCCCGCCCCCAGCCAGCCGACCCGCAGGCCGTCGAGGTCGACGATCCGCAGGGTCCGGGCTTCGTGCGGCGTCGCGTCGGCTCCGATCACCTCGATCCCGGTCCCGGCCAGCGTCCGTAGGGTCGCCGCGAGGATGCCGGCGCCGTGGTCGATCGCGTGGTTGTTGGCGAGATGAACGAGGCGAAAGCCGGCCTCGGCGAGCCAGATGGCGGCGTCCGGGGGCGACGCGAACAAGGCGCCCTCCGGTTTCTCGACGAACGTCGTCTCCAGGTTGGCAACGGCGAGATCCGCCACGCGGACGGCGGCCGAGACCTCGTCGAGGCTCGCGGCGCCGACCGCCGCGAGCTGCCCCGAGAAACCGACGTCGCCCGCCGCGCAGACGGTCCGCGTCGGACCGTCTGCCGGCCGCTCATGGGCCACGAGGGCCGGCACTCCGGTGGGAATCGACGGGTAGAGGCGGCTGGCGTCGACGACTTCCACGGTTTCCGCCTTCTGTAGCCCGGGCCTTCATGCCCGGGTGACTTGCTCAGTCGTCCTTCTTCTCGCCGCGGATCTTCTCGGGCTTCTTCATCCGCGGCTCGCGCGCCTTCGGCGCCTTGACCTTGAGCTCGGTCTCGCCCGAGCCTTCGCCCACCGTCACCCGGACGGTGTAGTCACCCTTGGTGACGTAAAGTTGCTGCTCGAGGCGTACGGCTTCGACCCACGGCGTTTTTGCCATCTCGCCTTCCCCCTCGGCTTCAGCCTCCTTCTTTTTCTTTTTCTTTCTCTTCTTGCCCTTCTTCTCTTCGTCGTCTTTCTCGGCCTCGGCGGCGAGGCGTTCCTCTTCAGCTTTGACGGCGAGCTCTTCGTCGAGCAGAAGGTCCCAGGTGAAGACCAAGACGCCCGGCTCGACCTCCATCTCGAGCGTACGGAGCTCGCGCTCGTCGTCGTCCAAGATCGCGAGCTTCGCCGTTCCGGCCTCGGCGCTCCAGAAGGGGATCTTGACCTCGGGCGCGGAGTCGGGGTCATAAAACCACCGCGAGCGGCGGCGGTACCAGAAACGCTGGGCCTTGACGTCCTCGAGTGGGAAGACGTGGACCGCCTCCTCGCGGACGTTCACAAGCTCCTGGATGGGCAGCGCGTCGATCACGAAGATGCTCCGTCCATGGGTCCCGGCGACGAGCTCGCGGTCGCGCGGATGGACGATCAAGTCGTGGACCGCCGCGTTGGGCAGCGCCGCCGGCAGCGCCTGCCACTCGCCACCGCGGTCGAGCGAAACGTAGGCTCCGCGCTCCGTGCCGGCGTAGAGGACGTCGGCGTTGACCGGGTCCTCGCGAACCACGTTGATCGGCTCGCCCGGCAGGTTCGAGGCGATCGACGTCCAGGTTTCGCCCAGGTCCTCGGTCACGTAGAGGTAGGGCGTGACGTCGTCGTCGCGGTAGCCCGTGAGGCTCAGGTAGGCCCGCTTCTCCTCGTGCTTCGAGGCTTCGACCCGGCTTACCCAGCGGTCGCGCGGAAGACCGACGGAAACGTCTCTCCAGCCGCCGTCGTCTGTGACCCAGACGTTGCCGTCGTCGGTCCCGGCCCAGAGCAGGCCGTGGCGCTTCGCCGATTCGTCGATCGTGGTGATCGTCGCGAACGGCACGTCGCCGCGGTTCTCCGAGGTCGTCAGATCCCCGGAGATCGCCGTCCAGGTGGTTCCCTGGTCGAGCGAGCGATAGAAGACGTTGGTGCCGAAGTAGAGGGTGTCGGGATCGTGCTCGCAGAGCAGGATCGGCGACTGCCAGTTGTAGCGCAGCGCCGGCTCCTTCAGCTTGTCGCGCGGACGCACCGAGCCGTCGCCGTCCTTGCCGCCGCGGCGGCTGTAGAAGCCGAACTGGGAGCCGAAGTAAACGGTCTTGTCGTCGCGCGGGTCGACCTGGACGTACATGCCGTCGCCGCCGCCCACGAAGCTCCACTCGTCGAGCGCGGGACGCGACTTGCTCGAGCCTTTGAGGATCCCGTTGTCCTGCAGGCCGCCGTAGATGTTGTAGGGCTTCGCCATGTCGACAGTGATGGCGTAGAACTGGCCGACCGGCTGGGCGTCGAGCTTGATCCAGCTCTTGCCGCCGTCGTAGCTCATGTCGAGGCCGCCGTCGTTGCCCACCAGCACCCGGTCGGAGAAGTCGGGGTCGATCCACATCGCGTGGTAGTCGACGTGGACCTTGCGCTCCTGGATCGACTCGAAGGTCTTGCCGCCGTCGCCGGAGGTGATGATCGGCACGCCCACGGTGTAGATGCGCTCCGGGTCGGTCGGCGAGACGCGGATCTGGCCGAAGTAGTAGCCGTAGGTGTAGACCACCTGGTGGAGCGGATCCTCGTGGGTGCGCCTCCAGGTCTCGCCGCCGTCGTCGCTGCGGTAGATCTCGAGGCCCCGGATGTCGGTCGTGAAGAGGTTGGCGTTGGCGTCGGAGATCTCGTCGAGGATCTCCTGGATCGTGATCTCGTCGTCCTTGACCATCTTGACGAGCATCTTGGCGTCGACCTCTTCGTGGAAGTCGTTCGAGCGGATGAAGCCCTCGATGGCCTCAGGGTCCTGGGCGAGGAATTCTTCCTTCGTCATGTTGCGGAGCCGCTTCGCGGTGACGGCGCTATCGCCCAGGTCCCAGAGCTCCTCGGGGAGGACCTCCTGGTTGTCGAGGACGGCGTAGAGGGTCTGCGGTTGGCTCGCCGCGACGGCGAGGCCGATGCGGCCGACGTGATCGCCCTGCGGGAAGCCGCCTTCGAGGCGCGTCCAGCTCTCGCCGCCGTCGCTCGTCTTGTAGATGCCGCTCCCCGGTCCGCCTTCGACGAAGTCCCACGGCCGGCGCAAGCGCTCCCAGGCCGCGGCGTAGAGGACGTCGGGGTTCGACGGATCCATCACGAGGTCGACGAAGCCGGTCATCTCGCCGCCTTCGCCTGCGAGGACCTGCGCCCAGCTCTCGCCGCCGTCTCTCGTGCGGTAGACGCCGCGCTCGCCGCCCGGGGTGTAGAGCTTGCCGAGAGCGGCGACGAAGACGCGGTTGGAGTCGCGGGGGTCGATCAGGATGCGTCCGATCCGGTCGCTTGACTCGAGGCCCTTTCGGATCCAGGTCTTTCCGCCGTCGTCGGAGCGGAACATGCCGAGGCCGCCGTAGGACGAGCGCGAGGAGTTGTTCTCGCCGGTCCCCACCCACACGGTCTGCGGGTTCGACGGGTCGACGGCGACGTCGCCCATGATGATCGTCGGCTGGCGGTCGAACAGCGGCTTGAAGGTGACGCCGTTGTTGGTGGTCTTCCACAGCCCGCCCGAGGCGTAGGCGACGTAGAAGGTGTAGGGCTCGCCAGGGACGGTGGCGACGTCGACCACGCGGCCGCCCTGGACGACGGGTCCGACGTTGCGCCATTCGAGTCCCTTGAAGAGCGACGCGTCCTCTAGCTCGAGGTGTCGTTGCCAGGCGGCGTCGCGGGCCGCGGCGTCGGCGGCGGGCGCCGGATCGGGGCGATCCGCCAGGAGCGGCGCCGCGACGAGCGCGAGGAGCGCGACGAGCGTGCAGACGCGGCGGACGGGGATATGTCGAAGCATGGATTTCCTCCTTGGTAGAGTCGAGGGTCGTACTCTACCCGATTCTTCTCCGGTTCCCTCTCCCCGGCTGGGACGTTGGGCCGGGGCACGGAGGTTCGACGGGGAGAGGGTTAGGGTCTGGGACGTTGGGCCGGGGCACGGAGGTTCGACGGGGAGAGGGTTAGGGTGAGGGTGAGGGGCGACGTATAGTAGAGTGGGCCAAGAGGCGGACGCAACGACGATCCGGAGGAAAAGCGCATGACGACCATGGCCTTGAACCAGCACATCGAGATCACCCCGGGGGTTCTGGGTGGGAAGCCACGGATTGCCGGGCGACGGATCTCCGTGCAAGACGTCTTGATTTGGCACGAGCGCATGGGGTTGAGCGCCGACGAAATCGCCGCGGAGTACGATTTGAGCCTGGCTGAGATCTACTCCGCATTGGCGTACTACTACGACCACCGCGAGTCGATCGACGAACAGATGCGCCAGAGCGTCCTCTTTGCCGAGGAGATGCGGCGCAAGACGCCTTCAAAGCTCTGGGAAAAGCTGCATGACCGAGCGAGTTAGCTATTATGTCGACGAGCATATTGCCAATACGGTCGCGAAAGGACTCCGCCAACGTGGCGTTGACGTGCTGACGACTGGCGAAGCCGGCATGATCGGCGCATCTGACGAACAACAGTTGGCGTTCGCGAGATCCGAAGGTCGGGTGCTGTTTACAAACGATGATGATTTTCTCAAGCTATATGCTCAAGGGTTCGAGCACGCGGGAATCGTCTATGCCCGGCAACAGCATCTCTCAGTCGGCGAAACGATCCAAGGGTTGATGCTGATCTACGAGGTTCTCGCCGGCGAAGAAATGAAGGATCACGTCGAGTTTCTCTAACCCTCCGGGCTCCGGAGCCCGGAGGGCGTTATCCGCCAGCCTCGGGCGTCAGCCCGTGGTTCCACTACCATTCCTACGGGACTCCGAGCGAAGAATCCAACGCCGCACCAACTCGCTAGCGAACCGCACCTCCCCACCCTCCTCGAGGACGACGTCATGCCGCAGCATGAGCCCCAGCACCTCCTCGCCGCCCGGCACCTCCTCGCGACGCCACGAGCCGTCCCGCAACGCCATCGCCCGTAGCGCCTGACGCTCCTCCTCGCTGACGTTCTCCCACACGCCCTCGAAGTAGTACTCGGCGCCGCGGAAGAAGGACTCGCCGAGGATCGGCTCCAGCTCCGCAAGCTCCAGGACGCGCGGCGTCTTCGCCCCGTCCTTCAAGAACCGCTCGTTCCACCGGTTGACGAGCTCCCAGCAGAGACGCTGCAAGAGGTACGGCTGCCCGTAGGTCAGACGGTAGAGCTCCCCGAGCAGGTCGTCGGCGTACTCCAGGGCGAAGTCCGGATGGGGACGCGCCACGAGGTCGACCGTCGCCTCCCGCGTCAGGTAGCTGACGCGGACGTGCTCCGCCTGACCCCAGAACGCGGATCTGTAGTCGTGTCCCATCTCCTCCAGGGTGTGGAGACCGCCGAGGATGAGGCCGAGCCAACGGTAGCGCTGATTGACCGAACGGAGATATTCGATGACCCGGGCGTCGATGTGTCCGGCTTCGATGCCGTCCTCGATCTTTTCGAACTCGTCGATGGCGACGATGTCTTGCCAGCGTTCGGCGACTTTCTTGACCAGGAGCCACTCGGGATCGAGGCAGCCGTTTTCCTGTCCGTGGAGGATCAGGTCGCGGAGCTTGCCGTTGGCGCGTCCGAGGGCTGAGGCACGGTTGAGGTCGGATCGAGCGTGCTGTGCCGTCGCGGCGTCCTGCGCTGCGGCGCGTAGATCCCGGAGGGCTTGCAGGGTTCCCGGACGAAGTTTCGGATCTGGTAAGGTATCGAGCCACACGAGATTGTGGCCTATGGAAGCAAGGGCTTCGAGAGAGCTCGCAGTTTCCCCGTCAGCAAGAGTTTCGGCGATCCTGTAAAGCTCTTCACCTTGCGGCAGCTCACGGATTCTTTCGAAAGCCTCGGCGGCTTGGGCAGTGTCCTCCTCGTGCCAGAGCCAGAAGCCGGCGCAGGCACAACGGGCTGGTGTATCGAAGCGAAGATCGTCTGGGTAGCGGGATTTCCAGAGATCTCTACGCTTCTGTGGTAGGATGACGATACCGTCAATGAATTCTCGCCACAACGCATTTGCAAGGTTTGCCGAACCGAATCGAGCCAGGTTCCAGTCATAGGGCTCATTGGCAAGCTTCGTAACGCGAGCCAGGAGATCTTCTTCGAGAGAATCAGCAAGGCTGGCATTGGCCGCTGAAACGACTGAGATGAATTGAAGACTGTACGAAAGATACTGATTCAAGTTGTGCACACCGGTTTCCCAATCCCGCGTCAATCCGTGGGCTAACTGCTTGCGAACAGTCGGTAGCGGCAACCACACCATGCGATTCCAAGGACGTGCACGGAGCCACGGGACGAGCGTCCGAATCAAAATCCAGTCCAACAAACGACCGCTCATCGTCGAAATAGTAACGCCGACAGCAACGCCGAAAGCAACGCCGACAGCAACGCCGAAAGCAACGCCTCCAGCAACGCCGACAGCAACGCCGACAGCAACGCCGACAGCAACGCCTCCAGCAACGCCGACAGCAAC
>CBDUYN010000233.1:0-13685 GCA_965371445.1 uncultured bacterium | reverse complement strand
TCTGGAAGCCGATTTGGACCTAGAGGTTGACACAGGGTGTCTTTAGCCGTCTTCGACCTCATAGCCCGGGCCTTCAAGCCCGGGTGGTAGAGTGCCCGCCGTGACCTCCTTGTCCTGGGCCATCGTCGCCGCCTTCCTCGCCTTGACCTTCGCCGTCGGACTGTGGTTCGCCCGCCGCGCGAGCCGCAACACCCAGGAGTACTTCCTCTCCGGCCGGACGCTTCCCTGGTGGATCGTCGGCACGTCGATGGTCATCACCACGTTCGCTCCCGACACGCCGCTCGGGGTCTCGGAGAACGTCCGCGCCGACGGGGTCTCCTACGGGTGGTTCGGGTGGAACATGGTCATGGGGCAGGTGCTCGCGACTTTTCTCTTCGCCCGGCTGTGGCGGCGCTCGGGCGTCATGACCGACAACGAGCTCCTGGAGCTCCGCTACAGCGGACGCTCGGCGGCGGGGCTGCGGCTCTTCAAGGCGTGCCACTTCTCGATCGTCTACAACATCATCACCCTCTCGGTGGTGATGAGCGCCATCGTGTCCGTCTTCAGCAAGGTCGCGGGGATCCCGGCGCAGTACATGAGCCTGGTGCCCTGGACGCTGGCGGGCATCGCTTTGGTCTATGCGGTGCTGGCCGGGTTCTGGGGCGTCGTGGCGACGGACTTCCTGCAGTTCTGGATGGCGGTGGGCGGCGCGACCGTCTTCGCCTGGGTCGCGGCGAAGAAGTTCGGCGGGGTCGAAGCGGTGACCGCGGTGTCGTCGTCCGACGCGCTGGCTTTTTTTCCCGACGACCCCACACGCCAGCTCCAGGTGATCGTCTTCATCGCCGTCATGTGGTGGGGGACCTACAACGCCGACGGCGGAGGGTACCTGTGCCAGCGCATGCTGGCGGCCAAGGACGAGCGGCACGCGAGCCTCGGCACGCTCTGGTTCTCGGTGGCCTACGCCGCGATCCGCATGTGGCCGTGGGTCCTGATCGGGACCCTGAGCCTGGTGGTGTTCCCGAAGCTCGCCGTCTCCCCCGGCGGGGACGTCCTGGTCGACGGGCTCGCCACCGACCGGGTCACCGGAACGGTGGCGGTGGTGATGGCCGACGGAACCCTGGAGGACCGCGACGTCGAGGACCTGGCGGTGCGGGGCGAGGGGACGAGAGTCGTCGCCGTGGAGACGGGCGAGGAGGTCCGCTCGGCCCTGGAAGGCGGGCACGACACCTATCCCCGCATGATGGGGCGCGTCCTCGCCGACAGCCCCATACTTCTCGGAATCCTGGTCGCGGCGTTTCTGGCGGCGTTTCTGAGCACCGTCGACACGCTCTTGAACTGGGGAGCGTCGTATCTCGTCCACGACGTCTTCCGCCGTTTCGTGGCGCCGGAGGCGAGCGAGCGGCAACTGGTGTGGACGGCCAAGGGCACGGTGGTCGTGCTCATGCTCGTCGCCGTCTACTGCTCGCAGTTTTTCACCTCGATCCGCGACGCCTGGATCTTCCACTGGGCGGTCTCGGCGGGGATCGGCCCCATCCTGATCCTGCGCTGGTTCTACTGGCGCGTGAACGCCTGGAGCGAGATCTGCGCGCTGGCGGTCTCGATCGCGACGGCGTTCGGATTCGAGGTCTGCAACGCCATCTGGCGGCCCGGGGGCTACGACTTCTTCAAGTCTCCGACCTACGTCGGCACCGTGGCGCTCGATGCGTGGCACAAGATCCTGATCGTCGTTGGGCTCTCGGTCGCCGCCGCCCTGCTGGCGGTCCGCTTCGGTCCGCCGACCGACGAGAAGCGGCTGGAGGAGTTCGTGAGGAAAATCCGGCCGCCGGGCTTCTGGGGACCGATCCGTGAGCGGGTGGGCGAGGCCGCCCGGCCCGATCACACCGTCCGCGAAATCCTCTGGCTCTGGGCCTTCGGTGTGGCGGTAGTCTACGGGCTCACCTTCTGGATCGGAGGGTGGATCTACGCTCGTCCCGACATCGTCTGGGCGTCGGTGGCCGCGGTTCTCACCGGCTCTGCCGGTCTCTGGTGGAAGCTACGTTGACTTGCATCGACGTCGAGCGTCCCCCGCCCGGCGGGGGACGCTGAGCTACCTGACGGGGTGGCAGGTTGGGAGCCTTTGTGCGTTAGAATAACCTCCCTTTTCTAGAAACACACGGAACCCAACTCACAAGAGGTGATTCGATGAATAACCGCGGTCCGTTCGTCAGCCGGTTCGGTCTCGACACAATCGGGATCCGGAACACGGGCACGGTCTACTGGAACCTGCCCGAGGCACAGCTCTACGAGCATGCCATCCGCCGCGGCGAGGCTTCCCTCGCCCTGGAGGGTCCGCTGGTCGCCGAGACCGGCAAGTTCACCGGCCGTTCGCCCTACGACAAGTACGTGGTCAAAGAGCCCTCTTCCGAGGACAACATCTGGTGGGGCAAGGTCAATGTCCCCTTCGAGCAGGAGACCTTCAACAGCCTGAAGCTGCGCGCCCGGGCCTACGTCCAGGGCCGAGACCTCTACGTCTTCGACGGCTACGCCGGCTGCGACGAGCGCTACCGGCTCAAAGTCCGCATCGTCAACGAGAACGCCTGGCAGAACCTCTTCGCCCGCAACATGTTCGTCCGCGAGCCGGACGGCGCAAAGCTAGAGGACCACGAGCCCGACTGGACGGTCCTGAACTTGCCGGGCTTCCACGCCGACCCGGAAATCGACAAAACCGTAAGCTCGACGGTCATTCTCCTCGACATCAGCCAGCGCCTGGTGCTGATCGGCGGCTCGGGCTACGCCGGCGAGATCAAGAAGTCGATCTTCACGGTGATGAACTACGAGCTGCCCGGCCGCGGCGTCATGCCGATGCACTGCAGCGCCAACTACGGGGCGGACGTTGACGACGTCGCGCTTTTTTTCGGCCTCTCGGGCACCGGCAAGACGACCCTTTCGGCCGACCCCTCGCGGACCCTGATCGGCGACGACGAGCACGGCTGGTCTGAGGACGGCGTCTTCAACTTCGAGGGCGGCTGCTACGCCAAAGTCATCCGTCTCGACCCCGAGGGCGAGCCCGACATCTACGCCACGACGAAGCGCTTCGGCACGATCTTGGAGAACGTGGTTTTCGATCCCGAGACCCGGGTGCTCGACCTCGACGATGCCACGCTGACGGAGAATACTCGCGCCAGCTACCCGATCACGCACCTGAGGAACGTCGACCCGGGCGGCGTGGCCGGCCATCCCAAGAACGTCATCTTCCTGACCTGCGACGCTTTCGGCGTTCTGCCGCCGATCGCGCGGCTCGACGAGGCGCAGGCGATGTACCACTTCCTCTCCGGCTACACGGCCAAGGTGGCGGGCACGGAGCGCGGCGTCACCGAGCCGAAGGCGACGTTCTCGACCTGCTTCGGCGCGCCCTTCATGCCGCGCCACCCCGCGGTCTACGGCAAGCTTTTGGGCGAGAAGCTCGCCAAGCACGACGCCAAGGTGTGGCTGGTCAACACCGGCTGGACGGGTGGCGGCTTCGGCGAGGGCGAGCGCATGAAGCTCGCCTACACCCGGCGCATGGTCCACGCGGCGCTCGGCGGCGAGCTCGACGATGTCGAGACCGTCGTCGATCCGATCTTCGGCGTCAGGATCCCGGCGAGCGTCGAGGGCGTGCCGTCGGAGATCCTCCAGCCCAAGAACACCTGGAAGGACGCCGCGGCCTTCGACGCCCAGGCGAGGAAGCTCGCCCAGATGTTCGTCGACAACTTCAAGCAGTTCGAGGACGGCGTCACCGACGAGACCAGGTTGGCGGCGCCGAAGCCTTGATCCTGGCGCTCTTGACAGGCTCTGCCTGCCGATTCCGCCGGGCGTCAGGCTCAGCCTGACCTACTTCTCATCCACCGCCTTGTCGAGGACCTCGCGCACCTTCTCGGCAAGGAGGTGGGCATCGAAGGGCTTCTGGAGCACGACCTGGCTCGTAGGCTCCAGGCCGTGCTGGCTGATGAAGCTGTCGGTGTAGCCCGAGATGAAGAGGATCCGCATCTCCGGGTAGGCCGGCATGAGCCGCTTCGCCAGGTCGGGTCCGCTCATGGACGGCATGACGACGTCGGTGACCAGGAGGTCGATCGGCTCCTCGTCGCCCTCGACGATCTTGAGGGCCTCGCGGGCGTTCTTGGCCACGAGCAGCGTATAGCCCTGCTGCTCTAGGAGCTCCTTGACCAAGGTGCGGACGCCTTCGTCGTCCTCGACGAGGAGGATGCGCTCGTCGCCGTGCTGCGGCGGAAGGGCGGCAAATTCTCCCGTCGGCGGACGTCGCGTCGCTTCTCCGGCGCGTGGCAAGAAGATCCGGAAGGTGGTGCCCTCGCCGGGGGTGGAGTCGACCTGGATGTAGCCGTCGGCGAGGGTCACCGTGGCGTAGGCCGTGGCGAGGCCGAAGCCCGTTCCCTTGCCTTTCTCCTTGGTGGTGAAGAGCGGCTCGAAGATTCGCTCGGCGATTTCGGGCTCGATACCAACCCCGGTGTCGCTCACTTCGAGGCAGACGTAGGAGTCGGGGGGAATGTCACGGCGGCGGCGGGCGAAATCGACGTTCTTGGCGGCGATCACGAGGTCTCCGCCGGTCGGCATGGCGTCGCGGGCGTTGACCGCCATGTTGAGCAGCACCTGCTCCATCTGCCCCGGGTCGACCTGGATCGAGCCGGTGCCCGGCGCGATGCGGGTCAAGAGCGTCACGTCCTCGCCGATCATCTTCTGAAGCAGGCCTTCGATGTCGTGGACCAGGCGCTCGACCCCCACCACCTGGGGGTTGATCACCTGCCGGCGGCTGACCCGCAGGAGGTTGGCCGTCATCTCGGCGGCCCGCTTGCCCGCCTTGCGGATCTCCTCGACGTAGTTGCGCTGCGACTCGTCGGTGATCATGCGCGCGAGCAGCTGGCTGTAGCCGTTGATCGCCGTCAGGAGGTTGTTGAAGTCGTGGGCGATGCCGCCGGCCAGCCGGCCGATGGCCTCCATCTTCTGCGCCTGGCGGAGCTGCTCGTCGAACCGGTGCTCGTCGGCCCGCTGCTGGGTGACGTCGAAAAAGCTCTCGATGCGTCCGCCCTCGTAGGGACCGTTGCGAATCGGCTGGCTCGAGTACTCCCACCAGCGCTCGGTACCGTCGCCGGCCGAGGTCCGCACCCCGATTTTCTCGAGATAGCGGCCCTCGGCGTAGCTCGCGAGCACCGCGTCGAGAAAAGCCTCCCGATCGACGAAGAGGCCGACGAGGCCGGTCAAGATCTGCCGCAGGTCGCGCCGCAGGTGCTCCTCGCGCCCTCCCAGCAAGCTCTCGGCGGCGCAGTTGGCCCACATCAGCCGTAAGTCGGGATCGACGATCAGCGTCGCCACCTCGGACTGCTCCAGCATGTCGCAGAGGACCTGGGCGGTGACCTCGTCGCCGAGGCCGGCGGAGGAGACGGAAGGATCGGAGTCTTTGGGCATCGCGGGAATCCCTCGAAAGCACTGGCGTCCTCATTCTAGCCCAGCCGTGGGTGTCCACGGAGCTGTTTTCCTCCGGCAGCCACTCTACCCGATCCAGCCTCCGGAGAGTGCAGGCCCGGCCGATCTGAGGATAAGCTCCACGACATGACCAGCCGGCTCACCCGCGACGCCCTCGCCGAACGCGACCGCCGGGACCCGCTCGCCCCTTGCCGCGAGCTCTTCCACCTCCCGGACGGCCTCCTCTACTTCGACGGCAACTCCCTCGGGCCGCCGCCGCTCGCCGTCCACGCCCACCTCGACGACGTGGCAAGACGGCACTGGGGCGAGGGCCTCGTCCGCTCCTGGAACGTCCACGGCTGGATCGACCTGCCGCGCCGGGTGGCGGCGAAGATCGCGCCGCTCGTCGGCGCGGGCGCCGACGAGATCGCCGTGGGCGACTCGACCTCCGTCAACCTCTTCAAGCTCCTTGCCGCGGCGCTTGCGCTGCGCCCGGGACGCCGCATCGTCCTCTCCGAGGACGGCCAGTTCCCCACCGACCTCTACATGGCGCACGGCCTGGGCGAGCTTCTGGGCGGCGGGGTGCAGCAGCGCCTCGTCCCGGTCGAGGACCTTGCCGACGCGCTCGACGGCGACGTCGCCGTCGTGTGCGTGAGCCACGTCCAGTTCAAGTCGGGCCTTCTCGTCGACATGGCGGCGCTCACCCGCGCCGCTCACGACGCCGGGGCGCTCGTCCTCTGGGACCTCTCGCACAGCGCCGGAGCGCTCGGCGTCGACCTCGACGGCTGCGGCGCCGACCTCGCCGTGGGCTGCGGCTACAAGTTCCTGAACGGTGGACCCGGAGCGCCGGCGTTCCTCTACGTCGCCCGCCGGCACCAGGAGGCGGCGCGCTCGCCGCTCCAGGGCTGGATGGGCCACGCCGACCCCTTCGCCTTCGACCGTCGTTACCGTCCGGCGCCCGGCGTCGACCGCTTTCTCTGCGGCACGCCGCCCATCCTGAGCTTGGCGGCCCTCGACGCCGCGCTCGACGCTTTTGACGGCGTCGACATGGACGCCCTACGCCACAAGTCCCTGGAGCTGGGGGAGCTGATGATTGAGCTTGTCCTCGCCGAATGCGGCGGCTTCGGCGTCGAGCTCCGCTCTCCCCGGGACGCCGCGCGGCGAGGCTCCCAGGTCTCCTTCACCCACCCGGAGGGCTACGCCGTCGTCCGGGCTTTGATCGACCGCGGCGTCGTCCCGGACTTTCGCGAGGTCGACGTGATGCGCTTCGGCCTGACGCCGCTTTATCTGCGCTACGTCGACGTCTGGGACGCCGTTGAGGTGCTGCGGGACGTCCTCGCGGCGCGCGCTTGGGACAAGCCGCGGTACCGGGAGAGGAAGAAGGTCACCTAGGAGCCTGTAGGGCATAGCCTCGACCGCTGTCCCGGCGGACTTCATTCGCCAGGGAAATCCCCCTAACCCCCTTTCCTAAAGGGGGGACAAGACTCCGGATTCTTCTCTGAACCCCCCTTTAGGAAAGGGGGGCAGGAGGGATTTTCTTGGCAGGCGCAGCCTGCCGGATCTATGCCCAACAGGCTCCTAGTAGTGGCCGGCTACCTCGGCTACCGGGTCCCTTCGGGCCGGGTTTTGATGCCGAAGGAAATCTCGCCAGCTCACACCCGGAGCTGGCGAATCACACCGTGAAAAATCGCCAGCTCACGATGGAAGCCGGCACTGAACACGGTGCAGCACTGAACACGGTGCAAGCGTCTTTCGGGCTGCCGGTTAGAGCCGGAAGATCTGACACAATGGCGCCGATGTCCGAGCGCTTCGACGTCTTCCTGAGCTACAACCGGCGCGACCACACGGCGGCCCGCGACGTGGCCCGCGCTTTGCGCGCCCGCGGCCTGCGGGTCTGGCTCGACGAGTGGGAGCTGGTCCCCGGACGGCCCTGGCAGGAGGCCCTGGAGCGGGCCATCCAGGACGCCGCGTCGGCGGCGATCCTCGTCGGCGGCGAGGGCCTCGGAAGGTGGGAGGAGCCGGAGATGCGCGTCTGCCTCGACGAAGCTGTGCGGCGCAAGGCGCCGGTCATCCCCGTCCTTCTGCCCGGCGCGCCGCGGGAGCTCAAGCTCCCGCCCTTTCTCGCCCGGCACAAGGAAGTCGACCTGCGCGACGGCGTCGACGAGGAAGGTATTGGCCGGCTCGTCTGGGGCGTCACCGGCGAAAAGCGTCCCGCGCCGCGGCCCGACGCGCCCCTTCCCGGCGACGACGACGTCGTCGCCGCCTACCGCGACTGGGCAAGGACGCAGCACCGTGGCCTGAGCCTCGTGGGGGTCGGCGGCGGCGAGGTCCAGATGCGCCTGGAGGAGGTCTTCGTCCCGCTTTCGATCTCGCAGCGCTCCTTCGAGCTCGACCTCGACGAACGCGGCGAGCGCCGCCGCGGCGACGCCGCTCTGGCCCACGGCCTCCGGGAGCTCGACGCCGAGGAGATCTTTTCGGCTCCCGCCGCCCCGGCGCGCCACGTCGTCGTCTTCGGCGATCCGGGCGCCGGCAAGACGACCGTGCTGCGCAAGCTCCACCACCAGTGCCTGACGGCCGGCCCCGTCTCGCTCGGCCTCGACGCCGGGACCCTCCCCGTCTTCCTGCGTCTCCGGCGCTTCGACGAAGACGACTTGGGCCGGCCCTTCGGCGAGATCCTCGACGCCCAGCTGGCGACGCTTTCCGACGGCAGGCTGCCCAAGCGCACCGGCACCCGCCTGTGGCGCCGCGGACGCCTCCTCCTCCTCCTCGACGGCCTCGACGAGACCGCCGACGACACGCTGCGCGCCGGCCTCTGCCGTCACCTCGAAGGGTGTCTCCGCGACGCCGCCGAGGGCGTCCGGATGGTGGTCTCCTGCCGCTACACGGGTTGGGGCGGCGAGGTGGGGCTCGACGAGGACTTCCTGCCGCTCGACATCCGGCCGCTCGACGCTGAACGCTGCCGGCAGTTGGTGCGCCTCTGGTTCCGCGAGGTGCCGCGTGCCCTGCCGCGCTACCCGGAGCGCGAGGCCCGGGAGGCGGGCGAGCGCCTGGTGCGTGCCCTCGACGGGCCCGACTACGGCGCCCAGCGCCTCAAGGTGCTCGTCGGCTCGCCGCTTCTCCTGACGCTCCTCTGCGTCGTCGTGGTGCGCGGCGGCGAGATGCCGCGCCAGCGGGTGGCCTTCTACGACCAGTGCCTGCGGGTGCTCCTCAGCCAATGGGGACGAAGCCGCGCCAGCGACGACGAGAGCTGGGAGCCACCGCTCGACGTCGAGACCGCGTTCGCGTTGCTGCGTCCCCTGGCCTGGGAGCTCCACGGACGGCCGCGACGCGACGATCTCCTCCTGACCCGTCTCCATCTGCGTGTCGAAGAGCGCCTGGAGGAGCTCGACGTCCGGGACGCCTCGCCGTTCGAGGTGGTCCGCTGGCTGCACCGCGAGGCCGGGATCCTCGACGAATTCGCCCCGCGCCGCTTCGGCTTCGTGCATCTCGGGGTGCAGGAGTACCTCGCCGCGCTCCACGCCGCGAGCCGCGGCGAGGAGCTCTTGGAAGAGCTCTGCGGCCACCTCGTCGACGAGTCCTGGCACGAGGTGCTCCTGCTGCTCGCCGGACTCCCGGGCCGACGCCTCTTCGCCCCCTTGATGGAACAGCTCCTGCGCTCGCCGGCGCTCTTGGAGCGTGCCGACCTCGTCCGCGCTTGCCTCGACGAGGCGCCGGAGGTCGACCTGGACCCCTTTTTCGGCTGCCTACGCGACGAGCAGGAGCCGGCGCGCCAGGCCGCGGTGCTACGCCTCCTGCGCGGACGACAGGACCCGCGCCTCAAGGCCGCCGCCGAGCGACTCGCGGCGAGCGCCGACCCCGGCGTCGCCGCGCTCGCCCGCCAGATGATCGACGAGGCCGACGCGGCACCGGCGGAGGGGGCTACGAGCTACGACGTCCTCCTCGTCCACCATCCGGCCGACGCCGCGGCAGCGGCCGAGCTTCGAGAAAAGCTCCGACGCCGCGGCTCCAGGGTCGCCGCGACCGGGGAAGGCTGGCAGGACCGCCTGGAGGACGTCCTCGGGAGCACCCGCCGCCTGGCGGTGGCGGTAGGACGGGAACGGCCCTGGGACGACGACGAGCTCGGCGACCTCCTTGCCCTCTTCGCGCGGCGCGGTGCCGTCCTGGTGCCGGTCCGGCTGCCGGACGGCGGGCCGGTCGACTCCCTTCCGGACGGGTTCGCCTGGGAACCGTGGGTGGAGCTGGGCGCGGGCTTTACCGGCGTCGAAAGGCTGGAGCAGGCCGGCGCGCCGAGCGCGCCTGTGGTGTCGGTGCGCGGGGAAGCGGTCACCGGGACGCGGTTCCTCCGGATTCCGGGGGGGCGTTTCCAGATGGGCAGCACGGTCTGGAAACACACGCAGCCGGTGCACGAGGTGCGGGTGTCGCCGTTCCGGCTGGCGGAAACGCCGGTGACCAATCGGCAGTACGCCGTCTTCCTCCGGGAGACGGGCCACACGGAGCCGAAGTACTGGCGGGACCGCCGCTTCTCGGCGGATGAGCAGCCGGTGGTGGGTGTCAGCTGGCACGACGCGCGGGCGTTCTGTGCGTGGCTGGCGGAAGCGTCGGGGCTCGCGGTGACGCTGCCGACGGAAGCGCAATGGGAATTCGCGGCGCGGGGTGAAGAGAGCCGGGAGTATCCCTGGGGCGACGCCGAGCCTGACGACTCGCGCGCTTGCTACGACCAGGGCTGGACGAAGGGCCAACCCGCGGCCGTTGGCTCGCGTGCGGCGGGACGGGGTCCGTACGGGACGCTGGACCAGGCGGGAAATGTCTGGGAGTGGTGTCTGGACGCGTTCGACGACTCGGTGTACGCGAGTCGGGCCGAGGCCCGCGAGGTCGTCGATCCGTTCAAGGAGGCTCCTGAGGACGAGGACGTCGTCCGGGTGCTCCGGGGCGGCGCCTGGTTCCTCCCCGCCGACTACTTGCGGGCCGCTTACCGCGTCGGGCTCACGGCCTCGCTCCGTGACGACGTCGCCGGCTTTCGCTTGTGCGCCGCGCCTCTTGGTCTTTGATTCTTGGTCTTCTTCTTTTTTCTGCGGGGTCCAGGGGCGGAGCCCCTGGTCGCTACATTTGGCCTCCGAGTGACACTTTGCCACTCGTTTTGTCACTTCGAGTGGCACTTTGTCCATCGATTCGTCACTTCGAGTGCCACTTTGCCACTCGTTTTGTCACTTCGAGTGGCACTCGGGTGACAGAGCTGCCGTCTCCGCGAATCTCCTTGACAGATTCCGGCATTCAGTAGAATCTCTGCCTGGCAGAGATCTCAGGAGAAAAAGATTCATGGAGATGACCCTGGCTCAAGTTGCGGCTGCGCTGGGTAAGTCCTCGCATCAGGTGCGCTACCTGATCCGGCACGGCAAGCTGCGGGCGCGCAAGCGGCAGAATCGGTGGGTGATCGAGAGCGTCGACCTGCCGCTTTCCGACGCGCAGCGCGAGGCCTCTCAGCCCCGGAGGGGCGGCGGCATCTAGCCCGGGGCGCAAGCCCCGGGTTGGGGGGCGTTCCCCATCCTCAGCCCCGGAGGGGCGGCAGTCACGTGGAAAGCCCTCGGTTTCCGGACCTTGCTGTCGCCCCTCCGGGGCTTGAAATCCATTCGCTCCACTACCCGGGGCTTGCGCCCCGGGCTAGATGCTGTCGCCCCTCCGGGGCTGGGTTTGCGATAGGATGCACCCGGGCAGCTCCGATCGACACCTGCTTTCGAAGATGCTTCGGGGCGGCGCCTGGAACAACCCCGCAGACAACTTGCGGGCCGCTTACCGCGACAGGAACACGGCCACGAACCGTGACAACGACACCGGCTTTCGCTTGTGCGCCGCGCCCGTCAACACGCTGACCAGAGAGTCACCGTGCAGGAGCTGTCCGGGCTCTCCGCGGAGGGCCGAAACCACGTGCCCGCCCGTTCTCGTAGGCCGTCGGCCGAGCGTCCGGGCGGGCTTTCCATTCCCCGCTCATGCGACGCTACGGACACCTCTTCGACACCGCGGCCTCACCCGCCAACCTCTGGCGGGCGTGGCGCGAGCTCCGGCGCGGCAAACGTAACCGGTCCTCGGTCCGTGCCTTCGAGCGCGGGGCCGAGCTCCGTGTCCACAGACTTCACCGGGAGCTCGTCGCGGCGCGCTATCGGCCCGCGGGCTACCAGCTCAAGCTCCTCCTCGAGCCGAAACGCCGCCTGATCGCGGCGGCGGCCTGCCGATCGGCAACCTCACCAGCCAGTGGTGGGGCAATCACTACCTCGACGGCTTCGACCACTTCGTGAAACGCGACCTGAAGCTCCCCCACTACCAGCGCTACATGGACGACCTGACCTTCTTCGGCGACTCGGCGGCGGTGCTCGAACGGGCCCGGGACGCGGCGGTGCGCTGGCTGTGGGATGAGCGACGGCTGCGCCTGAAGGTACCCGGGGCCGAGCCGCGGTCGAGCAAAGGAAGCTTTACCTACCTCGGTTACCGGGTGTCGCGGGCGGGGGTTCGGCCGACGCGGGAGGTTCTCCGACGGATGCAGCGCCGGGTCGCCGAGGTCGTCCTGTTGGGAGACCGACAGCGGGTGGAACGGTCGGTCGCCTCCTACCTGGGCGTGCTTGACTTCGTCGGCAGCCGGCGCTGCTGACACGAGTGTCACTCAAGTGGCGAAACGAGTGGCAAAGTGTCACTCGAGTGATGAATTGGCAATGTGTCACTCGGAATGACGAATCGACTGGCAAAAGTGCCATTCGAGTGGCAAAAGTGCCACTCGGACGGCAAATGTAGCGACCAGGGGCTCCGCCCCTGGACCCCGCAGAACGAAGAAAAAGACCAAGAATCAAGAATCAAGAGGCGCGGCGCACAAGCGAAAGCCGGAGTCGTAGTCACGGAACGAGGCCGCGAACCTGTCGCGGTAAGCGGCCCGCAAGGAGCCCGCGGGGTAGTACCAGGCGCCGCCCCGGAGCAACCGGACGTCCTCCCCACCTTCCTGCATCTCTTCGACCGGATCGACCGGTCAGAGTCGCTGTTTCCAGCTTCCCGGGTCGCGCGAATGATGACTGACCGCGAAAACGACGAGGACGCCTTCGCGCACGAGCTCGTAGAATATTCCGTAGGGGAAGCGTGGTAGACGTGCGCATCGCACCTCGGCATGGACCGGTGCAAAGCGGAGTGGGGACGCCGCGATCCGGTTCAACATCTCCTCGAAGGAGCTCCGAAATTCAGCCCCAAGGCCCTTGCGGCGTTGCTCGTACCAGCGTGTCGCCTCTCGCAGATCCTTGGCGACCTCGGCATGGAACAGGACAGCGATCATAGAGGATCGTCGAGTCTCGCCTGGAGCTCGGCCCACGTCAGGGCGGACTCAGGGTTGGCGAAATACTCGGCGCGGCGTCGATCGAGCATCTGACGTTGCGCATCCGTGAGGGGAAACGCTTCGGACTCCGAATCGAGGCTGCTTCTGAGGACCTTCACGAGCTCGCGGCGCTCCGTGACAGGCAGCTCAAGGGCCTTTTCCTGGATCTGGGCAAGAGTCATGTCTTCCTCCGGCTGCCACTCTACCAAATCCAGCCTCCGGCGAGCGCCCTTCAGTCCTGGGCGGACTGGGCGGCCTCCGCCTCCTCGACCGCCTTCCTCGTCGCCTCGTAGAACTTCCGGCTCCGCTGCCGCGAGAACGCTGGCGAAAGAAGCTCCAGCCACCAGAAAAGCCGCCACCACCCGGGGACGATGATGATCGCCCGGTTGCGCTTCACCGCGTCCAGGACGCGGGGGGCGAAGTCCTCGGGCGCCACCGGTGACGACGGCGACCGCGCCGTCGGCGAGCTTGACGAGCGCCTCGGCGGCGTCGCGGTCGACGCACGCCGCTTTACCTGCGCTACGTCGATGTCTGGGACGCCGCGGAGGTGCTGCGCGAGGTGCTGGCTACGCGCGCCTGGGACGAGCCGCGCTACCGGGAGAGGAAGAAGGTCACCTGAATTTCCCGGGGTTCCCGCGCTTCCGGTACCCGAAGGACGAAGAGAAGGAGAAGAAGGGCGACGAGAAAGACGACGGCGCCGGTGATCCGAAGCGCCGCTTCACGGTCCCGGGGGGCAATCTTTCGCGCCGAGCTCGACGGGTTCCTTTCATCCATAGCCCGGGGCTTCAGCCCCGGGTGAGCGCGGCCCGAGCTCCGGCGGTGCGTCGAGGTAGGCCGGTCGGTCACAGCCGACCTCCGCAACGGGCCTAAAGGCCCGTGCTATAGATGAAAAGACGGCTGAAGACACCCTGTGTCAACCCCTTGGTCC
>CBDUYN010000232.1:0-13853 GCA_965371445.1 uncultured bacterium | reverse complement strand
CGGCACCATCAGCGAGATCATCGACGCCACCGGCGACGGTGCCGGCAACACCCTCGATCAGTCCTTCGCCGTCGCGGTCGATGGCTCAGGGATCGTCTACGTCACGGGCAGTCTTACCAACAAGGCGTTCAAGATCACTCCGGGCGGCACCATCAGCGAGATCCTCGATGCCACCGGCGACGGTGCCGGCAACTTCCTCGATCTGCCCACCGGCATCGCGGTCGACGGCTCAGGCAACGTCTACGTCACGGGCCGATTCAGTAACAACGCGTTCAAGATCACTCCGGGCGGCACCATCAGCGAGATCCTCGACGCCACCGGCGACGGCGCCGGCAACATCCTCGATAGTTCCGACGGCGTCGCGGTCGACGGCTCGGATAACGTCTACGTCACGGGCCGTAACAGTGACAATACGTTCCAGATCACGCCAGCAGGACTTGTCACAGAGGTCCTCGACGGCGCTGGCGACAGCTCCGGCAATCCCTTTGATTTTCCGTTGCCTTTCAGCGTCGCGGTCGGGTCCGGAGGCGTCTACGTGACGGGTGCTAATAGCGACAACGTGTTCCGGATCACGCCGTCATTGGTAGTGATCGCGACGCCCAACGGCGCGACGGACGGCTGCAGCGGCACGCTGAGCGCCGTCCCCGACACCGGCGCCGTCACTTACACCGGCGGCTCGGTGGCCGCCGGGGCGAGCTGCACCGTGTCCGTCGACGTCACCAGCTCGGTGATCGGCGCGCACGTCAACACGTCCGGCAACCTGACCTCGTCGGCCGGCACCAGCGGCACAGCGACCGACACCCTGACGGTGCAGCCGCTGGCCGATCTGGCGATCACCAAGACCGACGGCGTGACCTCCGCCGTCCCGGGCCAGACAACGCTGACCTATACGATCGTCGCCTCGAACGCCGGTCCGAGCACCGAGCCGTCGGCGACGCTCACCGACACGTTCCCGGCGGCCCTGACGTGCACCTACACGAGCGTGGCGGCCGGCGGCGCGTCGGGCAACACGGCGGCGGGCTCGGGAAACCTCTCGGAGACGCTTTCGCTACCGTCGGGCAGCTCGGTGACCTACACCGTGAGCTGCACGATCGACCCGGCCGCTACGGGGACGCTTTCGAACACGGCGACGATCACGGCGTCGGTGACCGATTCGACACCCGGCAACAACAACGCCACCGACAGCGACACGGTCCTCACCGCTGGCGCCGACCTTTCGGTGACCAAGACCGACGGCGTGACGGCGGCGACGCCGGGCGCCTCGGTGACCTACACGATCGTGGCCTCGAACGCCGGTCCGAGCGACGATCCGTCGGCGACGCTCACCGACACGTTCCCTCTCGCCTTGACGTGTACCTACACGAGCGTGGCGGCCGGCGGCGCGTCGGGCAACACGGCGGCGGGCTCGGGCGACTTTTCCGAGACGCTGTCGTTGCCGTCGGGCAGCTCGGTAACCTACACCGCGGGCTGCACGATCGACCCGGCGGCCATCGGGACGCTGCCGAACACGGCTTCGATCACGGCCTCGGTGACCGATTCGACGCCCGGCAACAACAGCGCCACCGACAGCGACACGGTCCTCACCGCCGACGCCGACCTGTCGGTCACCAAAACCGACGGCGTGACGTCGGCGACGCCGGGCGGCTCGCTCACCTACACGATCGTCGCCTCGAACGCCGGTCCCAGTGACGAGCCTTCGGCGACGTTCACCGACACGTTTCCAGCGGCCCTGATGTGCACCTACACCAGCGTCGCGGCCGGTGGCGCGTCGGGCAACACGGCGGCGGGCTCGGGAAACCTTTCCGAGACGCTGTCGCTGCCGTCGGGCAGCTCGGTGACTTACACCGTGAGCTGCACGATCGACTCGGCCGCCACGGGGACGCTTTCGAACACGGCGTCGATCGCCGCCTCGGTGAGCGATTCGACACCGGGCAACAACAGCGCCACCGACAACGACACGGTCCTCACCGCCGACGTCGACCTTTCCGTCACCAAGACCGACGGTGTGATGTCGGCGACGCCGGGCGGCTCGCTGACCTACACGATCGTGGCCTCGAACGCCGGCCCCAGCGACGAGCCTTCGGCGACGCTCACCGACACGTTCCCGGCGGCCCTGACGTGTACCTACACCAGCGTGGCGGCGGGTGGCGCGTCGGGCAACACGGCGTCGGGCTCGGGGAACCTTTCGGAGGCGCTTTCGCTACCGTCGGGCAGCTCGGTGACCTACACCGTGAGCTGCACGATCGATCCGGCGGCGACCGGATCGCTGTCGAACACTGCGACGATCCTCGCTTCGGTGACCGATTCGACGCCGGGCAACAACCTCGCTACCGACGCCGACACGGTTCTCACCGCCGACGCTGACCTCTCCGTCGTCCAGAGCGACGCTCCGGATCCGGTGGAGATCCACGCCTTGCTGACCTACACGATCAACGTTGCCAACGCCGGTCCGTCGACCGCGACGTCGGTCGTGGTCACGGACACCCTGTCACCGGAAGTGAGCTTTACGAGCGCCTCGGGGGAGGGCTGGTCCTGCGCTTTTGCCAGCGGCGTGGTGAGCTGTACGCGAGAGAGTCTCGCCGTCGGTTCCGCTCCTCCGATCACCGTCGAGGTCACCGTACCCGCTCCCGTCGTGGCCGGAAGGGTCTCCAACACGGCCGTGGTGTCGTCGGCGGCGACAGAAGCCGGACCCGGCGACGAGACGGCGGTCGAGACGACCGGGGTCGTGCCGGCGACCGACCTCGCCCTCACGCTGACGGATTCCCCGGACCCGGTCGGCGGCGGCGAGGACCTCGTCTACACGGTGACGGTTACCAACCGCGGTCCCTTCGACGCCGAGGCCGTGACGGTGACGGCGACGCTTCCGGAGGGCGTGGACCTGGCGGCGACGAGCGACTGTGCCGAAGATCCGACCGGGGTGCCGTCGTGTGCCCTGGGAACCGTGGCCGCGGGTGCGGCGCGTTCCTTCGAGATCGCGGTAGCGGTGGCGCCGGAGACCTCCGGGACTCTTCGGCTCGCGGCGGAGGTGACCTCGACGACGACGGAGTCGGCGCCCGGCGACGAGACCGCGACCACGGAGACGGTGGTCGAAGGCCGGGCCGACCTGGTGGTCGAGCTCACCGGCCCCGACGTGGCGGTGCCGGGTCTGGAGCTGGCCTACACCTTGACGATCACGAACGACGGTCCCCAGGACGTCTTCGGCATTGGAGTCGCCGATGTCTTTCCTCCAGCCCTTCAGGAGGTGAGCTGGACGTGTACCTCCGCCGCGGGCGCCACGTGTACGGCGGTCCCGGCGGCAGGTGCCCTCCTGGAGTCGGTGAGCTTGCCCGCGGGGGCGAGCACGAGCTACGCGATCGTCGCGACCATTGCGGCGGGCGCCACGGGGACGATCGTCAACGAGGCGAAGATCGTGCTCCCGGCAGGGGTGTTCGACCCCGATCCGTCGTCGAACACCGCGGCTGCCGCAAGCGTCCTCGAGCCCGAGGCCGACCTCGCCGTCAGCAACGACAACGACCGCACGACGGCGGTCGCCTCCAAACCTCTGGCCTACGTGGTGACGGTGACCAACCTCGGTCCCAGCGACGTCGGGGGCGCGTCGCTCGTCCAGACCTTCCCGCCGGAGCTCCTGGGCGTCGCCTGGACCTGTACGGACGACGCCGACGACTCCTGTGACGGTGTTGGTGGCGGAAGTGGTAGCGGCGAGATCCACGAGACGTTTTCCCTGGCCGCCGGCGGCAGCCGGGTCTACAAAGCGGCCGGTCACCTGAGCAGCGTCGCGACCGGGATCGTGACGAGCGTCGCCACCGTCACGGCGGGCGCCGCCCCGGATCCGGACCTGGCGAACAACACGGCCCGCGACGACGACGAGCTCGTCTCGGGTCAGGTGGTGCCGCAGGAAGCAACGGAGCTCATCGACGTCGGGCGGCCGGACGTGGACTTCAACCTCGCCGGCGACGCCCTGGTGGTGGCCGAGCGGACGACGCCGGCCGGGAGCGTCGTCGTCGGCCAGGTGCTGGCGGCGGGAACGCATCCGCTGGGGGACGACTTCCTGATCGCCGGCTCCGCCGAGGGCTCGGCCAAGAACCCGGCAGTGGCTTTCGACTCGGTCTCGGAAACCTTCCTGGTGATCTGGGAAGACCTGCCCGCGGGCGAGGAGAATCGCATTGGCGCCTTGCAGCTCGACTTGGCGGGGCGTCCTCTGGGGGTCGACTTCCTGATCGGCAGCGCTGCAGGGAACGACCGGACCGGTCCCTCGGTGGCGACGCAAGAGTCCGGCGGTTTTCTCGTGGTGTGGGAGGAGGCACCGGGCGCGGGCACCGGTGGCATCTTCGGCCAGTCGTTGAGCGCCGGCGTGCGTCCTCTGGGGGTCGACTTCCAGATCAGCGGCGGGGAGGGCGACGAGTCGTCGCGGCCGTCGCTCACGCGCGGCCTGGGCGACGAGCTCCTGGTGGTCTGGGACCGGCCTCAGAAGACGGCGGCAGAGCTGCGGGAGGTCGTCGGACGGCGGGTCAGCGGCACCCGTCCGCTCGGGGTCGACTTCGTGATCTCCACGTCGTCGGACTCGGCGAGCGAGAGCGACGTGGCCTTCGACGTCGAGTCCGAGAGCTTCCTGGTGGTGTGGCGCCACGCTGGGAGCGGAATCTCCGGCCGACAGCTGGATTTCGCCGCGCGGCCGTTGGGGGTCGACTTCGCGGTGAGCTCCTTTGAGGAAGAGGGCCGCCGGCCGCGGATCGACAGCACCGCGGACCATTTCGTGGTGGTCTGGGAGCAGCCGGGCGGCGCGCTCGCGAGTGGTGTCGTAGGGCGGTTGGTCGGCGTCAGACCTCTGGGGGTCGACTTCAGCGCCCGTCCCCTGGGAGTCGACTTCGTGGTCAGCGACGCGCCGACGAGCACCGCGGCGGAGCTTCCGGCCCTGGCGTTCGCGCCGCCTGCGGACGTCTCGGAAGAAGAGGCCGAGGAATTTGTCGTCGCCTGGCAGGAAGAGCCGCCGAACGGTGCCGACGAGGTCGAGACCCGTCTCTTCGCGGTCGCCACCGACCTGGAGCTTCTAGTGACCGATTCGCCGGATCCGCTGCTCGAAGGCGACACCGTCGTCTACACGCTGACGGTCACGAACCTGAGCACCGCCGACGCCCTGGGCGTCGCCCTGATCGTCGAGTTTCCCGACACGCTGGCGCTCCTGGCGACGACCGGTTGCGTCGAGGGTGCGACGCTGTGCTCGTTGGGGGCTCTTCCGGCCGGGGAGACCCGCAGCGTGGCACTCACCACGCGGGTGGAGAGCGGGTTCGCGGGAACCCTGGCGCTGGTCGCCGAAGTCACTTCGGTGACGCCCGACCCGGATCTGGGCGACAACCGGGTCACGGAGCCCACCGGCGTGGGCGAAGCGGACCTCTCGATCGAGCTCGACGCACCGTCGACGGCATCGGCCGGAGAGGCGTTGTCCTACACCGTCAAGGTGAGAAACGCCGGGCCGCAGGTGGCGGTGGAAGCCGTAGTGACGACCGTGCTGCCGGAAGGAGTGAGCCTCGTTGCAACGAGCGGCTGCGATGCCCTCTCCGAGGACGACGGCGTCGTCACTTGCGGCCTCGGTACCCTTATCGAGGGAGCTGAGCGGCAGGCGAGCTTCACCGTCGACCTTGCAGACGGCCTCACTGGCGCTCTGGACATCGAGGTGAGCACGAGCTCCCAGACGCCGGAACCCGAGCCCGACGACAACACGGCCCAGGCGACGGTGAGCCTCCCGGCCGCAACCCTCGTCGTCGACCTCGCGGCGGCGCCCGACCCGGTGCTCGCCGGCGCCACCCTGAAATACACGGTGACGGTGACCAACACCGGCGACGCCGATGCCGACGATGTGGTCGTCAGCGGCGCGTTGCCGGACGGCGTCCGCCTCGTCGCGACGAGGGGTTGCACGGAGGATCCCGCCGCGACGCCGACTTGCACTCTCGGCCGGGTCGCGGTGGGCTCGGCCGCGAGCTTCGAGGTCGAAGTGACGGTGGATGAGGCACGCCTCGAGGACCTGGTCTACGCGGTGAACGCGGCTTCGTCGTCCGCATTGGTACCGGCCACGGCCGACGTCACCGTCGCAGTGACGCCGTCGACCCTGCTGCTGCTGCTCGACGGACAGTTCGAGACCCGGGTGAGCTGGCGCAACCCACGCGCCGGCGGCGCCGAGGAGGAGGCCCGGGCGATCCCGTACTCGGACAACACGGGTTTCTTTTACTTCTTCAACCCCCAGAACGTCGAGGTCCTGGTCAACGTCCTCGACGGCCGGCACCTGAACGGTCACTTCTGGTTTTTCTACGGCGCTTTGAGTGACGTCGAGTACGACATTACAGTGACCGAACGGGAGACCGGGGCGGAGCGGACGTATCACAATCCTCAGGGTAACCTCTGCGGCGAAGGCGACACGCGGGCCTTTGCCGACGACAACGTCGTCGTGGTCCCATCGACGGACGCCGCCCTATGGCCGTGGCCGTGGCCCCTGGTCGAGCTGGAGAAGAAGGACGCGGGCTCCTGCGGTGGAGACGCCGACGGCCTCTGTCTCGTGGAGGATCGCTTCCGCGTCGAGGTGAGCTGGCGCAACCAGCACGCGGACGGCGTCGAAGGTGTGGGTCACGGTGTCGCGGGAAGCGACGAGACGGGTTATTTTTGGTTCTTCAACCCCAACGCGCTCGACTTGGCGGTGAAAGTCCTCGACGGGAGGGCCGTTAACGGCAAGTTCTGGGTCTTTTACGGCGCGCTCTCCGACGTCGAGTACACGATCACGGTGACCGACACGGCGACGGGGGAGTCGAAGACGTACCACAATCCGCCGGGAGAGATCTGCGGCCGGGCCGACGTCGGCGCGTTCTGAGCCTACGTTTTGAGTAGTGTCGTCAGTAGTGATACCGGGCCTGGAGGAAGTCGATCCGATCGTCGCTCACCAGGTAGACGAGACGGTGTTCCTGGGTCAGGCGTCGTGACCAGACACCGCCGCCGAGATGTCGCAAGGGCTCCGGCTTGCCGATGCCGCGGAACGGGTCTTCTGGTTGTCGAGATCGAGCTCCCGGCGCAGGTCTTCGACGGTCCCGGGGTTGCCGAAACGCGATCGGGCGCGTCCCAACGCCTGGAGAAGCCGCCGGGCGTTCTCCGGCGAACGCAGGAGATGGGCGGTCTCCTCGAGGCTCCGCAACTCCGAGGCCGCCAGCATCGCCACGGCCTCCTTCCCCCGACGCTGGATCAAGATGACTTCCTGGTCGTCGACCGCCTGGTCACAGAGCTTCGCAAACTGGGCACGAGCCGTTGTGTAGGTCGTCTGGATGGCCACGGACAACTCCTTTCCTGTACAGGAAAACTGTACAGGTCGGACCCTTGAAAGTCAATGCCCTTCCCCCGTCGCGCTCGGCCGCGGACTCCGCTCAACGCTCGATCCGATGGTCTCGCAAGGCCCAGGCCGAGTCGTGGGACCCCTCCAGGTTGCGCGTCAGATTGAGAGTGAAGCTATAGACGTCGCCCCGATAGTAGAGGCGCGCCTGCTCCACCACCCGCCCCCCGTCGGTGCGGATCAGGTAGTCGAGACGCAAGAGCGGCGCGCCGATCCGTACGTCGAGCCAGCGAGCGAGGTTGGGATCCGCCAGCGAGGCGCGGATCTTCTGCTTCGCCTCGCGTAGTGGAATCCCGAGATCGTCCTCGATGTACTGGAGCACCGATCCCTGGGCCCAGCGATCGGCGTCGATGCGCTCGCCGATCGAAAGGGGCATCGTGTTGACGATGTAGCAGTAAGGCTCGTCCCGCAGGAGCCGTAGCCGCTGGCAACGGAGCACCGGGGTTCCCGTCTCCAGGCCCAGGGCTTTCGCCACCTCCACGGAGGCCGGCTCGCTCCGGCTGTCGAGAAGCCGGACCGTCGTGGCGCGGCCCATCGAGATCAGGTCGTCGATCGAGCCGTCAAGCGCCATGTCGCCGGTGAAGGGGCCTTCGTAGGTGACGAAGGTCCCCCGTCCCTGCTCCTGGCGGATGAGCCCCTGTTCCTCGAGCTGCTTGAGCGCCGCGCGGGCGGTCAGCCGGCTGACACCGTAGTCCTTCGCCAAGCTCAGCTGGGGGGGCAACTGGGCTCCGGTCTCGTAGTCCCCGGAAAGGATCTTCTCGCGCAACACCGTGGCGAGCTGGTAGTAGAGCGGAACCTCGGTGGCGACGAAAGGACGCTTGCCGGTGTCCTTCATGGCGAGATCTCGGCGAAGAGCTCTTCGCGGGTCGGGGCGTACAGCAGCCGACCGGGCAGGTCGCGGCCGAGGAACTTGGCCACCTTGCGCGAGGCACGGCGGAGCTTGGCGATGTCGACACCGGTTTCGAAGCCCATCTCCTCGCACAGGTTGACCAGGTCCTCGGTGGCGACGTTGCCGGCTCCGCCGGGAACCACCGGGCAGCCGCCGAGCCCGCCGATCGAAGCGTCGAACGTGTCGATGCCCTCGTCGAGGGCGGCGGCGGCGTTGGCGAGGCCGAGCCCGCGAGTGTCGTGGAGATGAAGCGACAGGGCAACTCCTTCGAGCTCCCGCCGCAGCCGCGACGTCAACCGCGCGACCTGGCGCGGATGGGCGAGGCCGACCGAGTCGGCGACACTGAGCTCACGGACGCCGATCCTGGCGAGGTCGAGAGCCAGCTCCACGACCCGGTCTTCCGGCACCGCGCCGGCCAGGGGACAGCCGAAGGCGACGCCCAGGATCACCTCGATAGGACACTCCGCCGGCGCCGCGAGATGCAACATCTCGCGGCAGGCCGCCACCGACTCCGCGACCGACATCCCGACGTTGCGCTGGTTGTAGGCCTCTGTGACACAGATCACCAGCCGGACGCCGTCGACGCCGGCCTCGAGTGCCCGCTCCAGACCCTTCAGGTTGGGCACCAGGACGGTGTAGCTCACCCCGGGACGCCGATGGACACGCGCCAGCACCTCAGCGGCGTCCCGCATCTGGGGGATCACCTTCGGATGGACGAAGGAGGTGGCCTCGATCTTGGAGACGCCGGCCTGGGCGACGAGGTCGAGCACCTCCACCTTCAGCTCGGTGGGGATGAAAGCGGTCTCCATCTGGAAACCGTCGCGGGGACCGACCTCAATGAGGTGAATGCGGCGACGCGTCACCTCAGCCGCCCTCCCCGCCGTCTTCGCCCACCAGTTGAGTCATCGCTCCGAAGGTTTCCTCCAACTCCAGGTCCAGCAAACGCCAGCCCTCCACACCGCGGCGGGGCGGAGCCGTGCGAACGCCTTGACGCTCCAGGTTCCGAGCCGTGGCTTCGAAGTCGTCGACCGCGTAGGCGATGTGAAAGAAGCCTTCGCCGTGGCGATCGAGAAAGGCCTGGACCGGACTCTCCTCGCGGATCGGCTGCACGAGGATGACCCAGGTCTCCCCCACCCGGAAGCGCACCAGCTCGACGCCGCGCTCCGGGAGCTCCTCGCGGGGCAACGGCTCGATGCCGAAGATCCGGCGGTACTGCTCCACCGCCCGGTCAAGGTCCCGGACGACGAAGTCGATGTGGTGGATCCGTTTCAGCACCTCAAAGCTCTCGACATGGTTCGGTGGCCCTCAGAGAACGCCGTCCGAGCGCAGCCGGTCGATTTCGGCCTCGTTGAGCCCCAACCAGCCGCCCAGGACCTCCTGGTTGTGGGCTCCCAACGCCGGCCCCGGCCAGCGGGTGCGGCCTGGCGTCGCGGTCAGCTTCGGCAGGATGGCGGGAATCTTGAGCGGCCGGCCGCCGACCTCCACCTCTTCAAAGAGGCCCCTGGCCTCGAAGTGAGGATCCTTGGTCATGTCGGCGACGCTGTTGATGGGTCCCGCCGGTACGTTCACCTCTTCCAGGCGCTCCAGGACCTCCGCGGCGTCGAGGGTCGCGGTCCACTCACCGATCGCGCCGTCGATTTTCTCCTGGTGCTCGACCCGGCCGACGTTGTCCGCGAGCCGCGGATCCTCGGCCATGTCCGCGCGCCCGGCGGTCCGCATGAGGCGCCGGAAGATCGAGTCGCCGTTGCCGCCGATGATGACGTGCTTCCCGTCGCAGCACAGGTAGGTGTTGGTCGGCACGATCCCGGTGATCGTCGAGCCCGACGGTCCCCGGACCTCGCCGCAGCGGTCGTACTCGGGGACGATCGCTTCCAGCATGTTGTAGACCGACTCGTAGATGGCGACGTCGACGACCTGGCCGGCGCCCTCGCCGCTTCGCTGGCGTTCGAGGAGCGCCAGCAGGATTCCAAAAGCGGCGTGGAGCCCGGCCAGCGAATCCCCGAGGCTGATGTTGGGCCGGGCGGGCGGACGATCCGGAAAGCCGTTGATGTAGCGGAACCCTCCAACCCCCTCGCACACCGAGGCGTAGCCCGGCCGCGGAGCGTAGGGGCCGGTCTGCCCGTAGCCCGAGATGCGGGCGAAGACGAGGCCGGGGTTCTCCTCCTTCAGCTCGTCGGGCCCCAGGCCCCACTTCTCGAGCGTCCCGGGCCGGAAGTTCTCGACCAGGACGTCGACCTGAAGCGCCAGCCGACGGGCCAGCGCCCGGCCTTCCTCGCGGCGCAGGTCCAGGGTGACGCATTTCTTGTTGCGTCCGATGCTGTGCCACCAGAGCGAGCCGCCCTCGTCGACGAGCCGCCAGCGGCGAATCGGGTCGCCGCTGCCGGGCGGCTCGACCTTGACCACCTCGGCCCCGAAGTAGCCGAGCAGCGTCGCCGCGAACGGGCCCGCCAGAAGCTGGCCCATCTCCAGCACGCGGATTCCCGAGAGAGGACCCCCTGTCTCAGCGCTGGATGGATTCATACGGACCCCAGGCTAGAAGCGAAAGCCGACCTCCACTCCGAAGCGGCGCTGGGTCGACGGATGAATGAACGACCCGCCGAACTCGGGAGCCGTGATCACCTCTTCGAGGTGGTCTTCGTCGGTGAGGTTGCTGCCGAAAACCGTCAACGACCAGCTCGCCGAATTGATCCCGATTCTGAGGTCGACGAGCTCGTAGCTGTCGCGCCGGGTCAGGGAATAGTCGGCGACGCCGAGGCCGGGAAAGAGGGCGTTGAAAAGCGTCACCCGGGTCTCGTCCTGGACGGTGTGGAACCAGG
Organism: uncultured bacterium; assembly: GCA_965371445.1. Lineage (GTDB taxonomy): Bacteria > Acidobacteriota > Thermoanaerobaculia > Multivoradales > J023 > DASWIG01. Next base: position 2,782 of record CBDUYN010000232.1, on the reverse strand, counting down.
TCTCGCCGACGAAGGTGAAGTAGGCGCCCACCGTCCAGTACCAGCGGTCGTTCGCCGGACGGCTGAGCTCCGCCGCCAGGTTCCCCGTGTACTCGGGTGTGTAGGGCGACTTGTTGCCCACGGTCGCGGGCCGCGAGGTGTTCGCTTCGATCTCGCTGTCGGTCAAGGCGAAACCGCCGTAGAGGCTGAAGCTGTCGGTCACCCGGGCGTTCCAGCCGAGCTCGGCGCCCTGAATCGAGACCTCGTCGATGTTCGACACCACCCGCAGCAGACCGAAGGGCCCCACCAGGAACTCGAAGAACTGCATGTCGTCGACGTCGGTCTGGAAGAGGGCGCCCTCCAGGTAAAAACGATCGCTCACGTCGGACTTGAAGCCGAGCTCAAAGGCCGAGGAGGTCTCCTTGTCGAACTGGTCCTCGATCACCAGGTCGGTGCCGAGCAGGCTGTTGTAGAAGATCTCGACCGTGGCGCTCGATCCCTGGTTGTTGAAGCCGCCGCTCTTGAAGCCGACGCCCCAGCTGCCGTAGAGCGTGAAGCGGTCGCTCGCGTCCCAGGTGAAGCTCACCTTGGGCTGGAGCTCGTCAAAGGTCTCGCTCTTGGGTGCGATCTCGCCCGAGGGATTGATCGAGGGATCGAGGCCCGGGTTGAGCGGCGCGCCGCCGGTGAACTGGCCGTCGAGGGTGAAGTCGACGAACTGCGTGCGGGGTTCGGTGGGCACGAGGTTTCGCACGTCGCGCTCTTCCCGGTCGTAGCGTAGCGCGAGCGACAGCTCGACCGCGTCGCTGACGTCACGGCGCAAGGCGCCGAAGAGCGCGAAGACGTCGCTTTTGAAGTTGTCGTGCACCAGCTGCTCGGTCGGGTTGGCGCCGCTCTGGGGCACGAAGAGCTCCTCGACGACGCCCAGGCCACGGTCGATCCCGAGGTTCACACCCACCTCGCGGTCGATCGTCAGGTAATAGAGGCCGGCCTGCCAGCGCGTCCGCTCCCCGGCCTCGCCGGAGAGCCGGAGCTCGGCCGAGAGGTCCTCCTGGCTGCGTACCTGGAACTGGGTGCCGTCGCAGGTCGTCGGGCTGTAGGGTCCGAAGAGCGAATTGAAGGGATCAGGACCCAGGAACTGGGGCGGCGGCAGGACGACGCCAGCGGCAAAAAGCGCCGCCGTCGACTGGGCGCAGTTCTCCTCGGTGTTGAAAAATCCGAAGGCGCCGCTCGTGCCGTCGGCGGAAAGCGAATTCTCGATGTCGCTGTAGAGGACCCAGGCCGTCAAGTCTCCCCAGCCGAGCTCACGGTCGAGCTTGATCGAAAATTCGAGGGCCTCCTGCGAGTTTTGCGGATCGATGTTCGCCTGAAAGACGAACTCGTGGTCGTTGACGTCCTCGAAGAACTCCGGAGTACTGAGCACCGAGGCAAAATCCGGCAGGGCGAACGCCGCGTTGAAGGTGATCGAAGCCGCGTCGACTTCGCCGTAGCGTGCCTTGATGTCCCAGCTCGTGCGGTCGCCCGGATGGAGCAGCAACCGGCCGCCGACGTCGTAGCTTTGGAAATCGTCGACGATGTCGTCGCGGCCCTGAAAGCTGTTGGCGTAGAAACCGTCGGACGTGCGCCAGTCGGTGAAGAATTGGAAGTGGTGGCGGCCGTGTGTTCCGATCGGTCCGCCGACGAGAAGCGAGCCGACGTAGGTGGCGTCGTTGGCGATCGACAACCGGATCTCGCCCTCGACCTCCTCGCCCGGGGTGTGGGTCGTCACGATCACCGCACCGGCGGCGGCGTTGCGGCCGTAGAGCGCGCCTTGGGGACCCTTCAGGACTTCGATCTGGCGCAGGTTCAGGTACTCGCGGTTGAACGCCGCCGGATTCGTCATCAGGATACCGTCGACGATGAAGGCGAAGCTGTTCTCCGCGTCGCGCGCGCCGTTGATACCGCGAATGTTGACCTGCGTGTCGCCGACCTCGGCCGCGTTGACCATCGACACGCCCGGCACCAGCTTCACGAAGTCCTCGGCCCGCGCCACGCCCACCGACTCGATCTGCGTGTCGGTCAGGACCGAGACCGTCGCCGGCACGTCCTGGAGCGCTTCCTCCGTCTGGCGCGCCGTGACCGTGATCTCCTCGGAAATCTCGGCCTTCGGCGGCGTCTCTTGCGACGCAGCGTCCTCGGACTGGCCCAGGGCCGTCCCGGCGACCCACAAGAACGCGGCAGCCGTCAGCAGGACGGCCATTCTTTGTTTCGACATCTGCTACCTCCTGTTCTGTGCTCCTACTCCACGAGCGCGAAAAAGTGCTGGGAGGACCCGCCCCAGCGGGATCCTTCGGTCGGCTCCTTGCCTGAGCTCCGGATTTGTTATAAGGTACAGACATCTAGATGTCAAGCGCTGGCCGGTCAAGCCATCCGGCCGGGCCGGCGCCGGAGATCACCGAACCGTAGGAGGAACCATGGCCTATCGCTTGGGAGTCGACGTCGGCGGAACCTTCACCGACCTGATACTGGTACACGACGAGAGCGGCGCGCTCTACCGGGTGAAGACTCCGTCGACGCCCGCCGATCCGTCCCTGGGGGTGCTCCAGGGCATCCACCGCATTCTCGAGGAGAGCGGCGTCGCGGCCCGGGAGCTGGCGTACGTGATGCACGGCACGACCGTGGCCACGAACGCCGTCCTGGAGGGCAAGGGAGCCCGGGTCGGGCTCATCACCACCCGGGGTTTCCAGCAGATCCTCCACCTCGCCCGCTCGCAGACACCGGGTCCTCTGGCGGGCTGGATGATCATGATCAAGCCCGAGCCCCCGGC
>CBDUYN010000231.1:0-13869 GCA_965371445.1 uncultured bacterium | reverse complement strand
GTGGCCAAGTCGTTGATAACAAAGGGCTTGCGACTTGGATGGCACCTCGACGGAAGGGCGGACGAGGGTGCGCCCTGGCGTAAGAAAGAGGCGGAGTGGGGCGAAGGCGGTCAACCGCCGCCCAGGCGTGTCTTCAGCGAGTGCAGCAGGTTGAGCGCCGCGAGCGGGGTCATCTCGTTGGTGTCGACGTCGCGCAGGATCGAGGCGACGAGCTGCTCGGGGGGAGCAAAGAGCGCCAGCTGCGCGCCGCCGCCCTCCTGCGAGGCCGGAGCCGACGCTCCCTGGGCCAGGAGCGGCTTGCCGGTCACATCGTACTCCTTGGCCTCGAGGTTCGACAACACCTCCGCCGCCCGCTCCAGGACCTCCGCCGGCAGCCCCGCGAGACGCGCCACGTGGATGCCGTAGGACTTGTCGGCGCTGCCGTCGACGACCCGCTTCAGGAAGTGGATCTCGTCTTCCCACTCCTTGACCGCCATGGTGCGGTTGACCACCCCGGAAAGCGTCGTCGAAAGCTCGGTCAGCTCGTGGTAGTGGGTCGCAAAAAGCGTCTTCGGACACTGGTGCTCGTGGAGGTACTCGACGATCGCCCAGGCGAGCGACAGGCCGTCAAAAGTGGCAGTGCCGCGGCCCACCTCGTCCAGGATGACGAGGCTCTGGCGCGTCGCGTGGTGGAGGATGTTCGAGGTCTCGATCATCTCGACCATGAACGTCGACTCGCCCCGCGCCAGGTCGTCGCTCGCTCCGACGCGGGTGAAAATCCGGTCGACGACGCCGATCTCGGCGCTATCGGCCGGCACGAAGCTCCCGGCCTGCGCCAGGAGGACAGTCAAGGCCACCTGGCGCAGGTACGTCGACTTGCCGCCCATGTTCGGTCCGGTCAAAACGACGATGCGCGCGCCCTCCTCGTCGAGCTCGACGTCGTTGGGGACGAAGGGGTCGGAGCCCGTCGCCTCGACCACCGGGTGGCGTCCGTCGCGGATCAGGATCGCTTCGCCGGGCCCGGTGACCTGCGGCCGGCAGTAGCGCCGGCGGACCGCGAGGTCCGCGAAGCCCACCAGGACGTCGAGGCGCGCCAGATGCCGGGCGAGCTCGCGGATCGGCTCCCCGGCGGCGACGATCGCCTGGCGGAGCTCGCCGAAATACTGTTCCTCGAGCTCGAGCTGGCGCTCCTCGGCGCCGAGGATCTTCTCCTCGAGCTCCTTGACCTCCGGGGTCACGTAGCGCTCGGCGTTGACCAGCGTCTGCTTGCGGATGTAGTGCTCGGGCACCAGGTGCAGGTTGGCCTTGGTGACCTCGAGGTAGTAGCCGAAGACCCTGTTGTAGCGGATCTTGAGCGACGGGATCCCGGTTTGCTGGCGCTCCTCCTCTTCGAGCGCCAGGATGTGGCGCTTCGAGTCCTGGGCGAGGGAGCGTACCTCGTCGAGCTCCGGGTCGACCTCCTCGGCGACGACGCCGCCGTTCTTGAACGTCTGGGGAGGATCGGCGACGAGGACGCGTCCGAGCTCGGCGGCCAGCTCCGCCACGGGGTCGGTCTTCGCCGTCTCCTGGAGGAGATCCGACTGGCAGCAGCCAATCGAGGCCAGGATGTCGGGCACCTGGTAGAGCCCGTCGCGAAGCGCCGCGGCCTCGCGTGGAGTGAGCGAGCCGAGCACAGCCCGGCTCAGGAGACGCTCGGGGTCGCCGAGCTGCGCGAGCCATTCGCGCAGCGACTCGCGCATCGAGCTCTCCGCCGCCAGCTCGGCGACGGCGTCGTGGCGGCGGACGATCGCTTGCGGATCGAGCAGCGGCTGGCGCAGGTAGTCACGCAGGAGCCGTCCGCCGGCGGGGGTCACGGTGCGGTCGACGACGGAGAGGAGCGTCGCTCGCTTCGTCCCCTCGCGCTGGTTGCGGAAGACCTCCAGGTTCACCAGCGTCGTCGAATCGAGCGCCATGGTGTCGCGGGTGTCGCGCACCGCGAGGCCCCTGATGTGCCCCAGGTCGCTCTGCTGAGTCTTCTGGGCGTAGGCGAGCGCCGCCGCCGCGGCATAGGTCGCGGGCTCGCCGTCCTCCAGACCGAAGCCGCGCAGCGTCTTCGTGCCGAACTGGGTGCAGAGAAGCTCCGCAGCCTGCCGGCGGTCGAGCAGCACGTCCTCCTCCAGGGGAGTCTTGCAGAGCACCTCGGCGCCGATCCACTCGTCGATCGCCTTGGGAAGCGTCTCGGGCTCGAAGAGGACCTCCTTCGGACGCAGGACGCCCAGGTCCTCGAGGACGGAGTCTTCGTCGCCCCAGCGGCGGACGAAAAAGCTTCCGGTCGAGATGTCGAGGAAAGCCCCGGCGCCGGCGTCGCCGTTCCAGACGAGGCTCGCCAGGAGGTTCTCCTCCTTGCTTTCCAGCAGATCCGGCTGGCTGGCGGTGCCCGGGGTGACGACGCCCACCACCTCGCGCCGCACGAGCCCCTTGGCTTCGGCGGGGTCCTCGACCTGGTCGCAGATCACCGCTTTGAGACCCGCGTTGACGATCCGCGCGAGATACCCCTGGAGGGCGTGGTGGGGCACGCCGCACATCGGCACCTCGGAAGGGCTCCCCTTGTGGCGGGCGGTGAGCGTCACCTGGAGGATCGGGGCGGCCTGGATCGCGTCGTCGAAAAAGATCTCGAAGAAGTCGCCCATCCGGTAGAGGAGGATCGCGTCGGGGTACTTCGCCTTCACCTCCATGTAGTGGCGCAGCATCGGGGTCAGCTGTCCCTTCTTGGCCATGGCGGCGGAGTATAGCGGGATGCGAGGATCTCCGCCATCCGGAGATTTCCCTTTCCTGACGCGAAGAGCCCTTGCTGGTGACGACGCTCCGCGTCGCCAGCGCTCAGCGCTCGGGCCGGCGTGGGACGAGCTCGTGGCCGGAGAGGAGCCAGCCGACAGTCCCCAAGGGAGCGTTCCGTGGGCCGGTAGAGGCTCACGACGGGAGCCAGCAGGGGGGCGGTGATAGCATCCCGGCGAGATGAACCCCATGAAGATGACGCAACTCCTGTCCGTCGCAGCGCTCCTCGCGATCCCGCCCGCCGCACCTGCCGCGGCCCAGGACGCCCCACCAGGCACCGAAATCCACCTGGCCGAGATCCGCCGCGACGCCGAGGTCGTCCAGCTCGGCAAGCCCACGAACGTCACGAACCGTCCCGGCTACGACAACCAGCCCGCCTTCAGCCCCGGTGGGGAGATGCTCCTTTACACGTCGATCGACGAGAAGGGGCAAGCCGACATCTGGGTCTACGGTCTCGGTGGAAAGAAGCGCCGGAAGCTCCGCGAGACCCCGGAGAGCGAATACTCGCCGACCCCGGTCCCCGGCGAGGACGCGATCTCGGTCGTGCGCGTCGAGGCCGATTCGCGCCAGCGGCTGTGGCGTTTTCCGATGGACGGCGGCGAGCCGTCCCTTCTCTTGCCCGACGTCTCGCCGGTCGGCTACCACGCCTGGAGCGACGCCGAAAACCTCGTCCTCTTCGTCCTCGGCGAACCACCCACCTTGCAGAAAGCGGTACCGGGCAAAGGCCCTGGCAAGATCCTCGCCCGCAACGTCGGACGCGCCTTGAAGCGCGTTCCCGGAAGCGAGGAGGTCGCCTTCGTCCAGAAGGTCAGCGATGGCGACTGGAAGATCCGGCGCGTCGACGTCGCTACGGGCAAGGTCGAGACGATCCTCGCGACCCTTCCCGAACGCGAAGACTTCACCTTCTCGCCTTCCGGCGAGCTGTGGATGGCCGACGGCAGCGTCCTCTACGTGGCAAAGCCGGGCGAGAAGGCCTGGACATTAGTGGCAGACCTCGCCGATCATGGGCTGAAGGATCTCACGCGCCTCGCCGTCCATCCCGACGGCAACCTCCTCGCCCTGGTGGCCGCGGAATAGCGGACGAGTTGGAGTAAGCTGGCCCGCCACAGACGGTAACCGCACAAGGAGGCCCATGCCATGCCGGAGATCCTGGGTCCGGAGCTCTTCGACTTCCTGCGCGAGCTCAAGGAGAACAACAACCGCGATTGGTTTCAGGCCAACAAGGCGCGCTACGAGTCCGGCGTCAAGGAGCCTCTGCTCGCCTTCGTCGCCGCTTTCGACGAGCCCCTGCGCTCGGTGAGCCCCCACATGCGGGCCGATTCGCGTCCCGTGGGCGGCTCGATGTTCCGCATCTACCGCGACGTACGTTTCGGCAAAGACAAGTCGCCCTACAAGACCCACGCCGCGGCCCAGTTTCGCCACGTGAAGGCGGGGCGCGACATCCACGCGCCGGGTTTTTACCTCCACCTGGAGCCGGGGCTCGTCTTCGGCGGTGCCGGCGTCAAGGCTCCCGATTCGGCGAGCCTCAGGAAGATCCGGGAGCGGATCGTCGCCGATCCCGACGGTTGGCACCAGGCGACCTCCTCCGGCGACCTCGAGCGGGGTTGCCGCTTCGAGGGCGCGGCGTTGAAGCGCGCCCCCAAGGGCTTCGACCCCGACCATCCGCAGATCGAGGACCTGAAGAAAAAGGAGTACATCCTGGTCCAGGACTTTACCGAGAAGGCGGCGACCCGCAGCGACTTCCTCGACCGCTACCTGGCCTTCTGCCAGAAGGCGGCTCCGCTCATGGCGTTTCTCGCCGGCCCCCTCGACCTCGAGTGGTAAGCCGGGCGCTGGCCGTGCTGCCGTCCGCCGGAGGCAGGCGAGCCTTTATGCCGATCTTCCTGACTCAACGGGCGATCGGCGCCGCCAGGAGATCGTCCGGGATGCCGAAGGCGTCGACCAGCGGACGCGCCTGCTCTCGCACTTCGCCACACAGACGCAGCACCAGGGAACGGATCGCCCGCGACTTCGGCGGCTCGATCCATCCCGTCTCGAGAAAAAACCCCCGGTCCGCCTCCAGACGCGAGAGCGCGAAGAGATCGCACACCTGCGAAAGGACCGCCCGTTCGGCGTCGCCGTCGACCTTGTCGACAGCGTCCGCGAAGCGTTCGAGGACCTGGCGTTCGACGCAGGCCTTCGCCGTCGTCAGCAGGTGGTCCTGGCATTCGAGCAAGGCGTCCGTCGGTTCCACGCCCCGATCGAGACGACTCTTGAGGCGCCGCGCCACGGTGGTGAGCAGGTGCTCCTCGCGCCAGCGGAAGGCGGCGAGGTGAAGCTCGCGCGACAGGAGGTGCTCGTCGGACGTGAGGCGCGTGGTGACCGGGTTTTTTTCATCAGCGTCTGGGCGGCGCGCTCGCCCAGCCAGCGGGTCAGGCCGACGATCCCCATGTCGCCGAACCGCCGCCGCAGACCCGACAGCATGCCCTTGGCGACCAAGAGCAGCAATACCGTGTTGTCGCCCTCGAAAGTGGCGAAGACGTCGGTGTCGGCTTTCAGGGCGGCGAAGCGGCTCTCCGCCAGGTAGCCCTGTCCGCCGCAGGCCTCGCGGCAGGCCTGGATCGTGTCGGTGGCCGCGAGGCCGACGCTCACCCGTCCGCCGACGAGGGTTCCGAGCATCGTGAAGAAACGTCTTCCCGGGCTCGGGATCGGGCTCTCGTAGCGGCCGTCCTCGAGGGTGGCGAAGCGGTCGAGAAGGTTCTGGTTTACGGACCGGTCGAGTGTTGAAGCGGCCCTTCGTCTTCATCGACGCGTCCGCCTGGGTTGCCCTGATGGATATGAGCGACGGCTGCCACGCTCGGGCGAGCATGCTCTGGCGATCGGCACTCGAGGACGGTCGCCAGTTTCTCACGACCGACTACGTCCTCGACGAAGCCTCTACCCTTCTTCGCCGCCGTCGACGCGGCTTGAAGATGGCAGCCGCCCTCCACGATCTAGTCGTCGCGAACGCCGTCTTCGAGCCCCTCTTCGACCGGCAGCCGACGATCATCATGGGCGACATCGCCGTCGATCCCTCGAATCCGCAGACCGTCTGGGTGGGGTCCGGGGAGAACAACTCCTCGCGCTCGTCCTACGGCGGCCTCGCGAGGCCAATCTACATTGGATAGGATAGGCCGCCATGAGAGAAACCATGAAGCCCCTCCGCCTGTTCCTGTTGATTCTGGCCCTTTGCGCGAACGTCGCCGGCGCCGCTGGCGAGACGCCCGAGCCTTGGAACGTCGAGACCTTCGCCGGCTTGAAGCTGCGCTCGATCGGCCCGGCTTTCCGGTCCGGCCGCATCGCCGACATCGCCCGCGACCCGACCGACCGGAGCGTCTGGTACGTCGCCGTCGCCTCGGGCGGCGTCTGGAAGACGGTCAACAACGCCACCACCTGGACCCCGGTCTTCGACGACGAGGCCTCCTACTCCATCGGCTGCGTGACGGTCGACCCGAAGAATCCGCAGGTCGTCTGGGTGGGGACGGGCGAGAACAACAGCCAGCGCAGCGTCGGCTGGGGCGACGGCGTCTACAAGAGCCTCGACGGTGGCGAAAGCTGGACGCGGATGGGGCTCGAGGCCTCCGAGCACATCGGCAAGATCGTCCTCGACCCCCGCGACTCCGACGTCGTCTACGTGGCGTCCCAGGGGCCGTTGTGGGCGCCGGGAGGGGAGCGCGGCCTCTACAAGAGCGCCGACGGCGGGACGACCTGGGAGCGGGTGCTCGACGTCTCGGAGAACACCGGAATCTCCGACGTGGTCCTCGATCCCCGGAATCCCGACGTGGTCTATGCCACCTCCTACCAGCGGCGGCGTCACCAGTGGACCGTGGTCGCGGGTGGACCCGAGTCGCGGATCTACAAGTCGTCCGACGCCGGCAAGACCTGGAAGACGCTGACCCAGGGTCTGCCCGACGGGGACGTCGGCCGCATCGGCCTGGCCCTCTCGCCTCAGAATCCGGACGTCGTCTACGCCACCGTCGCGGCGGCCGACGACGACTCGGGTTTCTACCGTTCCTCGAACCGGGGCGAGAGCTGGAAGAAGATGAGCGACTACGTGCCCGGCGATCCCCAGTACTACATGGAGATCTACCCCGACCCCCACGTCGCCGGCCGCCTCTACCAGGCCGACGTCTGGCTCCACGTTTCCGACGACGGCGGCAAGAGCTGGCGAGGGCTGGGCTCCCCCCGCAAGCACGTCGACAACCACGCCGTCGTCTTCGATCCCGAGGATCCGGACTACTTGCAGGTGGGCTGCGACGGCGGCATCTACGAGAGCTGGGACCGGGGCTCGACCTGGCGCTACGTCGACAACCTGCCGGTGACCCAATTCTACCGCGTGGGCATCGACAACGACGTCCCGTTCTACAACCTCTACGGCGGCACCCAGGACAACGACACCGAGGGCGGGCCGTCGCGTACCGCGACGATGCATGGCATCCGCAACAGCGATTGGTTCATCACCGTCGGCGGGGACGGCTACCAGACCCGTGTCGACCCGGAGGACCCCAACGTCCTCTATTCGATGTGGCAGTACGGTGGCCTCGTACGTTACGACAAGCGACACGGCGAAACCCTCGACATCCAGCCCCAACCCGAGGCCGGCGACGCGCCCCTCCGATGGAACTGGGACTCGCCGCTTCTCATCAGCCCGCACGCGCCGAAGCGCCTCTACTTCGCGGCCAATCGGCTGTTTCGTAGCGACGACCGCGGCGACACCTGGCGGGCGGTGAGCCCGGACCTGTCGCGCAACCTCGACCGCAACGAGCTCGAGGTGATGGGTACGGTGTGGAGCGTCGATTCGGTGTGGAAAAACGTTTACACGTCGTTTTACGGCAGCATCGTCGCCCTCGACGAATCGCCCCTGGTCGAGGGCCTGCTCTACGCCGGCACCGACGACGGCCTGGTCCAGGTGAGCGACGACGGCGGCCAGAGCTGGCGCGCCGAGGACACCTTCCCGGGAGTGCCGGAGAGGAGCTTCGTCACCGACCTGACCGCTTCGCAACACGACGCCGATCGCGTCTACGCCTCTTTCAACAATCACAAGCAGGGTGACTTCAAGCCCTATCTCCTGCGTAGCGACGACCGCGGACGCACCTGGCGTTCGATCGTTGAAGACGGCCTGGTCGATCGTCATCTCGTGTGGTCGATCGTCGAAGACCACGAAGACGAGAACCTCCTTTTCGCCGGTACGGAGTACGGCCTCTTCTTCACCCGCGACGGAGGAGGACGGTGGATTCAGCTGCAGGGCGACGTCCCCACCGTCGCCTTCCGGGACCTCGAGATCCAGAAGCGGGAGAACGACCTGGTGGCCGCCACCTTCGGCCGAGGGTTTTACATCTTCGACGACTATTCGCCCCTGCGCTACGTCGACGAGGAGACGCTGTCGGGCGAAGCGACGCTTTTCCCGGTGAAGAAGACCTGGATGTACGTTCCCTCCGCGCCCCTGAGCTGGGGGGAGAAGGGGGTTCAGGGCGACGCTTACTTCACGGCTCCCAACCCGCCCGCCGGCGCGGTCTTCACCTACTACCTGCGCGACGGCTACAAGAGCCGGCACGATGCGCGTCGCGAGGACGAGAAAGCTCGGCAGAAACGCGGCGAGCCGGTCGGCTATCCGAGCTGGGACGAGCTGCGCACCGAGGACCGGGCGGAGGATCCCGCCGTCCTGATGGTCGTTTTCGACGAGCAGCAGAACGTGGTCCGTCGCGTCGTGGGGCCGGCGAAGCCGGGCTTTCACCGCGTCGCCTGGGACCTTCGCTATCCGGCCTTCGAGCCGACTTCTTTCGAACACGACGAAAGCCCCTGGGGACCGTCGACCGCCGGCCCCCTGGCGGTGCCGGGAACCTATTCCGTCCGGCTGGCGAAACGGGTCGACGGCGAGCTCTCCTGGTTGAGCGAAGCGCAAAGCTTCGAAACCGTGCCGCTGGGAGCCGCGACGATGACGACTGAGGAGCGGGCGGCCTTGAGCGCCTTCCACCGCAAGGCGGGTCGTTTGCAGCGAGCGGTCATGGGGACCGCGCGGGTCGCGGCCGACATGAAGGAAGAGTTGCGTTACGTCAAGCGGGCCCTCGACGAGACGGCCGGTTCGGACGAGGGGTTGGCCGAACGCGCCCGCCAGCTCGAGCAGCGGCTTTTCGAGCTCGACCAAGAGCTTTTGGGGGACCGAACCGTGCGTCGGCGCGTCGAGCCGGTGTTGCCGTCGATCGTGCGCCGTATCGGTCGTACGGTCGACACCAACTGGAGATTCCGTTCGGCGCCGACCACGACCCATCGGCGCGACTACGAGATCGCGGCGGAAGCGTTCGAGGGGGTGCTGGCGGGGTACCAGGAGCTGCGCGTCGGGCTCGACGCGCTGCACCAGGAGATGGAGGAGGCCGGCTCGCCGTGGACCCCGGGACGGGGGTTGCCGGTGTGGACCAGGGATTAGGCCGGCGCGCGGCGTGGCTTTGATCTTGAACCCCCTTGGGGTTGGGAACAGACCCTGTGGGTCTGTGCGTACGTCTCATGGTCGTCGTCCGATTCCGATCTCCGTCTTTTCTTTGTCGTTCTTCGTCTCTGACTTCCTGTCGACAGCTAGAACGTGACGACGTCCCAGACGGTCGTCTGGGGATACGTCGTGCGCAGGTAACCGATCAAACGACGGATTTCCGACTTGCTCTCCGGACGCCACCCGTCGACCCAACGCAAGAAATCCTCCAACCCACGACGATCCCTTTCGACGTCGAGAAGCCCCTGTCGTAGAAGGTCGACGACCTTGAGAACCATCCCCGGACGTTGCATGCGCAAGACGGGTCGGTACACGGAAAACGAATCGGTTCGCCGAACCCAGGCCGCCAGGATCGGATCGGTCGCGCGGCATTCCCCTTCGGTCGACGAAGCAGTTGTGATTTGGCTGGCACCTCCTACGGGCAGCGTTTCCCCAGGGGTGCTTTCCGAGGGCCTGGCCGTTCGTCGGGGGGCAGCTGGCGCCACCTCCACCGCTGTGTCGTCGTGGGGCTGATGAGCGACTCTCCGGTCTCAGCCAGGGAGAGCTGCGTCTCGATCCTCGCTACTTTGCCATTTTCGTCTTCGGACGGCCTGTCGAGCGCCATCTGAGGGGATCTCAAGGCCAAATCTCGCCCGAAACGAGCGCCTTGGCCGTTCGCCACGCTCGTGAGGCCTGATTTCGCCCCCAGAGAGGCGCCCCTCAGTGGGCGGGATCTGGCGTAAGTCGTTGAAAACAAAGGAGTTGTGATTCGGCTGGCACCTCCTAGGGGGGCTTGTGATTTGGATGGCACCTCAAGAGCAGCGGCACCTCAAGAGCATCGGCACCTCAAGAGCATCGGGCTGCACGGCCGGGGACATGGGCCTCACCATCCATCCGCATCCGACGCTTTCGTCGGCGTCCCAGAGGGCGTCCTCGGCGGCGGCCCCCTGGGATCTGCCGCCAGGCCGATACTGGCCCGACGACAGTCTGTCGCCGCGGTTTGCCTTACCGGCAGGTCTTGCTGCCGCTCTTGCCGCGGCACTTGTCCGAGCAGCACTCGCTGTTCGAGGTGCACGACGCCCCCGACGGAGCGCAGGAGACACAGACGTCACCGGCTTCGTCGCAGGTCTCGCCGGGACACGGATCGCTGCCGCTCTGGCAGTCGGCGACCGTGTCGCAGGTCTCGACGCCGTCGCAGAAGAGGCCGTTGTCGCAACTCGCGTCGTCCGCCGTGTTGTCGCACGAGTCGGTGCCCGCGTTGCAGGAGTCGACCGTACAGCCCACACCGTCGTCGCAGCTGGGCGGCGTCCCCGCCTGGCAGTCGTTGACCGTGTCGCAGACCTCGGCGCCGTCACAGAAGACACCGTTCGAGCACGACGCGTGGTTCGGCGTGTTGTCGCAAGAGTCGGTGCCCTCGTTGCAGGAGTCGGCCGTGCAGACGACGCTGTCGTCGCAGTCGACGGTGCTGCCCGCCTGGCAGCCGAGGACGGCGTCGCAGGTCTCGGCGCCGTCGCAGAAGAGGCCGTTCGAGCAGTTGGCGTCGTTGGTGGTGAAGTCGCACGAGTCGGTGCCCTCGTTGCAGACGTCGTCGGTGCAGGCGACGCCGTCGTCGCAGGCCACCGGGGTGCCCGCCTGGCAGGTGCCGGCGTTGCAGGTCTCGGCGCCGTTGCAGTAGGCGCCGTCGTCGCAGTCGGCGTCGCCGGTGCAGCCGCCGGCGGCCTTGACGGCGAAGACCAGGTCGTCGGTGTCGTCGTAGCTGCCGCTGCCGCACGAGCTGGCAGAGCCCTGGTAGCGGAAGTTGGCCCGCACCGCCTGCAGGGTGCCGCTGGGCAGCGTGTAGGTCGTCGACAGGGTCTGCGTACCCCCCGCCGGCGGGTTGAGCGTCGTGATGTAGATCCAGGACGGGCTGTTGGCGTCGGCCGCGTAGTAGAGGTCGAGGCTGTCCGAGGAGCCCGTCGAGTAGGCCCAGACCGTGGCGTCGATCTGTACGGTCGCGCCCTCGGTCATGTCGAGGCTGTCGAGGGTCGAGACGACGATCTTGTCGTTCGACTCGTCGGAGTGGTAGGTGCCCGAGGCGCCGTCGGTGCAGCTGTCCAGGGTGTTGGGCTGGTTGGGCTCCGGGCCGAGGTTGGCGCGGCCGTCGAGCAGCGCCAGCGAGTCGCAGGAGCTACCGGCGACGGCGCATTGGGGGGCGCCGAGGCCAGCGTCGTAGACCGCGGTCTGCGGACCGTTCTGTCCCGCCGGGACGACGGTGACGGTGACCGGGTCGTTGTTGCTGCCGCAGCTCGTCGTGGCGGTGACGGTGTAGACCGTGGTCACGCTCGGCGAGACGAGCACCTCGGCCGTCGTCGCGCCGCCCGGCGACCAGGAGTAGGTGTGGCCGGCGAGGGCCGGCGTGCCGATGGTGGTCGAGTCGCCGTCGTTGATGACCTGGTCCGGACCGGCGTCGGCGACGGCGACCGGCAGGCAGCCCGCCATTCCGGTCTCGACGGCGAAGGAGAGCGCCAGCTTCGAGAACTTGAGGGCGTGGTCGGCCTGGTTGCCCAGAAAGGCCACCGTGTCGTTGCTCGTGTGGATGTTCGGATTGTACTGCCCCATCCTCGATTCGAAGGGTATCGACGCCGGATACCCCTTGTTGTGCCACGAGGCGTGGTCGGAGCAACCGTAGCCGCAGGTCGAGTAGGTCCACAAGAGCGACGACTGGTAGGCGTCGATCAGGTCACCGATGAACGCGTTCAGATCGGGGTGGGTGTAGTCGTCCATCAGGACGATGTCCTCGACCGATCCCATGTAGTCGGTCATGTCGAGCTGCATGACGGCGACGACGTCGGTGCCCGCGTTGAAGTGGTCGGTGGCGATGTCGCCGGAGCCCAGGAGGCCGACCTCCTCGGCCGCGTAGCCCATGAACTTCACCGTCCGGTCGGGGATCCAGCCGTCGTCCATCAGCACCCGGATGGCCTCGGAGAGCGCGGCGATGCCGGAGGCGTTGTCGTCGGCTCCGGGAGCGACGGTGCCCGTCGTCATGCCGCCGCTCTTGATCGAGTCGAGGTGACCGCCCAGGACGACGACTTCCGACGCCAGGCTCGTGCCGTCGATCGTCAGGATGACCGACGGCTGCACGTAGCTGCCGTGGTCGTAGGTGGTGACGGTCACGTCGGAGCGCCCGGTGGCGTAGCCCTGCCAGAGGTCGCGGATCCACAGCGCCGACTGCTGGCCCGAGGTGTACTGGTAGTAGCGGTTGGTGTAGGCCGACAGGGTGGTCATCGTCGACAGGATGTTGGCCTTGTCCATCAACGGATGGAGCGCGTTCACCGTCGTCTGCTGGTCGATCGTGAAGTCGCTCGGCGCCGTCTTGTAGATGATCCGCGTTGCGGCTTCCATGGCCGCGGTGGCTTCTTCGAACGAGTCGTGGACGATGAAGCCACCGCAGCGGCGGAAGGCCGCGTGGCTGAGGTTGGAAACGGCCCTCAGCTCGTGGGCCGGCAAGCGTGTGACCACCACGCCGTCCCTGGCGGCGAATGCCTTGGGCGGCAGGGCCTGGGTCAGGACTCCCGGCGTCTTGGTCAGCCGGTCGAAGAGATCGTTTCCCATCGTGACCCACACCGAGTCTTGCTGAGCGGCGGCAACGCCGCACAGGCACAAGGCGATGAGCAGAGACAGCAGAATTCGCCGCGCCAGAGGCGCGCTCGTACAGGCACTGTTTTTCATTGGGGACCCCCAATTTGTCGGAGCCGGCGCCGCCGGCTCTGGTTTGTCGAAATGGCGAGCCGGCACTTTCGCGATCGATTACCAAACCTCACCGTGGCCAACGTCCACCCCGGACGGGCTTCCCAGTCGGCCTGCGGAGTCTCTCTCAAACTCCTCCGGGGAGGCTACCGCGCCACGCTGCCCCTGTCAAGTTGCTCAGGCTTCCCACAGCCCTGACGCACGACCCCCTCCCGGTCCAAGCGACCCACGAGGAGGCCACCCTCCGTCGGCCACCCTGCTCAGGCTTCCCACAGCCCTGACGCACGACCCCCTCCCGGTCCAAGCGACCCACGAGGAGGCCACCCTCCGTCGGCCACCCTCCCCTCCGTCCCACCCACTTTGGCACTCTCGCACCTTCACTCTTCCGGCGCTCCTACAGGGACTGTGACGGATTTCACAGTAGATCGATGTCAGAGCCCAGCGCCACTTTCCGTCTTTATAGGGGTGTACGCGAGCTGTACGCGGCGTGACCACGCTCCTTGGGGGGCTGTGTCACAGACCCGCACGGGGCGGGGCCGCCGAAGGCTCCTCAAGACGGAGCACCCGCATGCCCAGGCCTGAGCTCTACCTCCCACCAGGAACCACCGTCGAGACGACCACCCGGACCCTCCGCGGTATGTTCCTCCTCCCCACCACCAGATACTTCGCCAAGATCGTCGTGGGCATCCTGGCCCGTGCCCAGGAGCTCTACCCGGTCGACGTCCACTTCGGAGCCATGCTCTCCAACCACCAGCACCTCATCCTGACTCCGGAGGACCACGAACAACTCGCCGACTTCATGGAGCTCGTCAACGGCAACATCGCCCGCGAGGCTTTCGTGCTCGTCGACGAATGGGACGAGAAGCTCT
>CBDUYN010000230.1:0-13898 GCA_965371445.1 uncultured bacterium | reverse complement strand
ATTCGACCACCGGACCCTAAAGGTGCGCGCGTCGCATTTCTATCCCAATCGGCTCGATGCCGCTTTTGAATAAAGGAGTTGTTCTCCAGTGTACCATGAGTTGATTTCCCATGCAAGTCTGAGAGAACCACCCATACTGCTGGGTGAGCCTACCGTCCTGAATAAGGAGCGGGCGGGACAAGGCACTGAGGTGCAGATGCACCGGGTCGGATCCGTGAGGAGCCGATCTTCCTGGAAGCCACAAGCCGGGATAGGGTCTGGCAGCGACTAAGGTAAACAGATTGTGAACCTGTATAAGGATCGTAAAGCGGCACAAGCCAAAGTGGCTGATAGGCTTGAACCAAAAGGTGTTGGGGGCAGGAGCTGGGGTTTATCGTCACCAGCTCGCAGTCGGTACGCTCCCCGGTCTAGTTGCAGGTACCGAACCCGTGGCGGAGACCCTGGCGGACAGGAACTCATATGGCTTTCGCTTGCGACGTTCAACGGCGGACGCCCTTAGAGGGCTGGGGGGACGGCAACGTCCTCCTGGCTACTCGACTGCGGCTGAGGCGCTCTTGCCTTTCTTGCCTCTTGCCTTTCTTGCCATGTCTTTTTCTTCTTCTTCCTGCCCACTGACCTCTCGAACCAGGTCCCAGGTGATTTGACCTGAGCGGTAGATTCGGAAGGCGATCATACCGAGCACGAGGCGAACTGGAACGTTTTCTCGGGAACCACTTCCGGTCGCGGGCTTCGTCCAGAAGGCAAGAAAGACAAAAGGCATGACAAGAAAGACAGGAAAGCATGGAGGAGAGGCGCTCGTTGAGCGGCAGCCTCTCGGTGGCTCAGCGCCAAGCCAACCCAGGACTCCGAGACGCTCGTCCTCGGAACGTGACTCCCTCGGCGAGGTGACGCTCGACGTCCTCCTTGAGGAGGGCGTCCGCCGGGACCGGTGACCCGGACGACGGCGGCATTGAGGGCGGACTGGGCGAGGGCCTGCCGGGCGGCGGGCTGAGGACCTTGGAGGCAACGCCGGGTGGTGGTTTTCAGCGACGCCCGATCATCCACGCCGTAGGCGTGAGGCTCTTGCCGGCATCCGCCTTTTTAGCGCTCTCGGCCGAGGAACCGACGAGCTTCTTCCAGCAGGTCGGTGAGCTCCCGGACGTCCTGCGCGAGCCTCCGGGTGCTGGGCGGCTCGAGAAGCTGCCCCTCCGGAGTCGGATAGCGGTATCGGGTTGCGGCTGGCGAGTGCTTGTTCAGGGATCGGATCTTCTCCGTCCAGGGATGGTCCTCGGGAAGGGCGCCCGCCATCTGCCCCAGATTGTGCCCCGGGCCGAACTGTACGTCCGCCGCCGTCAGAATCGCTCGCGCCATCTTTTCAGCAGCCTGCTGCAGGAGGTAGGCGCATTGGCGTGGTGCTTCCTCGACGAGCCCGGTCGCGACTCCAAGCTCCTCCGTGGCCAGTTGGAGGAAGGCCTCGATACGTTCACGCTGGTTGTCCATAGACTCTCTTGGCCGACGACCAGGACGTCCGCCAGGGGTTCGTCGGATCTTGCAGGATCCTGCGGAACACCGACGAACGGCAGGGGATGACGTCACAGCCGATGTCCATGTCGAGCAAGGGAGCATAGACCTCGTCGTAGTCAGCGTCGCTGTTGGGCGCCTCGTCGTCGAAGACCACGACCAGGTCAAAGTCGCTGTCCGGACGGGCGCGGCCTTCGGCTCGGCTGCCGAAGAGATAGACGCTCAACGGATGCAAGGCGTCCACCAGGCGCTGGACGACGGCCTGGAGAGCGTTCTGCTCCGAATCGAAGCGTCCGTAGTTGGGAGGTGGCGGCCTCATGACCCGAGTCTAGCAGGCACCTCCCGGGGGCTTCAACCGATTCGGCTGCGAGAGCGATGTCGATGCCGGCCATCCCCAGGTGGATGGCAGGTCCCGGCGCCTCGGCGGCAGGCAATGCTGTTGATCCTGGCGTCCCCGGAGAACCCTGCTCTGCGCTTTCGAAGCGGCTCGAGGCTCGCGGGGGCTTGACACGGCCCGGAGCGGCGATCGACGCCGCGGGCGTCGCCCGCGGAGCCGGCGGGACGCCGGCGCTCCCAGCACTCCCGCCCGCGGCCAAGAGGACGATTTCCACCGACTCCCCACGCTCGAACCGTCGGCGGGCGTCGCCCCCCTCAATGACTCATGCCGTAGACGATGAGGTTCACACCCAGCTGATAGGCGAAGGTCGAAAAGCGCAACGGATACCAGGGATTCTCGGCCCACTCCCAGGCGTCGCCCAGGTCGCTGTTCCAGTTGATGGCCACCATCAGGCGCCCGTTCTCGTCGAGGATGCCCCGGAAGGCCGGGAAATAGCCGTCCTGCTCCCAGGTCGGTCCACCCATGATTCCCTGACGGACGTTGGGAACCTGGACGATCTCCTCCAGGTCGTAGAAGACGTGAAAGACCGGGTGGTAGAGAGGGACTTCGACGATCGAGCATTCCGGCAGCACCAAGCGGATCTCCTGCTCGAAGTTGCTCCACTCCCAGGTGCCCCAGAAGTCGTCGACGATCAGAAACCCCCCGGCGAGGAGATAGTCGCGCAGCCCCTGGCGCTCCGGCTCGGTGAGCGCCATGTAGCCCACCTCCACGGCGTAGAGGAGGGGATACCGGCGCAGGGCCGGGTCGTCGAGGCGCATCGGGTGCTCGGCACCGGAGGCGTCGATCCCGGTGAGCTTCTTCAAACCGATCAGGAACTGGCGGTCGGCCTTGGGATAATCGATCGCCCAGGTCGGCCGGCCCATCCGTAGGCTCGTGTAGATCGCACGGGAAAAGTAGAGCTCATGAGGAAGGCCGTCGTCGACGGAAACGTCGTCCGCGGACGGCTCGGCCAGGGGATTCTGCGCCGGCGCGGTGGCCGGGGAAAGGCAACCAAGGGAGAAGAAGACCAACGCCCGGAGCAAGATCTTCACGGCAACCCCCGGCGGCGCCGCAGTCCCCACTCGGCCGAGATCCATCCCAAGAGCAGCAGCAGGACGACGGGCATGTCCCACAGCTCGCAGGTCTCCACCACCGTCTTGCCGCTCTTGGTGAACCGGGCGTCCTCGGCGAGGTCTGAGGCGTTTTCGGCGGTGTAGAAGCGTCCCCCGGTCTCCTCGGCGATGCGGCGCAGGAGCGGTGCGTTCATCTCCGCGCCGAAATACTCGGCCGTCGACTCCGAGGCCAAGAGGCGCACCTCGTCACTGCCGACGCTCTGGCCGGCGTGCTCGGCCGAGACGCTCACTTCATAAGGACCCAACATCCCGGGGACGAAGGTGCCCTCGTATTCGCCGTCGCGCTCGACCGTCCATTCGAGGGGAACCGTCTCCACCCGGCCCGTCGGATCGATGACGGTGGCCTCGACCCTGGCACCGTTCAACCCGAGGTAGGCCGCATCCTTGACCTCGGCCCGCAAGGTGACCGGCTCTCCGGGAGCGACCAGGCTCCCCGACGTCTCGAGCGCCACTTGCCGCGGGACCGTGCTCACCAGCCAGCGAAGCATCTGCCGCCAGAGCCGCTCGTGGGTCATGTCCTCGAGCGGTATGTCGGCGTGCATCTGCCACAGCCAGGAATCCTGGACCGTGAAGGCGATGACCCGGCCCCGTCCGTAGCGCTGGCTGGCGAGGATTGCCAACTCGTCGGCCCGGATTTCCTGGGAGTCTTCGTCCAGCGCAATCGCCGCCGGGCTCCCCGTAAGGAGGAGGCTGGCCCCGGGCTTCGTACGATAGAGCGGATGCCGGCTCGTCAACGGCGGGAGCGTCTGCCAGCGCTCCTGCGAGGCCTCGGGGTCCGCGCCCAGTTGCAGGACGGCATGGGCCAGGCCCGGCTGGGTGGGACGCACCGTGACCTCCGCCAGGAAGCCCTCCCCCGCCGAGGGATCCTCCAACACGATCGGGCTCAGGCTCTCAAGCGGCGTACCCTGGTAGCCGCCCGCGGCGAAGCTTCGACGTCCGCCCAGCAGCAGGAGCCCCCCGCCCCGCTGGCTCACGAACTCCTCGATGATCCGCAGCTGGTTGTCCGAAAAAAAGCCCGCCTCGACGCTGCCCAGGATGAGGCCGCGATAGGCGAAGAGCTCCTCGCGCGTCGACGGAAACCCGGAGAGGAGCTCCAGCGGATCGTCGACGCCCAGGCGCAGGTACTTTTTCTCCGCCGTGCGCTGCAGAACCACGACCTGGACGTTCTTGTCCTCAGCGACCGCCTGGCGCAGGAACTTGACCTCAAAGCGGGGCTCGCCCTCGACGTAGAGGATCTTCTCGCGGCGATCCTCGACCTGGAGCAGGAGGTCGCGGGCGTTGTTCTCGGTGATGCGCTCGCGCTCGTCGCCCGCGATCGAAAAGCGGTAGCCCATGGCCCCCTCGTCGTCGGCCTGGAGGTTCAGCCGTACCGACGTCGCGCCCTGACCGCGGCCGAAGGTGACGTCGCGGGTCGCGACCAGGGCTCCGTTTTCTTCTACGTTCAAGACGAGGGTTTCGCCGTCGAAGCCCTCCTGCTCGACCATCACGTCGACGGTGAAGGCCGAGCCCTTGAGAAGGCGCTTCGGAGCCTCGATGCGACCGAGCTCGACGTCGCGGCGAAAGCGCTCCTCGCCCAGGCCGACGGTATAGACCGGGACGGCGCGCGAGGCGAGCTGGAGCAAGGGCTCGGTGAGCCTGGCGTCGGCGTTGTCGGCGCCGTCGGTGACGAGCACCGCTCCCGCCAGCGGGACGCCCGCGAGGTCGGTGCGCACGTGCTCCAGGGCGGAGCCGAGGTCGCTCAAGCGGCCTTCGAAGGCGAGCGGACGCGCCGGGTCCATGCGGGTGACGGTGTCGGAGAAACGGTAGTAGCGCAGGGTAAAACGCTCCTCAAGGCGCCGGCGCAGCTCGCTCGTCTCGGCGGTAAACGCGCCAAGCGCTTGGGAGCCGCGGCTCGCCGAACCCTCGCCGGCCAGTTGCATGCTGCGGGAGTCGTCGATCAGGACGGCGAGGAAGTTCTCGCCGGGCACTGCGGTGGAGATCCGTAGCACCGGCCGGAGGAGGACGAAGACGAACAGCGCCATCGCGAGCAAGCGCAGGGCGGCGAAGAAAGCCACGAGCCGGTTCCCGACGCGCGGGCGCTGCCGCAGGTAGATCACAACCGTCACCAGGGCGAGCGCCAGACCGAGCGTCAGGACGACGAACGGACGCCCAGCCTCGAAGGCGAAGCGTCCGTCCTCGAAGACGACGGGGCGGTACTTGAAGAGAGTCGTAAACAGTGTCTCCAGCACGGCGTCCACTTTAGCAGCCAGCGTCCTCCCCCTGTGGCCTTTCTGAGCCCTGGTCTGGTAGGCTCAGCCCCATGATCGAGCCCGAAGACATCTGGGAGCCGGAGTGGGTCGCCTGGTATCAGATGACCCCTGAAGAACGGTGGAACGAGAGCGCCAAGCTCTGGCATCACTACGTGTCGATGGGAGGTTCCCTTGATCCCGAACCCGATCCGCAAAGCCCTTTCTATGATCCGGAAACGTCGGGTCGAGCACCTGTTGATGGGCGGCCAGGCGTGCGTGTTATACGGCGCAGCGGAGTTTAGCCGCGACCTCGACCTTGCCTTGCTGCCGGAGGACGCCAACCTCGACCGCCTGGCCACGGCGCTCGACGACCTCCGAGCACAGGTGATCGCCGTCCCCCCGTTCGAGCCGGAGTATCTCGACGAGGGACTGGCCGTTCACTTCCGCTGCCGGCACCCCGACGTCGACGGATTGCACATCGACGTGATGGCGCGGATGCGTGGCGTCGAGCCCTTCAACGACCTCTGGAAGCGACGGACGACGTTCGAGCTCGTGGACGACACCCTGGATGTCCTGTCGTTGCCGGATCTGGTCGCTGCCAAGAAGACACAGCGCGACAAGGACTGGCCGATGATCCGCCGACTGGTGGACGTCAACTACCTGAGTAGCCGTGAGCGCCCGAGCCCGGAGCAGGTCGTCTTCTGGCTGCGGCAGTTGCGCAACCCCGAGCTGCTCGTGGAAGCCGTCCGGCATCACCCGGAGACGTACGAAGAGATCCGGGCCGAGCGGCCACTTCTCGAGCTGGCGGTCTCGGAGCCCGCGGAGAGCGGAACGCTTGCCCGCGCCCTGCGGGACGAGGAGGAGGCCGAGCGCCAGGCCGACGTGGAGTACTGGCGTCCTCTGCGGGAGCGTCTCACGCAGCTTCGCAGGGAGATGCGAAAGCCCTCGAAACGCGCCGATCACCACTGATGCAAGATCTCGTCGACCGCTACGTCCCGTGCCTGGACAGCCAAGCGCTTCTTTTTGCTGGGACCGCAGGCGTCCCGCCTGCTCTTCGTCTCGGAGGGACGATCGCGTATAGCTCAGGGTTTCAACCCTGTGCCTTTTGGCGGGCCTTGCCCGCCCACCGGTCGCCGAAGGCGACCCTGGGTTGAAACCCAGGGCTAGCTAGATGACGGCCTGCAGACCGAGAATCGCAACGACACCGAGGAGATACGTCACGGCATACAACCGGCGGCCTTTGCGATCGGCCGCGAGGCCCAGTTCCTCGCTGCTGCGGAATCGGCGCTTGTTGACGACGTTGGTCAGAAGTGTGAAGCAGATACAGACGTAGGTCCACAGGATCACTGCGTCCATCAACGTGAGATAGGCGACCCGGGGCAGATCCTCGGCCGCGATGAACTGGAACACGATGACCGTGAGGATCGCCGTGGCCGACTGCCGCTGGCGCTGGGCCAGGACGTCGCGGGTCATCCAGAACGTCGACCACGCCACGCAGACGATGATGACCAGCGGCAGGAGAATCTTCCAGAAATAGAAACCGGCCCGGCGTCTGGTCTCGAGCTGGATCACGAACTGCGTGAAGCCTGCTCCGTGCTTCAAACTCGTAGCGAACCCGCGGACGTCCCATTCAGGAACCTCGAAGTCGCGCGCCAGTCCGGCCCAAGCGGAAGCTTCCTCGATCAGGAGATGGTCCACGTTGGGCCTCCCCGTCTGCAGCACGATCTCGAGAGTCTGACTGTCGAGCGGGAAGCGGCGGAAGTCGTATCTCGCCGTCATGCGCGAATTCACTTTGGCGCTGAACCGAATCGTGCCGTCGGAGAAGATGGCCAGTTGCTGACGGCTCACATCCGGACGGCCGAGTTGTGCCGGCAGTGCGAAACCCGGCCACCACATCTCGCCGAGGCGTTCCAGAGCCTGCTCGCCGACGGCGCTGATGACTTCCGCTCCCACGCTTCGTTCGTCGAAGGCATGACGCGGGTCGCACCAGATCAGCTCGCCGAATCCTTCGAAACGAAAGGAATTGGCGGCAGCAGTGATCTGATCGACAGCCAGAGGCAACAGGACGATATCGACGCGGGTCGGGCCGTCCGGATTCGGCGGGGCCGTCTGGGCGGTGGCGAGTGGCTGCTGGGTGCGGTAGGCGACCGTGCCGCAGGCGGCCTGCGCCTGACGCGGATCGCGGGACAGGACGTCCTGTAGCGTAAGTGGTTCGAGACGGCCGCTATCGGCAGCAACCGGATGCGACGGACAGACGGCGTGCAGCACCAGAAGTGCCGCAACCGATCTGAGTGTACGCTGAAGCCCTTTGGTCATTGCCGGTCCCCCTGCCCGGTGGGAAGTCCTTGAACATCTTCCTGGGACCGAGGGCCTCGGGAGCGCCGCCCCGGCGCTCCCGGTAGCGGGCGTCCGCCCCTGGCCTCACTCCCCCTGCCCGGTAAGTCTTTGAACATTCATCTCTTCATTCGCCTTTCACCAGCAGCCGCGACAGGGTCTTGTCGCCGTTGCGGTCGTAGACCGCCACCGCCAGCTCGGTGGTCTTCTTGCGCACCGTAAGGGTGGCTTCGTAGGTGACAGTGTCTGTGGCCTGCGGCCGGCGCGCCGCGCTGAACACCAGGGGGATCGGCGGCACCACGGCCTGGCCGCCGCCCTCGTCCATGGCGGCGAGGAAGAGGTCGAGTTCGATCAGCCACTTGCCGTCGCGCTCGACCGCCACCACCTCCGACGCCGCGACCGTGATCTTCACCGGCAGGTTGACCTTGCCTTTCTTGGCCTTCTCGGGCTCGCCGAGCTCGACCTGGAGGCCGTCCGAGCCCCCCGCCTCGCCGAACAAGAGCGAGCTCCGGACCGCCAGGGCCGCCTGGCTCTGGGGCGAGAGATCGGGGAAGCCGTGGCGCGCCCGGACCCGTAGATCCGGGTTGCTCACCTCGATCCGGATCTCGTAGCGCTCGCCGTCGCGCGCCCAGCCGGGGCTGAAGCCCAGCCAGTAGTAGGAGCGCAGGTCGCCGCCCACCTCGCTCATCGCCTCGATCCGCTGGCCGTTGATCAGCGCCTGGCCGCCGGTCTCGTCGGCCAGGAAGTGCAGGCTGTCGTGGATCTCACCCTCGAGAAAGAACTCGTTGTTGGCGGACCTCGGCCGCGGCGCCCGCAGGGAGGCGTCGACCCCGCCGGTCCCCTGAAGACCCGGCACGTCGATGCCGTAGATGGTGTAGCCCAGGAGGTTCGCCGTGTCGGCGAGGGAGCCGAAGAGCTCGGCGCCGTGGGGGAACTGTGGATCGGAGATCATTCGGCGGTAGTCCTCGGCCACCCACTGCGCCGGGTCCCACGGCCAGCCGCCGGAGAGCAGCACCAGGGCCTTGCGCCCGGCCGGCGTCTCCATCCCCCTCATCGCGGCCGACGCCGCGCCGACCGCCGTCGCCAGCTGGGCCACCAGCCGGTCAGCGTAGATCTCCTCCTGGGGTCCCAGACGGTAGTGAGCGCCGTAGGCGCCACGGTAGTAGTACCGGCTCGGTCTGCGCACCGTCGCGGCCGGGGGTCGGTCGATCCACTGGTCTCGCTCCGCCTGCCGCTGCAGGCCTCCCGACGGCCGCTCGATCGCGGCGTCGATGGCCTTTGCCACCTCCTGAGGCGAGCTCGTCCAGCCGCTGAGCATCTCCAGGTTGCGGCCGTCCCAGGCCACCACCGCCACCTGGTCGCCGGGACGCATGGTCCGGGCCCGCTCGGCGACCGCGCGCAGCACCAGCTGCTTGTCGTTATGAATCGGGAAGAACTCGTCGACGAACACCAGGAAGCTGGTGCCCACCGAGTCCGCCCCCTCGAGCTCCGGAACCGTCTTGCCCGACTCGATCAGGCGGCCGTCCCGAACCTCGGTGAAGTACTCGATCGGGACCTCCTCGCCGTCGACCAGGAGCTTGAAGTCTCCCGGTCTCAGGCCGGAGATCCGCTGACCGTCCTTGTCGGTGACCACCGCTTCCAAGTTGATCACCCGCACCTCGATGGACTCCGCGAAGGCGTCGGAGGGAAGCTCCTGCGCGCCCCCGGGAGTGGTGTAACCCAGGGCGACGATCAGCAGTGCGATCGCCGCAATGTTCACGAATCTGGAATCGATCATGGGTCTTTCTCCTTATCACCGTGGATCGTCGACCACCATGTAGATCGTCTCGCCGTCGCTGGCGAACGGCCGGTAGTACGTTCCGTCGTAGACGAGGTACTTCTTACCCGCCACCGTCTGCTCGCTGGCCTCGTCGGGAACGTAGGGCACGGTGGCGCCCACCGGCGGAGCGACGACCTTGTAGCTCTGGTCGTCCTCGGTCATCGGCAGCGACTCCGGCGGAGCTTGGCCGCCACCCGCCGACTCGACCGTCACATTGACGTCCACCTGGGTCGGCGGCGGCGGGGCCGCCGGTTGCGGAGCCGGAGCCGTGGTCGCGACGTAGTAGGTGCCGCCGTAGTAGTAGTAGGGCGCCGAGCCCACGTACACCACCGTCGTGGAGGTGGGGACCGCGTAGACGACGGCGCCCGGCGGAGCCGAGGTCACCACGTAGCCGGTGCCCGACTGCACGTAGTACACCCCGCCCGCGTAGTAGTAGGTCGTACCGGTAACGACGACGGTGGTCGAAGTCTTGGGCCGGGTGGCGTAGTAGGCGCCCAGCCTGAGGAGGTGGTTGACCGTGCGGTACCGGTAGTAGTCGCGCCTGGCGTCCTCCCAGGCGTCGGCCCGCCGGTCGTAGGGGGTGCCATAGCCGCCGCCGCGCGGATCGTAGGCGCCTCTCGGGTCGCGGGCGCCTCTCGGGTCGGCCACGCCGCGCGGATCGCGGGCTCCCCGCGGGTCGGCCACGCCGCGCGGATCGTGCGCACCCCGCGGATCGCCCGGGCCTCTCGGGTCCGCAGGGCGTGTCGTGCTCGAATGCTTGACGCTGCCGCGAGCTCGCTCCGCGGCCGCCTCAGGGACGACGAGTAGAAGACTCCCTGCCAGGAGTCCGGCACTGGCCACGACCGATAGCGTTCTGAGACGTCTTGCCGTTCGCTTCCTGGTCATGTCTGATCTCCGTTACTGAACGGGCAGGAACTCAATCTCGTCGGCTCCCGCCGGTGGATGGAACTGGAAGTACGGGTCCGACAGGCGCGGCTGGAAGTCCCAGCCCGACAGTCTTGCCGTGTACTGCGGCGAGCCCGGCTCGCCCTTGTAGGTGATGACGAGCTTGCGCGGCACCGGCCGCGGCCCGTCCTCGATCCAGATCTGCCAGTCGATGGTCTCCTGGGAGAAGGCCAGGTGATGGCAGGGCGTCCCGTCGACCGGGTGCCGTCCGACCAGGGAGCCGGCCTGCACGTTGGCGGTGAGCGTGGCGTAAGGGTCGGCGTAGATGAGGTCGGCGATCGGCACCGAGAACCCGTACTTCTCGACCATCCGGTCGAGGGCGGCGTCGATCTCGGGCGGCACCTCGGTCACCGCATAGACGTTCACGGCCAAGTCATGGACCGTGACCGTGCGGCCGTCGAAGACGAACCGGTTCTGGCGCTCGTCGCCGCGGTACTCCACGTGCAGCCGGTCGGGGCGGCGCACCGCCGCGTCGGCGGTGGCGCCGTACTCGATCTTCTCACCGCTCGCGAGCATCGTGTCGTAGGTGACGTCGGCGTGGAGAGTGAATTCGCCGGCCGTCCTCAGATACTCGCTCATCTCGCGCAGGATGCGGTCCGCCTGCGCCTCGAGGTCCGCTGCTCCGCCGCCGGCGGCGCCGCTCAGAGCGCCGCCGACGGCCAACAGGATCGCGGGGATCAGAATCCATCGATCACGTTTCATCACTGCAACTCCTTTAATTACGAGCCGGTACGGCTACTGGCGGATGTAGTCGAAGTTCTCGACCACCGCACTCAGGCTCTTGTCCGGAACCGAGATGGAGACCCTCGCCGCGTAGCTTGGGCCGTCTTGCAAGGTCTGGAAGTCCACCTGGCCGTTGACCGGGTCGCCCGCCATCGAGGTCCGGAAAGCGTACGTCCGGGTTTGTCCCGTCGCCGAGTCGATCCAGAACGTGGCGCTGTCACCCGGCTGCAGGAAATCCGTGCCCTTGATCTCCACTTGGCCCGCGGCGGTCGGCGCGAAAGTGGCCCTGCTGAAGAAGTCGAGCATGTTGCCGGGGGTCGGGTGGGCATACGTCTTCACCAGGTCCGAGACCTTGCCGACGTACTCCTTCACTTTCGACATCTTCTTCTCCGCGATCCGCTTGCGAGCCGGGCCGCGGACCTTCTTCTTCTTCGCTTCCTCGCCACCGATCGCCGTCTTCTGCAGCTTGCCGTCGAGATCGAAGCGCATCTGGTAGAGCTGGGTCGACTTCGGCTCGCCCTCGACCGTGACCGCAACGCGCATCTTCCAGCTGTAGTGGCGCAGCGCCATAGCGTTCTGCTTCGAGCTCTCGCCATACTGCATCGCCATCTGCGCCGGGTCGGGCTGTTGGGCCAGAACCGAGGCGGCTGCAGCTGCGACCAACAACGAGAGGGTTGTGAGCTTTCGCATCATAGAACCTCCAGGCCACGGGTCATCGAGGGACTATTTGGCACCCGCCGTCACCTTCTCGACGCAGTTCTCCCACTGCTCCCTCAGAACACGCGCGTTGTCCAGACGGCAGCGGAAGAGCTGGCCGGTGCCGCGCATGAACTGCTCGAGCTGGTCCCAGTCGGTCGCATCGGTCTTCTTCTTCCTCTTCTCGATGCCGGCGACCAGACGCTCCCCTGTGACGCTGTCGAGAAGCTCCATGGCGATGGTCACCTCGGCCAGGGAGGTCTTCTTGATCACGTCATCGCTCAGCTTCTTCTTGATCGTATTCGTCACCGCGCCGACGGGCGTGTACTTGAGAGGGTTTTTCGACCACTTCTTCTTGAGCATGATGTTGCCGAGGGCGAAGCGAACGTGGAGCACGCCGGGGCCGGGCTCGTCAACGATCCGGTACGCTCCCTCGACTTCTCCGATCCATGCCTGCCGAAAGCCGTCGGCCAGGAGCTTCCAGGCGTCAGGCTTGATGCCCTGATACTTCGAATCCGGGTGGAGGAAGATCTCGGGCTGCTCGATCATCACCGCGTCGTAGTTGGCGACCTTCTGGCGGGCGCCAGGCGCGATGTACATGCTGTCGAAGCCCAGGTCGGGCGTCGGCTGGATCTGCTCGGGGTTGTCGAGGAAGCCGAGGAACTGTGTCTCTTCACCGGCGGCGATCAACAGGACGGCCAGCACCGGCAGTGTCAGCAGCGCCGTGATCCTCTTCTTGCTTGTCATCTGGGTTCTCATCTTCTGTTCCTTTCTCGAATCGGAGTTGGTGGTTTCAGCTCGTCCTTCAGTGACGTCGCTGTCTAATCGCCCATCAGTTTCTTCGCGTTCTGGTTTGCTCGATTCCATCCGTAGGCGAACATCATCTTGACGATGCTGTTGTCCAGATTGTCGTCGCCGAACACATTGGAGAGGTAACTCGTGCGCAGGATGACGTTGTCCGTTACCTGGAAACTGAAAGTAAATCCGACATTCCCGACCTCAACGTCGTCTCCCACTTCCATGCCATCGATTTCTGACTGGAAGCCGCTACGGTACAGCGCATCCAGGGAGCCGAAAAAGCGTGCGGTGAAATCATGGGTCAGATGCGCCTCGAGCTGCCACAGGGGATCGTTCTTCAGTGTCTGTCCCACGAAATCGTCGTTCTCGCCGAAAAGCCAGACCGACGGGATCAGCTCGAAACTCGACATGTAACCGGGGCTAAAAACGCCGAAGTGGTATTTCATGGGAAAGGCGACCCGAGCCCACCAGCGGTTGAGACCCAGGTTCACCAACTTATCGCTTTCGTACTCACCGACCGGAACCATCAGCATCACCTGAGCGTCGACGGTAAAGGTGGGTTCGTAGTTCAACAGATCGACATTGCTCTTGAGCGCCGGGGTGCCAAAAAGATTGATCAGGAAAGACACGCTGGGGTCCGCGTATCCGGAGCTCGACTGGCGAAACGAGCTTCCCGGTGCGAGCCCGGGGGGTAAAAACGGTGGTGGCACGGCGTCGATGTCGACGTCGACATCGACATTGCCCCCGATGAGGGCCACGGAGAGCGTCGACGGACGATTGAGCACTGTGAAATGGCGGCCCCACATGGCCAGAAAGACGCTGGCCTCGATGTCGGAATTCGGGTAGATGTAGTGGGCCGGGTCGAATTGCAGGCTGCCGGCGGCGTTGATGTCCCAGCGCAGGTACGAGAAGGCAAACACCTGAGTGCCAGCCCTACCCTTCCAGTAGGCCCGTGCACCATCGTCTGTACCAAGGGCCGGGGCACTCGACGACAGCATGATGACGAGTGTCGAAAAAAGGACCAGAAAGAGGCTGGTTCCGTTTGGTTTTCTCATCACTGATCTTCCTTTCTCTTGCCACCCATGAGCTCCATCAGTTTCTCATAGGGAATCGCTTCCATACCGCGGATAGGCGGATAGCCGTCGAACTCTGGCACCGGATTGGGAAGTCCTTTACTGGCCTGCTCGAAGGGTGAACGATCTCCAAGGATCACACCGTTCATCAGCACGTACTCATCCCACAGGGCGATGAGCTCCTGTCTTTTCCCGGGCAACTTGGCGGACAGGTCGTGCTGCTCGCCCGGATCCTCGGCAAGGTTGAATAGCTGCCAGTCCCAGGTACCGAAA
>CBDUYN010000229.1:0-13903 GCA_965371445.1 uncultured bacterium | reverse complement strand
CAGCACCTGGGCGCTCGCCCGGCGTCCCGTCGAGGCGCTGCGATCCACGGACTGAAACCGCCTCCGAAAAGCTTAGCCGCCGCCGGAGGGCGCGCAGAGCCGCTTGCCGCAAGGCTTCTGTAAAGACGTCTTTGCAGAAGCCCGAAAAATCAGCCCAGATGGCCCCTAAGTCGTTCGGAAACAGGCACTTAGAGCCGAGTTATGACCACACGTCGATATGTCCTGTGGAAAACTCACCGTCCCGGAAGCCGCCGAGATGCCGGGAGCTTCCGGGGAGATCTCCCTAAGTGCTACAAACAAAGGACTTACGGGATTTCGCACAAAGAATGGTGCAAAATGAACCGGACCCCGGTTCCGCCGGGCTCCAGGACGTTTTTCGGGTGGTTTTTCCTCAGACTTTTCCGCAGATTCTGAGGAAATCGTCCCGCGTGGGCCCAAGCTCGGCCTTCCACCTCGTTTCCCCCCGGAAAACCGGCCTCGCAACCACTCGACGGCGTTCGAGAACTACCCCACCGGGTAGTTGACGGATCATGGATCTTCCGCCATCATGCCTCTCGGTTGTTGAGAGAAACTCTCAACAACCCGACGAACCGAACCACCACACCCCTCGACGAAAGCCAACGACCGACGACCCGTACGACCCTGCGGCTTTCAAGAGGTGTTTCACGAGATTGAGACTCCGTCTCAACAGTCCCTGAGGGGAAACTGACATGAAACGCACATCGGCCTGGAGGAATCGAGCTCTTTGGCTTACCGTTCTCCTGACTCTGCTCCTCGCCGCCCTGCCCGCGGCAGCCGCCGAGAGGTCCGGCAGCGTCGCCCCGGAGAGCGCCGCGGAAGAGACCGCGGACGAGAGCACCGAGGCCGCGGCCGACGAGGTGCCGCTCGCCGAGAGGATGCAGACGGTGATCGAAGAGCGTGTGACGGTCGTGGGCGCTTACTCCGACGTGGCGCGCATTCCCGGCTCGGCCCACGTCCTGACCGAGCTCGAGCTCAAGAAACACGCCTACTCCGACATCCACCGCATCCTGCGCCAGATCCCGGGGGTCAACATCCAGGAGGAGGACGGCTTCGGCCTGCGGCCCAACATCGGCATCCGGGGAACCGGGGTGGAGCGTAGCCAAAAGGTGACACTGCTGGAGGACGGCGTGCTGATCGCGCCGGCGCCCTACGCGGCGCCGGCCGCTTACTACACGCCGACCTCGGGGCGCATGGAGAGCGTCGAGGTCCTCAAGGGCTCGGCGGCGATCCGCCAGGGTCCCTACACCAACGGCGGCGCCATCAACCTGATCTCGCGGGCGATTCCCGGGGACCGCGGCGGCACCCTCGACGTCTTCGCCGGCGACCACGGTACGGCCAAGCTCGACGCCACCTACGGCGGCTCCTACGAGCGCTTCGGCTATCTGCTGGAGACGTTTCAGCAGCGGAGCCACGGTTTCAAGGAGCTCGACGGCGGCGGCTCGACCGGTTTCGAGCTATCCGACTACCTTTTGAAGCTGCGCTTCAACACCCGGGGGGCGAACGGCCCATACCAGGAGCTCGAGGTGAAGATCGGCCGCACCGACCAGGACGGCGACGAGACCTACCTGGGCTTGACGGCCGACGACTTCGCGCAGACTCCCTATCGGCGCTACGCCGGCTCGCGGGAGGACCGGATCTCGACCGAGCACGACCAGGTCCAGCTGCGCTACTTCGTCTACCTCGGCGACCGCTTCGACTGGACGACGACCGTCTACCGCAACGGCTACTTCCGCAACTGGTACAAGAACGAGTCGGTGATGGGGGTCTCGAACGCCACGGTGCTTGCGGATCCGCTCGCCTACGCGACCCAGCTCGGCGTCCTGCGGGGTGATCTCGACAGCAGCGGCGGAGCGCTCAAGCTGCGCAACAACCGCCGCGACTACTTCTCGCAAGGCATCCAGTCGGTGCTCGCATTCGAAGCCGAGACGGGCGCCGCGCTTCACAACCTGGAATTCGGCGTCCGCGTCCACGAGGACGAGGAGGACCGTTTCCAGGAAGACGACGAGTACGACATGTTGGGCGGCTCGCTGGAGCTCACGCGCCTGGGGACGCCGGGCAGCCAGGCCAACCGCATCGGCCGCGCCGAGGCCCTGGCGTTTTTCCTGGAGGACCGGATCGAGATCGGCCGGTTCTCCGTGACGCCGGGCCTCAGGTACGAATCGATCGATCTCGAAAGGCTCGACTTCGGCCAGGCGGATCCGGAGCGCACCGGTGACGCCTTGAAGACGCGCTCGAACGAGGTCGACGTTCTCATCCCGGGCCTCGGGTTGAGCTTCGAGCTGTGCCAGGACTGGCACGTCTTCGGTGGCGTGCACCGCGGCTTCTCGCCTCCGGGACCTTCGTCGACCGAGGACGTCGAGCCGGAAGAAAGCGTGAGCTACGAGCTCGGTACGCGGTACCGCCGCGGCACGACGACGGCCGAGCTCGTCGGCTTTTTGAACGACTACTCGAACCTCCTCGGAGCCGACACGCTCTCCACCGGCGGTACGGGCTCGGGCAGCTTCTTCAACGGCGGCGAGGTCGGAGTCTACGGCCTGGAGGCAGCGTTCGCCACCGAGCTCTACCGTTCGGGAAACCTCGCGGTGGCGGTACGCTCGACCTACACCTACACCCGGGGCGAGTTCCGTTCGAGCTTCTTGACGAGCTTCGCCGACTGGGCGCCCGAGGTCGAGAGCGGCGACGAATTGCCCTACATCCCCGAGCATCAGCTCTTCGTCGAGGCCGGCCTGGAGACCGACGATTGGAGCGTCTTTCTAAACGCCAACCTGGTGAGCGAGATGCGGACCCGCTCCGGCAAGGGGGCCATCCCCGAGGACGAGCGCATCGAGGGACACGTGGTCTTCGACCTCTCGACGCGCTACACCGTGGCTTCGCGCTACAAAGTCCACCTCCAGGTCCGCAACCTGACCGACGACGCCTACGTCGCCTCGCGGCGGCCTTATGGGCTGCGTCCGGGCCTGCCGCGCACGGCTCTCGTCGGCCTCTCCTTCGCCTTCTAGTGTCCGGAGAATCTCCGAAGGTCTCCTGAGATTTCCTGGAAGGGTCCGGAGAATCTCCGGGATCCTCCTGATATTTCCCGGAAGGGTCCGGAGAATCTCCGGGACCCTCTTTGAATTTCTTGGAAGGGTCCGGAGAATCTCCGGGACCCTCCTAGGAACCCCCGGAGGGCCGATTCGCCGCTCCGGGCGCCTCCCTACATTTCGAGGAAACCCGATCGGCTTCAACGCTGCGACGAGATCTCGCCCTTTCGGCCTGGGGAGCCTGCTCATCCGGCGAGTCGAACCTTCTGGATGCCGACGAATTCGAGGGGCTCACGATCCTCCTGCTCAACTTCCAGACAGAGCTCGATGACCTCGTGAAGGCGTTTCAGGAGCTCGTCCATGGACTTGGCCTGGGTATGGCAGCCACTCAGGCTGGGCACGGAGCCCACGTAATAGCCTTCACTGTCTCGTTCGATGACGGCGTTGAATTCTCTCGGCATGGTCACCTCTTCCCCGGGCGTCTACCAGAACCCGTGAAAGCCATCCTACCAGGAAATCAGGCACCGAGGAGACCCGATCGGCCACTCTGGACGCCTCCCGAAAAGCCCTCACCCCCGAATCGCCTCCCACAAGATCCCCGGCAGCTTGAACGGCGACGGACGCTCCTCGAACCGGACGAGCTTCTCGGCCATCTGAAGCGTCGTCTTGTGCGACGGGAACCAGAGCGGAGACGGCGCGATCCGAAACGGCGAATGCACCACGGTCTTCTCGACTTTCGAGAACATGAGCGTGTTGTGCACCACCCCGGAGCCGCTCTGGATGTCGTAGACGTCGTGCCCTGGATAGGCGCCCCAGGGAGTGATGACCAGCCCGTAGCCCAGTGCCGACCAGTTGTTGATCCCGATCGTGCCGTAGCGCAGGTTCGCGATTGCCCGGTCGACCGCCGCGGCGACTTCCGGGTCCTTGAGCGAGGCCGGGTGGACGATGAACGTACAGGAAAGCGTCCCCCAGAGCTTCTCGTTGGCGAATTCGACCGCGGCGTCGATGTATTCCGGCACCGACGCCGCTTCGAGCGCCGTCTCCGAGAAGACGCCGCAGAAAGCCTCGGTGCGGTAGCAGATGTCGCTCTCGGCCGCCGGGTCGATGTCGCCGACGAGCGTCCAGGGCAGCTCGTTCTCGCCGGGCTCGCCGAACTTCTCGGCCTCCAGATGGGCGGCGAGGAAGGCGGCGTGACGCTCGGCGGCGCCGGGATAGTAGGCCTTGCGCAAGGGGATCCGGCCGAGCTCCCGGCGTACGCCCTGCATCAAGGCGCTACGCTGCTCCCACGAACGATGGTTGACGATGACGCGGGTCGCGTTGCAGTTGAAGCCGGCGTTGTTGACCAGTTGCGCCGCCAGACTTTCGGCCTGGTAGGCGAGGTCTTTCTCCGTCCACGGGCCGGGGACGACGATGGCCGGCGAGACGTTGCCGAGCTCCGAGGAGATGGTCTTCGTGTTGCGCGGCCGGCGCTGCTTTTTGCGTAGCTCGCCCTCCTCGCCCGGGCCGAAGACGATCGCCTCGACCGTCTTGTCGGAGCCCGTGATGTGGATCTCGTCGATGCCCTCGTGGGCGCAGGCGTATTCGCCCACCTCGGCGCCGCCGTAGACGATACGCAGCACGCCCCAGTCGACAAGCGCCTGAAAACCGTCGGCGAGCATCGGTCCGAGGTAGGCGTTTAGGGGATGCATCTTGTAGAGCACCACCTTGTTCTCGACGAAGAGCTTGTAGAGCGCGTCCATGGGGCCGATCGAGGAGACGTTGCCCGCCCCGAGCACCAGGCTCACCTCGCCCCGCGGCTCGGCGTTCTTGTAGGCGACGGCCTGGGTCGACGGCAGCTCCTCGGTCGTGACTTCCTTCTGCATCCACACCTCGCCCTCGATGCCGCCGAAGAAGATGCGGTCGTAGATCGTCTGCGGGAAGACCCTGGCTGTCACCTGGCCGTCCGGACGAGTCCGGACCGGCCCGGGGATCTTGGGCTGGCCGTAGATCGAGACCTCGCCCAGAGCCTCGTCGAGGAGACGAAGGTTGCGGACGATGAAGTAGGGACCCGCCAGGTACTCCTCGCCGGCCGTAGGGGTTCCCGCCGGGATGCCTTCGGCGTCGCGGACCGCCTCGGCCCACGCAGTCCCGACTTTGGAGAAGTCGCGGAGCATTTCGCGCAGGATGGCGCGGCGGTCGGCGATCGGCAATTCGGCCCATTCGTCTTTTTTGGCGCGAAGCTCTCCGATCGCCTGGTCGATCGTCTCCCGGGAGCTCGGCGGAATCGCTCCGTCGATCTCGGCGTGCTGGGGAATTCCTGAGGTCGTGGCTACGGTCATCTCAAAGCTCCTGCTTCATGGGGTTGACGGGTGCCCGACGGGCCGCGCAGCCGGGGTCTTGAGATCAAGACTGGCGCGGTTGTCCGCGCGCGATCGAAAATGAGGCGTGCCAGGTCGAACCTGCTCCTGAAAAGCGGGGCTGAATGGTGACGTCGAGGACGTAGGGCCGACCTGTTGCCACGGTTTCGAGGCAGCGATCAATCGCCTGTCCCAGTTCTTCGGGTTCTTTCACACGTTCGCCGTCAACGCCGTATCCCTGAGCGATCTTGACGTTGTCGATCTCGGGCGAGCCCAGGTAGCTGCCGATGTACTTGCCGGTTTCCGCGGCCCGGCCACCATACTTGTGAAGAGCGAGGCGATTGGCTTGATAGGCGTGATTATTGAAAACGAAGATCGCGATAGGCACTTCGTACCGAGCGGCACTCCACAGCGCTTGCACGCCGAACTGAAAACTACCGTCGCCCAGTAGGAGGGTCACCTGTCGTTCCGGGTAGCCTATCTTGGTTCCAATCGCGGCGCCAATTCCCCAGCCCAGGACACCACCGGCGGAGGTGACATGAAGACGGCCCGGTTCACCCTGGTTGAAGTCGAGATAGTTCCACAGAAGAAAATCCGAGGTGGCCAGCTCGCTTACCACGACGCCGTTGGGATCGAGACGGCGATTGAGCTCGGAGGCCAGCCGTTCCGGTGCGACAGGGGATTGGTTCCAGACCTTTCTTGCCTCGGTCGCCAGTCGCAGACGCCGGTCGTCGTGATGGGCGATCACTCGGCGGCGGCGGGCATCGATCTGGGCACCGGGCAGAGCTCGCTGCCGCAACTCTTCCAAGACGCTGCGCAAAACGCTTCCCACATCACCTGTGACGGCCAGATCAACGGGGTAGTTTCGACCCACCTGGGTTCCGTCGATACTGCTGTGAATGGTGGTCGTTTGGCGATCGACCAGCGGTTGAGCAGGAGGGTTAAACAGCGTGAACATGGTCCCGCCTACAGACCAGTACAGGTCGAAGCTCTTGGGAAATCCCTTTTCGAGGGTGAACAGCCCACCATAATGGGAATGGGTGGTCGGGAAGCTGATGGGAGTGTGACTCGCTGGAACGTCGCCCATGACCGGCGCCCCCAGCAGCTCGGCGATCTTCACCAGCTCGCGAGCTCTCCCGTGGAGGCTTAGCTCGCGTCCGGCGACGATCAATGGCGATTCCGACCGCAGGAGAAGGGTCGCAAGCTCCCTGACGATCTCGGGGTCGGGTTGCCACTCGATCCCGACCTGAGACCTGGAGGGCGGCAGAATGTCGGCCTCGGCGACTTCCTGCTCCAACAGATCTTTCGAAATGGTCAAGAAAGTAGGCCCTCCGGGGGGAACTTGCGAGACGAGAAACGCTCGTCGCAGAACCTCGGGAATGGTGTCAGCGCGCAGCAGGTCCCATATCCAGCGGGCGTAGTCGCGAGGCAGGCTGTGTAGATTCGGAGCTTCGAGAAAGGCGTTTCTGCCGCGAATCGTCGTGCTTTGTCGTCCGACCGTGACAACGAGCGGAATACGGTCCTTGAAGGCATTGACCATGGCGCCGAGGGCGTTGGCGGTTCCTGCCAGCGAGTGAACATTGGCGAATGCGGGCCTGCCCTGACTGCGGGCATAGCCATCGGCCATGGTCACGGCCGCTCCCTCGTGAATGGCCAACACGTACTGCAGATCGGTTCGGTCCACCAAGGCATCGAGAAAACCGACCTCCTCAGATCCTCCTAGACCGAATACATAGGAAACCTCCCAGTCGCGAAGGAATTCGGCCATCAACTCGCCACCGGTCTTGTTGCGTAGTCTTCTTGCTGGTTCCGGCTCGCTTGAGGCCGCTGCCGGCAGGACACTAGTCAGTATCGAGGCGGCAGCGGGTGCTGCGATTCCGCTGGCGATCAGTCTGGAAAGGAAGGTGCGTCGCGAAATCTCACCGTCGAGAAGGGCGCGGACCGATCCCTGCGTCGATGTGTCGCCAGTCATTCTTGAATCCACTCGGACAACTAGAATCTGCTGATCAAAGAAATTCCGAAGGTCCTGGGGGGTAGGTAGCTACCAAGCAACAATTCCTGGCGTCCCGGACCCGGCGGCAAACCGACCAGCTGAGGCGGTGTGAGCAGATTGTTCGGTGTCGTGAACTGGGCTCCCAACACGTCATCGTCCTCAATGTTTGTCACCCAGGCTTTGACGCCCCAGTTGCCCTTACCGTTTTCGTAGGTCAGCCGCAAGTCAGTGCGGGTGTAATCATCCTGCAGATTCTGCACATTGTTGAACGGCAGCAGAAAGTATTCATCCTCCCAATGGAAATTGACTCGCGGCGTCAAGCTCGCACCGCTTCCAAAGTGCCAGACGTAGGGGTCGAGGCCGATATTGAGCGACCACTCGGGGGATTTCGGCAGCCTGTTGCCAGACAGGTCAAGGGGCTGTTGACCGGGCGATTGCGGGTCATCGACGTCCGTGAATCGATCGTACTCGGCATCGAGGTAAGCGAGCGTGACATCTACACGCGTGTGCTTGGTTGGGAGCCAGTTGATGACCAGCTCGGCGCCCTGAATAGTGGATTGCCCGGCATTTCGGGTGATGATCTGTGCGTTGACCACCTGGCTGACTTGCTGGTCTGTGAAGTCATAAAAGAAGACGGAGAAGTCTGTCTGTAGCTTACGGTTTTGAGAAATTCCCTTGGCGCCAAACTCATAGGCCAGGAGCTCTTCCGGGTCATACTTGTTGGCGTCGTTGAATCCGCCGGCCCGATAACCGGTGCCCGCTGATGCATACAACAGCCAGTCGTCCGTGGGTCGCCAATCCAGGCCCAATTTCCAGGTGGTCTTGCTCCAGCTATCTTCCTGATTGCGCAACTGGCAGCGGAAGATGGTGACGCCACCGCCGGTACAAACCGGTGCCACGCCGGGAATGATACTGGTCGGACCGCTGTCGAGCCTTGCCGGAGCGGTCAACGGAGCAAGTGTGAAACCGACGTAGGAGCCGTCTCCATCGTCTTTCTCGTCCTCGGTGAAACGGACTCCGGCGGTGACACTGAACTGGTCGCTCGAACCGAAGGCGAAGCTTGCCTGGCCGAAGGCAGCCTTGGATTCCTGGGTCTGGTCGTCGAACCTGTTGATCCGCACGGCCGGCTGGCCCGCCAGCAGCGGTGGCGGTGCGCCAAGGAGCGGGGCGATGAACCCAGTCCCGGACAGGCCCTCCAGGAACGCGTCGAACTCCGTGTCCTGCTCCTCCTTGAAGTAGTACAAACCCGTGATCCAGCTGACCGGCCCATCGCCCGAGGAGGCCAAGCGAAGCTCGAGCGATGTCGATTCAGAGTCGACATCGGTGACGGCAAAGTTCCCAGTGGTGGGGGTGGCCCGGGCGATACAGCCGGCAGTGAACGGTCCACTGAACCGACAGAGATCTTCAGCCCTCGGTACCTGGTCGGTCCCATCACGATCCACGACGTTGCCGCGCTGATTGCCGCGAAAGCCAAGAATGGAGGTCAAGGTCGTGCTGGCGAAATCCCAATCGATTTCGACCTTGACGCCCCAGTCGTTGTTGTCGGTCTCGGCGTCGGTGTTCAGCGGAAAGTCCTGTGGGTCCGGAGAAAACGGGTACCGGAACGGGGTGGGATCGTCGGGCCTGTCGAACGGGATCGATGCCATCACCGTACCGTTGGGTGTCTGCTCGAAGTAGTCGGCGGTGAGCGACACCGACACCGCTTCGGTCGGGAACCACAGGAAAGACGCGCGTGCGGCAATCTCATTCAGGTCGTCACCGTCCGACGCCGGGCCGTTGTCTCGCAGCCCGTCCCTCTCGGCGTAGTAGACGGCCAGTCTCGCGGCCAGTTTGTCTTCGCTCAACACCCCGTTGACGACGCCTCTGAGCTCGATGAGGCTGTCGCTACCGACGCCGACTTCGAAGCCGCTCTCCGCCTCGAAGACGGGAGCTTTGGGAATAACGCTGATGGCGCCCGAGGTAGTGTTGCGGCCCCAGAGCGTGCCCTGCGGACCACGCAGTACTTCGACCCGCTCCAGGTCATACAACAGCGCGTTTCCGCTGCTGATCCGCGGCAGATAGACGCCGCCCTGGTAGACGGCGATGGACGGATCGCCATCATTGGTGATGGCATCGTTGGAGATACCCCGAATGGTGAACTGGGCACCCCCGAATCCAAGGTTGAGATCGCCGAACTTGAAGTTGGGAACGACCAGAGTGAGATCCTCGGCCTTCTCGATGCCGCTACGATCCAGCGCACCCTGGTCGAATGCTGATACCGCCAACGACGTGTCCATGACCGTAGATTCGCGCTTCTCCGCGGTGACGGTGATCTCCTCGATGATGAGAGTGCCTTCCTCGGTTTCGGGAGTCTCTTGAGCCATGGCGGTGGCCGACAAGACAACCAGCGGAAGCGCGCTGGCAGTGGCGAGAATGAACCGCTTGAGATGCGGGTAAATCCTAGTGGTCATGTGGACCTCCCTTGGCGTGGTTGAGTGGTTCGAAGGGTACAGGAGCGGTATCCACGTGTCAAGCTTCGTACCTGGCGCTCAGCCCTGACGCACGACCCCCCCGGGCCAAGGGACCCGCGAGGAGGCGGGACATGCACATCGGTCTGAGGCGCGAGCCTCGCTAGCGGTGCTTTAGTCAGAAACGTCCCCGCCTGGAGCTCGTCGAAGGCCTTCTGAAGCCCCTCCTGGGTGTTCATGACGACCGGGCCGTGCCAGGCCACCGGCTCCTGGATCGGCTTGCCCGAGACCAGGAGGAAACGTATCCCTTCCTCCCCGGACCGGACCGTGATTTCGTCGCCGGAATCGAACACGATGAGCGAGCGGTCGTCGGCCTCTTCGGGAACCACGGTGTCGAGAGGCCCGAGGCTTTCGGTCGTGACGGGCAGCGGCTGCGAGGCGTCCGTGAATCGGCCCGAGCCGGCGATCACGTAGGCGAAGGCGTGGCGGGAATTCGCGACGGGCAGGCTCTTCCTGGTCCGCGGCGGGATGCTGACGTCGAGGTAGATCGGCTCGGCCGCGCGCCGATCGTGCCCTTGTTCCCCAGGCTGTCCGCGTGCTCTACGTTCCCCGAGAGGACGTAGGTGATGGTCTCGATGCCCCGGTGGGGGTGCCACGGGAAGCCGGCGAGGTAGTCCTCCGGCCGCTCGTTGCGCAGGTCGTCCAGCAACAGGAAGGGATCGAAGTCCCGGGTGTCGCCGAATCCGAAGGCGCGGCGCAGATGCACGCCGGCACCCTCGATCGTGGGCTGAGCCTTATGGAACCGCTTGACGGGCCGTATGGACATGGGAGCCTCCTTGTCTCGCTGCGAGAACGAGTCTACACCAGCAGCGGGCGATCACCTCGGATGCCGAGAAAAGCTCGAGCTCGACTACAGGATCCAAGAGCGACGCCGAGTCCGACGGACACCACCGTCTTTGAACCCGACGCTCATCGCGCCTCGTCCGTATAGACAGATCGCCTACGTGCTCTCCGAGAGTCGACTGTATGGTGGCATGGCGGGCCTCTTCAGCCTCTTCGGCTGGCCCTGGCCTGCCTCGGGATCTACCGCGTCATCAGCTGTGCGGTGAGCTACCGCCGGCGTGAGCTCGGCGTCCGGATGGCGTTGGGGGCGACCGCCTACGGTATCGTGCGGCTGGTGCTGGGCGAAGCCTCCAAGCTCGTGGCCGCGGGGATCCTGCTCGGGGTGGCGGCGGCGCTCGCCCTGGCACGGCTCTTGACCAGCCTGCTCTATGGCGTGGCGCCCCATGACCTGGGGACCTTCCTGGTGTTCCCGCTGTTGCTCGCCGTTCATCGCCCTGGCGGCCGCCGGGCAGCCGGCCTGGCGCGCCGGACGCCTGGATCCCAAAGTGGCCCTGCAGGAGGAATAGACCGGGTGTCACGGCGAAGCCTAGAGGCGTGGCCGGAAACCCAGCCCGATCGCGGATAGGATGGCTGCCTGCGACTTCCTGCTCTGCTCCTCGTCCTGACCTCCACCGTCGTCCTCGCCCAGGAGACCCCCCCGGACGACCTTCCTGGCCCAGCTGCACAAGCTTCATCCGGGCCGTGCTGGGAGCATCTGTCGTCGTATCTAGTGAACCGTGTAGAGAGGGTGACGACGGCCTGACGTGAAATCGGACCCGTGATTCCGGGCATTCCCATTGAAATAGGACGCATTTCTTGAAGAAATGGGTGGCACCGTCCACCGCCGACAGCTTGTGCAGGTCGGGACGGCCCTCCGCGCTACAGGGGTGAAGCTCGAGGCCGGACAGCTCTTCGAACGACTCCCTCCAGGTGCCGATTCCGTCATTCGTCCCTGATTTTAGGTAGTTCGCCCCAAAGCCATTGCCCCCAAGACATTGAATGCTATCTTCCTCTAAGTTCTTCGAACCAAGCCACACCCTAGTCCGGCGACCAACGCTCAACTCTCTTTCGCGGAGACCAGAACATGCGATCCATTCATTCCACCCTCGTCGTCCTCCTTCTGCTCGGCGTCCTCGCCCTGCCCGCTGGCGCCACGGTCTGCGCCCAGGACACAGTCCCCGCGGCGACCCTTCTCATCCCCTACTTCGAGGTGAATCTCGACGATTGCAACCGGACGACGGAGATCTCCGTCACCAACGCGTCTTCCGAGTCGACCTTGGTGCTGGTCACCGTGTGGTCGGACCTGGGCGTCGCGGCCCTCAACTTCAACATCTACCTGACCGGCTACGACGTGCAGAGCTTCGACATGGGCGACATGCTGTGTAACGGCAACCTGCCGGCGACGGGCGCCGGCGTAAGCTCTCACGGTCGCCTCTCCGGGCCGGCGGTCGAATTCCCCTCGTGCAACTCGGGCACCGACATCGGTAATCCGCCGATCTACCCCAGTCCGGCGATCTCGCAGTCCTTCAAGGACCATCTGCAGGCCTGGTTGACAGGCCAGGCGTCGCCGGTGACGGACGAATGTGCCGGCAACGACCACGGCGACAACGTCGCCCGCGGCTACGTGACGATCGACGTGGTCAAGGACTGCGCGCTCTTCTTCCCGAACGAGCCCGGGTTCTTCGACACCGTGGCGGGCTCGGACAACGTCTTGCTGGGCGACTACGTCCTCGCCGACCGTACGGCGGGTACGGCGGGCGCCTACTCGGCGGTCCACATTGAGGCGCGGCGCCAAGTCCCGGCCGGCCAGCACACATTTTACGGACGCTACGTCGGCGCCGACGGCAGCGACCGTCGCGAGGCCCTCTCCTCGGCCTTCGCGTCCCGCTTCGGCGGTTCCGATTTCGCCTCCACCCGGCTTCTGGTCTGGCGCGAAGGCGACGAGGTGGCGGCGCCTTTCACCTGCGGCGAGGCGCCGCAGCTACCGCCGGCTCGGGTGTTCTTCTTCGACGAGGAGGAGAACGTAGTCGTCTCGGAGGTCGAGTTGCCGGGCCAGTCGAACCTCTATGACCTGACGGCCGACGGCGCGAACCCCTACAGTGCCGGCTGGGTGAAGCTCAACCTCCGTCACGAGGGCATCGTCTACGGCGACAACCTGGCCCAGGGCTGGGTGACGACGACCCTGTCGCAGGGCGCGGGCTTCCAGTCCGGCATGGCGGCGGCGCAGCTCGGCCGAGTTTGCGGCAAGTGATCCTTGAGAGGGGGGGAGCTTGGAGAGATGGTGCCCAGGGGCGGAATTGACGGAATTGAACCACCGACACCCGGATTTTCACTCATGGGATCCCGTGGAGTCAGGAGGGAACGGCAGCCCTTCCGGGCCGTCCATGAGGGCACAGACTTGTTTCTAGGACGCGTCGATCTGAGATCGCCGCACCGCCGCCACCGGCGGCGGCTGAGCCCCAATAGGTGATTGGCGCAGACGGTTTGCGCCGACCTGAAACTAAGCAGACACGAGGCGTTGCACCGGTCGCCGGAGCTCCCGGGCCAAAACCGACCACAGAAAGTCGGGCTAGCAGCTCGTGGCAGAAGTCGAAATTCACTTATGATCTCGTTCACCTCGCCTCCATCAGCGCCAAGGCCTTGGTCTCAGGAATGTGTACATCT
Organism: uncultured bacterium; assembly: GCA_965371445.1. Taxonomy (GTDB): domain Bacteria; phylum Acidobacteriota; class Thermoanaerobaculia; order Multivoradales; family J023; genus DASWIG01. The sequence continues at coordinate 540 of CBDUYN010000229.1, read as the reverse complement.
AATCGTCGATATGTGCGTAGGAGATGCCACAAATGCCATAAAAGCCAATAGAGCTCTCCGGCAGGCCCTCGGAGTGACGAAAAGAGGGCTCGGAGGCCCCAAGGCGTCCCGCATCCGAGCTGCCGACGCAGAAGGAGACCGAGATTGAATGCTGCGGTATGAATCAGAAGACGTTTGCGGATGTTCGAGTGACGACTCCTGTCGGGCCGGTGATCAGAACGTTTCTGTGGTGCCTTATCCAGTCGCAGGAGGCGAGCGACAGAAACTGCTCTGCGAAGGCTTGCGCCATGCCGTCCAAGCGAAGAGTACGGAGTAGATCAGTGTCGGATGGCTCAACATAAGGTTTCTCCCGGGCTCCGATAGTAGGCGGCACCACGCACGTTCTCGTGCGACGAGGGTAGGCTGTCACGAACCCTTTTTTTTACATGGTGTCGATCCAGACCTCGGTGGAGGATCGAACGCAGGCTCTTGTAGCTTGCCCCGTCGATCGCAACCGCCCGGCGGCAAGCGCCCTCCAGGCGATCCTCGCCGTAGTCTTTG
>CBDUYN010000228.1:0-14041 GCA_965371445.1 uncultured bacterium | reverse complement strand
GTGAATCGGCATGTGGAGAGCTACCATGAGGCGTCGGCGGAGCTCCGGCGGGGTGGATCCAAGTTGAACGGCGTCGCCAGAATGGATCCGGTACCGGATCCGAATTGACCGGAGAAATCAACTCCGATCCGGAACACCGATTCACCGTCCGAGACCATCGGCTGGAAGGACACCGTGTGGCTGCGGCCCTGCCCGTCGCTCAGCTCCCAGGTGCTCGCGTCCGGGTAGGCCACGGCAAGGTAGTCCCCCCAGCCCGGGCCGGTGCCCGGCTGTTGGCCGACAGTGGCCGTCTATGGTCGCAAGACGACTATACCCTACTGACCTCGGCGAGGTACCGAAGATCGCGGACCTCCGCCGAGGGGTGGGACCTTCTGGGAGCCCCTCGGCGATCGCCCCATGATCCTCGGAGACTCTGGTGATCAAAACGCGACCACGGTATTGTGGCGTCCTTCGGAGGGCAAGATTGACGAAACGACAGATCCTGGAGGAGCTGAAGCGAAACGAGCTGATCGCCGTGGTGGAGCGCTTTGAGCTCCCGGTGGCCGACCGGCGGGTGCGAAGTCTGCTCATTGAGGCCCTGGCCTCGTCGCGTAAGGCGCCGATCGCGGAGATCCTCGGTGACCTGAAGCGGGATCGCTTGAAGGAGCTGTGCCGGGCTTTCGACCTGGACGACGGCGGACGCGAGAAGGCGGTGATCGTCGAGCGGCTGACGGGCGCAAAGCCGCGAAAGAAGGACGCCGCCCAGGCCGCAGCCAGCCCGACGCAGGGTACCCTCCCGCAACCGGAGGAGCCTGAGGCCCCCTCGGAAACCACCCGCTGCGCCGTCGGCCGTGGCCGTCTTCTCCGAGCGTCAACTGGACAAGAGGAGACTCTCGTTGAACGGGCAGACCGGGGCTCAGGCCCTCCCCGAGCGCGCTCCGAAGCTGGGTGAGCTCGTCCAGGTACGCTCGCGCCGGTGGTTGGTCGAAGAGGTCGTCGAGGCCAAGGCCCCCGGGCAGACTCCCCGGGTCCGCCTGGCCTGCGCGGACGACGACGCGCAGGGCCAGGCCCTCGAGGTCTTCTGGGATTACGAGCCCGACCGGCGGATTCTCGAGGAAGAGGGCTGGAGCGATCTCGCCGCCAAAGGCTTCGACCCGCCACGCCAGTTCGGGGCTTTCTTGCACACGCTGCGCTGGAGCTGCGTCACCGCGACCGACCCGAACCTCTTTCAGGCGCCGTTCCGGGCCGGCATCAAGATCGACGCCTACCAGATGGAGCCGCTGCGCAAGGCGCTCCGGCTACCGCGCGTCAACCTCTTCATCGCCGACGACACCGGTCTGGGCAAGACGATCGAAGCCGGGCTGATCGCCCGCGAGCTGCTCTTGCGCAAGAAGTGCAAGACCATCGTCGTCGCCACGCCGCCTTCGGTGCTCGAGCAGTGGAAGGCGGAGCTCGAGGAACGCTTCGGGCTCCTGTTCGAGGTCCTCGACCGCGGCTACCTGGCGCGCGTGCGCCGCGAACGCGGCTTCGGGGTGAACCCCTGGCGCACCCATAGCCGGTTTCTGGTCTCCCACAATCTGCTCAGCGATCCCGCCTATACCGATCCGATGCGCGAATGGCTGGGACCGCTGCTGCCCGGCAGCCTCTTGATCATCGACGAAGCGCACCACGCCGCTCCGTCGAGCGGCGGCCGTTACGGCATCGAGACGAAGCTCACGCGCGCCGTGCGCGATCTCTCCGGCCGCTTCGAGCACCGGCTCTTCCTGTCGGCGACACCGCACAACGGCCACTCCAACAGCTTCTCGACCCTGCTCGAGCTGCTCGACCCCTACCGCTTCACCCGCGGCGTCAAGGTGCGCCAGGCGGCGCTCGACGAAGTCATGGTGCGCCGCCTCAAGGAGGACGTCCGCGCCGTCCAGGGCGGCTTCCCACACCGCCACGTGGAGCCCGTGGTGATCGACGGCCTGCCCGCGGACGCGCCGGAGCTCGAGCTCTCGCGCCTCCTCGACGAATACCGCACCGCGCGCGAGCAGCGCCTCGCGAGCACCACGAAACGGGCACGGGCGGCGGCCGGTCTGCTGGTCGTCGGCTTGCAGCAGCGGCTGCTCTCGTCCATCGAGGCTTTCGCGCGCAGCCTCAAGGTCCATCGCGAGACGGTGAAGCGCCAGTGGGAGAAGACCCGCGAGGCGATCCCTCCGGCAGCCGCGAAGCCGGCTCTGCTCGAAGCGCCCTTCCTCGCCGACGCGCCCGACGCCGACGACGAACGCGCCGGGTGGACGGACGAGGAGCTCGACGCCGAGGAGACCGCGCAGATGGAGGCCGCCACCGCCGCCGCCGAGGCCGAGGCACCGAAGGACGCCGCCGCGGAGACTCTCTGGTGCCGCGAGCAGGCGCTCCTCGATCGCATGCAGGAGATCGCCGGGCGCACCCGCCACCTCCCCGACGCCAAGACGCGCCGGCTCGTCGACTGGATCCGCGAGCACCTCTGCCCCGGCCTGCCGCCCTTCGGCAAGCGCCCCGAGGGCCCGCCTCCGAAGTGGAACGACCGCCGGGTGCTCATCTTCACGGAGAACCGCGAGGGCACGAAGCGCTACCTCAAGACGGTCCTCGAGCAGGCCATCGAAGGCACCGACCGCGAGGACGAGCGCATCGAGGTCATCGACGGCCTCGTGAGCGCCACGCGCCGCAAGGAGATCCAGCGCCGCTTCAACACCCACCCCGCGAAGGATCCGCTGCGCATCCTGCTCGCCACCGACGCCGCTCGCGAGGGCCTCAACTTCCAGGCGCACTGCACCGACCTCTTCCACTTCGACCTGCCCTGGAACCCCGGCCGCATCGAGCAGCGCAACGGCCGCATCGACCGCAAGCTGCAGCCGGCGGAGGAGGTTCGCTGCCACTACTTCGTCCTGCCGCAACGCGTGGAGGACCACGTGCTCGCGGTGCTCGTGCGCAAGACCGAAACCATCAAGAAAGAGCTCGGCAGCCTCTCCAAGGTCATCGACGACGACGTCGAGCGCCTTCTCGCCAGGGGCGGCATCCGCCACCGCGACGCGGAACGGCTGGCGCGCGAGATCGAGGCGGCCGACCTCGACGCCGAGCGCAAGCGCGTCACCGGCGAGGAGCTCGAGGCGGCGCGCCAGCGCAAGGCAGACCTGGAGGCGCAGATCGAGCGCTGCCGGACGCTGCTGGAGCGTTCCCGCGAGTGGGTGCGCTTCGACGCCGAGCCCTTCCGCAACGCCCTCTCCAGCTCGCTCGAGCTGCTCGGCGCCGAGCCGCTGGCGGCAAGCCGCGACGACGACGGCGTCCCCGTCTGGACCTTCCCGCCGCTCGACCGCCGCGCCGAGACCGACCCGAGCTGGGCCGCCACGCTCGATACGCTGCGCACCCCGCGCAAGACCGGGCAGAAGCTCGCCGAATGGCGCCGCGAGGCCCCGATCCGGCCCGTCGTCTTCGAGGACGCTGGCGTGCTGACGGAAGATACCGTCCACCTCCACCTGGAGCAGCGCGTCGTCCAGCGCCTGCTCGCGCGGTTCCGCACCCAGGGCTTCGTCCACCACGACCTGTCGCGCGCCTGCCTCTCCCAGGTCGCGGACTCGATCCCGCGCGTCCTCCTCCTGGGCCGACTCTCGCTCTACGGCCGCGGCGCCGAACGGCTGCACGAGGAGATCGTGCCGCTGGCGGCGCGCTGGATCGAGCCATCGCGGCGCCAGGAGCCGCTCGCGGCCTACGCCGCCGAGGCCGAGTCGAAGACCCTCGACCTGCTCGACCAGACGCTCGGCCGAGCGCGCGCCCGCACCCCGAACCCCGTTGTGGAACGTAAGCTCCTGGACGCCGCCCCCCGCGACGTCGGGGAGCTGTTGCCCCAGCTCGAGCCCCGTGCCGACGAGCTCGCCGCGCGCGCCGCCGAGAAGCTGCGGGAACGGGGGGAGCGCGAAGCCCAGGACCTGCGCGAGACGCTCGAGGCACAGCAAAAGCGGGTGCTCGAAGAGCTCGCCAAGTACGACAAGCACGCCAGGCAGCTCACTCTCGGCTTCGACGAGGACGCGAAACGCCAGCTCGAAACCAACGTCCAGGCCTGGAAGCGGCGCCTCGAGCAGTTCGACCGCGACCTCGCCACGGAGCCCGACCGCATCCGCGGGTTCTACGAGGTCCAGGCCCGGCGCGTCGAGCCGGTCGGCCTGGTCTACCTCTGGCCGGAGACCAACTGATGGCGAAGCGCGACCCCGCCGTCGTGGCCCACCAGGAGTGGATCAGCTTCGTCCAGCCGACCGGCCTCGTGGTTTCGGCGCCGGCCCTGGTGCGCGCCGGCGCCATCCTCGACCGCGGCGACGCTCCGGGGCAGCAGCTCTTGCGCGCCTGCGTCGAGGAACGGGTCTTCGATCCGCAAGAAGGCCCGGTCCCCTGGTTGCCGGACTTCCGCGCCTTCGCCGAGCAGGTGCTGGGTTGGAGCTTCTCGCCCAAAGGCTACGCCGGCACCGCCGACAGCCCGCTCCCGCCCGAGCTGGAGGTGCCGCTGCCCGACTACGGCGAGACGCTGCGCCCCGACTTCGCCGTGCGTGAGCTCGATCCGGGAGACGGCGGTCCCGCCTGGCAGCTCCTCGTTCACGTGCTCGAGCCGGGCGACGACTTCGAGCGCGTCACGCGCGAGAAGGGCGGGCTCGAGGCCTCGGCGCACGGTCGCATGGAACGGCTCCTGCGCCGCACCGGAGTGACCGCGGGGCTCCTCTTCAACGGCCGCGCCCTGCGCCTCCTCTCCGCCCCGCCCCGCGAGACCTCCGGCTGGCTCGACTTCCGCGTCGCCGACATGGTGCAGACCATGGGCCGGCCGATCTCGACGGCGCTACGCCTGCTGCTCGGCCAGATGCGCCTTCTGAGCCTGCCGCGCGCCAAGCGTCTCACGGCGCTCCTCGCGGACAGCCGCAAGTTCCAGAACGAGGTCTCCGAACGCCTCGCCGAGCAGGTGCTCCACGCCCTCTACGAGCTCCTGCGCGGCTTCCAGGCCGCCCACGACGCGTCCAAGGGCGGGCTCCTGCGCGGGCCGCTCGCCGAGCAGCCCGACGAGGTCTACCGGGCGCTCCTCACCGTGATCTTACGGCTCGTCTTCCTCTTTTACGCCGAGGAGCGGGACATGCTGCCGGACGACGAGACCTTCGTCCGCTACTACAAGCTCGCGGGTCTCTACGAGCGCCTGCGCGAGGACGCGGCGCTCTACCCCGACACCATGGACCAGCGCTACGGCGCCTGGGCGCAGCTCCTGGTGCTCTTCCGCATGATCCACGACGGCGCCGAGCATGGCGCCATGCGGCTGCCGAAGCGCTACGGGGTCCTCTTCGACCCCGACCGCTTCCCTTTTCTCGAGGGTCGCACCGGGGGCGGCGTGCGCCAGACTCACCAGCGCATCGAGCCCCCGCTGGTGCCCGACGGCACGATTTACCGTGCCCTCGAAAAGCTCCTCGTCCTCGACGGCGAGCGCATCTCCTACCGGGCGCTCGACGTCGAGCAGATCGGCTCGGTCTACGAAACGATGATGGGCTTTCGCCTCGAGACCGCGAGCGGCCGCTCGGCCGCGATCAAGGCCGCCAAGAAGCACGGCGCGCCGGCGACGATCGACCTCGAGGCGCTGCTCGCAGAACCCACAACCAGGCGCGAGAAGTGGATCCAGGACCGCGCCGACCGCAAGCTCACCGACCGAGTCCGTCAGGCCGTCAAGGAGGCGGCTACGCTCGAGGACCTGCACGCGGCCCTCGACCCCGTCCTCGACAAGGACGCGACGCCCGACCTCGTGCCGATGGGCGCGATGGTCCTCCAGCCGAGCGAAGAGCGCCGCCGCTCGGGGTCCCACTACACGCCTCGCGTGCTTACCGAGCCCATCGTGCGCACGACGCTCGAGCCGATCCTCGCGCGGCTGCGCGGGCCGGACGGACGGCCGCCACGTCCTGAACAGATCCTCGCTCTCAAGGTCTGCGACCCGGCCATGGGCTCGGGTGCCTTCCTCGTCGAGGCCTGCCGTCAGCTCGGCGACGCGCTCATGGAGGCATGGCACGCCCACGGCGAGGTTCCGGTGATCCCGGCCGACGAGCGCGAGGAGATCTTCGCCATGCGGCTGGTGGCCCAGCGCTGCCTGTACGGCGTGGACCGCAACCCGGTTGCGGTGGATCTCGCCAAGGTTTCGCTGTGGCTCGTGACCCTGGCGAAGGAGCACGCGCTGACTTTCGTCGACCACGCGCTCCGGCACGGCGACTCGCTCGTCGGGCTTTCGCGCCGGCAGCTCGAGGCTTTCCACTGGGACGACTCCGAGCCGCCTATCCTGAAGGATCTCGGGTGGCGCGACGCCCTCGACAAGGTCGCCGAGCTACGCGCGCGGATCCGCCAGGCCGGCGAAGAGGTGGCCGAGTGGGAGCTGCGCGACCTGTGGGACGAGGCGCGGTTCGAGCTTGGGAAGGTGCATCTCCTCGGCGATCTCGCCGTGGCGGCCTTCTTCCAAGGCGCCAAGCCCAAGGAACGCGGGGCGAAGCGCGTCCAGTTCGCGAGCGCCGTCCTGAGCGGTGAAGCCGAGCAGTACCGTGGCTGGCTCCAGGAGTGGCGGCACGCTGAGCCGCCGCTTGCGCCTATCCACTGGGAGATCGAGTTTCCGGAGGTCTTCGAGCGGGAGAACCCGGGGTTCGATGCGATCGTCGGGAACCCACCGTTCGCCGGCAAGAACACCGTCACGGCCGCGAACGCGCCGGGCTACCCCGAGTGGCTCAAGCAGGCACACCCGGAGAGCCACGGCAACTCGGACCTTGTCGCGTACTTCTTCCGCCGCGCCTTCGACCTCGTCCGCCGTGGCGGCGCCTTCGGCCTCATCGCGACCAACACCATCGCCCAGGGCGACACCCGCGCGACCGGCCTGCGCTGGATCTGCACCCACGGCGGCGAGATCTTCGCCACGCGGAAGCGAGTCAAGTGGCCGGGTCTTGCCGCGGTGGTGGTGAGTGTGTTGCACGTGATGAAGGGGGCCCTACGGGGCCCGAAGCGACTCGACGACCGGGAGGTCGAGACGATCACGGCGTTCCTCTTCCACCACGGCAGCCACGACGACCCGGCGCGGCTCGCCGCCAACGCCGGCAAGAGCTTCGTGGGCAGCTACGTCCTTGGCATGGGCTTCACCTTCGACGATACCCATACCAAGGGCGTCGCCACGCCCATCGCGGAAATGGAGCGCCTGCTCACCGAGCACCCAAACTGTCGCGATGTGATCTTTCCCTACATCGGCGGCGAGGAGGTCAACACGAGCCCCACGCACGCACACCACCGGTACGTCATCAACTTCGGCGAGCGGAGCGAGGAGGAGTGCCGCCAGAACTGGCCAAATCTCGTGGAGATTGTCGAGGAGAAGGTAAGACCAGAGCGGATGAGGAACAACCGTGAGACGTATCGGCGCTATTGGTGGCAGTACGGCGAGAAGCGGTCTGAGTCTTGGGAAGCCATCGCGGGGCTAGGGCGGTTACTGGTGATCGCGAGGGTCGGCCAGCAGGCCGCGTTCACATTTCTTTCAGCGGGCACGGTGTTCTCCGAGCAGCTCATCGTTTTTCCCTTCCCCACCCACGCCGCCTTCTGCGCCCTCCAGTCCCGCCCCCACGAGATCTGGGCGCGCTTCTTCGGGTCGTCGATAAAGGACGACCTCCGCTACACCCCCTCCGACTGCTTCGAGACTTTCCCCTTCCCCGAGAACTGGGAGACCCACCCCGCCCTCGAGGCAGCCGGCAGGGACTACTACGAGCTCCGCGCCGCGCTCATGGTTCGCAACGACGAGGGCCTCACCAAGACCTACAACCGCTTCCACAACCCCGACGAGAACGATCCGGAGATCGAGAAGCTCCGCGAGATGCACGCCGCCATGGACCGCGCCGTCCTCGACGCCTACCGGTGGAGCGACATCCCCACCGCCTGCGAGTTCCTCCTCGACTACGAGATCGACGAGGAGGAGTGGGGCAAAAAGAAGAAGCCCTGGCGCTACCGCTGGCCCGACGAGGTCCGCGACGAGGTGCTGGCGCGGCTCTTGGAGCTCAACGCCGAGCGCGCGAAGGCGGAGGTCCGCTCCGGCGCCGCCGCGACGAAGAAGGGCCGCGGCAAGGGCGGGAAGAGGCGCGCGGCCAAACCTTCTGCGACGGGAGACCTCTTCTCATGACCGGGCCGAGGGAAACGCCGCCGGAGCAGAGCGCCGCCGCCGACGAAACCGATACGTTCCAGCCCGAGATCGAGGTGCGTGGTGAGCGCCGAGGTGTCGACGTAGAAGGTCGTCAACTGTCGAAGTCCTCGGCCAGGTAGTGATCATGGCGGCGGCCCAGGTCTCCGAGATCGCTCCTGCCGATGCCGGCGATCTTCAGCAGCTCTTCGGCTCGCCGCGGTGTCTCCTTCTCGAGCCCGACTTGGAGAGCCTGATTCACCAAGCGGCGTACGGTTTCCGAGACCGAGATCCTGAGCTGGTGTGCCAGGCCGCGGATCTGCTGGTGCTGAGCTTCCTCGAATTGAATCTGGGTACGAACCATCGGGAGCCTCCAAAATCATGATGCCATCCTGTCGTCATGGTGGCAAGCGCCGCCGCATCGAGAAGCTCGAGGTTGCCTGCCACCTGGTGTACGAGCGATTCCCGTTCGCGTTTGTCGAGCGGATCGGTGTACGATCGTTCGCGGCCCGGAAGACCGCGACGATGGCCCTCGCCGGCGCAGATCACCGGCCGGCGATCGAGGAGCGGCCAGATTCGCCCCCTTCGCGCGATGCGGGGCTTCCTGCGGGGTATCGACACCCATGTAGAGCGGGAGAAGGACCGCCAGCTGTGAACGTCGTCGATTCGTCGGGGTGGCTCGAGTATTTCGCCACCCTCTGGACCCAGGACTCCGACTTCGAAGAAGCCCGGCTCGTTTGTCGGCGAAGAAGAGCTTCGGTCAAGGCGACTTCTTGACCTTCTTGGGACGGTGCTGGATGAGATCGGCCTCCTCGGTCCTGCCCGATCGCGAGGGCCGCCGGGGTCAAGGCACCAGTGGCAGCCGCCGCACACGGACCCGGTTCACTTGAACCGTCATCATGGCTCCTTGCTCGAGCTCCGATCTGAATTCGGCGATGATCTTCTTCAGCAGGCGCGAAAGGGCAGCTGCTCGTAAGCCTTCGATTCGTATGCGTATCACGGAGGGGCGGCTCGCCCCGGAAAGGGCGAGCAGGCCGCGTGGAAGTCGGCGTCAAGCGTGACGATGGTCCGATTCTCGTCCTTCCCACGTTGCAGAATCAAAGGGTCATCGGCGGTGGCACGGCCGATTTCCCCGACATGGACCGTGTCGATGCCGTCGGCGCGCAAGAGCCCTGCGGTTGTCCTGGGTAGGCCCTGGTCAAGCAGCAGCTTCATGGCTCAGCGAAACGTTCACAGCCCGGTCTTCGAGGTACGTGGAGGCATAGAGCAGCGCTTGCCGGACATCCTCCTCCTCCAGCTCAGGGAACTCCTGGAAGAGCTCCTCCCGATCGGGATACGTGGCGACCAGCTCGACAACCCGGCGTACGGTCAGACGAAGGTCGCGGATCGAGGGCTGACCGTTCATGCGGGACGGCTGGATGGAGATACGGTCGAAATTCATGGGGGTGTTCTCCTACGACCAAGTCTATACCGTACCCCCCGAGTCCCCTACCCGATCTCGGCTGAGGGGCTGAGGCTCTACCTCGGGGCCGGTGAATGCAGGCACGCGGGGCCTCGAGGTGCGCATACGCTTGGTCGAGGCCCTGAAGCTCGCCCTCGTCGGCCCGGGGACCGGGCACGCGCTCGCCGAGGAGCGCTTGCCCGGCTGGGAGCGGCCTTCGAACTGGTACCTGACGGGCTTCCTGATCCCCTCGGGCACCCCGCCGGAGCAGAGCGCCGACGCCGACGAGGACGATGAGCTCGGCGAGACGCCGGAGATCGCGGGCCTCGCCGAGGAGTCGACTGAGGACCGGCGCGCCGCCAAGAAGGGCTTTTTCCCCTCGTCCATGGGCCTGAGCTTCCTGGTCTCGGCGAGCACCCGCGCCCTGTCGGTCGTCGTGCGCTGGGGAGACTACGCGCCGGGCGAGAGCGAGGACAAGGACGGCAAACCGGTCGCGGTCTGGCAGCGGACGCCGCGGGAGGAGGCGATGACGGTCGCGCTCGCCGGCCGCGGCGCGCCGCTCGTGCCCGACGTGCCGGGCTCGGGCGGGCTCCAGCTTCACGTGGTGGAGCGCAGGATCTCCGCGGCGGATCTCGCCGAGCACATCCCTACCGGCACGCGTTCGGTCTCGGTCTTCCTGGTCAACCACCGCAAGCCGCTCGACGACGAGCTCGACCGGGCCTATGCCTTCCAGCCGGAGATCGAGGTACGGGGCGGGGAGCCCTTCGTGCCGCGCCCGGACCCGCGCGGTGTGCTCGCCCAGGACTGGGACGAGCAGATGGCCGACCTCCACTACGCCGATACGCCCGCCTACGCCACCGGCCACGGCGTGTCGGCCGAGTGGGAGGTGACCGACGGCGCCTGCCGCCTGCTGCGCACGGCGTGGATCCCAAGCGCCGAGGTGGAGAAGACGGAGACCGTGGCCATCGACGACGTGGAGGTCTCGATGGACACGCTCGGCAAGCTCGCGGACGGCGCCGCCGCCGAGGCAGCGCTGCGGCCGCTGGTCGAGCATTACCGGGCCTGGATCGAGGCGCGGCGGGCCACAGTCGACGCCCTCTCCGGCAACCGCCGCGAAATCGCCGGGGAGCTTGTGCGCCTCGCCGGCGTCGCGGCCGATCGTATCGAGCGCGGCATCGCGGTGCTCGCCGCGGACGGAGACGCCCTCGACGCCTTCCGTGTGGCCAACCGCGCCGTCGCGCGCGCCTTGCGCCAGCGGCTCGCGGGCCGATTCGAGGAGAAGCCGCCAAGCTGGCGTGCCTTCCAGCTCGCCTTCGTTCTGCTCAACCTGCCGGGACTCGCCGACCCGCGCGACCCGCACCGCGAGACGGTGGACCTCTTGTTTTTCCCGACCGGCGGCGGCAAGACCGAGGCCTACCTGGGGCTCGCCGCCTTCGCCATGGTGCTGCGGCGTCTGCGCCACCCCGGCGAGGAGGGGCGTGCGGGCGCCGGCGTGAGCGTGATCATGCGCTACACCCTGCGCCTGCTGACCCTGGACCAGCTCAGCCGCGCGGCGGGGCTCGTGTGCGCGCTCGAGCTCGAGCGCGAGGTCGACCCGGCGCGCTACGGCCGGTGGCCCTTCGAGATCGGGCTCTGGGTGGGCAAGGCGGCGACGCCCAACGTCCTCGGCCGCAAGGGCGACAGTCGCTCCGACTCGGCGCGCGCCAAGGTGCGCCAGTTCAAGGCCGACCCGCGCGGCAAGCCCTCGCCCATACCGCTCGAGAATTGCCCCTGGTGCGGCGAGCGCTTCCAGGCGGACTCCTTCACCATGCTCCCCGACGACGACAAGCCCACCGAGCTGCGTATCGTCTGCACCAACTGCGAGTGCGACTTCACCCGCGATCGGCCGCTGCCGATCGTGGCGGTCGACGAGCCGCTCTACCGGCGGCTGCCGGCCTTTCTCATCGCGACCGTGGACAAGTTCGCGTCGCTTCCCTGGGTCGGGCCGTCCGGCTCGCTCCTCGGCGGCGCGGACCGCCACGACAGCAAGGGTTTCTACGGCGCGGCGGAGCCCGGCCGGGGCTCTCGCCTCGCCTCACCGCTTCCCCCTCCCGACCTGGTGATCCAGGATGAGCTGCACCTCATCTCCGGGCCGCTCGGCACCATGGCCGGCCTCTACGAGGCCGCCATCGAGGCGCTTTGCGTGCGCGGCATCGACGGCCGGGCGGCGCGGCCCAAGATCGTCGCCTCGACGGCCACGGTGCGCCACGCTCAGGACCAGATCCAGGCGCTCTTCGCGTGCTCGCAGACGCAGGTCTTCCCGCCGCCGGGGCCGGACCGCCGGGACTCCTTCTTCGCGCGCACGGTCCCTCCGTCGAAGACTCCCGGGCGGCTCTACCTCGGCATCGCGGCCCAGGGCCGCAACCCGAAGGTGATGATGCGCCGGGCCTGGCTGGCGCTCATGGGCGCGGCCGAGCGCGCCTACCGCGACGCCGGCGGGCACCGGAACGAGAAGAATCCCGCCGACCCGTACATGACCGTGCTCGGCTACTTCAACAGCCTGCGCGAGCTCGGCGGCGCGCGGCGTATCCTCGAGGAAGAAGTCCAAAACACCATCAAGGGCTACGGCCGGCGCATGCGCATTGGCGAGGAGCGCGGGCTCTTCCAGGACCGCAAGACCTTCTCCGAGGTGATCGAGCTCACCTCGCGGGTGCCGACGGACAAAGTGGCCGAGGCGCGCCGGCGGCTCGAGTCGCCCTTCCACCACAAACACCGCGTGGACTGCGCCATCGCCACCAACATGATCTCCGTCGGCCTCGACATCCCCCGGCTCGGGCTGATGGTGGTCCTCGGCCAGCCCAAGACGCACGCCGAGTACATCCAGGCCACGAGCCGCGTCGGCCGCGACGACAAGCGCCCCGGCCTGGTGTTGACGCTCTTGAACGTCCACAAGCCGCGCGACCGATCGCACTACGAGCGCTTCCGCCACTACCACGAGACCTTCTACCGTTCGGTCGAGGTGACGAGCGTGACGCCGTTCTCCGCCCGCGCGCTCGACCGCGGCTTCGCCGGAGCGCTGGTGGCGCTGGCGCGGCACGCGGAGCCCCGGCTGACGCCGCCGCGCGGGGTCGAGGAGATCGCCGGGGTTCGCGCGGCCCTCGAGCGGCGGCTCCTCGACGCTTTCTTCGAGCGCGTGCACCAGCAGCCGATGGCCGACGAGGCCGAGCGCGAGGAGCGCCTGCGCAGCGTCCGGAACCGGATCGTCGACCTGCTCGACTCCTGGCTCAAGGTGGTCGCCGACTACCAGCAGCACGGGGTGGAGGTGCAGTACCAGAAGTACGAGCTGAAACAACCGCGTCCGCTGCTGCGCGAGATGCTCGACAGCGACTTCGAATCCGAGCACCACCGGAAGTTCCGGGCCAACCGCTCGCTGCGCGACGTCGAGCCCGAGGTCAACCTCTTCATGAAAGATCTGAGCGGCATCCGGGAGGGCTCATGAGCCGGAGAGCCCACGGGCAGATTCGCCGCAGCCAGGCCGTCACCACCTGGGGGCCGGGGGCGCTCCTCGACCTGCCGCGCTACGCGGTGATCGTCGGCGGGCTCGACACCTGGCCGAAGCCGAGCGACCTCGAGGAAGTCAGCGAGCCGCGGCTGGCCAGCAAGATCCGGATGATGACCGACGTTGCCGCGCCGCGGCTCTACGCGCCGCCGGCCGACTCGAACGACCCGCGAGAGCCCACGCGGGGGATCGGCGTCTGGCGCTTTCCGGAATGGTTCGTCGTGCAGGAGCAAGGCGAGGAGCGCGAGCGCTCGCGCCGGCTGGTCCACCGCAAGGCCCTCGACGAGCGCAGCCGCTTCGAGGGCCGGCAGGTCGTGCCGACCCGCTTCGTCCGCGCCTGCCCGGAGGGGCACGTGGACGACGTGGATTGGCGCTGCTTTGCCCATGGTGTCGAGGACACCTGCCGTCGTCAGCTCTGGCTCGACGAGCGTGGCACCAGCGGAGACCTTGCCGACCTGGTCGTGCGCTGCGAGTGCGGCAAGTCGCGCAGCCTCTACGAGGCCACCCAGCTCGAGCTGTATCCCCTCGGCAACTGCAGCGGGGCGAGGCCGTGGCTGGGCCGCCACGCGCGCGAGAAGTGCAAGCTGCCGAGCCGCCTGCTGATCCGCACGGCCGCCAACGCCTACTTTCCCCAGGTGCTGAGCGTGCTGTCGATCCCCGAGCGCGCGGCCGCGGTGGCCGCCATCGTCGCTGTTGCCTCCTTGGTCGTTGGAGCCGCGACGATAGCGTTGTCGTGAGGACTACCCTGCGCCTCTACCCAGAGGCCTCAAGCCCGTTCCGAGCCAAGCCGACCACCCATTCCGACAGCCGCCGTCCAGGTGGTCGGCTTCCCGTCGGAATCGGTGGTCGGCTTGCGTCGGAATCGGTGGTCGCCTTCCGTCGGAACGGTGGTCGGCTTGCCTCGGAATACGCACGC
>CBDUYN010000227.1:0-14194 GCA_965371445.1 uncultured bacterium | reverse complement strand
GCGTCATCGGTTCTGTGGGGGGTGTCCGGGCGGGGGGGGCGGCGGGTGCTTGCCCGCCCGCGGGGGGCGGGGGGGGTCGCCTCCCCCCACCCGCCCCACGACGAGGCCCTCTGGCGGGTCGCCCGAGACCACCTGCCGCCGGAAGCTGCCGGCGAGTTGGAGTCGCTCAACCACAAGCAGCAAAGAGAAGGCTTGAGCTCCGCGGAAGAGGAGACCTTGACCCACCTGGCCGAAGCGTACGAACGTTTTCTCCTCCTCCGGGCTGAGGCCACTGGGCTGTTGCAAGAACGCGGCTACGACATTTCCGGCCTTGTCGGCACGGAATGAGTCAAACCTACGTCCCGGCGGCCCTGCGCCGAAAGGTCGCGGTGCAGGCGCGCCGGCGTTGTGGGTACTGCCTGACTTCGGAAGACATTGCCGGGACTCCGATGGAGATCGAGCATCTCGTCCCGGAAACCTTGGGCGGCGCGACCGAAGAGGAAAACCTCTGGTTGGCCTGTCCGATGTGCAATCGTCACAAAGGCAGCCGAACAACGGCCCAAGATCCCGCCAGCGGACAGAGGGTCCTTTTGTTCAGCCCGCGTTCTCAAACTTGGGAAGAGCATTTTTCATGGGGAGGTTCCGGGACTCGGGTCATCGGTGTCACAGCCGTCGGCCGGGCTACTGTGGCCGCGCTCAAGCTCAATCGCCCGGTGTTGGTAAGGGCCCGGAAGAGATGGGTAGCAGCAGGATGGCACCCGCCCTGGGATTGACGGGTCGTCGAGTGTCCGACGCCTCAAACCTCCTCGTCCGGACGTCCCAGCCCCTCCAGGATCGGACGCAGAAGCTCGTCGTCCGGCGGACGCCCGGCGTCGGCGGCCCGCTACTGGTAGTTCCCGACGAAGATCCTCATCCAGCCCGCGAACGCCTCTGGCAGCCGTTCAAAGAACGGCGCGAGAATCCGGACGGCCTCCTCCGCCGCTTCGAAGGCGTCCTCGCGACGACCCAGAAAGCAGGCCTTCGCCACGACGCCCCACCAGTACGTGACCGGGCGCCGGATCGAACGGGCGCGGAAGCTCCTGGCCACGACCGATCGTTCGGTGAGCGAGATCTGCCTCGACGTCGGCTTCGAGAGCCTGGGCTCGTTCAGCACCCTCTTCCGTCGCCGGGTCGGCGTCTCGCCGATGGCCTACCGCAAACGGGCGCGTCACGAGTCGTAGGAGAGGGCGACGGCGAGCGCGGCGAGGACGATCTCCCACCGCGCCGGCCTCACGGTTACGGTGTGCCGCACCCCGCGTGGCCCTGCCCCTTCGGCGAGACCCGTATCTCGTCGACCTTGCCTGCCGCGTCGAGGATCATGAAGACGTCCAGGGCTCCCTCGGCAGCGTTGAACGTGAGGTAGGCGCCGTCGGGAGGATCGAGCTCGTCGACCGTCACCTCCCCGAGCTCGCCGACCATCGTCCGGACCGTCCGGATCTGCTCGCGCCACTCGGTTTCGCTCGGCCTCTCGCCGTCGTCGTCGCCGACGACGCTCATGAAGCCCTCGAAGTCGAGGGTTTTCATCGACTGGACCAGCTTCTCCCCGACGGCGAGGAACTCGCCCTCGGTGAAGTCCCGCGCGCCGGCGGCCGGGACGACGAGGAGCAGCAGGAGAGCTGCTCCGAGACTCACTTTGTTGCGCATCGTGATTCCTCCAAAGAGGTTCATTCGTGGGCGTCGCCCTTCAGGTGCTTGACGAAGTCGCGCACCGACAGGTGCTCGAGGCGTTTGTAGCCGCGGTTCTTGCTCAGCCATTCGTTCAGGTGCTCTTCCGACCGGAAGAAGTTGTCGACCGCTCACCCGCCGCCTTGTTGCACGAAAGCCTCGGGTGGATCGATCGAGGTGACGGCGCCTCCCTCCGCCACGATCGGTCCATCCCTCGCTGGTGCTCCCGCTGCGGAGCGCGGAGCGGAGCCTGCGGACCACGGGCCCGACCAGGCGTCCAGCGGGTAGAGCCGCTCAAAGAAATAGACGGGCTGCTCGCAGGCATGGTCGGGTTCGTTCAGCAGGCGATCGGCCGGCGTGATCAGGCTCCTCAGGACCTCCTCGGCGAAGCCCGGGTTGAAGAAGACCGTGAACACCTCGACCTCGCGCTCCGAGGGGATGTGACAGGAGTATCTCTGGCCGTTGTTCAACAGGAGGTAGGAAGCTTCGTCGACGGCGTGGCGCGCGCCGTTGACCTCGTAGATCTCGCGGCCCTGGAAGACGCACTTGATCGACAGGGGGCCGGCGTGCTCCGGGTAGGCAACGTCCGCGCCTCGGGCGACGATGATCAGGTTCCGCGAGTCGCGGGCGGGCAGGTGCGTCGGAAAGTCCCTGGGAATCATCGGCGTATGCTCGGTCGAGGAGCTTCAGCTGGCTCCTTGCCTAAGAAACGCCGAAGGCGGCAAAAAGTTCCCAGACCTCTGCCACCTCTGCCGAAGTGGGTGGCACCGCCGGCCTGGTCGTGCCAGCCTTCCAGGACGTACGAGCCCGGCGGAACGTCCGGGATCCGGAAACGGCCTTCGGCGTCACTGACCGCGTGGAAGGGATGGGGATCCACCCGAATGAAAGCCGTCATCCAGGCATGGACGTCGCATTTGACGACGATCATCCCAGGGCGTCTCGCAACCCGGGTCCCCCGGCTCCCTTGACCAGGGAGGGCGACGTTCATCTCGGCCGGACCGTAGAGGTGGACCGTGTGGAGGAAAGAGTCGCTGTTAACCGCTTCGATGGTGCTTCCCACGGTCAAGACCGCCGCATGGGGAACGAAACGGCAGCCGACATTGTCGAGCACCAGCCGCGTCGGCTCGGCCTTCTCGCCCGCCTCGACGCCGCTCAAAGAGAGGATGACGTTGCGGACGCCCCGGCTGGTGGCCGACACCAGGAGATCCTCCAGGGTGTGGGCGTGGCCGCAGTTGTCAGGATCGGTCGTGTTCTCCACCGGGGTCGGGCCCGGCAGGGCGTCGCCGGTCAGGCGCACCCGCCCGGCCAGGGCGCCGGGCTCCAGAGGCGTGGGCTCGCTGGCGGCTTTGCCTTCGCGGGCGCCGGAGACGAGAGTCAGGAGGACGAGCAAGAGGGCGAACGGAATGGTCCTACTCCCTATTTCTGTTAAGTAGCCGAGGATGAATTCCTCAGCCTCAGCCTATCATCCTGAGAGCGGTGCCACCTCAGGCGGTGCCCACCTCAGGCGGTGCCACCCACTTCGGCAGAGGCCGACTCGATAGAGGCCGAAGCCGTCGCGCACATATGGGGCGCCCGTCGAGACCTCCGAAAGGCTCCCCATTTGTCTCCCGACGGCTCGTCGTGCAACTGTGCGGCCTCGTGGACGACGACGGCCCAGACAAAGAGCGCGAAGGTGCCATGCTGGCGTTGGCCGGCCTGTTGACGGCTCAAAGCCAACTGAAGGAACGTATCGCCTGGATGATCGAAGACGCTCGGGCGTTCGGGGCTTACAGTTCCGTGAAGGGTGCGACGGTTTACGAATGCCACTGCACCCGGAACCTTCTCCTGGCCTTTGTCGCCGTGCAGGATCCTGCCATCGCGACGAGGATCGCGGAGGAGGGGCACCTGAGAAGGGCACCTCAGAAGCAGGGGCGGACAGCGGGCATCTCCTAGTCGTCGGACTGCCCCACGGCTTCGATCTCGACCTTCTCTCCCTCGGCACCCGAGTAGCGTATCCGGTACCGGTGGACCGCTCCCGCGGCGACCTGTACGCCGGTGACCTCGGCTCCGGAGGGATTCCAGGCCCGATCGAGGGCCCGCAGCTCCAGGTCGTACGCCCCGGCCCGGCGTCCCAGGACCTCGAGGCGATAATCTCCCGGGATCGGTTGGGCGACGTAGAGGACCGTCGTCCGCGGCCCGGCCTCCTGCCCGGTGTCGTCGTCGTCGACACCTTCTTGCTCGTAGTAGGCGCCTGGGATCTCGAGAAGCCGTTCTCCCGTTTCGGGATCCCAGCCCACCCGCCGGTTCCTGGGGTCGGTCAGCAACAGCTCGGCCGGTGGAAGACGCTGGCCCTCCTGCGGATGGATCCGCACGTCGAGGCTTCCGGCGAAGCTCTCCTGCGCCTTCCCACCCCCGGCGATCGCACCGGCCGAGGCGGCGAGCAACAACGACAAGGTCAGGAGCCACCTGCCGGGCGCCCGGCACACGCCGCCAGCTCCGGATTCGAGCGTCATGTCACGAGCTCCCGTCGGCGGGACGGCGGGAAGCCGACGGGCTTCCCGCCGTCGATTCTCCTCCTCGCTACGGTACGAGGAAGACCAGTCGATCGCTGTCCGTGGCGACACGGTTGGGGATCTGGCCGTCCACCGAGAGCTTCAGGACGTTCTGTCCCGGATCGAGCGGGATTTCGACGATCTCCGCCTCGCCGGGGCTAGGCGAGAACCAGGCGGAGACGTCGGTCCGGTTCAAGATCGCGCTGAAGGTGTTGGGCAGAATCGTCTCGCCGTAGAAAACCAGGAGCGAATACGTGGTCGTGTCCGCGGGCAGCCTCGTCCGGCTCTCGCCGGGGTTGCCGTAGCTGAGGAACTTGTTGACGTCGCGTGGGCGCTGGCCGCCGCCGTCGAAGCCGCCGGCGGGCTCGATCGGGTCGCCGACGGTCTTCGAGTAGTTGAAGGCGTAGCTGTGGACGGCGCCGGGAAACACCGGGATCTCGGTGAAGACCGCCTGGGAGGGAGTGCCGTCGGGGTCGTAGGCGTTGATCTCCAGGTCGTACGTGCCGGTGCCGGTCCCCACCACCTCGATCTCGTAGTCGCCGGCGATCGGCTGCCGGATGTCGAGCTCGTGGGTCTCCGGTCCGGGAGTCCCCGTCTCGTCGTCCTCCAGGCTGATCGTAGTGTAGAAGGAGCCGGGGATCTCGGAGAAGGACTGGCCGGAGACGGGGTCGAAGCCGGTGAGCCGGCCGAGCGGATCGGCGACGACGAGCTCGCCCGGCGAATGGAAGCGGATGACGATGCCGGTGATGTCGGTGTAGGTGAACTCCGGTCCGCCGAATCTCCGGATCTGACCGAAGTTGTTGCCGTAGCGCGCCGCCAGGGTCGTCGCGACACCGCCGTTCGGGTCGTTGATCAAGCGGGTGGTCTCGGCTTCGTTCTGGCCCGTCGCCGTAACCCAGTGGCCTCGATTCCTCACGCTGATGATCTGCGGCCCGTAGGTACAGACCGAGTCGTCGAGGTCGCCGGTGGCGCCGAGATAGCTCATCTGCGTGCCCTGGGCACGGCCGTAGCGGGCCACCACGTCCCAGTAGACGTTGCCGCGGCTGTCATAGCCGCTGTTGTTGATCATCCAGGTATTCAAAGTCGCCGGGTCCACGGTCACGCCGTGGTAGCCGAGCACCATCGCCTCCGAGGTCATGGCACAGCCCTTGGCCCTGATGGTCCAGGCGACCTCGTCGGGGCGGCCGTCGCAGGCGTAGACGTTGCGCTGCGTCCCGGTCCGGCAGATCGAGTCGTAGGCGTCGGTGTAGGCCCCCTGGTTGTAAAGCGGCACCTTGCCGGGAGGTATCTGCGGCAGCAGCTTGTATTGACCGGTATAAAAACGGTTTCCGTTGTTGTAGAAATTCATCGTCCAGCTGCCCGCTTCCTGGCATTGTGCGTTCGAGTACCAGAGGACGTAGAGGCTGCTAGCATTGCAGATGTACCAGAAGGGAGACACAAAGCAGTTGTTCAGACCGCTGTAGCTGCTGTAGAAACGGATCTGCCCCCAGGTGATCGTCGAGCCGTCCGGGCGTTGCGCGTCCGCGTGCCAGGTCTCCCCGTCGGCGGCGCCGGAGATGAAGGTCTCGCCACCGGCCAGCACGTCCCGTGTGTAGGCCGTCGCGCCGGTCTGGCGAAGCCACCTCCTCTCCTCCGCCGGGTAGCGATACCAGTCCACGAAAGAATTGCTCGAGAATAGACCCGCGGCGACTGACGCTTCCGCTTTCCGGTACTCCATACCGGTACCGGCCGATCCGTCTTGTCCGACGGCGACCGCCGGGCTGAGCAAACCGGCGATCAACGACAGGACGACCAAGAAATACTTCGTAGAAACCTTCCTTTTCATCTCTAGCTCCTTATCCAGGTCCACGCCGTGAGGATCGTGGACGCGTCAGATGTCATTGGGCCGGACGGCTGCCGGAACGCCATGGCCTACTCGACCGACGCCGCCACCACAATTTCTGCCCTAAGCTTACCAGGTGGGCCCGAAGGATGCAACACCCCGTGGGGTAGTCCGCGATGCGGCGTGCCACCCCCCCGGATAGGGCCGCCCAAGCCTTCTAGCCACGGCCGGAGTCGTCCGTAGGTGAACTTGTCTTAGTCTGTCCACGCAGCACAGGAACCCCAGAGCACTCCCTGGCCTGGAAGGTCAGGAGCCGTCTCGCCCCCTCTGAGGTGCCTCTGAGGTGCCATGCACTTCACAAACTGCCTCTGAGGTGCCTGCCTGCCCCCTCTGGCGCAAGCCGGAGGTCTTCAACGAGAAGGAAGAGGGGACGAGCCCGTGGTTCGTCCTGGAGGTCACCTCGAAGAAGACGGTGCGCTACGACCGGACGAGCAAGCCGGCCATCTACCGCAAGGCCAAAGTCCCGGAGATTTTCCTGCTCGACCGCATGAAATCGCCGTGGGAGCTCTCGGGCAAACGCCGGGACCCGAAGACCGGACGCTACCTGAAGGTGCGACCGGACGAGCGCGGCCGTTTGTTGGCAGAGACGTTGGGCGTCTACTTCAGCGTCTCGGCGAGCGGTGACGACCTGATCCTGGAGGACGCGGAGACCGGGGAGGTTCTGCGCAAGCCCGTCGCGGAGTCGCAGGCGCGGCGGGCGGCGGAGCGGCAAGCGGCCGCAGAGGGAGGCCGAGGCACGGCGCAAGGAGGCGGAGGCCTGCGAAGCGGCAAGCCGCAGCAGAGGCCAGAAGGAGGCCCCGGTTGAGGTGCCACCCACCTCGTAAGCTCTTTGTTTCAGCAATTTACGTCTGTCCGATGCTGTTGGAGAACGCTGGTGGGTCTGTTTCGCTGCGAGGCCAGAGGCTCAAGCCAACGCACAGTCTGGCCCCGTAAGTCCCTGATTCCAACCCCTATGGACGCCGATCACCCAGCCGGATCCGGGCTCCCGCTCGTCGAGATCCTGAGCGACCCCGATGTCGCCCTCGTGGCCCTGAAGCCGCCACGACCCGCCATCCTCGTGGCGCTGCGCCAGCCCGAGTCGGCGGCCACCACCCTCGCCTACCGGCTCGGCCTCAAGCGTCAGCGCGCGAGCTCGAGGAGGCCGGGGATCCTGATGAGGCGTCGGCGGCGAACGCCGACACGGCTGCCGCCGCCCGTCCCTATGCGACGCCTACCCACGATCAGCGCCTGCCAATCAGCTCCTCGTTCAACGCCAGCAGCCCCTTCTCGGCCGGGAGGTGGAGGACAAGGCCGGAGTCGGGCGGTTGGGTCGACTGCAAGCGACCCCGCCGCTTCTCGGGGAGGGTGTTTCCTCAGTCGGTGGCCCAGAGCTCTTCGAGTGAAGAGACCTGAAACACTCTCTCGGCGAGGCGCGTCAGCTCCTCGGGTGAGGTGACTGCGCTCAGGCGCCGGTGGATGGCCTCCGTCGGCGGACCGAAGCGTCTTCTGATGAGGTCGAGGACCAGATCCTGCCGGCCTTTCTGCTCCCCTTCCTGCCGGCCTTTCTGCTCCCCTTCCTGCCGGCCTTCCTGTCGGCCTTCCTGCCGGCCTGTCTGCTGAGCCTCTTCGTACCATTCTTCGATTTTCTGCGCTAGCATCGTCTTTCCTTCCCGTCCTCGGATCTGTCCGACGTCGAGTTGCGGAAACCGCCGCTCCAGGATCTGCGTCAGCCAGATGTCGAACGCCCGCTCGACCCCCGCATCTCCTGACGCCGCCAACTCCTCGTTCAGCGCCAGCAGACCCTCCTCGGCCTCCCGAGGAGATCCGCTGTTCTCCAGCCGGAAGAGCACCGCCACCAGGTTGTGCATGGCGGCAAGCTCCTCGCCGTCGAAGGCGCCCTCGTCGAGAAGCAGGTAGGTCAGCTCCGCTTTCAGGAAGCTCAGCTCCTCGGGGAGCGGCTCCATCAGATGCGAGAGCGACAGCGGCATCTCCCACCGCTCCGGGCCATTATACAGGACGATCGGCACAATCGCCGGCAAGAGTGCCCCTTCCCGGCTGTACTCGGGCAGTTGACTGAGGGCCTGGAGCAGCAGGCCTTCGTAGACCATCAGGCGCGCCGCCATGAAGCGGTCCGGGCGCGACTGGAACTCGATCAGGACGTAGACGTAGACCCACTCGTCGCTCTTCTTCCACTTCACCCTCCAGACGACGTCGCAGTAGCGCTGCCGGCTCAAGTCGCTGACGAAGTTGGTGGGCATGGGCTCCAGCGTCGAGAGGTCGAGCTTCTGGATCCACTTGCCCGGCACGAAGCCCTTGAGCAGGTGGCGAACCATGACGCGGTGAGAGAAGAACCGCTTGTAGCTCTCGTCGATCGGCCGGGGTTCCGACTTGCCGTCCGAAGTGTCTTCCGGGGTCTCCAGGACAGAGCCGTCCTGGGCTTCCAGAGCGGTGCTCTCAGGGTCTGGCATCAGAGAATCTCCGGGGTGGCTTTTCGCGAGCCGTAAAGCTCGACGGACGATATCACCTCGTCGAGATCCTCAGCGACCCCGATGTCGCCCTTCACGAAGCTGTAGGCCATGAAGTTGGGACTGGCACGACTGGCCCGGGCCGTGTCGCCTGTGAAAAAAGGGGAGCCCCCCGGAGAGAGAGGGGGGGATCGTGTCCGGTCGAAAGACGGGGGGCTCCCCCGGGAACGAGAGACGGGCCTACAGCGGGGAGCATCGGGGCGGAGGGTTTGAAGCCCGCCGCCGTAGGCCCGAAGACTTGTCAAAGATCGTCCGGCGGCCGGAGCATAGTATTCGCACCGACAGCGTGAGCCCGGGATTCGTTGGGGATGTGCACTTCGTCGGACACCTCGTCGCCTCCGAGGCAACCCTATGCGCAGAAGACCACCCGTGCCGGCGTGTATACGGGAAAACACTTGACCGACTGGTCAGTCTGTTCCTCGCTGAGCGTAAACACAGGTCCCGACCGGACATTCGGTACGATGGAGAGACTCGGCTCCGCACTGGGCGATGGGGCTCAAGGTTGAGAGTCGGATAGGAGGTGCTGCCATGACCGTCAAGACGTCGGTATCCGCAGGCGCAGGCGCAGGTCCCATCATCGCAGTGGCTGGGTAGGGGGGTCTGCTCGCCGTGTCGCCACCGGGGGAGGGAGCCCATGAAGCGGCTCCCGCAGAGGATCTCATCGTACCCTTTGAAGCGGCTCGCCGGGCTGCCTGTGTTGATGATCCTACATTCAGTCGCGCCAAGCTCTTCCAGGCGCTCCTTGATCTTCGAGAAGCGTTGACCACGGCAGGATCGTTTCCGCCGATTGCGTTGTACGAGTTGGTCGAAACCTAACAGTCCGTGGTAGAGCTCGAAATTCGCTTTTGATCTCGTTCACCTTGCCTCCGACAGAACCGCCGCCAACTCCTCGTTCAGCGCCAGCAGACCCTCCTCGGCCTCCCGAGGAGATCCGCTGTTCTCCAGCCGGAAGAGCACCGCCACCAGGTTGCGCATGGCGGCAAGCTCCGACCGCCTCCTGCTGCTGATGATAGGCTGGCTCGAGCGTCTGGCAGCACCTCGTCGCCGTCGACGTGTCGTCGAGCGGCTGGCTACGCCCGCCTCTTTACCAGGCCAGAACAACTCCGGAGCTCGAGAATGCTCGCAAGAACCGCCTTTCTGCTGATTCTGTTCCTGGTGCCGGCGCTGGCCGTTTCGACCTTCGCCGCCACTCCCGATGAGCTCCTGCAGACGGTCAAAGGTGACCTCGCGGCTACCGACTGCGACTGCGGCTGCAGGATGACCGTGCTCGAATGTCTCCACAAGGACCCGAGCTGCGACCGAAGCCCACAGATCGCCGGAGAAGTCCTCGCCAGGAAACTCTCGGGCGAAGCGGCCGAGAGTACTCTCGCGATCGTTCTCGAGCTGCGCGAGACGGAGTGCCCTTGCGGTTGCGAGATGACTGTGCTCGAGTGCCTCGATGAAGATCCCTCGTGCTCGACGAGCCCGGAGATCGCCAAGAAGATCCTGGCCCAGCTGACCACGACGCCGGCGGCACGGTCGTTCGACTGCCCCGCCGCGTCCGCCGAGTGGTCAGGCTCGCTGCGGCGCCTGGTGCGAGATCAAGGGCAAGCTGATTGTCCACATCTCTTCCGGCGGCGGCTACCGCAAGAAGGAGTGCGTGTGGCTTTACGCCGACGGGACCTACGACATCAACAACCAGAGCGGCAGCGTCACCAGCCTCGGCAGCCACGCCGCGCAGGGTGGTGGCGGCGGCACCTGGAGCGTCGAGGACGACGATCTGGTGATGCAGGGAGAGGGCGGCGGACGCTTCCCGATGTCGTACTCTGACGACGATTTCTACCTCGGGAACTGGCGCTATTTTATCGCCGCGCTCGACGATCCCACCTGCCAGTGAGGCATCGTCCGGGAGAACGTTGATCGCCTGGCGCGCCTTTAAGTTCGACGAGATTCTCGACGCCCTCGGCGCCTGCGGCCTCGACTTCGCGGACCGCCGCGACCGTGCTTCCTCCGGAGTACTACTGTTTCCCTCCTGGCACGCTGTCTCCTGCTGACTTTGTGCTGACTCACTGCTGACTCAGGAAGGAGGAATCTGACCATGGGAGTACGCCTCACCAAGATCCTGCCGGCACTCGGAGCAGGATGGTCACAGAGGTCGACAGAGACGATGTCGCTCGCCTACACCACTCGCTCCGGGAGACCCCGATTCAGGCCAATCGGACGATTGCTCTGGTTTCAAAGCTCATGAGCCTGGCCGAGAGGCGTTCGGTGAATCTCACGGCTACGCGTCCGAAAAGGACTCTGGCCAACTCTTTTCGCTGACGAGGTGCGCCCGAAGTGCCTCGAGCCGCGAGGCGCTCATGCTCTCGACTTGGGCGCTACGTTCGGCACCCCAGGCGAGCCCCAGGACGGCGCACAGATCCTCGACGCCGCGCCGAAGGCCCTGCTCGACGCGTTCCTCAGCCTGGCGCCGTGCCTCGGCCTCCTGTTCGGCGAGC
Source organism: uncultured bacterium (assembly GCA_965371445.1). GTDB lineage: Bacteria > Acidobacteriota > Thermoanaerobaculia > Multivoradales > J023 > DASWIG01. The sequence continues at coordinate 3,117 of CBDUYN010000227.1, read as the reverse complement.
GTCTCAGCCTGGTGCCGCGCCTCGGCCTCCTGCTCGACGCGCTCCTCAGCCTGGCGCCGTGCCTCGGCCTCCTGGCGCCGCGCCTCGGCCTCCTGCTCGACGCGCTCCTCAGCCTGGCACCGCGCCTCGGCCTCCTGCCCGGCACGTTCCTCCGCCGTCCGCCGCGCCTCGGCCTCCGCCCGCCGCGCCGCTTCCTCTTCCACCGACGTCAGCAGCCGTTCACCCGTCCGGACGTCCTCGACCAGCAGCCGAAGGCCGTCGTCGGCCACCTTGACGCGCAAATCCACCGAGGGCAACAGGATCCAGCCGCCCGGCCCAGGCCGGTTCGCCCGGTAGCGACCCGAAACGTCGAGACGCCGCACGTCGAGACGAAGCTCCTGCTCCTCCGCCGGACGCCGCGGGTACACCAGCACGAGATCCTCCACCTTCATCCTCTCGTAAAGCGGTGGGTTCTTCCTCTCGTCCTTCTTCACCATCGCCCGGGTGCTGGACGACACCACCTCGATCACCAGGCAGGGTCCGACACCTTCCGCCACCGGGTCGAAGCTCGTGTCGACCGCCTCGCGATCGCGCACCCCCTGGACCACGCACACGTCGGGCGCCACGTCGCGCTCACCCAGCTGCTCCCAGAGGATCATCATCTCGCTGAAGACCGCGACGCCGGGACGACGCTCCAAGAAACGTTCCAGGAGGTCGGCCAGGGGCCCCAATTGCCGTTCATGGGGCCGGCTCTGGGACATCTGGTCTTCTTCGCGGGGATGAAGGAGCACGTCGAGGCTCAGAGGGACCTTCTCGACGACGACCTCGCCGTCCGGCTTTTCGACCGTCCGGAAGAGGGCTTCGTGGGGCGCCTCGGCGAGCTCCCGGGCGAATCCGGGGGAGGAGTCGGGAAGGGGGTCGATCTTGGGTGCGGGGAGAGCCATGCGGTGAGTATAACAGCTCCGCAGGCTGGGATGAAGAAGGTCACGGCGGGAGCCGACATCAACGGGTGCGTTTTCGGGCGGCGTAAATGCCGGAAAGTGCTCTCCCGGGCTCCTCCGGCCCGGATCGCCGGCGACGTCTGATCGTGCAAGGTCAAGGACCCCGGACCGCGGCTCGCGGCGCAAACGGACGGAGCCCGCCGGAGCCGTCCGATCGAGTTTCACCTTGGCCTTGTCTTCTCCGGTGACGACGCTCCGCGTCGTCCCTCTTGCCCGACGCTCTGCGTCGTCTACTCCTGGGACGGCCGTAGAGCGTTCAGCCAGGGAGGGAGCGTCTTTGCTGGGCGATTTTGCATTCCCCGCCGCTCGCCGCCGTCTGGCGCGACACCTACGCCGCTGGTCGAGCTCGAGGAGGCGATCGTCCCTACCGCGAGGCTCGGCGACGCAGCTTCGAAGCGACGATGAGCCTAGGGCAAGCCCTGGCCCGTCGGGGCGAGTCAGCAGCGGCGGGCCAGCTCTTCCGGCGGGCCCAGACTCTCGACCCGGCGACCCACGCCGGCGGGCTCGAGTTCAGGAGCTGAAACACCCCCCCTTGAGCTGCTCATGAAAAGCGTGATTGCTACGATCGAAACCGTCGAAGGGTTACCACGGCCGCACATACCAGCAGCAAGCCGAGAAGAGTCTGGCTATACTCGTCCAGTGTTGGGATCGGAGCAGGCGGTGGGAGCGGGCCAATGGCCTGAACGTTGTCCACAAAACAAGCGCCCGTAGCGGAATTGCGAATCGCTAGGATTCGAAAATAATCATAGCCAGAAAAAAGCAGTCCTAGACGATGCTCAAGAGACAGTGTGATCCATTCACCCTCTATGCGCATAATCGGTCCGAAAATGGGAAGTAAGGACGAGACTGAATTGCACGCTGGGTCTCGATACAGATATACATCCATGTGGCATCCCGGAGTGAACTCGGCGAAAAAATCAGCCTGGATGTGCCAAATGTCGTCACCTCCTGTCGTTGCTTGAAGACAGGGAGACAGCCCCCCGTCGACACGAAGCGAACCGGCAGGGTTACCAAAGGCACTCTCCCACTCGACGGATGCAGAGGGCAGAACCTTGACCCAGCCCTCATCATCAAACGCGAAGTCATAGAAATGCTCCTGGGCGACCACTCCGGATGGCAAGATAAAGAAAACTACTAGAAGTGTCAAAAATCTCCTCGGAATTCTCATTGGCCAAGTTTCATCCAAGTGCCCCTCACTTCTTCTAGGAATGGGGGGCACCTAAAAGTCGGCAAGCGTGAGGGTCAGCAGAGTGGCAACGCGGACTTGTTCTTTGGACATCGTTCGTCTCCTTCTTCGGGTCGGCTTTCGGCGATACCAGCGCCGAGTGGTAGGCTGCTCGATTGTCCTCGGGCGTCATATGAGGTGGCATCCTAGGTATGTCCAAGCCGGTTGTCAACCCCTACAGCGAAGATCACGAGATCTTGGCCAATGGTAATGAGTTCTCTCAAGCTGACCGAAGCCCCTCACGGACCGCACTTCCTGGCTCCGCTGCGGTCAAGGATCCAGCTGTAGCACGACGAAGTCGCCTGGAGCCTTGCTGGGCGGGGCTCCAAGCCGGGGTGCCGGAGTACTGGGTCGTCGACCCGAAGCGCCGGAGCGCCCTGCTTTACCAACTCGACGCCACGCGCCACGTGTACCAGGAGCCCGGGCGCTTCGCCATCGACGACGTCCTCCGTTCGGTTGTCCTCGGGGGTTTCGAGCTGAAGGTGGCCGGTCTTTTTCCCTAGCCGGTCGGACATCGAAGCCCAAAAACGTCCCTTCGGGACGAAGAGCAGGCGGGACGCCTGCGCTCCCAGCAAATACGTCCCTTCGGGACGAAGAGCAGGGGATCCTATCGCGGTCCGTGCCGTCCGCCGGGAGATCCCGACGCTTCAGGAAACCTTGAGAATCTGGCGATCACGGAGGATCTCGCGCCGGATCCCTGCTCGCGGGCTGCACCTCCTTGACCCCGTTGGAGTCGGTGGGAACGATCGTCACGTCCTCCTGGAGTTCCGCGTCCGCACGGCGAAGAACGTGAACTGTCGGGATGTCTCCTCGGCAGACGATCGCCGGCGGCGCCGGCCTCACGGTTACGGCGTGCTGCACCCCGCGTGGCCCTGCCCCTTCGGCGAGACCCGTATCTCGTCGACCTTGCCT
>CBDUYN010000226.1:0-14222 GCA_965371445.1 uncultured bacterium | reverse complement strand
GCCGGAGGGGCTCAGCATCGTGAAGTTCAAAGCCCAGTGCGGCGGTTTCTGCGCCTTCAGCATCGGACAAACGATCACCTGGGATGTCGAGACGACCGGCTCACCGGATCGCTACGAGTACGACTGGACCAGCTCCGACGGCGTTTTTCGCAACGTGGAGCAGTCGTCGACGACGGTGGTGACTACCCACATCTACCAGACGGCGGGACCCTTCAAGCCGGTGCTGCGTATCGTAAAGGGGGCGGATTCGGTGGAACAGAAAGACCAGAACAACTCCAATCTGGGCGTGAACTAGGCCGAGGGCGGGTGCGGAGCGAGGGCTTCGCACCTCCTCGCTGCCCCCCTATGTCTCGCCATTCCCTGTCGATCGCCTACCTGCTAGAGGACACGCTGCTGTTCGGCGGCGTCAAGGTCGTCCTCCAGCAGGCGAACCTGATGGCGCGCCGCGGCCACCGGGTGACGGTCGCAAGCCCCGGCCCGCCGCCGGAGTGGTTCCGCCTGGCGGCGGACTTTCGCCAGACGGCGGGGCTCGACCCGGACGACGTCCCGGCCGCCGACGTCACCGTGGCGAGCTACTGGACGACGATCGGCCGGGCCCTCGCCGGGGCCCGCGGCGAGGTGGTCCACTACTGCCAGGGCTTCGAGGGGATCTACACCCACAATCGCGACGAGCACGCCGCGATCCACGAAGCCTACGCCGCGCCGGTGCCGGCGATGGCGGTCTCCGATCACCTGGCGCGGATGCTCGGTGAGCGCTTCGGCCGTCCGGCGCGGGTCGTGGCGCAGCCGCTCGAGCCCTATTGGCGGCCGGCCTGGCGCTTCCGAGCTCCCGGCGAGCGGCCGCGGATCCTCGTCACCTCGCCTTTTGAGATCGACTGGAAGGGCGTCGAGACCTCGCTTCGGGCCGTGGTGGAGCTGCGCCGACGCGGCCTTGACTGCGAGCTCGTCCGGCTCTCGCAGTGGCCGCTCTGCGACGCCGAGCGGGAGGTCGTCGCCGCCGACGAATTCCACGAGCACCTCCGGCCCGAGGACGTCCCCCGCCTGGTCCGCAGCTGCGACCTCCTCCTGGCGGCCTCCTGGGAGCAGGAAGGCTTCGGCTTGCCGGTGCTCGAGGCGATGGCCTGCGGCGTGCCGGCGGTTGCCTCCGACGTCTCCTCGTTCCGCGGCTGGACCGGCGGCGCGGCGGTCCTGGTGCCGTTCGACGAGCCCCGCGCCTTCGCCGACGCGGCCGAGGAGGTCCTCACCTCCCGCGGCCACTGGCGCCGCCTGCGCCGCCGCGGGCGCGAGGTGGCGCGCCGCTACACGGAGGAGCGCTCGGCTCAGGAGGCCGAGGAGGCGCTTCGCTGGGTGGCCTCGGGCGCCTGGCGCGACGAGCTCGGAGGGACGGCTTGAAGCTCGCCGTCGTCCTCGTCCACTACCACACGGCGGAGCTCGCCGTGGCGGCCTACGAGGCCCTGGCGGCGGACCTCCGGGATTGTGGCCTCGAAGCGGAATGGTTCCTGGTCGACAACGGCAGCTCGGCGAAGGAACGGGAGGTTCTCTTGTCCCTGGACGTCCGGCTCCTGGTGCCGGAGGAGGGGCGAAACCTCGGTTACGCCGGCGGGGCGAACCTGGGCGTCCGTGCGAGCGGCGCGGAGGCGGTGATCCTGATGAATCCCGACGTCGAGGTGCTGCCGGGGTGCGCGGCGGCCCTCCTGAAGGCTCTCGAACAGGGTGCGTCGGCCGCCGGGCCGCGCTTCTACTGGGACCGCGACCGGCATTTCCTCCTGCCTCCGAACGAGCGGCGCACACGGCGTGAGGAGCTGCTGCGCCTCGCCGGGGAGCGGAGCGCCTTCTGGGCGCGTGTCGGTCGCCGGCGCTGGCGTCGTCACGTCCACCGCTTCTGGACGAGCCGGGAACGGCTCCGCTCCTATGAGCTGAGCGGTGCGCTCCTCGCCTTCCGTCGCCGTGCCTGGGAGGAGCTCGGCGGGTTCGACGAGGGCTACCGGCTCTACTTCGAGGAAACCGACTTCCTCGAGCGGCTGCGGCGCCGCGGCGGTGAGGCGCTTTACGTGCCTGAGGCCGAGGCGGTCCACCTGTATGCCCAGAGCACCGTCGGCGAGCCGGGGGCCGCGGGCTGGTTCGTCGAATCGGCGCGGCGATTTCGCCGGCGTTTCTACGGCACGGCCTTCTCGGGCTTGCTCGAGTCGCTCGATCGGGCATGGCGCAAGCCTGCACGGCCGGCCGCCGAGGGCGTCGTTGGGAACGGCTCTCCCGCCTGGCTGGAGCTTTCGGCCGCGGGTGTGGGATATCCGGCGGCGGCACGGCCGTGGGCCGGCGAGGCCTGCTGGGAGCTCGGCGCGGAAATCGCCGGCCGCCTGCCGGCGGGGACGTACTACCTGCGTACGGTCGACGCCGCCGGCCGCGAGCTCGAAGCACGGACTCTGGAGCTCCGCGGCTCCACGGCACCCAGAAGTTGAAGGAGTGAATAAACAAAATCCGGTTCCCGAGGGTCTGAATCCTTCAAGAGGTCCGGAATCGCGATAGGATAGTCATCGACAGACCCATCACTCGATCGACGCCGGATTCTGTTCACCTCTGCGGAGACAAAACGGAGGAGCACATGATGTTGAAGGGGAAGCTCTCGGGTTCTCGACGTTTCACGACTCTGGGATGGCTGCTGATGCTCTGCGTCCTGGCCTGCTCGGGCGTCCACAGGGACGCTCCGTTGGGGGAGGGCGAGGAGTCCCTCGGTGTTGTCGGCCCCGGCGAAGAGCCGCTCGGTCTCTTCGAGCCCAGCCGGACGCCGGCGCGAAGGGTCCCCCAGGACCGCTGGGACTTCCTCCAGCCGGTCCGGCTCACCAACAAGTGTGCCACCTGTCCGATCGCGGATTCGACCTCGATCCGGGGCGAGCCGGGCGACAGGCCTTTCTTCCACGCCCTCGACATCGAGGGCAACGTCCTTTTCACGGCCACGGGTCAGGGGATGATGCTCTACAACATCTCGAACCCCGCGGCACCGACGCAGTTTCGCTTTGTCGACGCTTCGGAGAAAGCACCCGTTTGGGGCTTTACCGACAAGAACTTCTTGCTGACTTCGATCTCGGTTCCTGCCGGTAACTCGAACCTCGCGGTAACCGGGGTCGAGGACCTCGGGATCATCATCTGGAACACGACGACGAAGAATAACGTCGAGGCCCATTACCAGGACAGCGACACCTTCGTACGCAACGTCTACGCCACCGGGATCGGTCTGCGGGACTTCGCCTTCGCGGTCGACGGCAAGGACCTGCGCCTCTACGACATGACCGCCGCGTCGAGCCTTGCCGGGTGCCACGAGCCGGCCGAGAGCTGCCCCGGTGTCTCCAAGGGGATCCTGGCTTCAGGCTCCTCGACCAGCGCCTACGTCACCGGAGTCGGCAAGTACGTCTTCTACCGTAACCTCCTGAGCCTGAAGGTCTTTGACATGAGCACCGCCGCCTCGTTCCCCGGCACCCCTCCGGCGGTCAAGCTCCAGGCGAACCTGAGCGGTGTGACCGCCATCGGCGAGGCCGCTATGTGGAGGCAAGCCAGCAAGTTCTTTCTGGCGCTCCCCGTCGGCAACCCGGCCCGGCAGGGCGAGCTGTGGGTCTACGACGTGAGCTGTATCGCGAGCCCCGGCGGGTGTAGCGGTCTTCCGAGCCCGGTGACCTACTCCACCCCGGACGCCTCGGTCGCGGTGGTGCCCTTGACCGTCGACGTTTCCTTCGACGGCAGCGGAAAGCCCTACCTCTACGTGGGGACCACCACGATCACCCGAGCCGCGAACCCGATCTGCGTGCCGCAGCGCGAGTACTTCTTCGACGCGAGCGACCCGACGAACCTGATCGAGCTGACACCCAAGGTCCACCCCGGCGGCTACTGGGGCTGGTACTACGAGCCCTGCTTCGGTTTCAACGCCATGGCTCCCCGGCACGCCAGGATGAAGGGCAACGTCCTCTACCGGGCGGCGTTCGGCTTCCTCGACTCGCACCAGGTCTCGACCGTCCCCGAGCCGAGGGTCGCCGCGGTGGAGGCCGACGTCACCGAGGCGTTCGTCTGCTCGCAGGTCACGTTCACGGCGATCGGCGCGAGCGGCCAGCCTCCCCTGACGTTCGAGTGGCAAGTGAATTCGGGGACGGTGATCTTCCACGACGATTTCGAAAGCGGCAGCGCCGGCAAATGGTCGAGAGTCGTCCCCGCGCCGCCGACGCTCGGATCACCTCCTTTGAAGGCCACCACCAACCCGTTCGTGTGGACCGTCCCTTCCGACGCGGTCCCCGGCGACTACAGCGCCACGATCAGGGTGTCGAATGCCGTTGACCCGGTGGGAAAGACGGCGACGAGCGATCCGGTCTCGATCCTCTCCTATGCGCAACTCGCCATCTCCGCCCCGACCGCCGACCTGACGGCGACGCCCACCGTCGGCTTCCACGTCGCCACGACGGGGGCGGCCGAATGGCGCTGGAACTTCGGCGACGGTCAGACGACCGGCTGGACCTCCGACCCGGTGCTCGGCTTGAATCCCAGCCACACCTATGCCGCCGGCGGCACCTACAACGTGACCGCCAGGGTGCGCAACTGCCTCAAGGGTCCCCTCCAGAAGACGATCACGATCGTGGTCCCCGAGCCCGATCCCTTGATCATCCAGACGTTCCGGGCGAAGTGCCCGGTAGGCTTCTGCTTCTTCACCGTCGGAGAGACGATCGAGTTCAACGTCTCGGTCGGCGGCTCGCCGGAGCGTTACGAGTACGACTGGGACAGTACCGACGGTGTGTTCCGCAATGTGATTCAGGTCAACGTGCTGGCGCCGGTGACGAGCCACACCTACACGGTGGCGGGGAGCTACGAGCCGGTGATGCGGATCAAGAAGGGAACGGAGTCACTCGACAAGGCCGACGGCAACTCCTCGAAGCTGGTCGTGCAGGATCCTTGATCCTGCCGCGGCGAGGGTTCGTGCGTGACGGCGACGAGTGAAGATAGAAACCGCGAGTGGGCCTACAGGTACGTGGCGATCGGCCTCGTCGCCTGCTCGATGCTCACCTTCGAGATCCTGCTGACGCGGCTCTGTGCGCTGCGTCTCTATTTCCACTTCGCCTTCCTGGTGGTCAGCAACTGCCTTCTCGGCATCGGAGCGAGCGGCTCCGTGCTGGCGCTTTTCCAAGAGGTCTGGAGGAAGCGCCAGAGGGCCTACCTGGCCCGCTTCTGTGCTCTCTACCTGGTTTCGGTGGTCACAACCTACGTCGTCCTCCTCCTCTACCCGCTGCCGACCCGGCTCTGGGAGAGCCTCCGCTTCGAGGAGCTCGACCGGCTCCTCCTCGTCTTGGCCGGTTTCAACCTCCTGGTGGCGTTGCCGATGTTTTTCGGCGGGCTCGTAATCGGGATGCTCCTGACCTTCGGCGCCGAGCGGGTGAACCGGCTCTACGCCGTCGACCTGATCGGAGCGGGGCTGGGGTGCTTGCTCTGCCCGCTCTTCCTCGCCGAGTGGGGCGCGGGAGGCGTCCTGGTCCTGGTGGCGCTCCTGGCGCTCGCCGCCACCGTCGTCGCGGTGCCGCGGCCGTGGAGGAAGCCGGCTCTTGCCGTGGGCGTCGTCCTCGCGGTCTTGGGGCTTGCCGTCCTGCCGGTGCTCGACGCGAAGTTTCCCGTTCCCAACAAGAGCTCCATCGAGCTCACACCGAACGTCTCGACGCCCACCGGCGAGGTCGACAGCTACTCGAAGTGGTCGGCCACCAGCCGGATCGACCTGATCAAAGTGCCCGCGAACCGCCGCTACGTCTTCACCCTGGGTGAGAACCGGCGCGGCTTGCCGCCGATCCCCGAGCAGAAGCTGATCCTCCAGGACTCCTCCTCGGGGACGTTCATCGCCAACTGGTCCGAGCACCCCGAACGGCTCAAGATCCTCGACCGCTCCATGTACACGGCGGCCGTACGGTTGAAAGACCGGCCCCGGGTCTTCATCATCGGCCTGGGCGGCGGCAACGACGTCTGGGCGGCCAAGCTCCACGGCGCGAGCCACGTCAAGGCGATCGAGCTCCACCGGTCGATCGTCGACATCCACGAGAAGATTCTGCCTCGGTTCTCCCGCGGGCTCCTCGAGGACCCCACGGTCGAGCTCGTCTACGGCGAGGGGCGAAGCGCCCTGATGAGGGAGTCGGACACCTACGACGTCGTGCAGATGACCGCCATCGACACCTGGGCGGCGCTCGCTTCCGGCGCCTACGTGCTGGCGGAAAACTACCTCTACACGCGCGAGGCCATCGAGACGATGTACTCCCGCCTGGCGGAGGACGGCATCCTGCAGATCACGCGCCTCGCCGCCGACGCCGAGGTGCTGCGCCTGCTCTCGAACGTCCACGCGGCGCTCGGCGGCGAGGACCTCTCCCGCCGGATCCTGGCGCTCGCCACGGCCGATCACCAGCTGGCCGTGCTGGTGAAGAAGGGCACCTTTTCCGAAGCGGAGGTCGCGGAGATCGAGCGGTATGCCGAGGAGAGCGGGATCCGCCAGGTCTACCTGCCGGGGCGCGAGCTCGGCGGTGCCGTCGAGGAGTTCATCCGCACGAGCGAGAAGCAACGCTTCATCGAGGAGTACCCGTTCGACATCACGCCGACGAGCGACGACGAGCCCTACTTCTTCAACTTCTACCGCTGGCAGAATCTTCTCGCCGCGCGGAGCAAGGTCCTCGAGAACCCGTCGATCTCGCAGGGCAATCCTTTTCTCATCCTCTCTCAGCTGGCTCTCGCCGTCGTCTTTAGCGTCGTCCTGATCCTCCTGCCCCTCACCCGGCTGGGGAAGATCCCGCGCCGCGGCGTCGGCCGCTACCTGGTCTACTTCTCCGGCATGGGGCTGGGCTTCATCGCGATCGAGATCGCGCTGATGCAAAAACTCACCCTCTTCCTCGGCCATCCGCTCTATTCGATCACCGTGACCCTTTTCACGATCCTGGTCTTTTCCGGCCTGGGGAGCCTGCTTCTATCGGGACGCTTCTCGACGACGAGCCGGCGGATCTGGATCGTGCCGCTCGGCATCCTGGTCTGTGTCGCCGGCGCGGCGCTTTATTCCCCGCAGCTGGTGGCGGCGCTGATCCACCTGCCGCTCGCGGCGCGGTTCGCGGTGACCGTGGGCTTGCTGGCACCTCTCTCGATGCTCCTCGGCGTGCCCTTCGCCTACGGGGTCCGCCTGCTCGACGAGCGCCGGCCGGAGATCATCCCCTGGGCCTGGGCGGTCAACGGCTGCCTGAGCGTCGTCGGCTCGGTGCTGACGGTGGTGGTGTCGATGAACCTGGGCTTCGCGGCCGTCCTGTGGGGGGCCGGCGCCGTCTACGTGATCGCCTTCGCCGCCCTGCGCCGCGAGCTGGTGACCTCGTAGAATCCCCCTACCCCCCTTTCCTAAAGGGGGGACAAGATTCCGGATTCTTCTCTGAACCCCCCTTTAGGAAAGGGGGGTAGGGGGGATTTTTCAGAAGAGGTCGCCGTCGCCCATCGTGTAGTAGAAATCGTCGAGCGGCGGATCGGTCTCGGTGTCGGGGAGGTAGATGAAGCCGAGGCCTTCGGGCTCGCGCTGGCGCACGAAGCCGAGACGCCGGAGCTCGGCGGCCAGAAACGCCGGCCGTTCCGGGAACCAGCCGGCGACGGCTTCGGCGCCGCGGAGCTCGGGGAGCTCCCGCGCCGCCGCGAGGACGGCCCCGGCGGCGCCCGCATGCCGCGGATGGAAGAGCGCGTCGCCCCAGAGGAGACGTTCCTCGCGGCGCCGGAAGACGCTCCATCCCACGAGGCGCCGGAAACGCCGGGCCGCCAACACGACGTATTCGCCGTCGGGCGAGCCCAGGTAGCGCCAGTCGACGTAACGGGCGTCGCGTTTTCCGAGGAAGCGGTAGCACGGCGCCACGCGGCGGAAGAACCGATTCCAGGCGGGTGAGGTGCTCGTCACCCGCTCGACGCGGTAGCCGCGGACCGAGCGTCCGACGTCGGATCGGAGCTCCAGGCGCCGGTAGGCCACGGGCGTCGCCTGGCTGCCGCCGATGAACCAGCGGCAGAAGCGCTGGATCGGCCCGGTGTTGAAGCCGTAGAAGAAATCCATCGGTCCCTGGCGGTAGACGGCGAAGAAATGGCGCACGGTCCGCGCCAGGAGTGCCGAGGTGCCGCGGCCCACGTCGCGGAACCGCGGATCCGTCATCGTGTCGCCCATATGGAGCGCCAGGAAGCTGCGTCCGTCGAGCCAGAAGGGCATGGGGTAGCCGGCATAGTGGGCCACGAGCTCCCCCTGCGGCGAAAAGGCGAGGCTGATGAGGCGGTTCCCCCAGGGGTTCTCGTGATACTTCCAGCGCCAATTCTCGGCGCTGCGCTCGGCGTGAAAGCACCGGGTGAAAAGCCGGGCGATGGCCGCTTCGTCGCCGTCTTCAAACGCTCGGACCACAAAATCGTCCGGCCGCGCCGCGACCAGCGGGCCCCGCCCTCCCGGCAGCGCCTCGCGCCCCAGCTCGCGGGTGACGACGAAGCCCGCCTCCGAGAGCCGGCGGACGAGGCCGCGGACCACCGCTTCGTCGTCCTGCTCGTCGCCGGCAGCGCGTAGGAGGAGCCGGCCGTCCGAGGCGAGGGCACGACGGGCTCGCCAGAGCGCCGGGACGTCGACCTCTGCGGCGTCCACGCTCCACAGAAGGGCGTCGAAGGGGCCACCGTCGAGGGCTTCGAGGCGCCGCGCATGGTGGACGTCGACCCTCTCCGCGAGGGAGCCGTCGTCGTCCCAGGCGACCGCGGCGAGGCGGGCGGGGGGCTTGGGCAGGAGCTTCTCCAGGCCGGCGATCTTCCCCCGCGTGTCCCGGAGGCTTTCCATTTTGCGCGAATTCATTGAAAATTCATCCTGGCCCCGCCGTCCGAAGTGGCTCGTATCCCCGGGTGGCCGTCCCCGGTCAAGGCTATACCCCGAGTGTAAGAGATGAACCGTTCCCTCGCACCCCCCGGGACCACCGAGACGGTCCACGCCGCAAGCGCCCTCGTCCTGGCGCCGCACTACGACGACGAAGTTCTCGGCTGCGGCGGGCTCCTCACCCAGCTGGTCGCCGCCGGCGCCGTGGTGCGCGTGCTCTTCCTCACCGACGGCGGTGGCGGCGAGGAAGAGGTGGAGGACCGCGACGCCTACCGCGAGCGCCGGGCCGAGGAGGCGCGGCGCGCGGCCGAGGTCCTGGGAGTCGCCGGCGTCGACCACCTCGGCCTTCCCGACGGTTCCTTGACGGAGCACCAGGACGAGCTCGCCGAGGGAATCCGCCGAGCGCTTCTGACCGCCCGGCCGGAGCTTCTCCTCGTCACCTCGCCGCTCGAGGCGAGCGCCGATCACCGCGCCGCGTTTCACGCGCTCCACTCCGTCCTCGCCGAGCTTGGCTCGCGCGAGGAGGTGGCGGGGCTTCGTGTCCTGGCCTACGAGGGCAATCAGCCCTTCTATCCGGATCTGCTCGTCGACGTCAGCGCCGAGATGGGGCGCCTCGAAGAGGCCATGGCCTGCTACGCGTCGCAGCAGGAGCGCCACGACTACCTGGAGGCGAAGCGGGGCCTGGCACGTTTCCGTTCGCTCACCCTGCCGGCGGGCGGTGCCGAAGCGGTCGAGGCCTACCGGCGTCTCTCGGTGACGGACTTTACGACCCGTTCACCGGCGCAGCTCGTCACCGCGTTCGGCGGCTCGGTAGAGCTCGCCCTGGTGGAGGAGGGGCCGCGGATCTCCGTCGTGGTGCGTACGCGGGACCGTCCGGAGCTTCTCGCCGAGGCGCTCGCGAGCCTCGCGGCGAGCACCTACCGGCGCGCCGAGGTCCTGGTGGTCAACGACGGCGGCGCGCCGCCGGAGCTGCCGGCGAAGCATCCCCTGCCGCTGCGCCTCGTCGACCTGCCGGAGAACCGCGGCCGGGCGGCGGCGGCCAACGCCGGGCTGATGGCGGCCGAGGGCGACTACGTCGCCTTCCTCGACGACGACGACCTGGTCGCGCCCGAGCACCTGGCGACGCTGGCCGGGCTGGTCGGCGCGGCCGGAGTGCGGGTCGCCTACACCGACGCCGCGGTCGGAGTCTACGAGCTCGGCGAGGACGGCTGGGAGGAGGTCGAGCGGCGCCTGACCTACAGCCGCGACTTCGACGCCGACCTCCTGCTCTTCGACAACTACATCCCGTTCCACACCGTCGCCGTCGAGCGCGGCCTCGTCGAAGAGGTGGGCTGGCTCGACACGGACCTGCCCTTTTTCGAGGACTGGGACTTCCTGATCCGCCTCGCCGCGCGGACGAGCTTCCACCACCTGGCGCGGGTGACCTGCGAGTATCGTCACTTCCGCGGCGCCGGCCACCACGTCCTGGCGGACGACCCCCGAGCGCGGGCCGACTTCCTGGAGGTGAAGGCCAGGGTCCTTGAAAAGCACGCCGGCCGGCGGACCAGCGCGACGACGGCGCGGGTCGTCGACCTGCTGCGGGCCGAGGCGGTGGCCGAGGCGGAGGCGGCACGGCGTTCCGGGGAGGAGCTGCGCCGTAGCGTCGAGCGTTTTCACGAGACGAACGGCCGGCTCGCCGCGCTCGAGGTCCACGCCCGGACCCTGGAGGAGTCGCGCGGGCGGGCCCTCGCCGAGCTCGACGAGCGGCGGCGCGAGAACCGGGAGCTCGACCGCGAGCTGGCGCGGCTCTATGCCCGCGAGCGCGAGCTCGGGCAGGGGATCGCCCGCCAGGAGGAGACGGCAGGGCGCCTGCGCGAAGAGCTCGCGCAGGCCTATGCCCAGCACGGTCAGGTCACCGAGGAGCTACGCCTGAGGACCGAGCAGGAGGCGAAGGTCGCGGCGGAGCTGCGGGCCACCTACGGCGAGATCGAGCGGCTGAACGCGCTGCTGCGCGAGATGGAGGGCACACGCGCCTGGCGTTTTCACCAGTGGGTCCAGGAGCGCAAGTCGTGACGCGGGTGGCGCTCGTGCCGAGCGAGCCGATCCGCCGCCAGATGGCCGGCATCGGCATCCGCTATCTCGAGCTCGCGCGCCGGCTTCCCGAGTGGGGCCTTGAGGTCGTGCTCCTGCAGCCGGGCGAGGGCGACGACGTCCCCGCAGAGCTTGGTCGAGTCGACGTCCGGCGCTTCGAGCGCGGCCGGCTCCGCGAGCTCCTCGGCGACTGCGACGTCGCGGTGACCCAGGGTCAGCTCGCCAACGACCTCCTGAGCGAGGTTCCCGACTTGCCGAGCGTCGTCGACTTCTACGACCCGTTTCTGATCGAGAACCTCCATTACCTCGAGAGCCTCGGGCTCGATCCCTACCGGAACGACCACGCCACCTGGGTGTTGCAGCTTTCGCGCGGCGACTTCTTCCTCTGCTCCTGCGAGGAGCAGAGGCAGTTCTACCTGGGCTTCCTCGCCGCCCTGGGACGGCTCAACCCGCACCGCGTGGCGGCGGACCCCGACGTCCGGGGGTTGATCGACGTCGTTCCTTTTGGTGTTCCCGAAGAGCTTCCGAAGGCCGAACGGCTGCTCGACGAGCGTCGGGAAGGCGAGCGGCGGCTCCTCTTCGGCGGCCTCTACGACTGGTACGACCCCTGGCCGGTGCTGGAGGCCTTCGCGGCGGCTGAGGAGGAGGGCTGGCGGCTGCTTTTCATCCGCAACCCGAACCCCGACGCGACACCGCAGAAGCTCTTTACCGAGGTCGAGGCGTGGTGCCGGCGCCGCGGCCTTTGGGGCGGGCGCGTCCTGGCCCTCGACTGGGTACCCTCGGCGCGGCGCTACGACCTGCTGCGGGAGGTGGATCTCCTGGTCTCGACCCACCGGGAGACCCTGGAGACGCGGCTGTCGCTTCGCACCCGCTTCCTCGACGCCCTGGCGGCAGGATGCCCGGTCGTGACGAGCGAGGGTGGAGCGATGAGCCGTCTCCTGCGCCAGCACGGCGCCGGCTGGGTGGTGCCGGAGGGCGACGCCGGGGCGCTCGGCCAAGCCTGGCGCGAGGTCCTCGCGGGGGGCGAGGAGGTGGCGAAGCGCCGGAAGGCTGCGGACGCCCTCCTCGACGAGTTCCGCTGGGAGCGGGTGCTCGAGCCTCTCGTCGCCTTCCTCAGGTCGCCCCGGATCGACGAGACCAAGGAGGAGTTCGCCTTCCGTCCGTCGACCCTGGCGCCTCCCGACCGCCTTTTCTTCCGGCTGCGGCGCGCGCTCAGTAGGAGATTTGCTTGAAGGTATCCGTCGCGATCCTGACCTGGAACGGCCGCCATCACCTCGAGCATTGCCTGCCGGCGCTCAAGGCGCAGCACGACCCCGGGGTGGCGTGGGAGGTCCTGGTGCTCGACAACGGCTCGCAGGACGACACGGTGGAATGGGTCGAGCGTCACCACGGCGAGGTGCGGCTGATCCGAAGCGACGTGAACCTGGGCTTTTGTGCCGGCAACAACCGCCTGGTCGAGGAGGCCGACGGCGACGCCGTCGTTTTCTTGAACAACGACACCCGGCCGCGTCCGGAGTGGCTGGCGGCGCTCGTCGACGCTTGGCGCGCCGCGCCCGACGACGTCGCCGCGGTCTCCGGCAAGATCGTCGACTGGACGGGCGAGCGCCTCGACTTCGCCCGCGGCGTGCTGACGTTCGACGGTCACGCCTTCCAGATGGGCTACCGCTTTCCGCTGGACGAGGTCGAGATTCCGGCGGCGGGTACGGAGCTCCCCTTTCCCTGCGGCGGCAACATGCTGATCCGCCGCGACTCGTTCCTGGCCGCGGGCGGCTTCGACGAGTCCTACTTCGCCTACCTGGAGGACGTCGACCTGGGCTGGCGGCTCTGGCTCGGCGGCGAGCGGGTCGAATTCGCGCCCGAGGCGGTGGTCCACCACCGCTCGATGGCGACCTCCGCCATGTTGGGCAACGCCAACCGCGGCTTCCTCTTTGAGCGCAACGCTTTCCTGACCGCCTACAAGAACTACGAGGACGGCCTCCTGGAGCGTCTCCTGCCGGCGATCCTCCTCACCTTGAGCCATCGGACCCAGACGCTCCTGGTGCAAAACAACCCGGGCGGCGAGCAGCTGACCTTCGACCCCTACGCGGGGCTGATCGCCAACACGGCGGTGCGAAAGGACGGGAACACGGCCTCCGACTCCGAATCGCCGGAGGCGCTCGAGCCGGTGGGGGTCGTCGAGACCAACCTGCGGCAGAAGTGGCAGGGCTACGGGCCGAAGGAGTTCTTTCGGAGAGGGCTTCGTAAGGCGCTCAAGACGACTCTGCCGTGGCTTTTTGACGAGCGCTCGCCCTGGGAGACGCGGCTCGTCGACGACCGGACGGTGGCGCAGCTGCGGGCCGTCACCCAGGTCCTGGGGAACCTCGACCAGGCGACCGAGCGTCGCCGGGCGGTGCAGGCGCGTCGTAAGCGTAGCGACCGCGAGATCTTCGAGCGCTTTCCGCTCTACGTCGTGCCGACTTATCCTGGCGACGAGCGGCTGTTTGCGAGCGAGGCCTTTCGGGCCTGGTTGGGCGAGGACGTGCCCGTCGTGTTCGCGGAGCTCGACGAGATCATGAAGACGTAGGGCTGCCGTCTGCGGCACGGCAAGGTCGTGTGCTAAGATGGCCAAAGGGAGAGCCCATGAGCACCGACAAAGTCAGCATGTCGCTCAAACCGCACAGCCCCAGAGCTACCGGCGGAGCTTCTCGGCCGGCTTCTGCCACGGCGCCAGACCCCGAGGTCGCAAGAGCTGGCTCCCAGGAGAGTTGGACCACCTACCTCGGGTCGCTCCGGCGTCCGCAGGGTTCTCTGGCCGCCGAGCACGCAGACCACGTCGCCGGTTTCTGGCGGCAGTTGCGGTCGTGCTTCCAGGACCAGTTCCCGGTGCCGCAGGCCGGACCGACCGAGGCGCCGGGGCTCCTGCTGGTCTGGGATCGAGATCGGCATCATCTCGAGGTCGAGATCTTCCGAGACGGAACCTACGATTGGTTCTACCGGGATCGAGAAGACGAGTCGTACCTGGGAGGCGAGGGGCTGGAAGCCGACGCTCGTCCGCGGGACTTTCTCGATCGGCTCCGGCTTTTCTGCCACGGCGCCGGTCCCAGCTTGCCGACATCGCTTTCCGGTTGGAGGAATGAAACTGCTGGGCCTCGCGCCGGGGCCAGGTCCTCTGGTGCTTGACCTCCCAAGGCAACACCCGTTTCCCTGCTCCGTAACCGCCCGTGCCGCGGGGGCACCCCCCGGGGTTAAACCCCGGGGGCGCGCGGCCGGCGGGGGGAGGTGACCTGGGGGGAGGTATATAAAGGCCCCCCGG
>CBDUYN010000225.1:0-14270 GCA_965371445.1 uncultured bacterium | reverse complement strand
GTGGCATAGGTGCGGGTTCTGCACCTCTGCCCTGGGATTCTTGTGGCATAGGTGCAGGTTCTGCACCTCTGTCCTGGGATTCCCAGGGCATAGGTGCGGGTTCTGCACCTCTGTCCCGGGAGCCCGGCAGGCTGCGCCTGCCGGGGAAATCCCCCCTGCCCCCCTTTCCTAAAGGGGGGTTCAGAGAATCCGGGTCTTGTCCCCCCTTTAGGAAAGGGGGTTAGGGGGATTTCCCCGGCGGACGAAGTCCGCCGGGACAGCGGTCGAGCCTATGCCCTACAGGCTCCTAGTGGCTTGATGCGTATTCCGTACCCAACCCCTCTGCCGACACCCGGGGTTGAAACCCCGGGTGTCAGCGGCCCCTGGTCGCCGGCGGGACGATAGGATCACCGAAACCGCCTACCAAGGAGGGACGAGATGTCATCCAACGCCGAGGACCTTGCCCAGCTCATCGCGCGACGCCAGGAGCTCGACGAGAAGATCCGCCGTCTGGAGGCCGACACCGTCGGCGTCGAGACCTCGGGCAAACGCAACGTCACCATCCACGGCAGCGCCGAGGGGACGATCATCGTCACCGGCGACGGTGCCCGCATCCCGGCGCGCGACGCCGAGCCGGAGCTGCTCTGGCGCGCTTACCTCGCCTCCCTCGCCGACGACTGCTCCAAGCTTCCCCTCGGCGTCATCGACACGAAGTTCGTCCGCGGCGGCGGACAGCGCCGAGTCCGCCTCGGCGAGGTCTACGTCGAGCTCGACGTCACTCGTCCCGGCCGCCCCGAGGAAGAGGACGACGACGAACGCGGCTGGTCCTGGCGCCTGGTGCGCGGCGAGGCCCAGGGACGCATCGCCGCCCGCGACGTCTTGGCCGGCGACGGACGCCGCTGGGTCCTGCTCGGCGATCCCGGCTCCGGCAAGACCACCTTCGCCCATCACCTCTGCCGTGCCCTGGCGCTGGGGGAGGGACTGTCCCCTGGGGGGGATCAAGGGGGGGACCCACTGCCGGAAGGGCTTACCGGCCTCTTGCCGATCCGATTCGTCCTGCGCGACGTGGCGGCCCGTCAGCTCGGCAAGGTGACGGAGGGCTCCGCGGGGCTCCTCTGGAACGCGCTCCGCGACGAGCTTGCCGCCACCGTCGGCGACGACGCGGCACCGCGTCTGCTCACATGGGTCCAGGAGCGCCTCATGAAGGACGGCGGCCTCGTCGTCTTCGACGGCCTCGACGAGGTGCCGTCGGCCCACCGGCATCGGAGGATCCTCCTCGACTCCGTCGAGGACCTGGCCGCCGCCCTCGGCGAGCCCTCCCGGGTCCTCGTCACGGCACGCCCCTACGCCTACGCCGATCCGAAATGGCACCTCGAGGGATTCGAGCTGTTGGCCCTGGCACCGTTCAACGCCGAGCAGGTCGAGCGCTTCGTCGACGGCTGGTACCTCACCGCCGCCCGCCAGGCCTTCTCCTGGAGCGAGGAGACCGCGGCGGCGAAGGCCCGGCAGCTTCGCCGGGCGCTCGCGAACCGGCCCTATCTCGGCGACCTCGCCTCGCGGCCGCTTCTGCTGACGCTCATGGCGACGCTCCATTCGAGCTGGGGACAGCTCCCGGAGGGTCGCGCCGACCTCTACGAGGAGACCGTGAAGCTCCTCCTCGGACGCTGGCAGCGGGCGCGTGAGACCGCGGCGTCGGGCGAGGAAGCCGAGGAGAGCCTCTCGCAGCTCCTCCAAGTCGAGGAGAGCCGCGTGCGCGAGGCGCTGGAGGCGCTGGCCTATAAGGTCCACGAGCGGCAAGGCGGTGAGGACGAAGAGCGCGACACGAGACCCGCCGACATCTCGGAAGGCGAGCTTCTGGTCGCCTTCAAGCCTCTCCTCCGCGGCGAGGTGACTCCCGACCGGCTCCTCGCTTACCTCGAAGAGCGCGCCGGGCTCCTCGTCCACCGGCGGGAAGGGGTCTACGCCTTTCCGCACCGGTCGTTCCAGGAGTACCTCGCTGCCTGCCACGTCGGCGGCCAGCCGGAGCCCAGCGAACGGTTCCGCGAGTTGGCTTTCCTCGATCCTGCTTGGTGGCGCGAGGTCGTCCTCCTGGGCATCGGACGGGCGCGACGGAGCGGCCTCGGCAATGCCGTTGACCACGTGACGAAGCTCCAACTTGAGGAGAGCGGGGCGCCGGAGGAGCAAGATCATGTCTCGGTCCTCTGCGGGCAGGCGCTCCGCGAGCTACGGCTCCAGCAGCGAGTCGGGGAGCGGAGTCACTACCAGGGCGTCCTTGACGAGGCACGGCAACGGCTCGTGACGATCGTCGATGGAGGACGCATGAGTCCCAAGGAACGGCTCGAGGCGGGGGACGTCCTCGGATACCTCGGGGATCCCCGTACTGGGGTCGGCGTCGTGCGAGTGGGGGAGGAAGAGGTGCCGTCGATCGACTGGGTCGAGGTGCCAGATGGGATCTTCACCATGGGCAGCGCGAAGGAGGATCGGGACGCTCTCTCCTGGGAACGGCCTCAGCACGAGGTTTCTCTTGATCGCTTCTGGATTGGCCGGTATCCGGTCACCAACGCCCAGTATCGGCTCTTCTGCGAAGGGGAGGGCTACGACAACCGGGCTTACTGGACCGACGCCGGATGGGAATGGCTGCAAGGCGCGGAGATTGACGTCTCGGGCTATCCTGAAGAGTGGCGGGAGCGATTCCGAGAGTGGTTTGCCGGCCGGCCGCAGGAGAAAAGGAGACAACCATTCTTCTGGGACGACGAGAAGCTTGCGGCACCGTCGCGTCCTGTCGTCGGCGTCACGTGGTTCGAAGCCGTGGCGTTCTGCCGGTGGCTCACGGCTCGCCTTCGGGCTCAAGACGGCCCGGTCCTCCCAGGGATCGGCGGAGTTGTAAACGTCACCTTGCCGAGCGAGGCGCAGTGGGAGAAAGCGGCCCGCGGTGAGTCAAAACGCATCTGGCCGTGGGGCGACGAGTTCTCCCCGGGCGATTGCAACTCCGAGGAGGTGGAGTTGGGTCAGCCGAGCCCGGTCGGGATGTTCCCGAAAAACCGGAGTTCAGTCGGAGTCGAAGACATGGCCGGTAGCGTCTGGGAATGGAATTCCACGGTCTGGGGCCGGTCCTGGGACAAGCCCGAATTCTCCTATCCGTACGTGGCTGACGACGGGCGAGAAGGGGAGAGCTCGCCGGCCCTCCGCGTCGTGCGCGGCGGAAGCTGCTATAATGGAAAACCCCACGTCCGTTGCGCGTCCCGCTTCAGGGACGGCCCCGAGAGCTTCAACGACTTCATCGGTTTTCGTGTGGTTTTGTCCCTGGCGAATCCTGAATTCTGATTTCTGGTTTCTATTACAAACAACTGACCGGAGGAATTGTGGCAAGAACCTACAAAGACCTGTTTGGTAAAGTCTCCTCGCTCGAGAACCTTTGGGAGGCTCTCCGCAAGGCGAAGAAGGGCAAGCGTGGAAACCCAGAGGTCGCGGCGTTCGAGTACGACGCGGAGACACAGTTGGTCGGTCTTCGCGAGGAGCTCCTGGCGAAGGAGTACTTCCCCGGGCCGTATCGCTCGTTTTTCATCCAGGACCCGAAACGCCGGCTCATCTCGGCAGCGCCGTTCCGGGACCGCGTCATCCACCATGCCCTGTGCAACGTCACCGAGCCGATCTTCGAACGGACGTTCATCGGCGACTCCTACGCCAACCGGAAGGGCAAGGGGACCCACAAGGCCCTGGATCGGGCGCAGAGCCTGGCCCGCCAATTCAAGCACGTCCTCCAG
This sequence comes from uncultured bacterium, assembly GCA_965371445.1. Lineage (GTDB taxonomy): Bacteria > Acidobacteriota > Thermoanaerobaculia > Multivoradales > J023 > DASWIG01. The sequence continues at coordinate 10,527 of CBDUYN010000225.1, read as the reverse complement.
TGCGACCTGCGCCAATTCTTCCCGAGCATCGACCACGAGATCCAGCGCGGGATCTTCGCACGCAAGATCGCGGACCCCGACGGCCTGTGGCTCATCGACGCGATCCTGGCGGGCGGCGAGGGCGTCCTCGAGGAGCAGTACACGATGGTCTACTTCCCCGGCGACGACCTCTTCGCCGTCAACCGTCCTCGGGGCTTGCCGATCGGCAACCTGACGAGCCAGCTCTGGGCGAACCTCTACCTGAACGAGCTCGACCAGTTCGTCAAGCGTCGGCTCGGCTGCCGGGGCTACCTCAGGTATGCTGATGACTACCTGCTTTTCGAGGACGACAAGCGCCAGCTCTGGGCCTGGAAGGACGAGATCCGCGAGTTTCTCGCCGGCCATCGGCTGACGATGCACGAACGGCGTTCGACGGTCTACCCGGTGGCGAACGGCATCCCGTTCCTCGGCTTCACGGTCTTCCCGGACCGTCGCCGCCTGCGGCGGCGCAACGGGGTCGCCTTCGGCCGTCGTCTGCGGCACTGGCGTCGCAGCGTGGGCAGGGGGGAGATGACGATCGAGGAGCTTCTCGGCAGGATCCGGGGTTGGATCGCGCACGCCGAGCACGGCGACACGTGGCGGCTGCGCAGCTCGCTCCTGCGGGCTCCGATTCCGTTGCCGGGGGTGGCGGCATGAAGGAGTCGCCGATCTTTTCGAAGACCTACGACCTGCTGCGCTGGCTGCTACCGGCGACGGTGAAGTTCCCGCGCCAGCATCGGTTCGTGCTCGCGGAGGCGGCGCAGCGCAGCGCCTTCGACTTCCAGGAACGCCTGATCGAGGCGTCGCTCGGCCCGCAGCCGTCGCGTGCCCTGCTCGACGCCGACGTGGCGCTGGCGAAGCTGCGCTTCTACCTGCGGCTGAGTCGTGACCTGGAGCTTTTCAGCGAGCGTCAGCACGCCCACGCGACGGGACTGGTCGCCGAAGTCGGCCGCCTCCTTGGCGCTTGGCGTAAGTCCCACCCGCCAAGGGCGCGTAAAGCCGTGTAGGATGTCCGTGGGACAGGCGGCGACCACCGGCGGTGGGTGACTTGCGGGCCTCAGGGTCCGCAAACGTCCGTTGCGCGTACCGCAACAGGAACGAACCCGAGAACTTCAACGACAACATCGGTTTTCGTGTGGTTTTGTCCATAGCTTCGACTCGACGGTCGGCAGACCCTCTCATCGTCCGATGGTGGGCGGTACCGTCGCATAGGAAGCCAGCTCCGCCTGGCCCGGGTCGCGTCCGCCGCCTTGGCGGCCGGCCGAATAGGAGAAGCCCCGCGTCCTGGCGCTTTGGCGTCACGGCGCGGGGCCTTACTAGGGCTGGCGGCTGACAAGCGGGCGGCCGCATCTGTCCGTGATGTGCTATGCTCTAGACGGACCTTGGCGGATTTGAAGCATGCGAGCGCAAGTGAGTGCCGGCGGCGTAACCATCCCGAAGCGAATGCTGGGGAACGCGAAAGAGGTGGAGATCCAAGACGATCACGGAGTCGTCGTGGTGAGACCTGTCCCTGAGCCGGACCCGATCTTCGGCCTCGGTAGCGAGCCCGTACGATGTGGCGTGGCGGATGGTTCCACCGACCATGATCGCTATCTCTTTTCTTCTTGCCATCTTTAGTCCCGAAGGGACGACAGAGGGTAGCCCAGGGTTTTAACCCTGGGCGAGACGCGGGCGTCGCCCGCGGGGCAGGCGGGATGCCTGCGCTCCCAGCAAGCGTCCCTTCGGGACGAAGAGCAGGCGGGACGCCTGCGCTCCCAGCGTTCGTCCGGCAGACATCCCGACCTGCTATCATCGACGCATGAGCTCTCCCAAGACCACCGTCGGCACCGGCGGAATCCTGGTCACCGGCAACGTGACCCACAGCCAGATCCACGTCCACGTCGCCCAGGCCGCCGACCGCCACCACGCGTCCCGCGGCAAGGCCTCGCCGGAAGAGCTCCGCGACGCCACCCGCACCTACCTCAACTACCTCCACGACCGCTACTCCTACCTCGACCTGAAGGGCATGGGCGTCGCCGACCGCGTCCCCCTGCGCCTGCGCCTCCTCGACGTCTTCGTACCGCTCAACGCCCGCGGCGAGCTGCCCCGCGGCGAGACCTGGGACCGGCGCGTGCGCGTCGCCGGACGCGACCTCGCGGACGAGGAGATGGAACGGCTCGGCGTCCGGTTGAGCGAGCCGCGGCCGGTTCGTGAGCTCGTCCGCGACAACGACGGCCTCGTCGTCCTCGGCGATCCCGGCTCGGGGAAGACGACGTTCGTCAAGTCGCTTGCCGTGGCCTTCGCCGTCGGACAGGGCGAGCAGCTCGGGCTCGGGGCGCGCTTGCCGATCCTCGTGCCGCTCTCGGCCTACGCCAACGCGCTACGCGACGCCGACGTCCGGCTCGACGAGTTCGTCGGCGACTACTTCCGTCGCCTGGGCTTCGACGCCCCGGTCCTCGACATGCTGCGCGCCGACCTCGAGGCCGGACGCGCTCTCCTCCTCCTCGACGGCCTCGACGAGGTCCGCCAGACGGCCCTCCGCCAGACCGTCGTCAAACGGGTGACGGACTTCTTCGTCCTTCACCGCCGGGCGGGGAACAAGTTCGTCCTGACGAGCCGCATCGTCGGCTACCGCGAGGTGCAGACGCCGGCCGAGGGCCTCGCCGAGTGCACCCTCGTCGACTTCGACGACGAGGAGATCGCGCTCTTCGTCGAGCGCTGGACCGTGGCCCTCGAACGCCAGGCCCAGGGTGAAAGCCGCGTCGCCCAGGCCGACGCCGAACGCGAGCGCCGGGAGCTGCTCGACGCCGTCGGACGGCATACGGGCGTCCGCCGTCTGGCCGCCAATCCGCTCCTGCTGACGATCCTGGCGCTCATGAAGCGCCAGGGCGTCTCGCTCCCGGAGCGCCGCGTCGAGCTCTACGAGCTCTACGTCAAGACGCTACTCTCGACGTGGAACCGTGCCCGCGGCCTCGACCGTCCGCCGGAGCGCGACCTCGACGTGGTGGAGACGGTGCGTGTCCTGGCGCCGCTGGCCCTCTGGATGCACGAGGTCGACCCGGGGCTCGGTCTCGTCAAGCGCGAGAGCCTGCGGCGACGCCTCGTCGAGATCTACCGCGACCGCTGCGAGGACGAGCCCGAAGGGCGGACGCGTCAGTTCCTCGAAGACGTCCGTGACTACGCGGGTCTCTTGCTCGAGCGCGGTCCCGGCGAGTACGGCTTCATCCACCTCACCTTCGAGGAGTACCTGGCGGCGGTGGCGATCGCCCTCGACGCCCAGGGCGACGCGGCGCGGATGACGGAGCAAGTCCTCGCGCGGCTCGACGAGCCCGCCTGGCACGAGGTGGCACGGCTTCTCGTCGGTTATGTGGGGCTCGTCCAGCAGCTCGACGCGGTGGCGGGATCGATGGTCGAGAAGCTGGCCGGCAAGGCGGCGCAGGCGGTCGTCCTGGCGGGGCAAGCCGTCGAGGACGTCGGGCGCTCGGGAGTGACGCCGCGCAGCAAGAGGACGGTGGTCGAGGCTCTCGTCCCGACGATGCAGGGCTCGGACGTCGAGCCGCGGCTTCGTCGTGAGGCTGGGCTCGTCCTCGGACGGCTCGGCTGGCGTCCGGACGACCTCGACGCCTTCGTCGCGGTGCCGGCGGGGACGTTCCTCTATGGGGACAAGCGGGAGGAACGGACGATCGGTCAGCCGTACCGGATCGGGAAGTATCCGGTGACGAACGTCCAGTTCGCGCGCTTCGTCGAGGACGGGGGCTACGAGCGGGAGGAGTTTTGGAGCGAGGACGGGTGGCGCTGGCGGGTCAAAGAGAAGCGCAACGAGCCGGTCTCCTTTGATATGGACTTCGAGAATCCGATCTTTCCGCGGGTCGCAGTTACCTGGTACGAGGCTGATGCCTACTGCCGGTGGCTTGGCCGGACCGCGTCGTCGTTTGCCGTCGACGGGGGAGGGGAGGTCGAGAACGGCGACGGGCTCGTCGTCCGTCTGCCGGGCGAGGTCGAGTGGGAGCGGGCGGCGCGGGGCACCGACGGACGCGAGTACCCGTGGGGGGAGGACTTCGAGGAGTCGCGGACGAACACGAGGGAGTTTGGCCTGGAGGATCGGGCGACGACAGCAGTTTCCACCTTCCCCGCAGGCGTCGCGGCGTCTGGCGCGTGGGACATGGGAGGAAACGTTTTCGAATGGACATCGACATGGAAAGAGTCTTACTTTCTTTTATGTGGGTGTGGGTATTATCTTGACAAATCGGACGTCCGTTGCGCGTACCGCGTCGGGTCCGTCCCCGAGCTCTTCAACGACGACGTCGGTTTTCGTGTGGTTTTGTCCCTGGCGAATCCTGATTTCTGATTTCTGAATTCTTGAAACCTTGTAAAGGATTAAAAATGAGTGATTCCGATAAACCTTTCATTCAGGTCGGCAGCCGTGGCGTCTACGTCGGCGGCGATGTCAAAAAGTCGACGATCACGACGGGGGACACCGTCCGGCAGGGCGCGACGATCGAGGAGTTCCGGACTCTTTTGGCCGAGCTCCGCGAGGGCATCCGGGCGTCCTCGTTTGACGCGGACACCAAGACGCGGCTGGAAAAGCGAGCGGCGAACGTCGAAGACGAAGTCAAGAGCGCCGCACCGAGCCAGCCGGACATCGTCGGCGACCTGAGCACGATGACCGAGGTCCTGGGCAAGGCGGCGACGCTTGGGGAGAAGCTGGCGCCGATGGCGCAAAAACTGGTGTTGTGGGCTTCGGCTCTGTTTTGAAGCGGCTCCGGCGGTCCTTCCGGAACCCCTTCAGGCTTCCGGATCAGAACCTGCATCGGATCTAATGCAATGCCGCGTCGTCGCCGATCTCGGTGAGGAGGTCTCCGGCTATGCGATGAAAGCCGCCGAGCTGGTACATCTCGGCTGCCTTGCGGGGGTTCTTGGCCGCGCGATAGAAGGAGCCGGCGCGGGCCGCGTCTTCGCGAAAGCTCTCGTCGTCCGGTGTCCCGCCGCGTTTGCGGCGTTCCTCCAGGACGCGTTCGAGCATCTCGGCGGCCGGTCCCGGTTCTTTGGCCCGTTCATGGCAGCGGGCCGCGTCGGCCCAGCGGCCGGACGTCCGCGCCAGGTTGGCGGCTTCGCGGTAGAGCTCTCGCGCCCGGTCGGCCTGACGGAGGTCCTCGCAGCACTTCGCCGCGAGCTCCGCCGCTTCCGGCCCGGCCTGCGAGTACATCGCCAGGGCCGCCTTGTGATCGCGCATTTTGGCGTAGAAGTCGCCCGCGTCTCGGAAGCGTTTTCCCCGGACGAGGATCTTGACGGCATCGGCGTCCAGGCGGTGCGTGAAGTAATGCCCGGCCGCGGCGATGAAATCGTCCTTCTCGAGGAGGAGCTTGATTCGTTTCTCTTCCGGTTTCGAGAGGGGGGTGGCGTCGGCGCGTTGCGGGATCTTCGCCGGTAAACGGACCCCGGAGGCCAGGCGCCAGAAGAGCCAGGCGACGAGGAGGAAGGCGACACCGCCGACGCTCCAGAGGGCGAGGCTGGGGAGGTTGCTCAACGATTCCACGGTCACCTCCCTCAGTTCCCCAGGTAGTCGAGGAAGCTCTCCGCGAGCCGCCGGCGAAGAGCCGCCAGGGCCTCCGGGTGCTCCTCGCCCTTCAACCCCTCGGCGATCAGGACGTGCGGTACCTCCTCGGTGTCGACGTAGGTCTCGTGCTGCTCGATCCCCCGGAGCTGTTTGATCTCGCTCTCCCCGTGACGGCAGTAGACGACGTCGCGAAAGCCGCAGGCCCTGAGGGCCTCCGAGAGCAGCGGACGATTCCAGAGGAAGCGGTGCCCCCAGCCGTAGAAGGCACGGTTGGCGCGGATCCCCATCACCTTGCGCTCTTCGTCGCCACCGTCGCCGTCGAGGTGGTAGAGGTTGGCCCAGACCCATTCGAGGTTCGGCGTCGAGAGCCGGAGCCGTCCCTCGGGGGCCAGGATCCGGTTCATCTCGCGGAGGAAGTCGAGGGCGTCCTCGACGTCGAGGTGCTCGAGGAAGTGCTCGGCGAAGACGATCTGGACACCGGAGAAGGGGAGGCCCGCGGTGACGTCGAGGGCGAGGTCGACCTCCGGGAGCTTCTGGAGGTCGACGTTGACCCAACCCTCGAGACGCTCCATGCCGCTGCCGACGTGGAGCCGTACCGGCTCGGGCGGACGGTAGCCCACCAGCGGGCGCCACAGCGTGTGCTTGAGCCAACCCCGCAGGGGACGGCTGCGGTACTTCGCGAAGTCGCGGGCCCGCAAGTGGAGGGGCTTGGCGAATCTCGTCATCGGGAAGCGTTTATATCAGGTGTGGGCCGGCACTCTTCGTCCGGCAGGGACGATCCGCGATACGATCCCGGCCAGGAGAGCGGAGGACGACAGAGGAATAGGTGAGCGAAGACTCGACAGGGGAGCCGACGGGAGGCTCCCGCTTCACGGTGGAGGAGCGTTTGGGCTCCGGTAGCGCCGGCGTGGTCTATACGGCCTACGACCGGCAGCGCGGCGAGAAGGTGGCTCTCAAGGCGCTCAACACCCGCGACGCCGCGGCGCTCTACCGTTTCAAGCGCGAGTTCCGCACCCTGGCCGACGTCGTCCACCGCAACCTCGTTGCCCTCTACGAGCTGGTGGCCGACGACGACGACCCGTTCTACACCATGGAGCTCGTCGACGGCGTCGACTTCCTCGAGTACGTGCGGCCGGGGGGCGAAGAGGCTGGGGGTCTCGACGAGGGACGGCTGCGTGCCGCCCTGGCGCAGCTCGCCACGGGGATCAAGGCGCTCCACGACGCCGACAAGATCCACTGCGACCTGAAGCCCACCAACGTCCTCGTCGACGGCGACGGACGGGTGGTGATCCTCGACTTCGGCATCTCGCGCGACCTGGCGCCGCCGCTCACCCCGATGTCGGCGCAGCAGGGGCTCGCCGGTACGGTCCCCTACATGGCTCCCGAGCAGTGTCGGGGAGCAGAGGCGAGCCCGTCGAGCGACTGGTATGCCTTCGGGGTGATGCTGTTCCAAGCGCTGACCGGGAAGCTCCCATTCGACGGCTCGCTGGTCGAGGTGCTGGCGGCGAAGACCGAGCGCCAGCCCTCTTCTCCCCGCGACTTCGCACACGGCTTGCCCGACGACCTCGTCGAGCTGACCGACGAGCTCCTGTCGGTCTCGCCCGAGAGCCGTCCGCCGGGGGGCGAGGTCCTCTCGCGCCTGGGCGAGACCGAGGAGGTCGACGACACCGTCGAGCTCAGTCTCGGTCCGGGGCTCCATGCCTTCATCGGACGCGGCCAGGAGCTGGCGGCGTTGCGCGACGCTTTTATCCAAAGCTGCAACGGGGAAGCAACCGCGGTCTACGTCCACGGCGAGTCGGGGATGGGCAAGACGGCTTTTGTCGAGGCTTTCCTGCGGGAGCTGGTGGAAAGCGCCGGAGCCCTGGTGCTGGAAGGACGCTGCTACGAGCGGGAGATCGTACCTCATAAGGCCCTCGACGGAGTCGTCGACAGCCTGAGCCGCTACTTCACCCGCCTGCGGCCGGTGGAGATCGTCAAGCTCCTGCCCGAGAACGTCCGAGCCCTGTCGCGGCTCTTCCCGGTCCTTCTGCGACTCGATCCGATCGCACGCGCGGTGCGCAAGGCCCCGGACCGCGGCGAGAGCGATGCTTCGGGGCTGCGGCTCCACGCTATGGCTGCCCTGCGCCAGCTCCTGGCGCACATCGCCGAGGAGCGGCCTCTCGTCCTCTACGTCGACGATCTGCAGTGGGCCGATGCGACGAGCTCGGCGCTCATCGACGAGCTTCTCCGTCCGCCGGAGCCGCCGCCGCTTCTCCTGGTCGGGAGCTTCCGTAGCGAAGAGCTCGACGAGAAGCCCTTCCTGCGCGACCTGACGGCGGGTGCAGGGTCCGACGCCTGCCGCCTGGTCGAGCTCGGAACCCTGAGCGACGCGGCCGCCGGCGAGCTGGCGCGGGCGCTCTTGCGCGGGCGGCCGGGAACCGAGCGGCTGGTCGATACGATCGTTCGCGAGGCGGGGGGGAGCCCGTTTTTGGTCGAGCAGCTGATCGTCTACGTCGAGGTGACCAAGGCGCGGCTCGAAAGCGACGTGGGCCTCGCGGAGATGCTCTCGGCGTTGCTTGAGCGGCTGCCGCCGGAAGCGGCCCGTTTCCTACGGACGCTTGCCGTCGCGGGTCGTCCGCTGGAAGCGGAGATCGTCCATACCGCCGCCGGGCTGCGGGGCGACGAGCGGCCTCTGGTCGGGGCATTGAAGGCGGCGCGTCTGGTGCGCACGAGCGTTCGGGCAAGCCACGTGGAGCTTTATCACAGCCGGATCCGGGAGCCCTTGCGCCTGGCGCTTGCCGAGGTGAGCGACGACGAAGCGGAGCGGCGGGTCCACCTCCGCCTGGCCGAGCTGATCCAAGAGCGCGGCGACGACGACCCCGAGGCGCTTTTTGCCCACCTGCGCGCGGCGGGGGAGACCGCAGCGGCGGCCCGCGCGGCGATGCGGGCGGCGTCGCGGGCTGCCGAGTCCCTGAGCTTCGACCGCGCCGCTTTCTTCTACCGGCGGGCGCTGGATCTCGTTTCACCAGAGGGGACGAAGCCGAGGGAGCTTGCCGAAGGGCTTGCCGAGGCGCTGGCGAAAGCCGGCCGGCCCCACGCCGCCGCCCGTGCCTACCTGGAGCTGGCCGCCGAGGCCGACGCTGGCGACGCCGTCGGCTACCGGCGGCGGGCCGCCGAGCAGCTCCTGGCCGGCGGCTATTTCGACGAGGGCATGACGGTGGTCCGTCAGGTGGCCGAGGAGGTCCGGATCCGGATCCCGGCGAGCAACGCCGAGGCGATCGCCACGCTCGTCGTCCTACGCCTGCGCTTGCGCCTGCAAGGGTTGGGCTTCAAGCGCCGCGAGGCCTACGAGCTCGGTCGAAGCGATCTCCTGCGGGCCGACTCCTTTTGGGTCATGGTGGTCAGCCTCGTCATGACGCGGCCGCTCCGCTCCGCAGCCCTCCAGAGCCGTCATCTCTTGCTCGCGTTGCGGCTGGGCGAGCCCGTTCGCCTGGCCCGTGCCTTGACGTTCGAGGCCGCTCAACAAGCTACGGTCGGGGCGTCGGCGCGCCGCCGTGTCGACAAGCTCCTCGCCGTCGCTTCAGAGCTGGCGGAGAGCGTCGACGACGCGTATCCGAAAGCCCTTCATCTCCTGAGCTCGGCCGTGACTTCCTACCTCATGGGGCGCTGGCGCGAGGGCGTCGAGCGCTGTGCCCGGACCGAGGACTTTCTTGCCAGGCATACGACGGGGTTTCACTGGGACCAGACGGCGGCCTGGCGCTATGGCCTGAGCTGCTGCCTTTACCTGGGCGAGCTGCGCGAGATCCGCCGCCGGGTACCGCTGCTGCTCGAGGCGGCCCGGGAGCGAGGCGACGTCCAGGCGGCGACGGAGCTGCGGACTCGCTTCCACGTCGTCCATCTGATGGACGACGACGTAGAAGCCGTCCGGCGAGAGATCGGCCAAGCTCTGGCCGACTGGACCCAGGACAGCTTCTACCTGATCCACTTCCACGCCATGCAGGGCCTTTGTCAGGCCGCGCTCTACGACGGCGACGCGGAGGAGGCGTTTTCTCGCCTGGAGGGCTCCTGGCGGGCGCTCGATCGTTCGTTTTTGTTGCGCATTCAGTTGAGTCGCATCGAGGCGTATTTCCTGCGCGGCCGCGTCGGCTTGGCGACGGCCGCCGCCGGTCGTCGCGAGGGGATCTCGATGGCCGAAGCGGCGTGCCGCAAGCTGCGGCGCGAAAAAGCGGATCATGCCGGGCCGCTGGCGTTGCTGCTGGAGGCCGGGCTCGATTCGTGCCGTGACGACGAGGCGCGGGCCCTGGAGTGTCTGACCCAGGCCACGGCGGCTTTTGAAGGGCAAGGGCTGGCGCTTTTCGCCGCGGCCGGACGGCGCCGCTGCGGCGAGCTGGTGGGCGGTGACCAAGGCCGGGAGCTCGTCGCGCAAGCGGATCGGTGGATGAGGGAGCAGGGGGTTCGGCGTCCGGCGAAGCTGGTCGCCGTCCTGGCTCCTGGGTTTGTGTCTGCGGCTGCATCCACCCGGGGTTAATTAACCCCGGGCGGGGGTGGCGGCGCTCCGGATCAATAGCGGTAGTGCTCGGGCTTGTACGGACCCTCGACCGCGACGCCGATGTAGTCGGCTTGCTCCTGCGAGAGGGTCGTGAGCTTGACACCCAGCTTGCCGAGGTGCAGGCGCGCCACCTCCTCGTCGAGCTTTTTCGGCAGCATGTAGACTTCCTTGCCGTAGCTCTCGTGGTTGCGCTTGAGCTCGATCTGGGCCAACATCTGGTTCGAAAACGACGCCGACATCACGAAGCTCGGGTGGCCCGTGGCACAACCGAGGTTGAGGAGGCGTCCCTCGGCGAGCACCAGGATCGAGCGGCCGTCCGGGAAGACCCATTCGTCGTACTGCGGCTTGATGTTGACCTGCTTGACGCCCGGGAGCTTCTTCAGGCCGGCGATGTCGATCTCGTTGTCGAAGTGGCCGATGTTGCCGACGATCGCCTTGTCCTTCA
>CBDUYN010000224.1:0-14381 GCA_965371445.1 uncultured bacterium | reverse complement strand
ACCAACGATAGCGGCGGCCTCAGCGGCAGTCATGCACGCTTGCCGAAAGGACACACACGAGGCGTCAAAGTGAGTATCTCGCATTCATCTCCCAATATGAGGTACTGATGGGACTGTCGCCCTCCGAGGGAGATATTGCAGCCTTCTTTGGCGTAGCAGGATCCTCGGTCCATCAGATGGTGGTAATGCTAGAGAAGAAGGGAGCGCTGAGGAGGGTCGCAGGAGTAGCTCGATCAATTCAACTGCTAGTCGACTCCGCAGAATTGCCAGTTCTCGGCTGGGCCGATTCGAAATTTCGACCTAAGCAGGAGATTTCTTCTTGGATCTCGATAGTTGCGGTAGTGGAATTCGCGGACTTCTTAGTTCACCGAATCTGTGACAAGCATGCGATGGTCTTGCCGAAGATCGGCTCCGTAAACCGACTCACAGACAGGGTTAGCTTCGAACTTAGAAAGCTTGGCGCGCCGGAGAAATTCGTAGATCTAATACGAGAATACCTTATGGCAATGCCGTGGGAGTCAGAGAAGAGAGTGACGGAAATCAGGGGAAACCGGCACTCGACAGATGGATGTGAAGAACAATCTCCCGGTGAAGCTTCCAGACCTCGACAAGGACGATCGGCCCAGGGGAATCCGAACCAAGGTACTCTTTTTGGAGACCATGGATAAAGAATATATTGAGTTTGAAGAGCAAAGCTATGTTGCGAATCAACGAACGAACGGCCGCATATCACCTATGAGGCCCCCGATGTCAATAGGCAAAACGTATCCTAGCCCGACTTTCTGCGGTCGGTTACGGAATCTGGCGTAAGTCGTTGAAAACTAGGGAGTTGCGATTCGGCAGGCACCTCAAGAGCCGGGAGTTGCGATTCGGCAGGCACCTCAAGAGGGGGCACCTCAAGAGGGGGCACCTCAAGAGGGGCACCTCAAGAGGGGCACCTCAAGAGGGGCACCTCAAGAGGGCAGGCAGGCACCTCAAGGGCGTCCATCGGTTCGTTTCCCAGGAGACGCTTCCAACCGTAGAAGCCGTTCATGGTCGTCGCCATCATGAGCGCCCCGGAGCGCAGGTAGCGAGCGCCGCGAACCGTGCGCTTCACCGCGTGCGCGGGAGAGAACGCCCGCCGCCACAGGGCACGGTGAGAGGCCCGGAGCTCCTCGCCGCTCATTTGCCGGGGGCGAAAGGCCACGTTATAGCCGTTGTAGAGCTCGGATCGGCGATCCGCGAGGAGCCGTCCTTCGTCCACGATGCGATCGTAAAGCGCGGTGCCTTTGTAGGGCGTCAGGATGCTCAGAAAGGGAACGTCGATGCCGATTTCGTAGAGCTGGTCGGCCATCGCCACGATACTCTCGGGAGTGTCGTGATCAAAGCCCGCGATAAAACCCGCCATGACGCAGATGCCGCGCTCGTGCAGCCGCCGGGTCGCCTCGACGTAGCGCTCGATCTTGTTCTGGCGTTTGTTGGCTTCGGCGATCGAATCCGTGTTGAGCGATTCGATACCCAGGAAAATGCCGATGCACCCCGACTTCTCCATCAGGTCGAGGAGCTCCCGGTCGCGGCCGATATCGATCGAGGCCTGGGTCAGCCACCATTTCCTGGCCGGGATCATAGCTCTCAAGAGCGCTTTGACGTAGGGCCGGTTCGCGGGCAGGTTGTCATCCCAGAACCAGACGACCTTGCGTTGCCACCAGTAGGGAAAATCGTCAAAGGCCACGTCGCGAAGCACCTCTTCCACAGGTCGGACCCGGAAGCCGGGATTGATCGACGGCACCGTACAGAAGCTGCACGTGAAGGGACAGCCACGCGTCGCCTGGACCACCCGGCGGACAAAAAATTTTTCGGAAAGGAGGTCGTAGCGCGGCCGCGGAATCCCGTCGAGAGGTGCCGGCCGGCCGGTGTAGCATTTCTTGAGGACGCCGCGCTCCGCGTCGTCGAGGAGATCCGCCCAAACGGTTTCGGCCTCTCCAATGACCACGGCATCGCAGTGGTTGAGTGCTTCTTCCACCCAGAACGTGACGTGGGGACCTCCGGCGACCACTTTTTTGCCCCGGGCACGAAAAGCGTCGGCCAGACGGTAGGCTTCATCGGCAAAACCGCTGAAGAACGTCAACGCGACGAGGTCCGCATCGGTCTCGAGGCCGATCGGCTCGATCTGCTGGTGGACGACGCGGACCTCATGGTGTGAAGGCGTTATTCCCGCCATGTGGATTCCGGTCAACGGTGGCACAAAATGGGCCTCGTCTCCCTGAACGTAGCGCGGCACGTAGGCGATGACGATGTCGATCTTCATGGGCTGACTCCTCGTCGGGTGTGATCTCTCTCACCTAAACACTACGAAGCGCATATGTCCCGCCGTTGGCGAATGCGGGGCAAGTCGAGGACGGAATGTGGCAGCAAGATGGCGACCAGCGCGTCGGCCGAGTGAACCAACGACTCCCGTCATGCCGTCGGCTTGAGGTTGAGCTCAGGGTTGACGGCGCGGAGCTTGTCGAACAGCGAGCGCTTGATCCTGACAGGCACGTCGGGAACCTGCTGGAAGCGCAGCTCGGCCTGGTAGAAGGACGTCATCCGATCGGGGCCTGTGACGCTGACCTCCGCCCATGGGATGAAAAGGGGCCGGTGGCCCTGCACCCCTCCCAGGGCCAGGAGGCTCAGGTAGATGCCCTGGGCGCTGGCTCCGACGGTGACGAGGCCGTAGCCCCAGTAATGGCGCAGGGCGATGAACTGCCAGAGCCACCGGGTACCGTCGAAGGGCTGGGCGGCGTTGTAGAAACGCGCCAGCTTTGACCAGCCCGCGATCCTTGAGCTGGCCCACATGATCACGACCCAGATCACCGCCATGGCCAGGAGGACGGCGATGAGCGCCTGCCCTTCGCTCATGTCTCAGATCCCCGGGCCATCACCGGTTGCGCCCCTCCCAGCCGGCTTCCCGTAGGGAGGCCGGGGCCGCGACTCGCCAACGCTGCTGGGGCCTGAGAGACCGAAAATGCCGCATCCGCCACGGGCTTACGTCCGACCAGGCCTGACGCACAGCCGAAGAAGAAAGACGGATACTGCACCTCCAGGCCAGCTTGCTCGAGAAAAGATCCCATAGCGCTGGCATCCTGGAAGTGCTCGGTATAGACGCCCATCAGCGACGGCTTCGAGGCCGAGACGCATTGGATCGGGGTCCTGGAGCACAAAGCTCTGCTAGAATGCCTGAAGAGGTGATCATGGGAATCTTCAAGGTCAACATCGAGCTGGGCCCACCCGCAGGGGAAGACACCTTTCACCGTATCGAGGGCCTTCTGGTCGACACCGGCTCGGAAATGACCTGGGTCGCGGCGCCGAAGCTCGCCGAAGCCGGTATCGGAGTACGAAAGCACGATCAGGCCTTCCAGATGGCGAACGGCGAGACCGTGAAGCGTGACATCGGCTACGCCGTGATCCGCTCCGGCGAGTTCGAGACCATCGACGAGGTCGTTTTTGCCCACAACGGCGACCTTCAGCTGCTCGGCGCACGCACGTTGGAGGGTTTCAACGTCGTGGTCGACTCACCTCGTAAGCGCCTGGTAGCCGCTGGTCCATTACCGGCGGCCTGAAAGAGACCGGCCGTCAGCCCTCCGGCGGACGCTTCAGCACCCAGCCCTTCAAGACGAGCCCGATGAAGACGCCGACGGCGAGGACCACCCAGAAGATCCACACCTTCGAGGCGTCGAAGCCGTGGGCGAGGTTCATGCCGAAGATGCCGGAGATGGCGGTCAGCGGGACGAAGATGGCGGCGATGACGTTCAGGCGGTTGGCGATGCGGACCGAGTCCTCGGCGAGGCGAGCCTGCTCTTCGGCCTGCTTGGCGATCTCGAAGTCGAGGGCGTTTTTCGACGCCGTGTAGAGGAGGTCGAGGTTGCGTTGGATCTCGGCCGCGTCGTCGCGCAGGTCGATGAGGTCCCGGTCGGCGGGCACCGCCTCGCGCGCCGCCTGGAGCGCGGTGTGGAGGTTGCCAGCCGCATGGAGGATGGGAGAGAGGTTCTCCAAGACCGCGAAGTAGTCGGCGGCGATCTTGGCGGCGTCGTAGTGGGAGTCGAGCTTCGTCTCGGCGTCCTCGAACTCCTCGACGTGCTTGCGCAGCGCCGCGAGACCGTTGCCGCCGCGTCCCGAAAAGTGCCATGCACCCTCCGGGTTGCGCCAGAAGAGCACCGCCTGGCGCTCTCGCTGGCCCCACGTCGGCAGCTTGTGCAGGATCAGGAGCAGGTGGCCCTCGGCGGCCATGGCGCGCTGCTTGCCGTAGCTCGTCTCACCGAAGCGGAGTTGAATGGTCTCGGGCAGTTGCCAGTTCGTGGGGAGCTTCATGGCGCGGGTCCTCCGGGATGGACGGTAGAAAAAGCGGGCCCAGGATATCGCGACCCCTGCTCCGGAGCCAGGACGCTTGGTGATAGAACAGACCCTATGCGGAACCTGAGCGCCCCGGCGTTCGTCCTCGATGTCGTGGATCTGCACGAACGCGACCGGATCGTGAGCTTCCTGACCGCCGAGTGGGGGAAAAAAAGGGGGGTTGCGCGCGGTGCGCGGGCCAAATACAGTCGCTTTGCCGGACAGCTCCAACCCCTCGCCAAGGTCCAGGTCAGCTGGTTCGAGAAAGAGGGACGCGATCTCGTGAGGCTCAATGACGTGAGCCTCCTGCGGCCTTCGGTGGCGTTGCAGACCGACCTGGAGGGGATCCTCCTGGGGTGCTGTCTGGCCGAGCACATGATGGAATTCGCACAGGAGAACGAGGCCTCGGATCCCTTCTTCCGCCTCCTCGACACGACGCTTCAGGCGATCGCCGAGGGCGTCGACCGGGACCTGGCGGCGCGTTACTACGAGATCTGGGTGCTGCGCCTCGCGGGGATCTTTCCGCCGCCCCGGGAGTGCCCGCTCTGCGGCCGCGACCTCGCCGCCGGCGCTACCCTGGTCGAGGACGACGCGGCGCTCGTCTGCCGTGAATGCGCCGGCCCCGGACGGGCGCAGGTGTCGCCGCGCCTCGTCGAGCTGCTGCGCCGCAGCGCCCGCGAGAAGCTGGCCCGCCTCGCCGAGCAGCCGCCTACGCAAGAGGATCTCGCCGCGACGGAAAAACTCTGCACCCGCGTGCGCAGAAGCTTCCTCCAGCACGAGCTCAAGAGCTACCGGGTCATGCGCGAGACCCTGGCGGGGCTGCCGGCGGCCGGCGATCCGGCGGCCGGCGATCCGGCGGCCTCGCCCGGAGGGCAGGCCTGATGGCGATCCAGGAAGGCCTCTTCGCGCTCTCTCGCTTCTGGGCCGACCAGGGGTGTCTCGTGCTCTCGCCGGCGGAGCTGGAGATCCCCACCGGCGAGCTCCACCCCGACGTCTTCTTCCGGCTCCTCGACGGCGGCAGCTGGCGCGCCGCCTACCTCCAGGGCGTGCGCCGGCCGCTCGACGGCCGCCACGGCCGCCACCCCTACCGCCTGGCCCGCCACCTCCAGTTCCAGGTCGTCCTCCAGGGCGTCGACGACGACGTCCGCGCCCTCTACCTGGAGAGCCTGCGCGAGCTCGGCTGCGACCTCTCGCTCCACGACCTGCGCTTTACCGAGTGGGTCTGGGAGGCCCGCTCGATCGCCGCCTGGGGCCTCGGCTGGCACGTCGTGCTCGACGGGCTCGGGGTGACGCGGCTGACTTTTATCCAGGAGCTCGGAGGACGCGAGCTGCGCCCGGCGCCGGTGGAGATCTCCTACGGCGTGGAGCGGCTCCTCATGTCTCTCAACGAGGTGCGCAGCGCCTACGAGCTCCCTTGGGTCGAAGGCGGCGCCGACTACGGCGAGCTGCGCCGTCCGGGCGAGCTCGAGCATTCGCGCTACGCCGTCGAGGTGGCCGGGGTCGAAGTCCTGAAGCGGCAGCTCGAGGACCTGGCCGAGGAAGCACGCTCGGCGCTGGAAGCCGGCCTGCCGCGCCTCGCCTACGAGCTCGCGGTGCGCTCGGTCCACGCCATCGACCTGCTCGACGCCCGAGGCGTGCTTGCCGGCGGCGAACGCGAGGAGTACGTCGAACGGGTCGCGAACATCGTGACCGCGACGGCCGATCGCCATCTCGAGGAGAAGGAGCCGGGTACCGCCGAGGCCGCGGGCGGCGACCCCGCCGACGGGAAAAGCACCGAAGACGAGGAGCCGGCGTAATGGCGGAATTCCTCCTGGAGGTGCGTAGCGACGAGATCCCGGCCCGGCTCCTGGAAGGCGGCATGCGTCAGCTCGCCGTGCGCATCTTCGAGGACCTGATGGGCCGCGGACTCGCGCCGCGCGAGATCGTCTCCGGGCTCACCCCGCGGCGCCTGATGCTCGGCTACCAGGGACTGCCCGAGCACGAGCCCGACCGCGAGCACCGCGACATCGGTCCTCCGAAAAGCGAGGCCTACGACGAGGACGGCGAGCCCACCGAGGCCCTCCTGGGATTCGCCGAGCGGGTCGGGGCCGGCCTCGACGAGCTCGAGGTGAGGAAAACCGAAAAGGGCGAGTACATGACCTTCCTGCGGCTCGAAGCCGGCCGTCCGGCAGGCGAGGTGCTCGCCGAGATCGTCTCCCGAACCCTCGCCGAGATCCGCTGGCGGGCGCCGAAGCTGCGCCGGGGCGAAGAGGAGCCGACCTGGATTCGTCCGGTGCGGGGGCTCGTCGCACTGCTCGACGACGAGGTGCTGCCGATCGAGCTCGACGGCGTCGCCGCCGGCCGTGCCACCGCCGGACATCCCATCCTCTCCCCCGGAGCCTTCGAGGTCGAAGGCGTCGAGGACTACGTGGAAAAACTCCATGAGCGGGGCATAGAGGTCTCCTTCCAGGAACGCCGCCGCCGTCTGGAGGAGCTGCTGGAGGAGCGCGCCGCCGAGCTCGGCGGAAAGCTCCACGAGTCGCCGGAGCTGCTTCGGCTGCTGACGCTGCGCTGCGAGATCCCCGCTGTCGTCGCCGGCCGCTTCGACGCCGAGTACCTGGACTTGCCGCAGGAGGTGATCGTCGCCGCCCTGGAGGAGCGCCAGAGCGCCTTCGCGCTCTTTGGCGACGGCGAGGTGCTGCCCCGTTTCCTCACCGCCATGGACCGCGAGGACGATCCGCGCGGCCTCGTGGAGCGGGGGCAGGAGCGGGCCGCGGCGGGCCGCCTGGACGACGCGCGATTCCACTACGAGACCGACCGCCGGCAGCCCCTCGCCGAACGCGCCCGGCGCCTGGACCAGCTCGCTTTCCACCCGCGGCTGAGCCACCTGGCGGCGAAAAGCACGCGCGTCCGCTCGCTTGTCGAGATCCTCGCCCGCGAGCTGGGCTGCGAGGAGGAGGCCGAGTCGGCGGCTCAGGCGGCCGGGCTCTTGAAGGCCGACTTGACGACGGCCATGGTCCGGGACTTCGCGACGCTCCGTGGCCGGCTCGGTGGGATCTACGCCCGGGAAGAAGGCTACGTCGAGGACGTTTGGCAGGCGATCTACGACCAGTACCTGCCGCTCGGTGCCGACGACGCGATTCCCCGCGGACGTTGCGGCCGGCTCGTCGCCGTGGCCGACCGGCTCGACACCCTGGTGGGCTACTTCGGGATCGGCAGCGTGCCGACGGGAAGCCGGGACCCGGCGGGCCTGCGCCGTCTGGCCCAGGGGCTCCTGCACATCCTGATCGAGGCCGAGATGGCCTTGGACCTCGACCTCGTGGCGGCCCAGGCGGTGCTCCTCTACAACGAGGAGGAACGTGTCCTCAAAAGCGAGGCCGAGGCGGTCGTTACGGCGCTGCGCGAGCTTTTTTCCGACCGGCTTCGTCACCTTCTCGGCCGGCGCGGTTTCGCCTACGACGAGATCGAGGCGACGATGGCCGTGGGCTCGACTCACCTCCCGGACCTCGCCGCCCGCATCGCCGCCCTCAAGAAGGTGCGCAGCGAGCCCACCTTTCACACCCTGGTGCTTTCCGCGCGCCGGATCTTCAACATCGTCAGGGACTCGCCCGAGTTCGAGCTCCAGCCCGAGCTCCTGGAGCTCGAAGCCGAGATGGACCTCTACGCCGACCTCGTCGACGTGCGCCGCGCCGTCGACGAGGCCGCCGACCGCCGCGACTACGAGGCCTGCCTGCGCGCCATGGTCGACCTGGTGCCGGGGCTCGAGCGTTTCTTCGCCGAGGTCCTGGTCATGGACGAGAACGAATCCCTACGCCAGAACCGCATGGCGTTGCTCCAGGCCACCCGGCGGGTCTTCTGGCGTACCGCACGGCTCAAGGAGATGGCCGCCGAAAAGGTCGAACGTGAGCCCTCACCCTCCGACACCCGCGTGCCGTACGCGAGTGGCGTGCCGACGACCGCGGTGGGCCGTCCCGCGGCGAAGGCCGATCCCGGAGAGCAGACCACGGCGGCGAGGCCCTCGAAGCGCCGCAGGAAGCGGCGCTCATGAGCCAGATCCGTCTTCTCGACGACGTCCTGATCGGCAAGATCGCCGCCGGCGAGGTCGTGGAACGGCCCGCTTCGGTGGTCAAGGAGCTGGTCGAGAACTCCCTCGACGCCGGCTCGATGGACATCCGCGTCGACCTCGAGGTGGGCGGCAAGCGCCGCATCGTCGTCACCGACGACGGCTGCGGCATGGACGGCGACGACGCGCTCCTCGCTTTTGACCGCCACGCCACCTCAAAAATCGGCAACTTCGAAGATCTGGAGGCCGTCGAGACCCTGGGCTTCCGCGGCGAGGCCCTGGCGGCGATCGTCGCCGTGTCGCGGGTGGAGCTGGTGACCGCGCAGTCGCCCGGCGACGGCTGCCGGGTCAGGATCGAGGGCGGACGGGTCATGAAAGTCGACCCGGCGGCGCATCCGCGGGGGACGCGCATCACGGTGGCGTCGCTTTTCTGGAACGTCCCGGCGCGGCGGAAGTTCTTAAAACAGCCCCAGACCGAGATGCGCCGCTCGGTCGAGGTGGTCCAGGGCTACGCGCTGGCCAACCCCGAGGTGCGATTCACCGTGAGCCACGAGGGCCGAGCCTTGCTGGAGACGGTTCCGGTGGGCGAGGGGAGCGACGGTCTGCGCGAGCGCATCGGCCAGGTCTTCGGACGGCCGCTGATGGCGAACCTCGTCGAGATCCCCGAGGAGTACATCGTCGAGCGTGAGGCAATCGCCGGTTTCCTCGGCAACCGCGAGACGACCCGCGGACGGCGGATGTTCATCTTCGTCAACCGCCGGCTGGTGCGCGACCGGGCTGTGCTGGCGCGTTTCTACCGCGCCGTGCGCGACGAGTGGAAGAGCGAGGACTACCCGTCGCTTTTCCTCTTCCTCGACGTCATGGCCGGCGACGTCGACGTCAACGTCCATCCGCAGAAAGCGGAGGTGCGCTTCCGCAGCCCGGCCTTCGTCCACCGGGTGGAGGAGGCGTTGCGTCACACGCTGGGGCTCGCCCGCGGCGAGGAACCGGCGCCGCTTCGAGCTCCCGGCACGATGCCCGAGGTGCCGGCGGCCTGGGAAGGCCTCGGCGGACGTGGCCGCTCCGGCGCCGCCCCCGCCGCCTGGACGCCTCCGTCGCCGGCGAGCGAGGTGAGCGCCGAGGGGGCGGACGACGCCGGAGGCGCGGCACCGCCGCCAGCGCCGGTGGGGCAGATCGCCCAGGCGACCTACCCGCCGATCGAGCCGCGGATTGTACCGCTCTCCGGACGCTCGGGCCGGGTCCGCCCGTTCCGGCTTCTCGGACAATACAAAGGGAGCCTGATCCTGCTCGAGGGACACGACGGCCTGTATGTGATCGACCAGCACGTGGCCCACGAGCGGCTGCTCTACGAGCGGTTGCAGCGTTCGCTCCACGCCGAGGAGCGTTCGGCGAGCCAGAAGCTGCTGACGCCGGTGATCCTGGAAATGGCGGCGGCCGAGGCGATGCGTCTCGCGGAGCTGGCCGAGGCTCTCGAGCCCTGCGGGTTTACGATCGTGCCGATGTCGGGCAACGTCATTGCCATCCAGGCGATTCCGACGATGCTCAAGGTCGACGAGGCCGAAGCCCTCCTCCAGGAGCTCGCGACGACGCCGAGCGAGGACACGGGCGACGCCAAGGAGCTGCGCCGCCGTCTCCTCGACG
This sequence comes from uncultured bacterium, assembly GCA_965371445.1. Classification (GTDB taxonomy): domain Bacteria; phylum Acidobacteriota; class Thermoanaerobaculia; order Multivoradales; family J023; genus DASWIG01. Next base: position 4,351 of record CBDUYN010000224.1, on the reverse strand, counting down.
CCCTGGCCGCGAGCCTCTCGTGCCGTGCGGCGATCAAGATCCACCGTCCGTTGCCGGTCGAGGAGATGGAGCGGCTGGTGAGCGAGCTCTTCGAGTGCGAGCAGCCCTACGCCTGTCCGCACGGGCGTCCGGTCGTGCTGCAGATGACCGACATCGAGCTGGAGCGTCGCTTCGGGCGGCGTTGAGTCGCCCACGGATCACGGGATCAAGCTCCTCTGGGTGGTCGGACGGCGGCACCGATCGGGGCCGCCGTCGGAGCCGGAGGAGTGACATCCTCGCGGATCCTACCTTGCACAGGGGCAACCGCCCTTGGCGAGCTTACGCCGCCCGAGCCAGGCGAGGCCCGCCAGCAACGCGACGCCGGCGGCGAGAGCGAGGGGACGCTGGTACTTCTTCACCATCCGGGCACAGTCCTCGGGACAAGAGCAAGACGACGCTTCTGCTTTCGCCGGCGCGCATTCCGCTTTCGTCCCGCAGCCGCTTTCCGATGGGCTCGCGTCCGTCGGTTTCGGTTCCGTCGATTCAGTAGCTTCCTGGTTGTGATCTTTGTCAGTCATGATCCGTCTCCTTTCACCTCCTAAGACGAAACCGAGGTCAAAAGGGATACATGGTTTCTTGAGGCCGACCCTCTACCTGGGCTCGCAGACTCGGACGCCGCGCTCGTCGCTCGTGAAGGAGCAACCACTGCCGAGCGCCGCTTGCAGCTCCTTGCGCGCCCGGTGGACGCGGATCTTGACCGTCGCCAGCGACACGCCGAGCATCTCGGCGATCTCCGGATGGGTCAACCCCTCGACGTCGTGGAGTAGGATCGCGGCGCGGTGCGGCTCCGAGAGCCGCTCCAGGTAGCCGCGGACGCAATGGCCCATCTCCCGCTGCTCCAGCAGCTTGTCAAGCCGCGGTCCGGCGTCGAGGGCCAACTCGATGCCCGCGTCCTCGCCGTCGTCTTCCGCAAGCCGCTCCGGGCGGTGACGATAGGAGGCCTGGCGGAAGCGGTCGCGGGCGACGTTGGTGGCGATCTTGTAGAGCCAGGGGACGAGCCGGGAGTCGTCCACGAGGGACGAGAGCTTCATGTGGGCGCGCAGGAGGGTCTCCTGCGTGAGGTCCTCGGCCTCGTCGGGATCGCGGACCAGGCCGAGGAGATAGCGGTGGAGGGCGTCCCGGTGGCAGCCCAGCTGCCGGCAGGCTTCGAGGTCGGGAACCGGATGCTCGTCCATGGCACTTCTCCAGAATCCGTCTCCCCTGACCTCACCACCGTGCCCAGCTCCGGGCAATCCGTCACGGGGTAGGAACGAACCCACCCCAAGGGGTGGGACCAGGAGCACTCGCCGCCCTGGGCTCGGCTCGCGACCTTCAGAGCTGGGAAACCGTCACTGGAAAAGTGTACGATCCAAGTCCATGAACAGGAGGCGAAAGAGATGAGGACGACTTCGACACGCGGCACAGCTTTCCTGGCGCTGCTCCTGGCCCTCAGTTTTCTGCCTGCACAAGCCGCAGCCAAGGGCTTCGAGCTGGGCGTCGGCGTGGGAGCCACGAAGCTCGACGACAACCTCGTCGGTAGGGAGGAGCCGCGCTACGAGCTGCGGGCCGGGTACCTCCTGAGCGACTACTTCGAGCTCGAGCTCCAGTACGCCGAGACGACGAGCGTCCTCGACCTGGAGCTCACGCTCCTGATGGCGAACGCCGTTTTTAACCTGCGCAAGAACGCCCACCTCGTGCCCTACACCCTGGTGGGCGTCGGGGTGGCGACCTTGAAGATCACCCCGCTTTTGGGGACCCCGGTCCAAGACGACGCCCTCGCCTACCAGACGGCGGTGGGCCTGCGGCTCTACTTCGGGGACGGCAAGCGCGCGTCCCTTCGTCTGGAGCTCTCGTTCCTGGGCGAGGAGGCCTTCTTCTATTCGGCCCACAGCAGCCTGACGGCCGGCCTGGGTTGGCGATTCTGAGTCGTAGGGCGCCGGCTCAGGGCGGAGACCGCCGGAGGGCGGTGTCGTGTCGTGGTGATGGCCGTCGAGAAGTTGAGGGCCGTCGTCGTGGCGTGACGGTTGCCATTCAGAAGCTCAGGGCCGTCGCCTCCGAGCGTCCAACTCGGCAGCGTCCAGACGCCGGCGGGCCTCCTCCGTCACGACCGCCTCCGCCCCCCGCAGACGCTCCAGCATCTCCCAGCTCTCCCGCAGGCAGACCAGGGCCTCGTCCTTTCGTCCCTGCGCCAGGAGCCGTTCGCCGAGGCGGCTTTCGGCGTCGGCCACCTCCCAGCCGCCCTGACGACGCAGCACGGCCATCGCCCGGCTCCAGAGGACCTCCGCCGTCGCCGTCTCGCCGGTGTCGAAGAAGAGCAGCGCCAGGTCGCGGCGGCTCGCGGCGACGAGGCGATGGGCGTCGCCGAGCTTCTCCTCGCGGATCGCAAGCGCTTCGCTCAGCGCCTCGTCCGCGTCCTGGTGGCGTCCCTGCGCGTGCAACACCCGTCCGAGGCCCGAGAGGACCGACGCCGTCTTCGTGCTCCGCGCTCCGTAGAGGCGTTCGCGGATCGCGAGCGCCCGGCGCAGCAAGGGCTCCGCGGCGTCGGCGTCGCCGCGGGCGAGCAGCAGGAGGCCGAGGCTCCGGAGACTCGTGGCGACGTCCTCGTCGTCCTCGCCGTAGATGCGGACGCGGGCGGCGAGCGTCTCCCGGTAGAGGCGTTCCGCCTCGCCGAAGCGTCCGCGGCGGCCGAGGATGGCCGCCAGGTTGCTGCGTACCTTGAGGAGCTCCTCCTCGTCGAGGCCCAGCCGCTCTTTCATCGCCAATGCCCGACGGTAGAGCGGCTCCGCGCGATCGAGATTTCCCGCCTGGTACTCCAGCGCGCCCAGGTTGTTCAAGAGCCGCGCGCTCAGTGGATGATCGCCGGAGTAGACACGCTCGCGCAGCTCCAGCGATTCGTGGAGCAGACGCCTCGCGTCGTCCCAGCGTCCGTAGCTCTGGTGGCTGAGCCCGATCGCCTCCAGGGCGTGCGCAAGGATCTCTTCTTGCCCGCTCAAGTCCTGACGGATCCGGCTCTCGGCGTTGGCGAGGATCTCGGCGGCGGTGAGCGGACGCCCGCCGGCCGAGTCGGGGTCGGCGGCCCGCAGCAGGTTACGGACGAATTGACGCATCACGTCGGCCTGGCTTATCGCCGTTTGCGCCGCCGCGTCCGCCTGACGCCGAGCTTCTTCCATGTGCCGCACCTCGCGGACTTCGCGCAGCCGTAGGACGATAAGCGTCGTCGCCACCACGGTGACGAGCGCCGCCGCCGCGAGGCGGCGGCGGTGCCGGCGGACGAGCTTCGCCGTCCGCTCGAGCCACGAGCCGCGCCGCGCCTCGACCGGTCGTCCCGCGAGGTGACGCCGCAGGTCGGCGGCGAATTCGGCCATCGCGCCGTAGCGTTCGCCGGGGTCCTTGCCGAGCGCTTTCAGGACGACGGCGTCGAGGTCGCCGCGCAGGCGCCGCCGCAGGCGCGACGGCACCGTCGCACGGAGCCGTGCGATCTCCTCAGGCGGCACGAGGGTCGGCTCGCCGCCGCGCCAGTCCTCGCGCGCCACCGCCGTGCGGCTCGACGGCGGCGGCGGCTCGTCCTCACAGACGCGCCGCGCGTTCTCCAGGAAGTCGCCGTCGAGGACGTAGGGCGGATGACCGCACAGCAGCTCATACGTCAGCACACCCAGGGAATAGACGTCGGAAACCGTCGTCAACGGCCGCTGGCGTACCTGCTCGGGGCTCGCCCAGGCGAGGGTGAGCATGGGGCTCCCGGTCGCGGTGACGCCGGCGCCGGCGTCGGCGGCGTCGAGGCTCTTGGCGATGCCGAAGTCGAGGACCTTGGGCTCGCCGTCGCGGGTGACGAGGACGTTCGACGGCTTCAAATCGCGGTGGACGACGAGGTGCCGGTGCGCGTGCTCCAGGGCCTCGCAGACCGGCAGCAGCAGCCGCAGCCGGGCCTCGACGCCGAGGCGCCGCCGATCGCAGAAGGCGTCGATCGGCTCGCCGTCGACGGCTTCCATGGTGAAGTAGGGAACGCCGTCGACGTCGCCGCCGCCGTAGATGCGGGCGACGGCGGGATGGTCGAGTCGGGCGAGCAACCGCCGTTCGTCGTCGAAGCGTCGCAGGAGCTCGTCGGAAACCTTTTCTCGGCGCAGGATCTTGAGGGCGACGCGTCGTCCGAGCTCGGGGTCCGTCGTCAGGACGACGACGCCCATGCCACCTTGGCCGAGCACTTTTTCAACGTGGAAGGGGCCGAAGGTGTCGCCCGGGGAAAGGGTAGAAGCAAGGGTGGCAAGGGCAAGCGGAGAACGCCGGTGAAAACCGGCAGAGTGTAGGAGGTGAAAGTCCTCTACGACGAAAGGAG
>CBDUYN010000223.1:0-14453 GCA_965371445.1 uncultured bacterium | reverse complement strand
GTCGCCTCGTTGCACGAGTCGTCGGTGCATGAGACGCCGTCGTCGCAGTTGGGCGGCGTGCCCGCCTGGCAGGTGCCGGCATTGCAGGTCTCGGCGCCGTTGCAGAAGAGACCGTCGTCGCAGTCGGCGTTGACCGTGCATTGCGGCGCTCCACCCGTGCAGATCCGGACGTTGTCGATACCGCCTTCGACCAGGTCGCCGGCGGCCGCGGCGTCGGTCGCCCGCACCCGCAGCTGGACGTTCGTCGGCGCGCTGGCGACGTTGCCGAAGATGCTGGTCCAGACCGCATTGTTGGTGACGTCGCCGAAGACCACCACGGTGTCGAGGACAGCGCTGGTGTCGGCGTCGATCAGCTCGATCGAGAAGCCGTCGTTGGCGTCGTCGTTGGCGTCGCGCTGGCCGTGGAAGTAGTCGATGAAGACCGCAACCGAGGACCCCGCGCCGACGTTGACCGACGGCGAAAGCGTCTCGCAGGTGCCGCCGTCGACGTCGTCGATGCCCGCCCCACCCGTGTTGTTCTGGGTGAACCAGGCGAAGGTGCCGCCGGCGGCGCCGCTGGGCTGCGTGGTGACGCCCCCGTTGACCACGAGATCCGGCGTACCGCGGATGAAGGTCCCGGTGGTGCAGGTCGAGGCACCGTCGACCCAGCCGCCGTCGTCGGACTCGAAGGTCGTCGCATAGACCTCGGTGCCGCAGACCGGCACGATGCTGATCGAGATCTCATCCGTCCCCGTGAAGCTGTCGCTGTCGGTCACCGAGGCGGTGATCGTGTGGGTGCCGAGCGAGAGGGCCGAGGTGGTGACCGAGGCGCCGGTACCGAAAGCGCCGTCGATCGACGACGTCCAGCTGATCGAGGCGCTCAAGTCGCCTTCCTGGGGATCGATGGCGGTGCCGGTGAAGTTGATCGCGGTGCCTTCGTCAAAAGTCGAGCCGTTTGCCGGGGCGGTGATCGTCACGTCCGGGGCGTTGGCGGCCGGGGCCACCGGGATCACGTTGGCGCAGTTCGAAAGCGTCGTGAAGCAGGCGTCCGAGGTGCCGGCCGCCATCACGGAGTACCAGTACTCGCGGTCCCCCGCGACCTCGGTGTCAGTGAAGGAGGTGGTGCCGACCTCGGCGATGAGCGCCTTGCCGAAGTCGCAGCCGGCGTGACCCTCGGTGCGGAACACCCAGTACTCGCTGGCGCCCGAGACGGCGTTCCACGACAGGTTCGCCGCGTTCGCGCCCGCGGTGACCGAGAGCACCGGTGCCGTCGTCGGACCGCCGGCACAGCCGCTCGATTGCGGCGTCGGCGTCGCGCAGGCGATGCCGTGACGGTTGTAGGCGTCGAAGATCGCCTGCATGTGCGGCGTGCCGTCGTTCAAGTTGCCGTTGTCGTCGTCGGCGGCGAGCCACTGCAGGTAGCCCGAGCCCGAGCCGCAACCCGAGGACGACGACCCGCAGGTACAGCTGTACCACGTGGTGATCGAACCCGAGCCCTGGAAGAAGAGCTTGTTGCCGATGACGAAGTTGGTCTGGCGATCAAACGGCAGGTCGAGGGTCACGAGGTCCCAGGCCGCCTGGCGCACCGGCGCCGCGGAGCAGTGGACCTGGCGTCCGCACGGTCCGGAGCCGGTGTTGCACTCGGGGCACACGAAGTTGAGCGGCGTGTCCGGAATGTTGTCGGCGTGACGTCCAAAGTCGGCGTCGCGTACGCCCGAGCAGTCGGTGTCGCAGTGCGAGCCGCCCGTCTGGCTCTCGTTGCGGTTGGGGCCGGTGCCGTCGGAGGTCAGGCCACAGGAACCGGCCGCGCCGACGCTGAAGCCATGACCGACACAGGAGTCGTGGAGCCGGTAGATGCCGGCGATGTCGGCGTACCCCTCCGAGGAGTTCGACAGCGATCCGAGGGTGTCGTTGGCGTCGAGTCCGTGGCCCCACTCGTGGTCGAAGACGCCGGCCAGCTCACCGGTGTTGAGGCAGCCGCCGCCCGAGCGGTAGAAGTTGATCGTCGAGCCGTTCCAGAAGGCGTTGCAGGTGTTGGTGATGTTGACGTTGGCGGTCAGCTGGTTTTGGATCCAGGTGTTGGTGGGCAGCCACCCCTGGGCCATCTCGATGAGCTTGTTGAGCTCGAAGAAGGCGGTCCGCGACGAGGAGGTGTTGCCCGCCGAGCCGCCGCTGCCGATGGTACAGTCGTGATCGCCGTTCACACCGCCCATCGCGATCGTGCCGGTCGAACCACTGACCGAGATCGCGCCGCAGTTGTCGTTGATGTTGACGAACTGTCCCGAGAGGGTCGTCGTGATGCTGGCGGTGGAGTTGACGAGACCGGCGCTGTTGGTGAAGTTGTTCGGCGAGGCCAGGCCGGTGTCGGCGAACGGCATCGGCGCGTTGAGCTGCATCACGCCACAGGTGCCGTTGGTCGGGCAGATCTCGGTCGCCGTGATCGGATAGACGCCGCCCTCGGTCTGACCTTCGAGGTATTGGTTGGTATCGAGGAAGGAGAGGACCTCCCCGTCCTTGGCGTCGACGGTGACCTCCCAGGTCTCGTGCTCGCCCTCGCGGATGAAGTTGAAGGTCCACGTCAGGACGTGGCGGTAGCCCCGGCCGACGTCCGAATTCGAGGTGGAGACCGGCACGATCTCGAGCCGCGGCGGGCCCAGGAGCTGGTCGAAGACCGATCGGCCGCCGGCATGGGCGAAGCCGGCCTCGAGAGCCTCGTCGGCGGTGATCTGGGGATTCGTCGACGTGCCGCGGGGGTCGGCCCAGGTCTCGGCGCCCAGGAGGACGACGTTACCGTTGTTGATCGCCCCGACGATCCGGCTGTAGCGCACGTCGACGCCCTGGAAGGTCTGCGGGAAGGCGAAGTGCCAGAGGTCCCGGTTGGCCCGTCCGGCCACGCCTTCGCCGACCTGGGAAAAGTCGATGCCGAGGAGGTCTCGGCGGTCGCTGACGACCTGGCGCATGGCGGCGACCACCTCGGCCGTAGTCACCTCATGGTCGTCCGAATTGCCGTTGCCCATCTTGAGCAGGCCGAGGCCCTGCCGGAGCTCCTCCGGAGAGATCCGGTTGCCCACGCCCTTGCCGGGGAGGACCGGGAGCGAGAGAACCATGCTCGTGGTCGTCCCCGACCGCGGGTCGACGTAGGCGACGATCGGGACTCGTCCCGCGGCCTTGGTGGCGACTTGGTGCTGTTCCCACGCCGCCCTGTTCGGCAGCCGGTCGAGCACCTCGGCGAGGGGCGCGTGGGTCACTTCGAGATAGAGATCGGCGCGGAAGTACTCCTTCGTGCTCAGGTAGGAGCTCGACTCCTGGGGCTCGAGGCCCCAGACCAGGCCTGCCAGGGCCCAGGCCAAGATTGCGGACAGGCAAAGCAGCCCGATCCGTTTGCGGTTTCCTCTCGTGTTCATGCGTTCCCCTTTCTCCTTTGCTCCCACCCAGGCGGGAGCGGTTTGGGAGGTTTGCCCTGGCGTCGTGACGTCGCTAGCTGGCCGGCAAATTCCATGCCGACGCTCCGGCGCTTGAGACCGGTGAACGCGATCGATGGTCAGGGCTACCCATCTAAGTAGGGTTCTCGGAGGGGGAGAAAAATATACCCGGTTGCCGTCGATCGTGAACGACCCCTGAGGCCCGCCGCGGCGGGTGGGGTCGGGAAGGTGGTCAGGGCGGCTCCTGGGTGGCAAGTGGCGCGAGGTACGGCGGTCGATCGAGGCATGTCGGTCGGTCGAGACACGGTCGGTCGAGACACGGCCGACGTCCGCAACTCTGCTATACTGGGGGCATGAGTCATGACCCCCTGAGAAATACCCGGGGCCCCTTTCGTGCCGAGCACCTCCGTTCCGGCGATCCCTACGAGCTCTCGAACGGCCACGCCGTCCGCTGCATGCCGAGCGGCGGACGCGGCGCCCTCGCCACCGGCGCGGGTTACAAGGCCCTGGCCGACGATCCTGCCGTCGAGGACATCGGCATCGACGCAGGCTTCTCCCCCGTCGGGGACACGATGCGCGCCCCGGACCTCTCGATCGGCAAGATCGCCGACGCCCCAGGCTGGGTTCACGGTATCCCGAAGCTGGCCGTGGAGTACGCCGATACCGGGCAGGACGAGAACGACCTCGACCAGAAGATCGAGGACCTCCTCGCTGCCGGGACGAAGCACATCTGGGTGGTACGGCTGAACGGTCCCCGGCGAGTCGAGGTCCACGAGCCGAACCAGGCCATGAGGCAGGCCCTGCCCGGAGAGCAGCTCGAGGCCCCGGGTGTCCTCTCCCAGCCGATCCTTGTCGAGGCGCTCTACGACCTCGACGTGGCTGGAAAGGTCAACTTCCGCCACGTTCTCCGCCGCCTCACTGGCCATGAGAGCCTGGACGCCGTCCGCGGGGAGGGAAAGGTCGAGGGAAAGGCCGAGGGAAAGGCCGAGGGAAAGGCCGAAGCCGTCCTCTCGGTCCTCGAGGCACGCGGCATGGAGGTGAACGAGGACGACCGGAAGCGGATCCTGAGCTGCTCCGACCTCCCAACCCTGGAACGCTGGCTGCGTCAGGCGGCGATCGCCACCTCCGTCGGCGAGATCGTAGGCGAACCCTGAGGCGGGCGTCGCCGGCAACCTCACCCCCGATCCCAACGTATCCATGACAGGTCCCAACCGACAAGGAGGTCACGTTGGACAATCTCGTCAAGGAGCTCAAATACGCCGTCCGGATGCTCGCCAAGAGCCCGGTCGTCACGCTCGCCGCTCTTTTGTCCCTGGCCCTGGGCATCGGGGCCAACACGACGATCTTCACGCTCATGAACGCCGTCTTGCTGCGCGCCCTGCCGGTCGCCGAGCCCGATCGCCTGGTGGCCCTCTACACCACCGAGGAAGGCCAGCAGCTCGGTAACTTCATGCCCGTCTCGCGTCCCAACTTCAAGGACCTGCGCGACAAGACCGACGTCTTTGCCGACGCCACGGACGTCTTCTTCACCGGCGCGGCGCTCGTCGCGGGCGGCGGCGATCCCGAGCCGGTGGGCTGTCAGCTCGTCACCTCCAACTATTTCACCGCCCTCGGCGTCGAGGCCCAGGTCGGACGCGTCTTCGCTGACCAGGGCAACGACGAGGTCGCCGGCAGCGAGCCCGTCGTCGTCCTGAGCCACCGGCTGTGGTCGAACCGCTTCGGCGCCGATCCCGGCGTCGTCGGTGAGACCGTGCGGCTCAACAACGAGGTCTTCACCGTGATCGGCGTCGCACCCGAGGGCTTCAACGGCACCTTCCTCCTCGGCGGCCCGGGGATCTGGGCGCCGCTCTCGATGCACGAAACCTTCCTGTCGGGTCCCCTGGCCGACTACTTCGACGACCGCCGGGCGTTGATCACCTTCGCCTTTGCCCGGCTGAAGCCCGGGGTCACGGCGGAGCAGGCCCAGGCCGCTGTCTCGACGCTGGGCACCAGCCTGCGCGAGCAGTTTCCGGTCAAGAACAAGGACCGCGGCTTCCTCCTGCGGCCGCTTTCGGAAGCGGCGCTCGGCGGTCCCGACCAACGCGACAACTTCACGCGCATCGGCGCGCTTCTCATGACCGTGGTGGGTCTCGTGCTGCTGATCGCCTGTGCCAACGTCGCCAACCTCCTGCTCGGCCGGGCGGCCTCGCGGCGCCGCGAGATCGGTGTCCGGCTGGCCCTCGGGGCGTCCCGTGGCCGGCTGGTACGCCAGCTGCTCTCCGAGAGCCTGATCCTGGCGCTCCTGGCCGGCGGTGCCGGGCTCCTGGTGGCCTTCTGGGCGCGCAACGCCCTATGGGCGATGCGCCCGCCGTTTCTTCAGCAGACGACGCTCGACCTGAGCTTCGACCCGGTCGTGTTCTTCTTCACGCTCGCCGTGTCGCTGGTTACCGGCATGCTCTTCGGCCTGGTGCCGGCGGTCCGCTTCTCGCGGCCGGCCATCGTCCACGACCTGACCCAGGCCTCCGACGCGGCGACCGGCGCCGGACGCGTGCTCTCTTTTCGCAACGTCCTGGTCATGGGCCAGGTGGCGCTCTCGGTCGTGGCGCTTGTCGGCTCGGGGCTCTTTCTGCGCAGCCTGGGGGCCGCGATGGAGGTCGACGTCGGCTTCGAGCCCGAGAAGATCGTGTCGATGAACATGAACCTCGCCCAGGCCGGCTACGAGGAAGAGCGCGGCGCCGACTTCTACGACCGCGCCCTGGAGCGCGTCCGCGGCGTGCCGGGTGTCGAGGCCGCGACCCTGACGACGATCGTGCCGCTTTCGGGCGGCGGGTTCTGGCGCACGGTCATCGTCGAGGGACGCGGCGACGACGCCGAGAACAACCGCATCCTGGTGCCGGTCAACTACGCCGACGTCGACTTCTTCAAGACCGTCGGCACGCGTCTCTTGAGCGGTCGCGACCTCACCGACCTGGACCGTACGGGTACGCCCACGGTGGTGGTCGTCAACGAGGCGATGGCGGCGCGCTTCTGGCCGGGCGAGAATGCGATCGGCCAACGCTTCCACTTCATCGGCCAGGAGGTCGTGCGCGAGGTGGTCGGCGTCGTCGCCGACATCAAGCATCAGTCGATCGGCGAGTCGCCGCAGGCGCAGGCCTACGTCCCCCGGCGCCAGGACTATGCGTCGACGATGGCGCTCGTGGTGCGTGCCGAGGGCGATCCCGAGTCGATCCTGGGCACGGTGCGCGGCGAGGTCCAGGCTCTCGATCCCAACCTCTCGATCACCAACGTGACGACGGGGCTGGCGGCCTTGCGCCAGGGCCTGTGGCCGGCCCGGATGGGTGCGGGGCTGCTCGGCATCCTCGGCGCGCTGGCCCTCGTCCTGGCGGCGGTGGGCATCTACGGGGTGATGGCCTACAGCGTCAGCCAGCGGGATCGCGAGATCTCGATCCGCATGGCGATGGGCGCCGACCGCGCCGCCGTCCTGAAGCTCGTCCTGGGACAGGGGATGAAGATCGTGGCGATCGGCCTCGCGGTGGGTGGCGGCCTCGCGTTCCTCGCCGGCCGGGCGATCACCGGCCTGCTGCTCGGCGTGCCGCCGACCGACGTCCTGACCTATGGTGTGACGCTCGCCGTGCTGCTTGGCTCGGCGCTTCTCGCCACCCTGATCCCGGCGCGGCGCGCCACCGCCGTCGATCCGTCGATGGGTCTGCGCTTCGAGCGCTGAGCGGTGTCCTCCACCACCCGTCCTTTGGGCACGCCCGGGCCCCAGAGAACGAGTCAGCCGCGAATCTCGGCTGGGCTTGAAGAGAGCCCCGGTCTGGATTCCAGCTACACGGCTGGGTCCTGCTGACTCCGCGAACGCAACACGAGGAAGAGGATCCAGGCCACCACCACCACCGACGCGGCCACCCCCAGGAGCCGGTTCGTGTGCTGGAACTTCGCCAGGATCTGCTCCCACGTACCGGCGGTCAAGAGCCCCACGCCCATCAGGATCGTCAGCCACAAGAAGTTGCTGAGCGCGCTGTAGCCCACGGCCGGGCCGAAGCGCAGCTTCAAGCCCCCGGCGCCGTAGAGCAGGAACCCCCGGAGGAACGGCACGAAGCGGTTGACGACGAGGAAGCGCTCGCCGAAGCGCAGCAGGAGCCTACGGATCCGTTCCCGCGTCCCCGTAGGACGCCAGAAGGCCACCCGCCGGACGATCGAGAGCCCGTAGCGGCGCCCGAGGAGGAAAGCGACCGCCGAGCCCACTACGCTCCCGGTGAAGGCGGCGGCGAAGATCAGCCACGGCGACGACGCGCCCTGTCCCGAAAGGAAAAAGCCGAGCAGCACGAACATGTCGCCCCAGTAAGGCGGAAAGACGTACTCCAGCGCCGCCGAGGCGAAGACGAAAAGCGGCAGCGCAAAAGCCGGCCACGCCGCGACCAGGGCGACGGGGTCGTCGATCCAGCTCATCGGGCGCTCCCGGCGTCGTCTGTACCCCGCCGTTCATTCACAGCAAGCCCCGGGAGGGGGGCGAGAGCAAGGCTCATGCTTCCTCCTTCGCCCCGGCGAGCCGGATCTCCCGCGGCGAGGCCTCCGTCGCGAGCAAGCTGGCGAGCGACTGGCGCTCGTTGACGAGGACGGCACGGCCCTCGTCGACGAGCACCTCCGCCGCCCGGCCGTGGTCGTTGTAGTTCGACGACATCGACATGCCGTAGGCGCCGGCTGAGAAAACCGCGAGGAGATCCCCCCGGGCGATCGTCGGCAGCGGCCGCTTCTGGGCGAGGAAGTCGCCCGTCTCGCAGATCGGACCGACGACGTCGTGCTCCTCGAGGCCCGGCCCCGTGAGCACCTCGGGACGCGGCGGCGCCTCGGGTCCGCCGTCCCAGCGCACCGGCCAGACGACGTGGAAGGCGCGGTAGAGGGCCGGACGGATCAGCGTGTGCATCCCGGCGTCGCAGATGGCGAAGAGCTTGCTGCGCCCGCGCTTCACGTGCTGGACCCGGGTCAGCAGCACGCCCGAGTTGGCCATGATAGAGCGTCCCGGCTCTATCAGGACCTTGAGGCCGCGCTCGACGCGTTCGGCGAGCAGGGGGACGATCGCCTCGGCGTAGGCCTCGATCGGCGGCGCGTCGTCCGGCTGGTAGCTGACCGCCCAGCCGCCGCCCAGGTTCAGCACCGAGACCTTGTGGCCGTCGCCTTCGAGGCGGTCGAGAAGGCCGACCATCACCCGCACGGTGTCGACGTGGGGTCCGATCTCGTGGACCGGCGAGCCGATGTGGACGTGGAGCCCGACGAGCTCCACCTCGCCGCGTCCGGCCCAGACCGCGAAGATCGCCGGGATCCGCTCGGCCGGGAGGCCGAACTTGTTCTCCTCCTTGCCCGTCGTGGTGTATTCGTGGGTTCGGGCGTCGACGTCGGGATTGACGCGCAGGCAGGCCCGCGCCACGACACCGAGCTCGCCGGCGAGCGCGGCGAGGAGCTGCAACTCGCTTTCCGACTCGACGTTGAAGAGCCCGACGCTCCCACGCCCGGCGACACCGTTGCGCCCGAAGCGGCCGGCGTCGTCGAGGAGCGGGCTGAAGCGTCCGTCGAGCGCGGCGCGGATCTCGGCCTCGGTCTTGCCCACGCCGGCGAAGACGATCTCCGACATCGGCGTGCCGGAAAGCCAGGCCCGTTCCAGCTCGCCGCCCGAGACGACGTCCATGCCGGCCCCGAGCTCGCGGAGCAGGCCGCAGACGTGGAGGTTACTGCAGGCCTTGACCGCGTAGTGAAGCCGCGCGCCGAGCGGCGCGAAGGCGCTGCGCACGGTCTCGTAGCCGGCGCGGATCGAGTCGGCGGAGTAGACGTAGGTCGGGGTGCCGAGCGCCTCGGCGATTTCTTCGAGGGCGACGCCGCCGGCGCGAAGCGTCCCGCCTTGGTAGGTAAAGCTCATCGCGGGGTGTTCTCAAAGGAGCTAGACGACGTCGCTGATCAGGTTCTCGACGATGAAGGCTTTTCTCTCCGGGGTGTTCTTGCCCATGAAGAAATCGAGCGCTTTCGTGACCTCGCCCATGGCGCGGATCTCGACCGGTACGAGGCGGATGCCCTTGGCGATGAACTGCTTGAACTCGCCCGGCGAGATCTCGCCCAGGCCCTTGAAGCGCGTCACCTCGGGCTTCGCGATCTTCTCCATCGCCCGGTCGCGCTCGGCCTCGCTGTAGCAGTAGCGAATCTCTTTTTTGTTGCGTACCCGGAAAAGCGGCGTCTCCAGGACGAAGACGTGGCCACGGACGACGAGCTCTTCGAAGTAGCGCAGGAAGTAGGTCAAGAGCAGGTTTCGGATGTGCATGCCGTCGACGTCGGCGTCGGTCGCGATCACCACCCGATTGTAGCGCAGGTCGTCGACCGAATCCTCGATGCCGAGCGCCCGCATCAGGTTGTAAAGCTCCTCGTTCTTGTAGATCGCGTCGCGTTTCAACCCGTAGCAATTGAGGGGCTTCCCCTTGATGGTAAAAATCGCCTGGGTGTCGACGTCGCGGGCCTGGACCATCGAGCCGCCGGCCGAGTCGCCCTCGGTGATGAAGACCGTCGTCTCGTCGGCGAGCTTGTGCCGGGTGCCGTAGTGGACCTTGCAGTCGATGAGCTTGGGGACGCGGATGGCGGTGCGCTTGGCGCGTTCGCGGGCCTGTTTCTTGACCGCCGAGAGCTCTTTTCTGAGCTTCTCGTTGGCCTCGACCTTGGTCAGCAGCGCTTTTGCAGCCTCGGGATTCTTGTGCAGCCAGACGGCGACCGCGTCCTTGACCCTGGGGACGATCCAGGAGCGCACGTCGGTCGAGCCGAGCTTGTTCTTGGTCTGGCTCTCGAAGACCGGGTCCTGGAGCTTGATCGCCACGGCGCCGACCAGACCGTCGCGCACGTCGGGGCCGGCGTAGCTTTTCTTGGCGAACTCGTTGATGCCCTTCAGGATCCCTTCGCGGAAGGCGCTCTGGTGGGTGCCGCCGTCGGCGGTGTGCTGGCCGTTGACGAAGCTGAAGTAGGTCTCGCCGTAACTGTGGGTGTGGGTGAAGGCGAGCTCCAGGCGGTCCTCGTGGTGGTAGGCGATCTCGTAGAGCGACGCCTCGTCGCCGAGCTCCTCCGTGAGGAGGTCCTGGAGGCCGCGGCGGCTGCGGAAGGCCTTGCCGTTGTAGTTGAGGGAGAGCCCGGTGTTGAGGAAAGCGTAGTAGCGAAGCCGGTGCTGGATGTACTCCTCGTTCCACTCGAACTTACCGAAGATCTCCGGATCGGGGCGGAAGGAGACGAAGGTGCCGTCGGTCTCGCCGGGCTCGAGCCGGTTTTTCACCCGGATCTGCTTGCCCTGGCGAAAGAGCGCCTCAACGGCGCGGCCCTTGCGCCAGCTCTTGACCGTGAACTCGCCCGAGAGGGCGTTGACGGCCTTGGTGCCGACGCCGTTGAGGCCGACGGAGAACTGGAAGACGTCGTCGTTGTACTTGCCGCCGGTGTGCATCTTCGAGACGCAGTCGACGACCTTGCCCAGCGGGATGCCGCGGCCGAAGTCGCGCACCGTCAGGGTGTCGCCGTCGCGGCGGATCTCGATGCGCTGGCCGTTGCCCATGATGTACTCGTCGACGGCGTTGTCGACGACCTCTTTCAAGAGGATGTAGATCCCGTCGTTGGGGTTCGAGCCGTCGCCGACACGGCCGATGTACATGCCGGTACGGAGCCGGATGTGGGCCAGCGGGTCGAGCGTCAGGATGGCTTTCTCGTCGTATTCGACGGCTTTCTTGGCCATGGCCTTCGGTCCTCTGCTTCCTCGTCCAGGTCCCGGAACCGGCTCGGGGGCGATCCCGGCGGTTCTCCGGCCTCCAGACGCCGCATTGTAGCAGGAGCTGGCCGTCCCCTTGCCATCTCCGTCCGGAGGGTGCTCTACTGCCTCTCAGGAAGGAGGTCCTGGCGATGGCGGTACGTAGGATTTCGCTCGAGGCACGGGGGCAGGGGCTCCACGAGATCACCGGCGAGGTGGCGGCGGTGGTGCGCGAAAGCGGCGTTCAGGAGGGGCTCTGCACGGTTTTCGTCCAGCACACCTCGGCGAGCCTGACGATCCAGGAGAACGCCGACCCGTCGGCGAAGCGCGACCTGGAGAATTGGCTCAACCGCCTGGTCAAAGAGGAGGACCCGCTCTACACCCACGTCCACGAAGGGCCCGACGACATGCCGTCGCACATCAAGGCGGCGTTGACGTCGACGTCGCTCGGTGTCCCGGTCCTGGGCGGCCGGCTCGCGCTCGGGACCTGGCAGGGGATCTACCTCTGGGAGCACCGGCGACGGCGGGGACGGCGAAACGTCCTCGTCCACGTAGGGGAATAGGAGGCTCAGGCCGCCGTCCGGGACTCGTTCATGATCTCGACGACGGCTTCGCGGTCGGCGGCCGACGGCAGCCCCCAGTCGCTCTCGTAGCCGAAGACCTCGCGCACCGTCGTCGATCCGAAGCGTCCGTCGAGGATCTCAAGCATGTCTGTCGTGACCAGCGCCGGATGGGGCACACCGCAGGCGCGGCTCAGACGCAGGAGCTCCTTGCGCAGGATCATCATGTAGTTGGCGAGTCGCGCCGCCTTGTCCCTCGGGTCGAGGCCGCGCACGAGCCAGCGGTTCTGGGTCGCGACCCCGGTCGGGCAATGGTCGGTGTGGCAGCGCTGGGCCTGGATGCAGCCGATGGCGAGCATCGACTCGCGCGCCATGGCCAGCATGTCGCAGCCGAGGGAGAAGGCGAAGATCGCCGACTCCGGAAAGCCGAGCTTGGCCGAGCCCACAAAGACGATTCGCTCGTTGAGCCCCGCCTCGGCAAAGATCCGGTAGACGCGTGAGAACGCCACCTTGAAGGGCAGCGCCACGTGGTCGGAGAAGCTGAGCGGTGCCGCCCCGGTCCCTCCTTCGCCGCCGTCGACGGTGATGAAGTCGACCGAGCGTCCGGTCTCGGCGATCCGCCGGGCGAGCTGGTGCCAGAAGCCGAGGTCGCCGACCGCGGACTTGACACCGATCGGCAGCCCGCTTTTCTCAGCCAGCTCCTCGACGAAGTCGAGGAGCGAGTCGACGTCGTCGAAAGCGCTGTGGCGCGAGGGGCTCAGGCAGTCGCGTCCGCGGGGGATGTGACGGATCCTGGCGATCTCCGCCGTGATCTTGGCCGCCGGCAGGACGCCCCCGAGGCCGGGCTTCGCCCCCTGGCTGAGCTTGATCTCGACGGCGCGCACGGGATGAGCCTCGACCTTGTCGAGGAAGCGCTTGAGGTCGAAGCGGCCGTCATCGTCGCGGCAGCCGAAATAGCCGGTACCGAGCTGCCAGACGAGCTCGCCGCCCTTCAGGTGGTAGGGCGAGATGCCGCCCTCGCCGGTGTTGTGGAGGCAGTCGGCCAGAGCGCAGCCGCGGTTCAAGGCCTCGACCGCCCGCGCCGAAAGCGACCCGAAGCTCATCGCCGAGACCCCAACCACCGACTTCGGACGAAAGGCCTTCCTGCGGCCGGTCGCGCCGCCCAGGACCTTGGCGCAGGGCAGGCCGTACTTTGGGTCGTAGCCCTCCATGCCCGGGTGCAGGTCCTGGAGCGGGAAGGCGCTGTGCTTGACGATCAGGTAGTTCTCGACCTGCTCGACCTCGTTGTCGGTGCCGAAGCCGAAGTAGTTGTTCAGCTTCTTGGCCGAGGTGTAGATCCAGGTCCGCTCGTCGCGGTTGAAGGGCCGCTCGGAGTTGTTGTCGGTGACGATGTACTGCCGTAGCTCCGGCCCGATCGACTCGAGGACGTAGCGGAAGTGCCCGAGGATCGGGAAGTTGCGCAGGATCGCGTGCCGTCGCTGCGTGAGGTCGTAGAGGACGATGAGGACGAGGAGTCCGAGTACGATCCATAGAATCCACAGGCCCATGACGGCGGCGTCCTTTCTTCGTGGTCGAGGCGCAGGTTTCGAGGGTCGCCTCATGATAGGGTCTGGGGGAAGAAAGCTCAACCGGAACGCTGAAGCCCTACTTCAACGACTTCGTCGTTCATGATGGTGCTTAGGATTCTGGCGACATCCCGAGCCTGCCGATGGCGCCTGAGCGGCGGCGACGAGCACCGGGGACGGCCGGGGTGACGACGAGAACGCCGGGGACGGCGCCTGAGTGGCGGCGACGAGCACGTCGGGGGACGGCTCTCGCGTTGCTGTGAAGACCTAAGGACCTACGCTCTTGACAACGAGAGAACTTGTGCCATAATAGTCCCACATTTCGAAAACTTGGCGAAGGAGAAGCCATGAATTGGAAGCTGATCGTGCTCGGCGGGCTGGCGTTCTTTGTGACCACATTCATCTTGGGCATGGGCACGGGGATCGTCATCCACGACGGCGTCCTGAAGGAACCCTACAAAGCGAGCTCGGAATTCTGGCTGCCCGCGCTGGCCCAGGATCCACCGGACATGGCGGTATTGATGCCTCGCTGGATCACGACCGGGCTGATCACCAGCCTGGTGGTGGCGGCCCTCTTCGGCTGGGTCAGGTCGGCGTTCAGCGGCCCGGGTTGGAAGCAGGGGCTCTACTACGGTCTGTTTCTGTCGATCTTCGCCGGGGTGATGTACCTCGGCTTTACCGGAGTTTTTAACCTACCGGCGAAGATCCTGATCTGGTGGGCCGTCGACGGGCTGATCCTGTACTCGGCCGGCGGCACCGTCCTGGGGCTGGTGGCGGAGAAGGTCGCTCCGGCGGGCTGACCTCGCTGATCCGCTGCACGAAAGGAGCTCTTCTCGGGAGGTGCCCGGCCTGGGTCGACCCTGGCCCCGCCCCGCCACGCAGGAGACGGTAGTCGAGGACGTCGAGGATCACGACCTGGTCCTCACCGGAGCTCTGAACGACAGCCGGTCGGCCCTGACGGACCCGATGGACCACGTCTGCCGTCTGCTGGGCGAGGTCGGTCGTGGTGATGGTTCTGAGGTTCACGGCGATCGTCTCCCTTCAGGCATTCTACGTTCTCTGCATGTCCGACGCAATCGACGGCGGACCCCTGGACCCCTGAAGATGCTGGGAGAGCCGGCGAGCGGCCTCTTCGTCCCTGTCGTAGGCCGTGTCAAGGGGTGGGAGGAGGGAATTCGGAGCCTTT
>CBDUYN010000222.1:0-14603 GCA_965371445.1 uncultured bacterium | reverse complement strand
TTTATTTCTTGGTTTTTTTTCTAACCAATCTCGGCTGCCCGGCGCGCCCGGGGGGGCGGGGGCGGCCCCCGCCCCCCACAGCTCGGTCAAGGATCGCCTGGACAAGGCGGTGGTCGAATTCGAGGGCTCCCACCCCCAGCTCTCCTTCACCCTGGAGCGCCTCATGGAGGCGCTCGCCAACATGGGCATCTAGGAAACGCTTTGCCATGAGCGCCCCGGCCTTACCTCAGGAAGCCGTCGCCCGAACCGAGGATCCCGCCGCCTGCCTGGCTCCGGGCCGCTACGTCGACAGCGAAGCGCCGGAGGTCGTCGCTTACGCGGAGCGCACGGTCGACGCCGCCCGCGGCGACGTCGAAAAAGCGCGGCGCCTCTACTACGCGGTGCGCGACGACCTGCGCTATGACCCGTACCGCCTCGGCAAGAGCCCCGAAGACTACCGCGCCAGCCGGACGCTCCAGCGCGGTTACGGCTTCTGCGTGACCAAGGCGGCGGTTCTGGCCGCGGTGGCGCGCGCCCAGGGAATCCCGGCGCGGCTCGGTTTCGCCGACGTCAAGAACCACCTCACCTCACCGCGGCTGCGCCGCGCCATGGGCACCGACGTCTTCGCCTACCACGGGTACACCGACCTCTACCTGGAGGGGACCTGGGTCAAGGCGACACCGGCTTTCAACCGGCAGCTTTGCGAACGAGCCGGACTGGCGACGCTGGAATTCGACGGCAGAAGCGATTCGATCTACCAGGCCTTCACGCCCGACGGCCGGCGTCACATGGAGTACGTCCGGTACCGGGGGACGCGGCTCGACATCCCGCTCGGCGAGATGCTCGCCGTCTTCCGCGACCTCTACGGCAACGTCCTCGACGCGGCCGGCCTGGGGGCTGGCTGGGAGGAGCTCGAGGACGAGGTCGCTGAGGCGGCCCTTGAAGCGACCCGACGGCAGATTCCAGGAGCATGAGGGCCGCTCGCAAGGTTGACCTGGGACGTCTCCTCCTTCTAGGGTAGAAGAAACCGAAACTAACGCTCCCGAGAGCATGAAAGGTCCATCATGGAGCAGGTTTCTCCGGAACGCCGCCATACGCGCATCAAGAAGGTCAACCTAGTCCAGATCAGCCGCTTCGACGAGAAGGGCTTCCGCGCCGACCTCGCCACCGGACGCACTCTCGACATCTCGCGCGGCGGCATGCGCTTGGAGCTCCATCATCCGCTCCCCCTGCGCTCGGTCGTCGGGGTGAGCCTCGCTTTTGGCGATCGGCTCATGGACATCAGCGGCACGGTCGTCTACCTCGAGGTGCTCGACCACGAGCGCTGTGCCATGGGCATCCAGTTCTCCGACCTGGCCCCGGAAGCGGGCAAGCTCATCGACGAGGCCGTCGCCAGTATGGAAAAGGACGGCTCCGAGTGACACAGGCACCCCAGGGAGGTCCGCAGCGATGAGCGACTTCGTGGAAGAGCGCCGGCAAGAGCCCCGGATCAAGAAGCTCAATCTCGTCCAGGTCAGCCGCTTCAACGAGGAGGGTTTCCGCGCCGACCTCGCCACCGGACGGACCCTCGACATCTCCCATGGCGGCATTCGCCTGGAGCTCAACCATCCTCTGCCGCTGCGTTCGGTGGTCGGCCTCACCCTGGCCATCGTCGGCGAGATCGTCGAGGTCAGCGGCACGGTGGTCTACCTCGAGGTTCTCGACGACGAGATCTGTGTCATGGGCATCCAGTTCGCCAACCTCGGCGAGAAGGCGAAGCGAGTCATCGACGCCTGCGTCGTCGAGGCGAAGGCGTCCTGAGAAGAACCACGGACTGACTTGAATCGCTGGTGGGTGGCGCCCCTCACGGCATCGTCGGAACCCGGGGATGAATCCCCGGGCTACATTCTAGAAGGCGCCCTACGGGCTTACCGGCTAAAGCCGGAAGATCCCGCGGCTTCAGCCGCAAAGCCGGCACGCCGGACCGCCGCAGGGCGTCTTTTCAAGTGTAGCCCGGGGTTTCAACCCCGGGTGGCCACGCGACTCCGCCTACATGTCCCGCGTCAACCACTCCCGCCGATAGGCCCGGTGCGCGGGCGTATCCGGGTACTCCTCGCCCTCGACGTAGGGATAGCCGCTCATCGCCCGAAACGGCAACGGCTCCAGCTGCTGCCCCTCCCAGGTGTTGCGGTCGGCGTCCTTGTCCCAGCCGTGGCTCTCGAGAAAGAGCGTGCGCACGAACCCCGGAGCCGGCGGCGGCAGGTGGGACGCGTCGAAGGTGACGGCGATCTCGTCGCCGGACGCCAGGACGACGGAGAAATCGTCGGCCTCGCGCAAGAGCTCCCTCACGTCGCCGAAGCGCGTATAGCGTCCCGGGAAGGGCAGCCAGGGCGAGGCGAGCCGGGTCCGCTGGTAGTCGAAGACGTGAGGAGCGTTCGGGGCATGGCGCACCGCGGCCGAGAAGCCCCGGAACCTGAGGTTCGCCGACGAGGGCAGGAGGCGCGCCACCACCCGCGGCTGATCGTCCGCCGGCTTCGTCGTCCAGGCGATGCGGTCCCAGTGGAGCCAGAGCGACGTCTCGATCCTGAGCCGCCGGGCACCCTCCGGCAGCGGCGGTGTGTCGAGGACCATCGTCTTCGTCTTGCCGGCGGGGAAACCCGTCGAAGCGACGAGCTCGCGCCAGCCGCCGGCGGTCTCCACGAGGAGGCGCGGCGGTAGGACGGCGAGGTCGTCGCGCTGCGCCACGGCCAGGTTCAAGCTCGCGTCGGAGGGAAAGATCCAACCGTCGAGGTGGAGGCGTACCGCCGTACCGGGGGCCTCGCCGAGGTCGAAAGTGAAGCTCCACGGACGCTCGGCGACGCCTTGATAAGGACTCTTGGCGTAGCCGTCGGCGTAGACCTCGTCGCGGTGACGGACGAGCTCGGTCACGTCGCGTCCCTCGCCGTCCCAGGCCGCGGCCACCGGGCGAAGCTCGCGGCTCGCCAGGACCCGCTCCGGCTCGACCTCCCCCATCCGGACCCGCAGGTTCGACGCCACCTCGACCTCCGCCGGGTGGTCGACGACCCACAGCCGTACATGGTCGAAAAAGGCCGCTTCCCAGAGCTCTTCGGTGAGACGCAGCCGGTAGACGCCGCCGTCGTCGACCAGGCCGTCGACGCGCACCAGCTCGCCGGGGTCGCTCGGCGCCCACACCCCCGGCGCGAGCGGCAGGCCGATGGGCGAGGCCCAGAGGAGGTCGGTGACAAAGGCGAAGCCTTCGCCGTCCCAGGCGTAGAGAAAGGGACAGCTTCCCTTGAGCAGCTGTTCCTCGACGACGCGCTGGTTGCCCGCCACGGCCAGGCGGTTCTGGGGCACACCGTTGGTCCACACGATCCGCACCACGTCGGCGGTCTTTTGCGAGCCCAATCCCAGGTGCAAGACGTCGCCCGCCGCCTCCCGGTACTGGTAGGCGACGCCGGTGCGCACCTCGACCACCGAGCCGACGCCGAAGACGTTGTTCTTGGAGCTCCCCTTGGTGAGGCCCCGCAGCCGAAGCGCCAGGTAGCCGTTCTTGTTGCCGCCTTTGTTCTCGAGCCAGTGGAGGCCCTCCGGGCCGCCGACGGCGAGGTCCAGGTCACCGTCCTGGTCGAGGTCGGCGGCGGCGAGCCCCTGGGCCTTGGCGGGCGCCTCCGCGAGCTCGACGGCGACGAAGCCTCCGGCGGCGTCCTGGGTGAAGACGACGACGCCTTCGGGACCGGCGGCCGCCAGGTCGTAGCGGCCGTCGTTCGAGGCGTCGAAGGCGACGACGGTGTCGTAGTGTCCCTCGGCCGGCAGGCCGGCAGGACGCCAGGCCGTAAAAGAGCCGCCGCCGTTGCGCCACAGGTTGAAGCCGTCGCCGACGGCGACGAGCTCCGGCAGGCCGTCGTTGGTCAGGTCCGCGGCGACGACGGCGTTCATGGCCGGGCCGCGTTCGGCCGGGCCGCGTTCGGCCGCGCCGCGTTCGGCCGCGCCGCGTTCGGCCGCGCCGCCGCCGACCGGTTGCTCCGTGAGCTGGCCCTGGCGGAGGTTCGCGAGCCAGGTGAGCCCTCCGGCGTGGGCGATGGCGAGGTCCAGGTCGCCGTCGCGATCGAGGTCGCTCGCCGCGAGGCCTCGCGCGCCGGAAAGCTTCAGGTTGGGCAGGGCTTTGGTGCCCACCTGCTCCAGAGGACCCTGGAGGGAGTTGCGCCAGAGGTCGCCGGCACCCGAGGCACGTCCGGCGAGGACGAGGTCCAAATCGCCCTCGACGTCGAAGTCGAGGACCGTCGCCGCGGCGGCGCCGGCCGCGGCCAGGCCGAGCTGGTCGGCGGCGGCGGTGAAGGTGCCGTCGGCCTGGCCGAGCCAGGCGGCGGCGCCCCGGGCGCCGAAGGCGACGAGGTCCAGGTGGCCGTCGTTCGTCAAGTCGGCCAAGAGGAGCTCGTCGGCGTCGGCCGGCACGACCGGATGCTCGGAGGAGACCTTCCAGCCGGCGGCGGCGAGGCGGATCTCCAGGACGTTGGGCTCGCCGCGGCGCAGCCGGGCGAGGTCCGGACGCTCGTCGCCGTCGAAGTCGCCCGCCACGAGGCCCCGGCCGGCGCTTGGCCGTTCGTCGAGCCGGGTGCCCGCCAGCTCGATCGGAATCGGCTCGCCGAACGACTCGACCGGCGGCTCCGTGGCGAAACGTTCCATGGGGATACCCTGAATCCCGGTCTTGAGCTCGCGCAGGCTCTCGCGGAACATCGGGCTCACCTTGAGCACGTTCTCGACCCGGACGGCCGGCACCCGGGCCGCAGAGAGGTCGTCTTTCTTGAGGGCTTCCTCGAGCATGCCGAAGGCGCGTTGGGCCATGGGCTGGGCCTGCCAGAGGAGCTCGCCGACGCGCTGGTAGGCCGCGGTCGCCCCGGCCCGGTCGCCGTCGGCGATCGAGCGCTGGCCGAGTTGGAGGAGGACGACGACGTTCTCGGGCCGCAGCTCGGCCAGCCGTTCCAGGGCCTGGCGCTTCACCGCCGCCGCTTTCTCCGACTTCAGGTTCGACGCCAGCTGGTAGGCGGCGTAAAGGACCTCCAGGTCGTCGCCCGCCACCTCCGCGGCCTCGGCGAGGACGTCGAGGGCGCCTTCGAGGTCCCCGGTCCATTGCCGGAGCTCGCCGCGTACGCCGAGGATCCGCGGATGGTGGGCGAGGTCTTCCGGCACGAAGTTGAGCACCCGGGCCGCCACGTCGTATTTCTGCTGGCGCAGGAGCGCGATCGACAGGTTGACGTAGCCCAGAGGATCGTCGGGCACGAGCTTTATCACCTCGCGGTAGGCCCGCTCGGCGTTCTCGGGACTTTCGTTTTCGAGCTCCGCGAGCCCCTTGTGGTGGAGCTCGACGGCTTTCGGCGGGACCGCCGCCTGGAGAGGCACGGCGAGCGTCAGGAGGAGGGAGAGGATCGCAAAGCGTCGCATGGGGGAATTCTAACCCCAAACGCTCGACGACCCGCTCCTCGAGCTCGCGCCGGCGGCCCAGGCGGGGTCGTCTCCCGACTGAAACTTCAATCTCCGGCCAGAGCGATCTGGCTCCTCGAACGGCTCGACCGGCAGCGGCTGAGCGAACGCCGAAGCCCAGCCGAGCAGGAGGAGCGTTACGTCGCCGCGTCGCTCGAGCTGTTCGCGTCGATGGCCGGCGGCTCGGAAGCGAACCGGCCAACGACGGCGCGACGCATCTCGTAGACGAAGGTGAACACAAGCGGCGTCAGGAAAAGCGTGATCACCGTCGACACGACGAGCCCTCCGACCACCACGGACCCGAGGCCGCGGTAAAGCTCCGAGCCCGCGCCCGGCATCACGACAAGCGGCAGCATCCCGAGGCTCGACGTCGTCGTCGACATCAGGATCGGCCGCACCCGGACCCGCACCGATTCGCGCACCGCTTCGTGGGAATCGACGCCTGCGCGGATCCGTCCCAGCGCGTGGTAGACGATCAGGATGGCGTTGTTGATCACCGTGCCGACCAGGATCACGAAGCCGAGCATGGTCAGAATGTCCATCTGCTGCCCGGGGAAGAAAACCTGGACGAGGCGCAGCCCCAAGACGCCGCCCAAGGTGGCGAGCGGCACGGTGGCCATGATCACCAACGGATAGAGGAACGACTGGAAAAGCGCCGCCAGAAGAAGGAAGGTCAGGAGGACGACGACGAGGAAGTTGGTCTCCAGCGCGGCGCGCAGCTGCGAGAGGTCGTCGGCGGCGCCCCGCAGGCGGACGTCGTAGAGGCCGCCGATTCGTCCCTCCTGGCGCAGCGGCTCGACGATCCCTTCCTCGATGCGGGCGATCGCCTCCTCCAGCGGCACGTCCTCAGGCAGCGCCGTCTCGATCGAGACGGCCCGCTGGCGCTCGACGTGGTTGATCTGGACCGGCCCCAAGCGCTCCCGGACGTCGGCGACGTCGCCCAGGGTGATGATCTCGCCGTTCGGGGTGGCGAGCGGCAGCTGCGCGATGCTCTGGGTGTGGCGCGACCACTCGTCGGAGCCTTTCAGGATCAGGTCTATCTTCCGGCCCTCGTGGAAATACTCGGCGACCTTCATCCCGTCGACGAGCGCGTTGACCGTGCGTCCGATCTCGGCGGCGTTCAAGCCGCAGTCGGCGGCGCGGACCCGGTCGGGATAGACGCGCACCTCCGGGTTGCCGAGGTCGAGGCCCGGGATCGGCCGCGAGGTGGACCCGGGCAAGGTCTCTCTCACCTCGGTGAAGACCCGGGTGGCCAGGTCGAGCACTTCCGTGAGCTCGGGTCCCATGACGTCGATGCGCACCGAGCGGGTGCCGACGAGGCTCTGGGAGAAAAGCGACCACTGCATCGCGAAGCCAAAAGAGCCGGGGATCGTCGTCAGCGCTTCGTTGACCACGGGGACGAGCTCCATCACCCGGGTGGGGTCGCGGGCTTCGAGACCGAAGAACGGCATCCCGAAAGCGGCCACGAACCAGAAGTGCCGGCCGCCGCCGCCGGGCATCCCGAGGGCTTCTTCGTCGGAGGCCTCCCAGTAGTGGGCGAGCTGCGACTCCACCCTCTTGCCGATGCTGAGCGTTTCGTCGATGTTGTATCCGGGCGGCGGCACCAGGAATCCGAAGATGAAGTTCTGGTTGCCGTTCGGCAGGTATTCGGCGCTCGGCAGGAGCCTCCAGGTCAGGCCCACCGAAAGGGCGACGATCGCCCCGATCACCGCGAGGCGCCGCAGCGCCCCGGCGTTCACGAAGTCGACGAGCGCCGAGATCCGTGCCGCAAGCCGCTCCAGGAGGCCCGGCCGATCGTCGGACTTGCGACGCGTTGAGGCCTTCAAGATCTTCGCCGACGCCGACGGGATGACGGTCACCGCCACGAGCAGCGAGACGACGATGGCGCTCGCCACGGCAAGCGCGATGTCGCGGAACAGCTGTCCCGCACGTTCCTGGATGAAGAGGATCGGCAAAAAAACCGCTACCGTGGTCAGCGTCGAGGCGAAGATCGCTCCCCAGACCTCGCGGGTGCCGTCGTAGGCCGCCTGGGCGCGGCGCTTGCCCATCTGCAGGTGACGGTAGACGTTTTCGAGGACGACGATCGCGTTGTCGACCACCATGCCGACCGCAAACGCCATGCCGGCGAGCGAGACGATGTTGATCGTGCGTCCCAGGAGGTAGAGCGTCAAGAACGCCGTGACGACGGAGATCGGGATCGAAAGCGCCACCACGAGGATCGAGGTCGGCGAGCGCAGAAAGAGGAAGAGGACGAGGATCGCCAGCGCCGCCCCGAGGTAGATGTTCGCCAGCACCCGGTCGATCGAAGAGTGGATGTAGACGCTTTCGTCCCAGACGCACTCGATCATGAGGCCCCGGGGCTCCAGGACTTCCTCGTTGATCGCCTCGAGCTCCGCGAGGAGCTGCTCCATGATGTCGAGGATGTTGGATCCCAGCTCGCGCTGGGCGGCGAAGGCGATCGCCGGCTCGCCCTGAAATCGCACCCTGGCCACCGGTTTCTGGTAGGCCAGCCCGACCTGGGCGACGTCGCCGACGCGGATCGGTACGCCGGCACGGACCTTGACCACCGCCTGGGCCACGTCGTCGATGCTTCGGTAGCGTCCCATGGTGCGCACCACGTAGCGCCGCTTGCCCTCGGCGAAGTCCCCTCCCGAGACGTCCTGGCTCGCGGCGCGAATCGCCGCCGCAAGCTCCGCGACGGTGATGCCCGTCGAGGCCAGGAGGCCCGGGTCGAACGTCACGTGGAGCTCGCGAAAAAGATTGCCGAAGAAGTTGACGCTGGCGACTCCTTCCACCCGTTCGAACCGCGGCTTGACCACGTCTTCCAGGAGAATCCCCATGTGGGGCGCGTAAGTCGAGCCGTCGGTGGAGCGAAGGATGAACCAGGCGATCGAGCCCGCGAAGGGATCGGCGGTCGCCACCACCGGGCGCTCGGCGTTCTGCGGGTAGGAAGGGACCTCGTTGAGCTTGTTGGTGACCCGGACGAGAGCTCCGGTCGAGTCGGTCGAGCCTGCGAACTCGAGAGAGATCTGACCCCATCCGTCGAAGGATTCGGAACGCATCTCGACGACACCCTCGACGGACTTCAGGTACTCCTCCTGCTCATCGACGATCTCCTTTTCGATCTCCTCCGGCGACGCTCCGGCCCAGAAGGTCCGGACGTAGACTTTCAGCTCCTTGATGTCGGGGATGAGCTGAACCGGGATCGAGACGACGGCGAGCAGACCGCCGAGCAGAGCGATCAGGACGGCGACCGCCACGGTCACGGGGTAGCGAATGGAGGATTGAATCGCGTCCATCGGCCTCATTCTCCGCCCGTGGGTGCGCCTTGATCCTCCGTGCGCACCGGGCTGCCGGGAAAGATCCGCTCGTTGCCGCGGACGACGACCGGCTGCCCGACCCGCAGCCCCTCCGCCTCGACGGCCACCATCTCGGCGCGGCTCGATCGGGTGCGCACCGGCACCGGGACCGCCTGGCCGTCGGCCACCGTGTAGACGAGCGTCCGCTCGCCCTGGCGCACGATCGCGTCCTTGGAGACGGCGAGGCTGCGAAAGGTCTCGCTCAGGCTGAGTGTCGCTTTGACCAGCATGCCGCTGCCGACGCGGCCGTCGAGGTTGGGGAGCGAAATGAGCACCGGGAAGGTGTGGGTCGTCGCCGAGGCGCGTGGTGCGATTCCGGTGACCTTGCCTTCGATCGGCTCGCCGCCGCCGGAGAGCGTGACGGCCGCGGCGCTGCCGAGCTCCACCTGGCCGAAGCGCCGCTCCGGCAAGTCGACCGTCACCTTGACGACGGAAAGATCGACCATCTCGTAGACCGGAGTCCCCGCGTCGACCCACTCTCCGACGTCGACGAGCTTGCGGACCGTGTAGCCGTCGTAGGGCGCGGCGATCGTGCAGTCTTCGAGGTCGAGCTCCAGGCGCCGGCGCTCGGCGTCGAGCTGGCGGTGACGCTCCGCGGTGCTCACCGCGTCGGCGCGGGCGGCGTCGAGGATGCGCTCGGGGAAAACGTCGGTCGAGAAAAGCTCCTCGGCCCGCTTCTGCTCCTTGGCCGCCAGCTCGGCCCGGGCCTTCGCCTGCGCCGCCTCGGCACTCTTTGCCTCGAGGTCGAGGCTCGCCCGCTGACAGTCGATCGAGACCAGCGCCTGGCCGCGCTTGACCCGCCTTCCTTCCGGAGCGTCGATCGAGCTGACCCGGCCGGCGACCTCGGCGACGATGCGGCTCTCGGAGCGGGCCTCCGTGCGGCCCACCAAGGTCAGCTGGTCGTGGAACTCCAGCTCCTCGACCGGCGCGGTCGCGACCAGCGTCGGTGGGGGGCCCTGGGCCCCCAGGCCCGCGGCGATCGACGCCAGGGTGAGAAGAGAACCGAGGAGTGGCAAGGTCCTTTGCATGGCACAAGGCTCCGAGGAGTCGGTCGAGAGCACAGCCGCTATCCCGAGAACGCCACGAGCGTCACCCCGAGCGACGCGGGATCTCCCGGATTCGAAACGTAGACGACGCGTCCCGACTCGCTGTCGTGGACCCAGACGCCGAGCGTCTGCCCACCGGCCGCCAGGTTGGGAATCGCCGTAAAGACGCGCTCGCCCCCGGCGCCTCGTAGCTGCGAGTCGAGACCGACGGTCACGGGGCGCAACCGGCTCGCCGAGGCGTCGTTGACGTTCTCGATCATCGCGACGGCGCCGGTGACCGCGTCGAAGACCAGGACGTGGAGCGTCAGCTCCTCGTCGCGCTGCACCGGGGCCAGGGCGAAACGCCGCGCGCTCGTGTAGCTCCCCTCGCGGCTCAAGGCGTCGTAGAGGTTGAGCGGGCTCTTGCGGGCCACGAGTTGGTCAGCCATGCCGCTGGTCAGGTCGAAGTAGTGGACGTCGCCGCTCACCGGATCGACCACCAGGTACGACGCGGTGGCCTCGGAGCCCGCGTGAAGCGGCACCGCCGCGATCCGGCCGCCGAGGGCCGGCAAGGGCGAGGTGGCCACCACCTTCGGCGTGATGCTGAGCTTGTTGACCCCGTTGATGTAGAGGCCGCGGCCGGTGGTGGCATGGTAGAGATAGGCTCCCAGGGTCCGGCCCGAAGCGTCGTCACGCAGCAGCAGCGCATAGTTGCTGTCGGTCGAGAGGATCGGCTCGAAAGGCCGGCCCGCCACCGCGGCGAGCTCGCCGATTTTCGAGCCGCGGCCGAGCGCGTCGAAGTAGGCGACGTAACCGATCGAGGTCTCGACGTAGACGGCGGCCCGGACGCTTCCGTCGCTCGAGCGAATCGGGGCGAGAAAGATCTCCCCCGGCAGAGCCGGCTGATCGGTGGGCCGGCCGACGATCTGGAAGAGGTTCTCCGGCCACCGCCGGGCGCGCAGCGACAGCGGATCGCGCCGCAGCCGGTCCACCTGCCGGCCCGCACCGCTTTGCAGGCTGAAGGCGAAATAGGAGTCGGAGGCACCCCCGGTGCCGTAGGCGGGCAGGGCGATGATCGGACCCTTTTGCCCTGGCGCCGGACTGGTGGAGAGCAACGCCAGCCCCACCGACGCGAGCCAAAGCCTGACGGCTCCTCGCAGCCGTCTGGGACCCTTGCCAGTATGAAACGCTTGGGGGTACATCACCCTAAGAAATACTACGTTCGCCCCGTGAGATCAAGCACACAGCGAGATGATGCCAGGTTTCCCGGCGATCTGCACAAGATTCGGTGCATTGGGCATCGACCGGGGTATACTGTATCGTAGAGGCTTCACGAGCCAGATGAGGACATCGATGAGAATGAGAAAGCCCAAGGAAAAGCTCCTCCGAACCCTTTCATGGCCGGCTCCCTGGTGGGCCGCTCTGTGGCTCGTCCTGATCACGCTGGCGGCGCTACCGCTTACGGCCCACGACGATCAGGCGCCTCCGGCGACCGGAGCGCCGGCCGCCGGCGAGGCGCAAGCCCCCGCGGCCGCGGCAGAGATCGGCGAGGAGCCTTTACAAGAGGAGCCGTCGGAGGAAGCGGCTCCTAGCCCCGTGGTGCACATCACGGTCGACGACGTCATCCATCCGGTGACGGCCCAATTCGTCATGGATTCGCTGGAGCACGCCGACTCGATCGGCGCCGCGGCGCTGGTGATCGAGCTGAACACCCCCGGGGGGCTTCTGACCTCGACACGCGACATCTTCAAGGCCATGCTCACCGCGCGCACGCCGGTCGTGGTCTTCGTCGGGCCGAGCGGCGCCCAGGCGGCCTCGGCGGGGTTTTTCCTGCTGATGGCGGCCGACGTGGCGGCCATGGCTCCCGGCACGAACACCGGAGCGGCCCACCCGGTCGCCGGGCAGGGCCAGGACATCGAAGGGGACCTCGGCGAGAAGATCGAGCAGGACGCCGCCGCCACCATCCGCTCGCTCGCCCTCCAGCACGGCCGCAACGTCGAGCTCGCCGAGGCGGCGGTGCTCGAGAGCCGCTCCTACACGGCCCAGGAAGCACTCGAGAACGGACTCGTCGAGCTCGTCGCCGGCAACGTCGCCGAGCTCCTCGAAGAAATCGACGGAAGGGTCGTCAAGAAAGCCGGCGAGGCGGAGATCCGGCTCGCCACCGCCGGCGCGCCGCTCGAAGAGCGCGAGATGCCTCCCTACCAGCGGCTGCTCTCGGTCCTGAGCCATCCGGAGATCGCCTACATCCTGATGGCCCTGGGTTTCCTCGGCCTCTACATGGAGCTCTCCCACCCCGGCGCCATCTTTCCCGGGGTGGTGGGGGCGATCTGCCTGATCATGGGCTTTTACGCTCTTTCGGTCCTGCCGATCAACTACGCCGGGCTGGCGCTCGTGCTCCTCGCGCTCATCCTCTTCGTCGCCGAGATGTACGTCCTGAGCCACGGGATCCTGACCGTGGGCGGCGTCATCGCCCTCGTCCTGGGGTCGATCATGCTCTTCAAGGACGTCGACCCGGCCATGCGCCTGGGCCTGGAGCTCATCCTCGGCGTCGCCGGCACGCTCGTGATCGTGGTCGTGACTCTCATGACCAAAGCGCTCAAAGTGCGGCGCAGCCGCGTCAGGACCGGTGCCGAGGGCCTGGTCACGGAGCGCGGTGTCGCCCGTACGGCTCTGGAGCCCCGTGGCAAGGTCTTCGTCCACGGCGAGATCTGGCAAGCCGTGGCCGAATCCCCGGTGCCTCCGGAAGCGGAGGTCGAAGTGGTGGCGGTCGAGGGCTTGAAGCTCCGCGTCCGCGCCGTTTCCGCAAACGAAAACTGAAAGAGGTGAGCTGATGCCTCCGATTTACTTCTTCATCTTCGTCGTCGTCATCACCGTTCTGATCGTGCTCAGCCGGTGGATCAACATCCTGAGGGAGTACGAGCGGGCGGTGACCTTCTGGCTGGGAAAGCTCTCCCCCCGGCCCAAGGGCCCGGGGCTGGTCTTCATCTTCTGGCCCTTCGAGACCATGGAGCGGATCTCGCTCCGCACCGAGGTCTTCGACGTCCCGCCCCAGGACGTCATCACCAAGGACAACGTCTCGGTCAAGGTCAACGCGGTCGTCTACTTCCGGGTGGTCGATCCGTCAAAAGCGGTGGTCGAGATCGAAAACTACCGCTTCGCCACCAGCCAGCTGGCGCAGACGACGCTGCGCTCGGTCCTCGGCCAGGTCGAGCTCGACGAGCTCCTGAGCGAACGCGAGAAATTGAACGAGCAGCTCCAGGAGATCGTCGACGCGCAGACCGATCCCTGGGGGATCAAGGTCTCCTCCGTCGAGGTCAAGCACGTCGACCTGCCCCAGGAGATGCAACGCGCCATGGCCCGCCAGGCCGAGGCGGAACGCGAGAAGCGGGCCAAGATCATCCACGCCGACGGCGAATTCCAGGCCTCGAAGAACCTCGCCAAGGCGGCCGACGAGATCGCGCGCAACCCCGTAACCCTCCAGCTGCGCTACCTCCAGACGCTGACCGAGGTCGCCACCGAACGAAATTCCACCATCGTCTTCCCGTTGCCGATCGAGCTCATGAAGGCCTTCGGGGCCTGGTTTCAAAACCTGGGCCTGGGCGACGGCTCCAAGCCTGAGGAAAAGGTCGAGGACCAGGAGGAATAGGGTGGGAGACCCGGCGTGAGCGAAACGAACGAGAGCTACTACGAGATCGCTCTGACCAATCGCGAGGTCCTGGTGGCCTTCGTGGCGATCCTGGCCTGTGTCCTCGGGGCCTTCCTCGGGGGCGTCTGGCTCGGCCGCCGCGGCGCCGACGACCTGCTGGCGCAGGAACGGCTGGCCGGCGGCGCCGTCGCCCCGGCCGAGGCGGGCCAGGGCGGGGAGGACATGGCCAAGCTCGAAGAGTTCCGCTTTTTTTCCGACGAGGAGCAAGGCGCCACGAGCCCAGACGACGGCCTCTCGAAACCCGACCTTTCGAAGCTCCTCGACGAGCCGGACCAGGAGACCACGCTCGCCGAAGCCGTCGGCAGCGCCCCGAGAGGGCGAGGGCCGAGGACGGCCGCGGAGCGGCAGGCGGCTCAAGAGCGCCGGCGCCGGCGCCAGGAGAGGCTCGACACAGGGCAGCCTCCGCAGGGGCAAGTCCCGCGGCAACAGGCCCAAAGCGAGCCAACGGCGAGGCCGCCGGAGCGGCGTCCGGTGAGCCCACCGCCGCCCCCACCGGCACCAGCCCCACCACCGCCGACGCCCGCGGTCACCCATCCGACTCCGGCGCCGGCCCAGGAGGATTTCGTCATCCAGGTCTTCTCGACCCACGACCAGCCGCAGGCACGCAAGGTCTTGAACCAACTTCAGGGAGGCGGCTTCCTGGCCTTCATGTCGCCCGTCGAGGTCGACGGCGCGACCATGTACCGGGTGCGGATCGGCCCCTTCGACGACAAGGCCAAGGCCGAGGGGTCCGCCGCGGATGTCCGCCAGCGGTTCAAGCTCGACACCTGGGTGACGGCGGCGAGCAACTGACCGGACCTTAAGCGGCGGGTGCGCGCACCGGTGCGAGCCCCGGGGCAGAAGCTCCCAACCTCCCTCGCCCTGAAAATCGGCCCAGGCGTTGCAGCCCTCGCCGGTGTAGGTGGCGCTCTTGCCACCAAGCGGGCCTCCGACGACTTCCTCCCGGAAAACGCCCTCAAGATGTGGCACCGCCGCCCCCGAAGCTTTGGCGGGCGGGACTTGGGCGCCGACCATATGCTATGGTCGGCATGCCAGAGAACCTTGGGGGAGGTCAAACAATAGGAGACTTGCTTTATG
>CBDUYN010000221.1:0-14953 GCA_965371445.1 uncultured bacterium | reverse complement strand
GCGCTATCGCCGACCATGACCGAAGGCAACCTCGCCAAGTGGCTGGTCAAGGAAGTAGCGGCTGGGACGCACCCTCGTCTTCCTGCGTCCGCGGCGTTTCGGCAAGTCGCTGTGGCTCCAGACGCTCGCCACCTACTACGACTTGCGCTACTCCGGCCGATTCGACGAGATCTTCGGCGGCCTGGCGATCCACCGCGACCCCACACCGCTCGCCAACCGCTACTTCGTCCTCCAGTGGAACTTCTCGGGGGTCAGCTCCCGCGGAGGTGTCGAGGCGATTGCCGAGAGCCTCCGACGGCACGTGCGCTCCCGGGTTGAAGTCTTCCTCTCGGACTACGAGGACCATCTGCAAGTCGGCCTGCGAGACGACGCCGACTCTCCGGAGATCCTCGACCATCTGCTCGCCGCGATCCGCAAGACGCCCTACAAGCTCTACCTCCTGGTCGACGAGTACGACAACTTCGTCAACGAGGTGATGGTTCAAGACATCGACACCTACCACGCCCTCTTCGACGCCGGAGGCCCCTTCAAGGAGCTGATGAAGTCGGTCAAGGAGGCGACGGAGGGCCAGGGGCTGGAGCGCGTCTTCATCACCGGCGTCTCGCCGGTGGCTCTGAACGACTTGACCAGCGGCTTCAACACCGCTGAGGACATGTCCCTGGAGCCGGCCCTCGCCGGCCTTTGCGGGTTCTACGAGGAGGAGCTTCGCGACCTCCTCCGGCCGATCGCGGAGGAACGGCAGCTTCCACCGGGCGAGGTCGACGCCCTGGTCGGCATGATGCGGGTCTGGTACAACGGTTATCGCTTCAGCGAAGACGCGGACGACGTCGTCTACAATCCGACCAACGCGCTCTTTTTCCTGAAGAGCCTCTACCTCCACGGAAAGCCGCCGAAGCAGCTCCAGGACGAGAACCTGCGCACGGACCGTGGCAAGCTCGCTTTCCTCGCTCAGACGGCCGCGGGAGCCGGCGTGCTCGAACGGCTGACGGAGGGTACCGGGGAGATCGAGATCCCGCAGTTGGCCGCCAGCTTCTCCCTCGACGAGCTCACCGCGCAATTGACCCAGGACCCCGACGCCGTCGCCTCGTTCCTCTACTACATGGGGATGCTCACCCTGACCGGCGTCCCCGGGCGGCTGCGCATCCCCAACCTGGTCGTCCACAAGCTCTTCCTCGACCGCCTGCTCCAGCTCTTCCTCCCCGACCTGGGCGAAAGCTCCGAGGCGCGAAGAGTCGCCATGCGCTTTTTTCAGGACGGTGACGTCGAGGCGCTCCTCGCCTTCGTCGAGGAGAAGCTCCTGCCGGTGCTCTCCAACCGCGACCGGGGCGGCGTCAACGAGATGGTGCTCAAGACGCTGTTCCTGTCGATCCTTTTTGACGACACGCGCTACGTCACCCATTCGGAGCTGGAGGTGGAGAAAGGATACGCGGACCTCTGCCTGCTCGTGCGTCCGGAGACGAAGCGTCCCGGCGCCTTCGACCTGCTCTTTGAATTC
This sequence comes from uncultured bacterium, assembly GCA_965371445.1. Classification (GTDB taxonomy): domain Bacteria; phylum Acidobacteriota; class Thermoanaerobaculia; order Multivoradales; family J023; genus DASWIG01. Next base: position 13,458 of record CBDUYN010000221.1, on the reverse strand, counting down.
AAGCTCGTGCGGCGCAAGGATTTGGGCAGGAAAGGCGAAGAGCTGCGCGCCATGGACGAGACGGCGCTACGTCGGCTGCCAGCCGTGGCGAAGGCTTTCGACGAAGCGAGGGCGCAGGCCGAGCGCTACCGGGCGGCGCTCGTGAAGCAGCGCGGCGACACCCTCGACCTGCGCGGCTACGTCGTCGTCGCGGTGGGGCTGGAGCGGATACTGGGCGAGGAAGTCGGCCGCGACGGCCGGCGTCGCCGCTCCGGCGGTCAGTGACCTCGCATGTATCCGCGCCGCGCCCGCACCCGGACGCCCTCGGCGTCGACCTCGACCCGCAGCGTTCGATACCCGGAGCCGCCCTCCGCCGGCGTGTAGGCCAGGACATAGCGCGAGCGTAGCTCGGCGAGAAGCTCCGCGTAGACGCGGCCGAGCTCTTCGAGCTCTTCGACGAAGACCGACCGGCCGCCGGTTTCGGCCGCCAGCTCCGCCAGCGGACGCCGAGCCTCGTCGTCGGGAAAAGACGCCGCCAGGCCGACGACATGGACCGTCACGCCCGTGCGCCGCGCCGTCGCCAGGACCTCCTCGAACGTCAGCCGGCTCGACTCGTCCTGGCCATCGGAGAAGACGAGGAGAGCCGGCTGGCCTTCGGCATCGGCGATCTCGTTTAAAGCCTGGGCCAGGCTGTCGTAAAGCGCCGTCGAGCCCTTGGCCACGAGGCCGGCGAGGGGACGCTCCAACTGCCCCGCGCTCGCCGTAAAGCCGGCATCGACCGTCATCCGGCCGGCGAAGGAGAAGACGGCGACGCGATCGTCGTCCGCGCTTGCGGCGAGCGCCGCATCCAGGAAGCCTCGGACGGCTTCCGTGAGGCGTGCGAGGTGCGGCGCCATGGAAGCCGAGCGGTCGATCAGGACCGCCGAGCGAAGCGCCGCCTGGCGCGTCTCGGTGAAGCGCTCGATCGATTGCTCGACGCCGTCTTCGAAGACCCGGAAAGCGTCGCGCGTCAGACCCTCGACGTAGCTGCCGTCGGCCCCGGTGACGACCACCGGCACCTCGACGAGCCGGACCTCCACCGTCTCGCCAAAGGCCGAGCCGTTGACCACCACGACGTCCTCCGTCCAGCTGCCGTCCGCCAGGTAGGCGACGGCCCGGATCACCGACGCTGCCGCGCCCGGCAAGTCCATCTGGCCCGTATAGGGTCCTTCCTCAAACGTTGCGACGCGCTCGCCGTCGACGTGGATCTCCACTCTTTGGGGCACCGAGCCGTCGGGCGTCTGCACCTCGGCTCGAACGGTCACACTGCTCGGATAGATCCCATCGGCACGCGGCTCGATCAGCCGGACGAGGAAGCGCTGGGCGCCCTGGTTGAGCCAGATCTGATCCGTCGCCACCTCTTCTTCGCCAGCGAAGCCGACCACCCGCAGGCGGTGCGGTGCCACCGCCTCCCCGAGATCGATCTCGACGCTGTAGGGCGGACGCCGCTTCGAAAGCAGCGGCTCGCCGTCGAGGTAGAAGGTCACTTTTTCGAGCTCGGTCCGCGCCACGGCGCGAAAGCGCACCTTGCCGGCCAGGGCACCTCGCGACGGGGCCACGAGCTTCAAGGCCGGCGTCTCCGCGGCGGCAGCGGCCGGCGGTACCTCCACCGCCGGCAATCCCGACGGGCTCGGCACGTCGACCTCGCGGACGACCTGGGCGTAGCGTTGGCCGTAAACGTCCTCGACGAGGATGCGAAGCGTCGCCTTGCCGGAGCGCAGGTAGCGGGTGAAGCCGATCGGGACCGCCGTCGCGTCCTCCGGCGTCGGACCCTCGAAGCGGTAGTCGAAGCTTTCGAAAAGGCGGCCGTCGCGAATCACCTCCCCGACCAGCCGAAAGTCGTGGAAGACGCGTCCGGTGCCCTCGACCTCACCGGTCACGGGGAAAGTCCTTCCCGGCGCCTCCTCGCGTGGCACCACGAGCAGGACCCGGACCGCCGTGCGGCTCTGCTTGCGGGCCGGGAACGCGATCTCGGCCTCCAGGGCGAAGGTCTCGGCTCCTTTCGGCAGGTCGGCGCTCGAAGCCGAGAAGCTCGCGAGCCATTCGGGCGACGGTGCCGGCGGCTCCAAGACCTCCTCCAGGACGTGGTCGTAGCCCGGGAGACGCCGGATCTCGCGGAGCGCATAGCCCAGCTGCTCCTCGGCGCAGAGCTGCAGGACGTTTTTCACCGGCAGCCCGCCGGGACGCTGCACGGGACGAAGGTCTTGCCCTGGCAGGTAGACTTCGTAGGGCGATCTCTGGGCGCGGCGCTGAAAGATGACGATGAAGCGCTTGTCGGTGCGCTCGCTGCCGTCGTAGAACCAGATTTCGAGCTCTTTCGACGCCGAAAAACAGCGCGTGACCGGCTGGCCGTTGGGGAGCGTCCAGCCGCCGGGCGAGCCGTTGAGCAGGTAGAGGAGGAAACGCGGATCGCTGGCGGGAATGCTGCCGGTCTGGCGCAGGTAGGCGTCCCAGCGCTCGCGCAGCTCGTTGGCCGACGTCCGGGGCTCCGGGTCGCGCGGCTGCCAAAAAACCTCCATGAAAGCGTCGCGCCGGTAGTCCTGGGTCAAGGAGAGGAAGTACGTGAGCTCGTGCTCGGTGATGAGGCCCAGGACGCTTCGCACCCAGCTCTGGTACTTCGGCGCCAGCTTGGCGAAGGCCTCGGAGAAGTCCTGGCGGGGCGTCTCTTGCCCCAGCGTCAGCTGCGGAGGGGCGACGGCTGCGAAGGTCAGGACGAGAAGAAAGAGCAGACGGAGGGAAACGGAGTAGGGTTGTGCTCTCAACATCCTGGGATCTCCTGTCTGGCGACCGTTGCTCTGGCGCCGGTCGCGGAGAAGTCTACGCTCGAAGCTACGGCTCCGGAGCGGAAGTTGTTTGCTCGGTTCCCGTTTCCAGCCCGAGATGCCGGCCTCGAGGCGACGCTCAACGATAGCGCCATGCCAGGCTCGCGGAACCTACCAAGCCCGATCCGGGTCTATTGAACCCTGAAAACGGTCGGTTCGCCCCCAGGCCCTGGAGGCCCGGGGCGATCGGCGGCTAGGATGGACGAGCCTCATCGTAGAGCGGGGGCCCGGTTCGAGACGAACTCCTCTCATCCGCCGGATCGGGCCCCGGTTTTTTGTCAGATGAGGACGGGCTGCCAGGCGTTAATCGCCGTAGTCGAGCATCTTGAAGTCGAGCGCCGGATGGTGGGGGCCGTAAAGCGCCTCCACCACCTCCCGGCCTACCCGCAGCCCGCGGTAGCCGTTGGTCAGGACGACCACACCGCTCCGGCTCGCCGGTTGTCCGAAGACCAGGGCCTTGAATTCGTCGTTGTCGCCCCAGTGCCAGATCGCCTGTCCCGAGGCGCTCTGTTCCAGGCCCCAGCCAAGCCCCCAGGCAATCCTCTCCTCGACCCGGGTCTGCGGCTCGCGAACGCGCGGATCGGCGAGGGCCGAGGCCAGGAAACGGGCGAAGTCGCTCGCTGAGGTATAAAGGCTTCCGGCTGCCAAGCCACCCCCGAAACGCGCGAACGCCGTGGGCTTGCCCTCCGCGTCGTGCCCCCAGGCCGCGTCACCGCGGAACCGCTCATGCCAGGCGAAGGAGGTCCGCGTCATGCCGAGGGGCTGCAGGAGCCTTTCCTCGGCCCACTCCACGAGAGAACGCCCGGTGCGCTCTTCGACCACCCGCTGCAAGTACAAGAAGCCCTCCCCGGAGTAGCCGAACCGTTCCCCGGGACGCGCTAGCAGCTCCAGGGGACGACCGCGTCCCCAGTTGGGGAAGCCGCTCCGGTGGCTCAAGACGAGCCGCGGCGTGATCCGCGCGAGGCGCGGATCCTCGACCACCTCGCTCGCCATGAGCTCGGGAACCCAGGGCTCGAACGGCGACTCCGCAAGCTCGACGAGCGGACGGTCGAGGTCGATCTCACCCTCGCCGGCGAGATCGAGCACCAGGCGGCTGAAGACCGTTTTGGCGAGGGAGGCGGCTTCGAAGACCGTGTCGGGACCGACGGCAGCGTCTTTTCCCGTCTTGCGGACTCCGAAGCCGCGGACGAAAACGACCTCGCCTTCGCGCACTACGGCCACCGCGGCCCCCGGCACCCGGGCCTCGCGTAACGCCTTGGGCACGATCCTCTCGAGGCGGACGAGGGCCGTGTCGTCCGGACGCTGCGCCGCCGCGGCCACGGCCAGCGCCACGCAGAAGCCTCCGCGGAGGACCGCGCGCCGGACCTGCCTCAGATGTCGCCTCAATCTCTCCTCCTTCACCTCGGTGTCGTATACTCGGCCCATTCTAGCAAAGAGCTCCCGACCATGCCCCGCGAGCACCCGCCGACCTCCAACCCGCCTCTGAGCCTGTCCGAAGGGCCTGCGCCGCGAGAGCTGCGGACGATCTTCGACCGCTACCACGAGACGGTCTTCGCCTTCTTCGTCCACCGCGGCTTCGATCGCGAAGACGCCCTCGATCTCACCCAAGAGACCTTTCTCCGTGTCTATAAGAACATGGGGAGCTTACGCGGCATCGACAGCTTCCCGGCCTGGCTGCGAAGGATCGCGGCGAACGTCTGGAAAAACGAGCTCCGCCGGTTGCAGGCCGAGAAGCGTGCCGGCACGGAGGTACCTATCGGCAGAAGCGACAAAAGCGACGGCAACGCGGGCCGAGGCGCCCTGGCCGAGGAGCAGCTCGCCGCGAACGGTCCTGACCCCCTCGACTCCGTCCTGGCGTCGGAGGAGGTGTCGCTCCTGCGGCGCTCCTTCGCGGCCTTGCCCGCGCAGATGCGGCGCTGCTTCCAACTGCGCATCGACCAGGATTTGAAGTACTCCGAGATCGCCGCCATCCTGCAGATCAAGGTCAATACGGTGAAGTCGCAGGTCCACCAGGCACGCCAGCGTCTGAAGGCCGAGATCGGCCGCGGCGCCCGAGCAACGACGGAGACATGACGTGGACAACCCAACCGTGGACGAGAAAACCCTCGAAGCCGCCGTGCGCAGCGAAGCCGCCGAGCGCCGGCGCGGCGCGGCGCATCCCGGCCCCGACGAGCTCCTGAGCTACATCGACGGCGGCCTTCCCGAAGCGCGGCGCGACGCGCTCCAACAACACCTGGCGGCCTGCGGCGAATGTGCCCGGACGGTCCTCGACCTGGCGAGCTTCGACGCCGCCGCGGAGGACGGCCCCGCGCCGCCGGGCACCGGCGAGGCGCGGCTGTCGGAATTCGAGACGGCGGCCGCATGGCGCCGCCTCGAACGACAGCTGCGGGAGGCGCCTCGCGGCCGGCCCTCGGCGCTGCCGGTCTACGCCCTGGCCGCCTCCCTGCTGCTGGCGGTGGCCGGCCTCGGCGGCTGGGTGGCGCAGCTTCGCGGCCGCGTCGCCGAGCTCTCCGAGCCGCGCCTCAACGTCCTGATCGGCGACCTGCTGCCGGCCGACACCACCCGCAAACGCTCCGGCGGGGAGGATCGGATCGTCATACCGCCCGCCACCGAGCACCTCCTGCTGCTGCTCAACCTGGCCGATCTGCGCTCCTTCGCGTCCTATCGGGTGACGATCACCGCGGCCGGCGGCGGCGAGGTGTTCTCGAGCCGCTCGCCGCGCCGCGGACCCGAAGGCAACTTCACCCTCGAGGTCGACCGCCGCCTGCTGCCGGCCGGCACCTACCGCATCACCCTGCACGGCGTCGAAGCGACGGACGAGGAGCTGCTCGCCGAATACGCCCTGGCGCTCGAGTACCCAGTCTCCGACCCGGCACGCGCCCCCTGAGCCCACCCGGCCCCCCGGTTCCGCTATGATCTCGATTCAGCGATCCTCAGCCGAGCCACCTCACGCTCGTCCTGCTCGAACGGAGACGCACATGCTCTCAACGAGGGGGCAACGCTCCCCTTCGTCGGTGATCTCTCTTCTGCTTCCGGCCCTCGGCGCGATGGGGGTCGTGCTCTGCGCGTGCGCGCCGGCGGGCGAGGAGGGCGCGCCTGGCGAGAGTCCGCCAGCTTGGCTGGAGCCGGGGCCTCCCCACGAGCGGCGGCTGAGCGGCGACGAGACCCATCGCTACCGCCTCGCTCTCGACGCCGGCGACTTCCTCCACTTGGTGGTCGAGCAACGCGGCGTCGACCTGGTGGTGTCGCTTCTCGACCCGCGGGGCCGGGAGCTTCTGGCGGTCGACAGCCCGACCGGTGTGCATGGCGCCGAGGCGCTTTTCGCCGTCGCCGAGACGGCGGGAACCTACAGAGTGGAGGTGCGGCCGTGGAGCACGGCGGCGGCAGGTGCCTACCAGGTCGTCGTGGCGGCGCGGCGGCCGGCGACGGCCGGCGACCGGCGTCGTGCCGCGGCAGCGCGGCGCGTGCACCAGGCCGAAGCCCTCGCCGGTGAGCCGGGAGCCGACAGCCTGCGCGCCGCCGCCGACGCCTTCCAGGAAGCCCTCGACCTCTGGCGGGAAGCGGCACAGGCCGACCAGGAGGCCCTGGTCCTGCGCCGCCTCGGCGATCAGCGTTACCGTCTGGGGGAGATCGCCGAGGCCTTGAGCTGCTACCGGCGCGCCCGGCAGCTGGCGGACGCCCTCGGCGGCCCCGACGCGGCGCTGCTCAACCAGCTCGGCAAGCTCCAGCGCCTGGCCGGGGACGCGGCGGCGACGGCCTCCTACGAGGAGGCGCTCGGCATCGCCCGCCGCCTCGGCGACCGGCACGAGGAGGCCGCCGCCCTCAACAACCTGGCCCTGGCGGCCAAGGTGGCCGGCGAGCCCTGGCAGGCGCTGCTGCGCTACGACCAGGCGCTCGCCATCTGGCAGGAGCTCGGCAGGGAGCGGCCGACGGCCACCACGCTCTACAACGTCGGCTCGATCTACGTGCTGCTCGACAAGCTGCCCGAGGCCCTCGACCACCTGCGCCGGGCGCTGGCGCTCTACCAGGACCGCGACCCGGAAGGGGAAGCCTGGGCCCTGACCGCGATCGGCGGCATCCACCTCGCCACCGGCGAGCTCGAGAGCGCCGCCGAGGTCCTCGGCCGCGCCGAAGAGCTGATGCGTTCGACCGGCAGCCGGCGGGGCGAGGCGATCACCCTCGACCGGCTGGGCACCCTGCGGCGCGAAAAGGGCCGGCCGGAGGAGGCCGCCGCCACCTACGACCAGGCCCTGGCCGCCGCCCGCGAGCTCGGCGACTCGATCATCGAGGCCCAGGTGCTGAACAACCTCGGCGAGCTCCGCCGGCGGCGCGGCGAGGCGGCGGCGGCCCTCGCCCTGCACGAGAGGGCGCTCGACGTCTTTCGCCACGCCGGCGAACGCAGCGGCGAGGCCTACAGCCATTACCAGAGGGCCCGGGCCGAACGCCGCCAGGGCCGGCCGCGGGCCGCCCTCGCCGCCGTCGAAGAGGCGCTGGCGATCGTCGAGTCGGTGCGCGCCGCGTCGCGCAGCACCGGGCTGCGCACCTCCTACCTGGCGTCGGTCCACGACTATTACGCCCTCCGCGTCGACCTGCTGACGGAGCTCCACCGACGGGAGCCGGCGACCGGCTTCGACGCCCTGGCCGTCGACGCGGCGGAGCGCGGCCGGGTCCGCAGCCTGCTGGACATGCTGGCCGAAGCCCACGGCCGGCGCCGGCTGGAAAGCGTCCGGCTGACGGAAGAGGCCGAGCTGCTGGGCAGGCGCGTCAACGAACGCGAGCTGCAACGCCGCGAGCTGCGTCGACGCGGCGCGGCGCCGCGGGAGGTGGAGGCGGTCGCGGCCGAGCTGCGCGCCCTGCTGCTCGAGCAGGAGAAGCTCCGCACCCGCGCCCGGACGATCGCCGCGGAGAGCGGCGACGAGCCGCCCGCCGACCCCCTGACCCTGGAGGAGATCCAGCGGCAGGTGCTCGACGAGGACACCCTGCTGCTGATCTACGACCTCGGGGAGGAACGCAGCCGTCTGGCCCTGATCGGCCGCGACAGCCTCTCCACCCACGAGCTGCCTCCCCGGCCGCGGATCGTGGCCGCGGCGGCGCACTTTCGCAACGCCCTGACGACGTCCCACAAACGCTCCGGCCGCCGGCAGGCGGGACTGGCGGCTCAGGCCCTGGGGCAGCTTCTGCTGGCCCCCGTCGCCGACCGCCTGGACGGCCGGCGGCTGGCGGTGGTGGCCGACGGCGCCCTGCGCTCCATCCCCTTCGCCGCCCTGACGATTCCCGGCACCGACGCGCCGCTGATCACCGCCCACGAGATCGTCTACCTGCCGTCGGCGTCGTCTCTGGCGGCGTTGCGCCGCCGCCACGAGCGACGGCGGCCGGCTCCGCTGGCGCTGGCGGTGGTCGCCGATCCGGTCTTCGAGGCCAACGATCCACGCCTCGACGGCACCGCCCAGGCCGGCGGCGACGACGCCTTCGCCCGCCTGCCGGCGACGCGGCGCGAGGCCGAGACCCTGCTGGCCCTTACGACACCGTCGGAAAGCCGCGCTGCCCTGGGCTTCGCGGCCAGCCGCGAGACGGTCACCGGCGGCGACCTGAGCCGCTATCGCGTCCTGCATTTCGCCACCCACAGCCAGGCATACGACGACCACCCGGAGCTTTCCGGCCTGGTGCTGTCGCTCTACGACGAAGCCGGCCGGCCGCGCGACGGCTTCCTCCGCCTGCACGAGATCTACGGCCTCCACCTGCCGGCCGACCTGGTGGTGCTCAGCGCCTGCCGTACGGCGATGGGCCAAGCGCTGCCGGGCGAGGGCCTGATCGGGCTGACCCGCGGCTTCCTCTACGCCGGCGCAACGCGGGTGGTGGTGAGCCTGTGGGACGTCGACGACGACGGCACGGCGGAGCTCATGGAACGTTTTTACCGCGGCGTCCTGCGCCGCCATACGCCACCGGCGGCGGCCCTGCGCGCCGCCCAGCTGGGCTTGCTCGACGAGCCGCGGTACCAGGCGCCCTACTACTGGGCGGCCTTCATCGTCGAGGGAGAGTGGCGTTGAGCCGCTGAACCTTCCTCCCCCTGAAGTGTCTTTAACAACGAAACGACGAAAGGAGAAAACGAGATGAGCGACACCACAGCGAAACCAGGAGCCGGGACGCCCCGCGGCGGCAGCGAGCCCGAGCGCGACCCCAAGACCGACGGCAAGGGCGTCGAACGCGACGCAGAGCCCGCCGGCGGCACCGCCCGCAGCGGCACCGACCCGGACCGGGACGAGAAGACCAGCGGCAAGTCCGCGCGTTAGGGGCGATGACTACAGCTGCGGACCGAGCTCGGCGCCACGCCCTGCTGATCGGCATCGACGAGTATCCCTTCTTCGGCGCCCAGGCCCAGCTCGCCGGCTGCGTCAACGACGTCGAGCTGATGGCGAGCGTGCTGATCGGGGACCTCGGCTTCGCGCCGGGCGACGTCCGCCTGCTGCGCAACGGCGAGGCGACCCGCGACGGCGTCCTCGCCGCCTTGCGCGGCCTGCTCGAGCGCGCCGGCGCCGGCGACGAGGTCGTCGTCCACTACAGCGGCCACGGCTCGAGGATCGCCGACCGCGAGGGCGACAAGGCGAGCGGCAAGGACGAGACCCTGGTGCCCTACGACGGCGTCCGCTCGACCGGGCCCGACTGCCGCGACGTCACCGACGACGAGATCCACGCCTGGCTCCTCGAGATGAGCGCCAGGACGCCGTACGTCACCTTGATCTTCGACTCCTGCCATTCGGGCAGCATCGCCCGCGATCCCTTTGGCGCGCCCGCTCGCTTCTTGCCGGCGGACGAACGGCCGGCCGCCGAGCTGCCGCCGTCGCCGATCGCCGGCGGCCGCGCCGCGGCGCGCGAGGTCGGACCGAGCGGCTGGCTGCCGCTCAGCGAGCGCTATGTCCTGATCGCCGCCTGCGACGCCGCGGAGCGGGCCTTCGAGAGCAAGTCGGAGCCCCGGCACGGCGCCTTGACCTTCTATCTCTGCCAGGAGCTGCGCCGTCCGCTCGGGCCGGACCCGAGCTACCGCGACCTCTTCGAACGTGTCGGCCCGAAGGTGACGGCGCTCTACCCGCAGCAGCACCCGCAGCTCGAAGGCGCGCGCGACCGCCAGCTCTTCGGCCGGCGGGAGCTGCGGACGATGCTCTTCCTGCCGATCCGCGGCCGGCGGGACGACCTCGTCACCCTCGGCGGCGGCGCGGCGCACGGCTTGACCGCCGGCTCGGAATGGGCCGTCCATCCACCGGGCACCAAGCAGGTGGACGACGGCGAAGCGCGCTCGGGCCTGGTGCGGGTCACGGCCGTGCGGGCGGTGACGGCGGACGCCGAGGTCGTCGAGGAGCGCGAGGCCGTCGGTGAAGGCTTCCGGGCGATCGAGCACGCTCACTGCTACGGCGATTTCCGCTTCGCCGTGCAACTCGCCGGCGACGGCGAGCTCGACGAGCTCGCGAGCCGGATCGACGCCTCGCCGCTCCTAGGGCTTGCCGGCGCCGGCGAGGCGGCGCGGATGAGCGTCTACGCCGTCGCGCCGCGGACGGCGGCGGAGCCGGCGACGGCCCCCGTGCCGCAGCTCGGCGCCGTCACCGCGCCGACGTGGGCGGTGGTGGGCGAAGACGGCGAGCTGGCCATGCCGCTGATCGCGTCGGTCTCCACGGACGGCGTCGACCGCTTGCTGGAGAACCTCGAGACGCTGGCGCGTCACCGCTTCGTGCTCGGCCTCGAAGACCATGAGCCGGAGAATCCGCTCGCCGGAAGGCTCCGCGTGAAATTGAAACGGCGGCGTCCCGGCGGCGATTGGCAGGATGCGGAAGCGGGGGACCCAGGCGGCCGGGCGGTTTACGAGGAAGGTGACCGGCTCGGCGTCGAGATCACCAACTCCTCGCCGTCGCCGCTCTACGTCACCGTCCTCGATCTGGGCCTCACCGCACGCATCCATCTCCTTCATCCTCCGCCCGGCGGCCACGAGGTCGTCGCGCCCGAGCACACCCTGCGCGTCGCCATGAAGCCCGGCGAGGAGCAGGAGCTCTACGTCCCGGCGGAGCTGCCGCCCACCGCCCGGGGCGAGGCCGTAGGGAACGAATACGTCAAGGTCTTCGCCACCACTCACGCAGCGGACTTCACGGCCTTGGTCCAGGCCGGGGTACGCGGCGGCCCAGTCCCGGCCACGCCGCGCGGCGACCCCCTGGACGAGCTCTTGAGGCTGGCCTGTACCGGCAGCGGCCGGCGGGATCCGCGTCCGGTCCGCTCCACGGAGGACGAGAGATGGACGGCCGTCACGCGATCGTTTCTCCTGCGCGGACGGCGAGTTTTCCCATGAATCTCCAATTTTTTAAAAGGGGTTAGTCTTGGGGCGACGACCGAGACCCACGAGGCCAAAGGAGCCCCCCTCATGCACGATTGCTTTCGCATCTCGACCACCGCCGCCGTCCTCCTGGCCGCTCCCGTCGCCTCCACCGGCGCGCAGCCGGAAGCGGCGAAGACAGCGCCCTACGTCGTCGTCCTCGGCATCGGCCAGGACGCCGGCTACCCGCAGGCGGGGACCAAGGAGAGCCCCGCCTGGGACGACCCGGCGTTGCGCCGTCACGCGGCGTCGATCGCCGTCGTCGACCCGCGAAGCTCCGAGCGTTGGCTCGTCGAGGCGACGCCCGACTTCAAGGTCCAGCTCCACCGCCTCGACGTGATCGCCCCCCACGAGGGACGCCCCGGCCTCGACGGAATCTTCCTGACCCACGCCCACATCGGCCACTACACCGGCCTCATGCACCTCGGCCGCGAAGCGATCGGCGCCCGGCGGGTACCGATTCACGCCATGCCCCGCATGGCGGCCTTTCTGCGCGAGAACGGTCCCTGGGGACAGCTCGTCGAGCTCGGGAACATCGTCCTGCGGCCGCTCGCCGACCGCCGGGAAGTACGGCTGAACGACCGGCTCACCTTGACACCGGTCGCCGTGCCCCACCGCGACGAGTACTCGGAGACCGTGGGTTTCGTGATCCGCGGCCCGCGCCGCTCGGTCCTCTTCCTGCCCGACATCGACAAATGGGAACGCTGGGAGGAAGCCGGCGAACGCATCGAGGACTGGATCGCCCGCGTCGACGTCGCCTACCTCGACGGCTCGTTTTATGAGAACGGCGAGATCCCGGGACGCGATATGGCGCTCATCCCCCACCCCTTCATCCGCGAGTCGATGGAGCGCTTCGCCGCGCTTCCTGAAGACGAGCGGCGCAAGGTCCGCTTCATTCACCTGAACCGTACCAACCCGGCGATTATCGACGGCAGCGCCGCCCGGCGGACGATCGAGGAGGCAGGCTTCGGCCTCGCCCGCGAGCTCGAGCGCGAGGGGCTCTAAGACGTGCTGCGACGCCTCTACAGGACCGCGGTCCCGGGACGGCACCGGGCCGCGATCCGGCGCATCGTCTCGGACTTCCCGCACCGTCTGAGGGACGCATGGCCCGACCTCCTCGACCGCCGGGAGGACGGACAGCCCGTCCCCCCGGCGGCGCTCCGCGCGCGGGTGGCCCGCAGCTCCTCGCGCCGCGAGCTCGTCCGGGTCGGACGTGAGCTCGCCCATTCGATCCTCGGCCGGCTCGAAGAGGCCGGCGCCCCCCGGGGAGGACGCTGGCTCGACTTCGGCTGCGGCTGCGGCCGCGTCGCCCGGGCGCTCCTCGCCTTCGCCGAGCTCGACGAGCTGGTCGGCGTCGATCCCGACGAGCTTGGCGTCGCCTGGTGCGCCGAACGGCTCGACGGACGTTTCCTGGTCTCGCCGACGCGTCCACCCCTGCCCTTCGAGGACGACACTTTCGACGTCGTCGTCGCCGTCTCGGTCTTCACCCACCTCGACGAGGAGCCGCAGCTCGCCTGGCTGCGGGAGCTGCGACGCATCCTGCGTCCGGGCGGGGTCCTGCTGGCCTCCACCCACTCGCCGGAGCTGACCTTCATGCGTCCGGACCTGAGCGAGGACGAGCACCGTAAGCTTCAGGCGAGAGGCTTCCTCTTCTCCCCCGGCCACGGACGCTTTAACGACGACGGCGCCTTTCACACCGAGGAGTACCTCGCCTCGGCCTGGGGCGAGCTCTACGAGCGGCAGCTCTTCAAGCCCCGCGGGCTCGACGACTTCCAGGACGTCTCGGTCTGGAGGAAGCGGCGAGGCGGGTGACGGTCGGTCGGTTGATGATTTCTGCATTCTCCCCTATCCACGGATTGTTTGCTCTGGAGCGTTTACCCGCGCCGATCCGCTCCCTACCCTCCTGTCTGCTGCGCTGAAGCAGAAGGCCGCCGCGCTGCTAGCCTGACACCGGAACGGCGCGGGAGCCTCCCGGAGGCGCGCCGCGAGGAGCCGGAAATCGCCCTGCGTCTCCGTCCCGACGGGACCCAGGAGCCGATTCCGCTCACCCGCGAGATCTTGATGAACCCGAGCTTCGACGTCCGGATCGTGCAAAATCCCCTCCACGACCACAAGCTGCGCTGGCTCGCTGAGCGCCTGGAGCCCTTCCTCCGCGGCACAACCCGGCGCGTCATTTTCCCTTCGGCAGCTTTCCGCCCGCGTTGCCCTTCGTCGGGGCGACGAGGCCCTGGCGAGCGCTTCCGCCGACGCGCCGTATCGAGATCC
>CBDUYN010000220.1:0-15189 GCA_965371445.1 uncultured bacterium | reverse complement strand
GGGGATTCCCCCCGGCAGGCGCAGCCTGCCGGATCTATGCCCTACAGGCTCCTAGCCAGAGCTCAAGCCCGGCTCAGCCGTTGCGCGCCCGCCAGTACGTGCCCAGAAAGGGCGGTTCCCTGGTGCGTGCTCCCAGGTCCTCGGTCCAGGCGGCGAGGAGCTCGTCGACCTCGGCGAAAGCGTCGCGCGGCGCAGCCCGGCAGCCTGGGCGGCACGGCTAGTCGTGGTGGCGGTGGCGCTCTTGGTGGAAGCCGTGAAGCTCCTCACAGTCGACGTCCTCGCCGTTTCTTGTGCACTCACAATCGCCGTCGCGGCATTCGACGCGGACCTCGCAGTCCTTGCCGCAGTCGAGCTCCAGGTCGACGGCGCCATCGTGGCGCTTGCCGAAAAACATCCGCGCATGCGGGAAGCCTCCGTGCCCCTCGCGCTCCTCCAGCACCGCGGTCAGGGTCTCGACTCTGCCGTCGCGCCAAACCTCGAAGACGGCCTCTTCGCCGTCCTCGTGGCGGGAGACGAGCCGCTTCAGGGCCATCGCCGAATCGGCGTCCTCGCCACCGACGCGGGTGACGACGTCACCGACCCGTAAGCCGGCGCGCTCCGCCGGGCTGCCCTCGACCACTTTCGCGACCATGACGCCGACGTCCTCGGGGACGCCGAAGTGGGTCCGCAGCTCCGGCGTCAGCTCGGTGAGCTGGACGCCGAGGTAGCCGCCTCCGCCGCCGAACCACTCGAGGTGGCCGGGACTCGTGTGGAGCTCGATTCCGTCCTCGCCGTCGCCGATCTCCATGTGGTGCCGCTTGATGACGATCTTGTGGCGCTCGTCGTCGTCGCCGGCCACGGCGATACCGGCCACAAGGCCCAGGGTGAGGAGGATGGACGCAAGGATGGCGAATCTCTTTTTCATGGGGCTCTCCTGTGGTTGGTTCAGCTGTTCTTGACCGTCATAACGCCCGACCCCGGGAAAGGTTCCCGACTTTTCGAGGAAAGGCGGCTCCGGCCTCAGCCGCGCCGGGGACGGCCCGGGAAAAAGGAATCGAGCGCTGCCATGGCCGGGGCACGACTCTAGGAAGCCTCCACCGGCGGGTTCTGCGCCAGGATCTCGCGCAGGATGGCGATGTTGTCGCGGTGGCCGGTGTAGCGCGCCGTCACCTTGCCGCGGATCGGATAGCCGAGCAGATAAAGGTCGCCGACGATGTCGAGGATCTTGTGGCGGACGAACTCGTCGTCGAAGCGCAGGTCCGTATTGATGACGTTGTCCTCGCCCACCAGGATGCAGTTGTCGAGCCGCCCCCCGGAGCCGAGGCCGAGCTCGGCCATCATCTTCAGGTCCTTCATGAAGCCGAAGGTACGCGCCGGCGCGATCTCCTCCTTGTAGGCGCCAAGCGTCCCCATCTCGAACTCGTGGTGCTGCTCGCCGATCGGCGCCGGGTAGCGCAGGTCGTAGGAGACCTTGAAGCCGTCGTAGGGCTCCAGGGTGAGGCGCTTCTCGCCGTCGCCGACCTCGTAGGTGCGGTCGATCACCAGCTCCTTGCGCGCCACGCGCTGCCCTTCGACGCCGGCCTCCTCGATCACCCGGCACAGCTCCAGCGCCGAGCCATCGAGAACCGGGATCTCGCCGTGCGCCTTGACGAAGAGGTTGGTGACCCCCGTGGCATGAAGCGCCGAGAGGAGGTGCTCCACGGTGCGGATGTTCTCGCCATCGCGCGCCAGGGTGGTGGCGTAGTCGGTCTCGGCCACCACCGAGACGTGGGCCGGGATCACCGTTTCGGCCGGCAAGGTCAGGAAGTGGATGCCGCTGTTCGGGGGCAACGGCTGCATGACCATCGCCGTCCGCTTCCCGGAATGAAGGCCCAGGCCATAGATCACCGTCGAACGCTTGATCGTCTTCTGGTGCTTGCGGCAGTTCTTGACGATCGGCAGCACCGGCGGCGGCGCGATCTCGGCGGCGATGTCCCCGCGGTCGCGGACCTCGGCCTGCGGTGCCCGGCGCCGGGCCCGGCGCTGCTTCAAGGCGCCCGCCGCCGCCTCCAGGATCTGGCC
This sequence comes from uncultured bacterium, assembly GCA_965371445.1. Taxonomy (GTDB): domain Bacteria; phylum Acidobacteriota; class Thermoanaerobaculia; order Multivoradales; family J023; genus DASWIG01. Next base: position 13,149 of record CBDUYN010000220.1, on the reverse strand, counting down.
GTACGACAGAGGCTTCTCCAGGTAGTCGTAGGCTCCCATGCGCACCGCCTTGACCGCAGTCGCAACCGTGCCGTGGCCGGAGATCATGATCACCGCCGAACGCGGGTCGAGCTCCCGGAGCTCCTGGAGCACCTCCAGGCCGTCGCGGTCGGGCAGCCAGACGTCGAGGAAAACCACGTCGGGCTGCTCCTTGCGGTAGAGGTCGAGGCCCTGGCTGCCGTTTTTGGCCGAAAGAGTCGTGTAGCCCTCGTCGATGAGCACCCCGGCCATCGTGTCCAGGATGCCGGGCTCGTCGTCGATGATGAGTACGCTGTTCGCCATGAAGCTACGATGCCCCCCGGTTTGCCGCTTCTGAAGGGTCATTCGTCATATCGCTGTCCCAGCCATCATACCGCATTGCAGCTCGAAACCTGGTATCCTGCGCCGCGATGAAGAGGAGGAGCCGATGCGCGTCTCGCGAGACGAGTTCGAAGCCCTGGTCGCCCGCGCCATGGAGCAGCTGCCGCCGGATTTCGGCGAGCTGCTCGACAACGTCGTGGTGGTGGTCGAGGACGAGCCCCACCCCGAAGACCTCGACCAGTTCGACGACATGGAGGACGGCGACGACCTACTCGGGATCTACCGCGGGTTACCGCTTTCCCAACGCGACTCCGGCTACTGCGAGCTGCCCGACCAGGTGGCGCTGTTCCGCGGCCCCCTGACGCGCTACTGCCGCAACCGCCGGGAGCTGATCCGCGAGGTCCGCGACACCCTCGTCCACGAGCTCGGCCACCACTTCGGCTTGAGCGACGAGGAGATGCCCTATTGACCGGAAGGCCCCAGAAGATGATCCTGGTCATTTGCGCTCGCCCGGTATAGACACTAGACTTCTGTCTCCATTTTGACGACTACGGACTCTTGAGATCGTGACGGAGAATGCCACCCAGCCCCGGAGCTATCCCTGGACCACCCGGCTGAGCGACGTCGAGGTCACCATCCGGCGAATGACGGCCGAGGACTTCGACACCGTCCTCGCGTTCACCCGCAGCCTCCCGGAGCACGACCTCCTCTTCCTGCGCATCGACGTCACCCAGCCCGAGACGGTCCGAACGTGGATCAAGAACATCGAGCGCGGGGTCACCCAGACGCTCCTCGCCGAGGAGTACGGCACCCTGATCGGCTACGCCAGCCTCCACCACAGCGACATCCTCTGGACACGGCACCTCGGCGAGATCCGGCTCCTCGTCAGCTCCAACTACCGCGGCAAAGGCATCGGCGGCGCCCTCGCCCGCCAGGTCTTCGCCCTCGCCCAGCAAAGCGACCTCTACAAGATCATGGTCCAGATGATGTCGACCCAGCGCGGCGCCCAGAGCATCTTCCATCACCTCGGCTTCATCCCCGAAGCCACCTTGAACGACTGGGTCATCGACCGCGCCGGAGGTATGCACTCGCTCATCGTCATGTCGCGCGAGGTCGAGGACCTCGAGTTTCCCGACCTTGAGTAAGCCTGAAGACCGACAATTATGGTCACCCAACTGACATTTCCCGTCAGTCCACCCGACTCTTTGTGGGCCAAACTGCACAGGTTTCTGTGCCAATACGGCACAAGATGCCAATATGGCACACTCGATTTGTCAACTACGCAGCGATTGGCAGGTACAGGCGTCACTTTCGGGGCGTTTTCAAGGAAATTCCGGCGAAAATCTCCGAATCTCGGGGGTTCTACTCCCCGAGGCCCTACCCTGGCACAAACTTTGCTTAGGAATGGGCCAGATGTGATCCAAGATCACACAGGCTCGAATTGGCGAGCCTGTTGAAACCTACCTAGTGAATAACGATTGTTCGTTATCCCGTCCAAAAACTCCCTACCTTGATTTCCTACCGCAAACATCCAACCTAGAACGGCCACCCTCTGGGGTGGCCCCGCCTTTTACTTCCGACAAGAGAGAAGAGTCGAGCAGCCCGCTCTAGGTGTGGCGGGTGAAGAGCCGGACCAGCTGGTCGCGCGACTGGTTGGCCACGGTCCGCTGCATGTTCTCGATCGTACGCGGCCGGTCTGCCTGGCGGCCCGCGATCTGCTCGTGCTCCGCCTGCTTGCGGTCGAGCTCGCTGCGAAAGGCTCGTACACCGCGCAGCATGTCGCGGCGGCTGATCACGCCGCAGAGCTTGCCGCTCTTGACCACGGGGAGGAGGGGAAAGTTGGTACCCAGGAACATCTCGGCGACCCGAAAGAGGTCCATCTCAGGCTCGACGATGACCCGGATGGCCGACAGGTAGTCCCGGACCGCACCGCCTTCGAAATCGTTGTCGTAGGCGAGATTCGAGAGGACGCGCAGGCAGTCTTTCTCGGTCAACATCCCCAACAAGCAGTTGTCTTCGTCGACCACCGGCGCGGCGGCGAAGCTGTGCTTGAGCAACTCGTCGATGGCGTCGAAGAGCTCGTCGTCGGGAGTGAAGGTCAGCACCCGGGACGACATCCAGTCGCGGGCGGTGGGTAGGGCTACGTCCGTGGCCATCAGGCCCTCCTGATCGTTGTCGTTCGAATCCAGTCTACCTCCTCCGCCACCCGATGCCAAGCCTGAGTCTCAGGGATTCTCCTGGGCCTCCCCCAGGCTCTTCGCACACTCCCTCCCAGCGACCACCCACCGAGGTGGTTTCGACACTACCTCGGAGGGTGTTTTCTCCAGGCCGGTCTCCTTGTAGGTTCACCCCAGCCGGCCGGCGCGCACGACGCCGACTTGGCACAGGTCTTCAGACTTCGCTCACCGGGGAGCCGCTCTAAGGAGAAAGCCATGTTGCCGATACCCGGCAAGCTCAGACTCGTCGCCGGTTTGATCGCGACCTTCCTACCGGCCATCGCCGTCGCCCAGGCGCCCCTCGGAGCCGACGAGGAGGTGGCCTGGTCCCACGCCCCTTACGAAGTGGGCGACTGCGCCTTTTGCCATGAAGGCGACGACCCCCAAAATCCTGGCCCCATCTCGATGGCCTCGGTCAACGAGCTCTGCTACCAGTGCCACGACGCGATGCAGACGACGATGACCGAGAGGTCGAACGTCCACTTCGCCGCCGAGGACTCCTGCACGAACTGCCACAACCCGCACAACGCCGGCTACCGCAAGCTCCTGCTCCAGCCGATGCCCGGCCTCTGCCTCGACTGCCACGACGACGTCGGCGAGGTCGCCACGACCTCCGCGGTCCGGCACGGCGCCCTCACCACCGGCGCCTCCTGCGCCAATTGCCACAACCCGCATGCCGGCAACGTCGAAAAACTCCTCCACCAGCTGCCCTACAACCTTTGCATCGACTGTCACGGCGTCGACGGCGTGGTCGACGACACCGGCAAGGAGCTCGCCAACATCAAGGCTCTCGTCGAGGGGAACCCGGTATTGCACGGGCCGGTCGCCGCGGAGGACTGCTCGGCTTGCCACCAACCCCACGGCGGCGACGCCTTTCGCCTCCTGGTGCTCGACTACCCCGCGAAGTTCTACTCGCCCTTCGAGCCCGAGAATTACGCCCTCTGCTTCACCTGCCACGACGACCGCATGGTCACGGAGGCGGAGACGACGACGCTGACCAACTTCCGCGACGGCAGCCGCAACCTCCACTTCCTGCACGTCAACAAGGCCGAGCGCGGCCGCACCTGCCGCGCCTGCCACGAGGTCCACGCGGCGGAGAACGTCCACATCGTGCGCAACAAAACCCCCTACGGCAAGAGCGGCTGGCAGCTGCCGGTCAACTACGAGCCGAGCCTGAACGGCGGCCGTTGCACCAAGACCTGCCACTCGATCGGTGAGTACGACCGCACGAAGGAGTAGAGGGATGGCGCGTCCCTTGAGGAAGGTCTTCGTCCTGACCGCCGCCGCCGCCGCGGTTCTCGGGTTCGTGCCGCTCGCGGCGTTTTCCAACGCGGAGATCGGCTCGACGGTCGAGAACCGCGAGCTCGGCGTCTTCGGTGGCGGCACGCGGTCCTACCTCGGGGACGCGGAAGCCAACGTCTTCATCTTCTTCCGCCCTGGACAAGAACATTCGCACGAGCTCGCCGCGGGCCTTGCCGAGCTGATCCGGGAGACCGGGGAGCGCTCCGTCAGCTGGACGGCAATCGTCTCCGGCAGCTCTTCGCCGGAGGAGATCCGCGCTTTCATCGACGAGACCGGCCTCGCCATGCCGGTCTTGATCGACGAGGGCGACGCGCTCTACGGCGAGCTCGGCGCGCGGCTCCATCCCGTCCTCGGCATCGCCGACGCCGACGCGACGCTCGTCGCCTACCAGCACTTCACCAAGATCAACATGGTCGCCGCGCTGCGGGGCCGCATCCTCCACCAGCTCGGCGAGATCTCCGACGAGGAGCTGGCGAGGATCGAACGGCCCGAGCGCACGGAGCTCACGAGCGGCGACGACAAGGCCAAGAGCCATCTGAAGCTGGCCCGCATGTTGCTCGGCTCGGGCAGGGCGGAGAAAGCCCTGGAGGTCGCCAGGAAGAGCATCGAGCTTGATCCCGAGCTCGCCGCCGCCCATGCCGTCGCTGGCGCGGCGCTGGTGATGCAGGACGATTGCGCCGCGGCGCTCGAGGCCTTCTCCAAGGCTCTGGAGCTCGATCCCAACGAGGTCACCGCCTTGGAAGGCAAGAAAGCCTGCGAAAACAGCGGCTAGCAGAGCTCCGGGATGTCCGCGATCGAGCCCTCCCGGTCCTCGACTACAATGGGAACATGAGCCAAGACGAACGACGACACATGACTCCTGAAGAGTTTCGCCGCTCAGGCTACGCGGCGGTCGACTGGATCGCACGCTACATGGAAGAGGTCGAGAGCTATCCCGTCCTCTCGCGCCTCGAGCCGGGCGAGGTCCGCGCCAAGCTCCCGGCGCATCCGCCCGCCGAGGGCGAAAGCTTCGAGGACGTGCTCCGCGACGTCGAGGAGATCGTCCTGCCGGGCGTCACTCACTGGCAGGCGCCGGGTTTTTTTGCCTTCTTCCCCGCCAACGCCTCGGGACCGGCGATCCTCGGTGACCTCGTCTCCTCGGGGCTTGGCGTCCAGGGGATGCTGTGGGCGACGAGCCCCGCCTGCACCGAGCTCGAGACGCACGTGCTCGACTGGCTCGTCGAGATGCTCGCTCTGCCCGAGAAGCTTCTCTCGACGACCCAAGGCGGCGGCGTCATCCAGGACACGGCGTCCTCGGCCTCGCTCTGTGCGCTCCTGGCGGCGCGGGAGCGCGCCACCGGCTACGAGACCAACGAGCGCGGCGTCGACCGGCCGCTCGTCGCCTACACCTCGAACCAGGCCCATTCCTCGATCGAGAAAGCCGTCAAGATCGCCGGAATCGGACGCGAAAACCTCCGTCTCATAGACGTCGACGAGAGCTTCGCGATGCGTGCCGACGCCCTCGAAGCGGCGATCACCGCCGACCGCGCGGCGGGACGTGTGCCGTTTTTTGTCAGCGCCACGGTGGGGACGACGTCCTCGACGGCGCTCGATCCCGTGCCCGAGATCGGCGAGATCTGCGAACGCCACGGCCTGTGGCTCCACGTCGACGCGGCCTACGCCGGGAACGCCGCCGTCTGTCCCGAGCTGCGCTTCATCCACGAGGGGCTGGAACGTGCCACGAGCTACACCTTCAACCCCCACAAATGGATGCTTACGAACTTCGACTGCAACGTCTTCTACGTCGACGACCGGGCGGCGTTGATCAAGACTTTGAGCGTCCTGCCCGAGTACCTGAAGAACCAGGCGACCGAATCGGGGGCGGTCTTCGACTACCGCGACTGGCACATCCCTCTCGGACGGCGTTTCCGGGCTTTGAAGCTGTGGTTCGTGATCCGTCACTACGGCGTCGAGGGCTTGAGGAGCTACGTCCGCTCGCACGTCGCGCTGGCGCAGGTCTTCAAGGGCTGGGTCGAGGCCGACGAGCGTTTCGAGCTGATGGCGCCCGTACCGCTCGGGCTCGTCTGCTTTCGCCACAAGGACGGCGACGAGGTGAACCAGCGGCTGATGGACCGGGCGAACGCCTCGGGCGACGTCTACCTCACCCACACGAAGCTCGACGGCAAGCTGACGCTGCGGCTCGCGATCGGGGGTGCGATGACCGAGCGCCGGCACGTGGAGCGGGCGTGGGAGCTGCTACGGGACGCCGCGGAGGTCAACTGAGCCGCGAACGCAAAAGCTCCTGGACGAGCTGCGGATTCGCCCGCCCGCGCGTCTCGCGCATCACCCGGCCGACGAAGTGGCCCATCAGAGCCGTCTTGCCGCCGCGGTAAAGCGCCACGTTCTCCGCCTCGTCCTCAAGCACCCGGTCGACGAAGGGCTCGAGGTCGGCGGCGGCGGTGAGCTGCTTTAAGCCCTTCGCCTCGACGATCTCGCGCGGCGAGCCGCCGCTTTCGACCATCTCGGCAAAGACGTCTTTCGCGGCCTTGCCGGTGATCGTCCCGGCATCGACTAAAACGACGAGCTCGCCCACCTCCTTGCCGGTGAACGCGAGGTCCGAGACCGCACGGTCTTTGGCCTCGCGGCGTACCTCGTTGAGGACGAAGTTGGCGACGCCACGGACGTTCTCGTGGCCCGCCGCGGCTTCCTCGAAGAAGGCCTTCAGCTCCTCGATCTGGACGAGGAGCCGGGCGTCCTGGTCCGCGACCCCCATCTCGTCGAGGCGCTTCACCTCGGCCTCCTGCTCCGCCGAAAGCGCCGGCGCTTCCTCGTCGGCCGCGGCTTCTGACAGCTCGCGCTGGCGGGCTTTCTCGGCCGCCCGCTTCGCGGCGCGTTCCGCCGCCCGGTCTTGCACCGAGACGCCACGCTCGGCGGCTTCCTGCTTTTCGGTGACCTTGGTCCACGTGTCGCGCAGCGTCACCGTACGGTTCAAGACGAGCCGCTCGGTGGTCGAGTCCTTGAGGTCGGTCACGAAATAGCCCTGGCGCTCGAGCTGGAAGTGGGTGCCGGGAGCCGTCGCGGCGACGCTCGGCTCGATGCGGGCGCCGCCCAAGACCTCCAGCGAATCCGGGTTCAGGTGAGCTCGGAAGTCGTCGCCTTCGTTCGGGTTCTCGTGCAGAAAAAGCCGGTCGTAGAGGCGCACCTCGACGCCCAGCGAATGCTCGGCCGACACCCAGTGGATCGTGCCCTTCACCTTGCGGCCGTCCGGGGCGTCGCCACCCCGGGTCTCCGGGTCGTAGGTGCAGCGCAGCTCCACGACCTCGCCGGCATCGTCTTTGACCACCTCGCGGCAGGTGATGAGGTAAGCGTAGCGGAGCCGGACCTCGCGGCCCGGGGCGAGGCGGAAATAGCCCTTGGGAGGATCCTCCATGAAGTCGTCACGCTCGATCAGGATCTCCCGGGAGAACGGCAACGTCCGCGACCCCTCCTTGGGGACGTCGTGTGGATAGTAGGGCGCTTCAAGCTCTTCGCTCTTGCCTTCCGGGTAGTTCTCGATCACCGCCTTGAGCGGCCGCAGGACCGCCAGCACTCGCGGCGCCTTGTGGTTCAAATCGTCGCGGATCGCGTGCTCCAGCTGCGCGACGTCGATGACGTTGTAGGTGCGGGCGATGCCGACTTTCTGGCTGAAGCTGCGGATCGACTCCGGCGTGTAGCCCCGGCGCCTCAGGCCCGAGATCGTCGGCATGCGGGGATCGTCCCAGCCGTCGACGAGCCCTTCCTCGACGAGCCGCAGGAGCTTGCGCTTGGAAAGGACCGTGTAGCTCAGGTTCAGCCGCGCGAACTCGATCTGCCGCGGCTGGTGCGGCACCTCGGTCTCGCGCACCACCCAGTCGTAGAGCTCGCGGTTGTTCTCGAACTCCAGGGTACACAGCGAGTGGGTGACGTCCTCGAAGGAGTCGGAGAGGCAGTGGGTGAAGTCGTAGAAGGGATAGATGCACCACTCGGTGCCGCGACGGTAGTGGGTGGCCTTGCGGATCCGGTAAAGCAGCGGATCGCGCATCTTCATGTTCGACGCCGCCATGTCGATCTTGGCGCGCAGGACGCATTCGCCCTCCTCGAGCTCCCCGTTTTTCATCCGTTCGAACAGCTCCAGGTTCTCCTCGTCCGAGCGGTCGCGGTAGGGACTTGGCCGGCCGGCCTCGGTAACCGTGCCGCGGTAGCTACGAATCTCCTCCTCGCTCAGGTGGCAGACGTAGGCTTTGCCTCGCTCGATCAGGTGGACGGCGCATTCGTAGAGCTTCTCGAAGTAGTCGGAGGCAAAAAAGAGCCTGGCTCCCCAGTCGAAGCCCAGCCAGCGGACGTCGTGCTGAATCGACTCGACGTATTCCATCTCCTCGGTCTCGGGATTGCTGTCGTCGAAACGCAGGTTGCAGAGCCCTGCGTACTCCGCGGCGACGCCGAAGTTCAGACAGATCGACTTGGCGTGGCCGATGTGGAGGTAGCCGTTGGGCTCGGGCGGGAAGCGCGTCCGGACACGACCCTCGTGCTTGCCGGCGCCGACGTCGTGGGTGACGATCGTGCGGATGAAGTCAAGCGACGCGGTCTCGCTCGAAGCGGCCGCGGACGGAGCTTTGGCGTCGGGGTTGCTCATGGGTCGGTTCCATCTCCAGCGGAGCTTGCGGGGCGGCGCTCCGGAAAGTGGCAAGGGTACCGGAAAGGTGGAGGCGAGGCTAGAGGATCTTCTCGACAAGAGACTCCCAGGTCGCCTGTCGGTCGCGACATCGACTACACTAGGGCCATGGCGGACGCTCGGATCTTCAGCAGGAAAGCTGCGCTTGGTGTGTTGCTCGCCTCGACCTTCGCCGCAGCTGTGGGAGGCGAGCCGCTTTCGATGCCTGATCCGCAAGTCGTCACCAGCCTCCGGGTCCCCTGGGACTTCTCGATCGGCGACGATCCCGCCTGGGCCGAGCCCGATTTCGACGACAGTGGCTGGCAGGAGGTCAGGGTCCCGCTGCCCTTCGCGATCCGCGAGGTGCGGGCCGAGAGCGCCTGGTACCGGCTCACGGTCCGCGTCGGCGGCGAGGCGGGGCTCTCCGCGGCCGAGCACGCCGACCTGCGCCTCGGGCTCTGGCTCGGCAAGGTCTGCTGTGCCTACGAGGTCTATGCCGGCGGCCAGTTGCTCGGCGGCGTGGGCTCTCGTCCTCCCGAGCCGAGCATCGACTACGACCGCCACGCGATCTACTCCGTGCCCGCCGCGGCGATCGAGCCCGACGGTAGGCTGGTCCTCGCGCTGCGCGTCTGGAAACCGCTCGACTTGCCTGGCGAAGTGGCGGGACCCGACGAAGGACCCTATTACCTGGGGCCGATCGAAATGCTGACCCGCCGCGAGATCGTCTCCGAGCTGCCGCAGCTCTTTCTCGCCGGACTCTTCCTCCTTCTGGGCGCCTTCTACTTCGAGCTCTGGCGGCGCCGGCTGGAGCTGCAGGGATACTTCTGGTTCACCGTCTCCGCCGTGGTCTTTGCCGGCTACACGTTCCTGCGGACTCAATGGAAGTACATGCTTGGGGACCACTTCCTCACCTACAAGGAGGTGGAGCACTTCTTCTGCTACGTGGGGATCGCGGCCTTCATCGAGCTTTTGTGGCCGCTCCTGGGGTTGCGCATCGGCAAGGCGCTCCGGACTTTCCAGTGGGTCAACGTGACGATCGGCTTCGTGCTTCTCTTGAGCCCGGGGCTCTTGTGGAACCTGTGGATGCTCTACGTGTGGCAGGCCGGTCTCCTGGCGATCTCCGTCGTGGCGCTCTGGACCATTTTCCGTGAGGCCTGGCGCCGTCATCCGGAGGCCCGGCTGATCGCCGGAGGCGCCACTCTGACGGTACTCTCCGGCATCAACGACGTGCTCGTCGACCAGGGCCTCGTCGACGCCCCGAGGCTCGTCGCTTTCGGCTTCGGTTGCTTCATCGTCTCCCTCGCCGGCTCGCTCTCCAACCGCTTTCTTCGCACCCACCAGGAGCTCGACGACCTGCGCCGCGACCTCGAGCAGCGGGTCGAAGAACGCACCCACGAGCTCCACGAAGCGAGCCAGGCCAAGAGCCGCTTCCTCGCCACCATGAGTCACGAGATCCGTACGCCCTTAAACGGCGTCATCGGCATGTCGGACCTTCTGCTCGCGACCGGGCTTTCCCCCGAGCAGAGCGAATATGCCGAGATCGTCCGCAAGAGCGGCGAAGCGCTCCTCTCGTTGATCGACGACATCCTCGACTTCTCGAAGATCGAGGCCGGCAAGATCGAGCTTCACGAGGCTCCCTTCCGGCTGCGGCAGCCGATCGAGCAGGCGCTGGACATCCTGACGCCGCTGGCGGTCGAGAAAGACCTCGAGATGACCTACGAGATCGCCCCCGGGCTCGCCACCGCCTGGGTCGGCGACGTCAAGCGGCTTCGCCAGGTCCTCGTCAACCTGGTGGGCAACGCCGTCAAGTTCACCGAGAAAGGCGGCGTACGCGTCGAGGTCGCTGCGGCCGGCGACGACCGTCCCGGCACGCTCTGCTTCCGCGTCGACGACACCGGCCCGGGAATCCCCGCGGACCGTCGGGAGGACCTGTTCCAGGTCTTCAGCCAGATCGACGCCTCCCATGCCCGGCGTCACGGCGGCTCCGGGCTGGGCCTTGCCATCAGCCGGCATCTCTGCGAGCTCATGAGCGGCACCATCTGGGTCGAGGCCGAGCTCGGCTGGGGATCGAGCTTCCAGTTCACGATCGACGCGAAGCCCGCCGACGCCGACGCCCCGGAAGACGAGGAGCCCGAGCCGGAGCGTGCGGCCGAGCGGAGCCGCTCGCTGCGCGTCCTCCTGGCGGAGGACGACCGGGTCAACCAGATGGTGGCGCTGCGCATGCTCAAAGAGCTGGGCTACGACGCCGACGTCGTCGAGAACGGCGTCGCCGCCCTCGAGGCCCTTGGCGAGCGTCCCTACGACCTGGTGCTCCTCGACGTCCAGATGCCGGAGCTCGACGGCCTCGAGACGGCACGCCGCATCCGCCAGCGCTGGCCCGAGGCGCCCCTGCGGCTGGTCGCCATGACCGCCAACGCGTTGAAAGGCGACCGCGAGGCCTGCCTCGAAGCCGGCATGGACGACTACATCGCGAAACCCGTCAAGCTCGCGGGGCTACGCAGCGTCCTGGAGAGGGGCCGGGAATAGATTTCCGGCCGGAAATCCCGCACCGACGACGAGCCGCGGCGGCGCCGTGAGGCCAGACGTCTCGCCGAGCGGGAGGGGGTCCGTCGTGAGCGTCTACGTCTGACCTGCGACACGATCTGCGGCCTCGCGCCTCGGCATCCGTCGGTTCGGGCTGTCTTCCTCTTCCGCCGTCCCGTTAAGTGATTTCGACCTGCGGCCCTCGAACCGGCAAGTGCCGGGCACCTCGCCTCGGGCCTCGGCCGTGCCCCTCTGGGGATCGAGATGGTCGTCGCGCTTGCACCGGTGCAACCCCCGTTGTACACTGCTGGTAGACAGTGAGGAACCTCGGATGAGTAGCCATCACGCTGGGACGTTTCAAGAAACTCTGGATATGTTCGAGTCGTTGCCGGAGGAGCAACAGGACAGCCTCATGGACATCTTGCGGCGTCGCCGGAGTGAGCAACGCCGGGAGGAGCTCTGGGGAAGCGTTGCCCAGGTCGAAGAGGAGTATGCCCAGGGCGAGTTCCGTCGCGGCGCGGCCGCCGATTTGATGCGTGAGATCACTGGATGAGGTCCCTCGTCTGGACCAACACCTTCGCCCGATCGCTCAAACGCACCCTGAAGAAGCAGCCGGCGGTCAAAGAGAGTATCGAAGCGGCTCTTACCCTGCTGCAAAAGGACCCGTTCGCAGCGAGCCTGGCAAGTCACAAGCTCAAGGGCAAGCTTACCGGAAGGTGGGCCTGCACCGTCGAGCTCGACCTACGGGTTCTCTTCAGGTTTACTCCGAGTACATCCGCCGAGGAAGATGACATCCTCTTGCTCGGGATCGGGACCCACGACGAGGTTTATTAAGCGAGCTAGGGCAGGCTTCGCCTGCCGATCCGGCCAGAAGTCTCTCGATCTCGGCGACTTCGGGCTTTTCGATGCCATCGCCCCGTTCATCGAGAGCGGATCTTTCATCTCCGTCCAGTGCGAGGACAGGTCCGTCTGGCGATGGCCGTCGAGCGGCTCTTCGAGATGGTGCGGCAGCTTCCCGAGCTCACCTCGGAATACCAGGATCTACGCCATGATCGTGGCGGACGGCGAGGTGTCGGAGCAGATGGCCGAGAAGGTCCTCGACCACGGTTTCTTTCTTGCTCGGCGACGCAACGACATCCTCGGGCTCGTGAACCCGTCAGGGTTTGAGCCGCGGTCCTTCCAGTCTCCGGGCGAGCCGGCTGCCGGCACGGCTGAGGGAGATCGATCTTGACATCCCGAAATAGGGCCAGGCGAGCTCGCCGCCGCTCTCGACACGGCCGATTTCAGGAGCCACCCTTTTGTGTCTCCACGGCGTCTTCCTCGATCCGGCTCATCCACCGGTTGACCTGGCGGACGAGGTTCCCCGCGTCCAGGCCTTTCTGGATGAAGCCGTCGGCTCCGCAGTTGCGGGCGAGGGTCTCGAGCTCCACGTCGGGCTGGCTGGAATAGAGCAGCAGGACCGTTTCGGCGCAGGCGGGGTGGCCGCGGACGATCTCGGCGAGCTTGTCACCCTGGATCGCCGGCATGTTCACGTCGAACAGCGCGATCTGGGGCTTCTCCCGCTGGATGGTGCTGGAGACCAAGATGGCCTCCTTCTTGGCGATGACCTCGTACCCCGCGTTCTTGAGGGCGAGACTCGCCATCTTGAGCGCCGACGAGCTGTCATCGACGATGAGGACCTTTCCCCGACAGACTTGCGTCATCTCTCCTCCCTTTCAAGCCTTACGGCGTTTCCAAGGTTTTGTGAGGAGCCGGCCGGGCACCCCCGGCGGCAACCACGGAGATCGAAGAACCACTCGGGATTCTCTGAGCTAGGAGGAGGTTTGTCAAGACAGCGCAACTTCCGTGTTCGCGACGGAGCTCTTCAACCACCTCCGGATTCCGCGGAGACGGCCCCCGGCGGACGCCACCCGGGCGTCGGCGCCCATAACGCCCTCGCCGATCTCGGCCAGAGCCGCTACCTCGAGGTCATCGCTCCGGATCCCACCCAGGACCGCCTGACGGGGCTGGGACGTCACTTGCTCGTTCGTAGGGACGTCTTCGCTGTTATGCCGAGCTCGGCATAACAGCGAAGGCGCCTGAAGGCGCCGAGAAGAGGGCAGGCGCAGCCCTCTCCCTACG